>JAYVWC010000089.1:0-27729 GCA_043786385.1 Spongiibacteraceae bacterium | reverse complement strand
TCGACCAGCGGCCCGCCCGCTAAAATAAATAGAAACGACGGTAGGAATGTGAAATACGTGACGACGATTGCCGCGCAGGCACCGGCGAGAAATAAATGTTCTGGCCCGAACAATTCCTTGAGCCAGCCGCCGACAAAACCGACAAACGTCACCACCATAATTAGCGGCCCCGGTGTCGTTTCGCCAAGCGCTAAACCATCCATCATTTGCGTAGCGCTGAGCCAACCGTAGTGATCGACCGCGCCTTGATACACGTACGGCAATACCGCGTACGCACCGCCGAATGTTAACAGCGCCGCCTTGGTGAAAAACCAACCCATTTGCGTGAGCGCGCCGTGCCAGCCAAACGCAAATGTCAACGCGGCCATCGGCAATAGCCACAGTGCAAGACCGATGCAAGCAATGCGCGCCAAATGCGCTGCGTTATAAATTGCATGCGATGGTGTTGGCGTTGCATCGTCGATCAACGCGGGACCGTAACCGACGTGCGCGCTGCCGTGCCCGCCGCCGCTGCGAAATTTTTCCGGCGCGTAATGGCCACCGCACCAACCGATCAATGCCGCGCCCAACACAATTGCCGGAAATCGAATCTGCAATGCAAAGATCGCGATAAAAGCTAAAGCGGCGATAAACCACAACACCGAATTTTTTAGCGCGCGTGAACCGATGCGATGCACCGCGTGCAACACCAACGCGGTGACCGCCGGTTTGATGCCGTAAAAAATACCCACCACTAGCGGGGTCGTGCCGTACGCCATATAAATGCCGGCGAGCGCGATCAGAATAAATAGCGACGGCAACACGAACAAACCACCGGCGATAATTCCGCCCCAGGTGCGATGCATCAACCAGCCAATATAGGTGGCGAGCTGCTGCGCCTCCGGCCCCGGCAATAACATGCAGTAATTCAGCGCGTGTAAATAGCGCTGCTCGGAAATCCAACGCCGCCGCTCGACCAACTCCTGATGCATGATTGCAATCTGCCCGGCCGGGCCACCGAAACTGATAAAACCGAGCTTCAACCAAAAGCGCAATGCCTCCGCGCGCGACACCTCTGCCGGCGCCACCATCACTTGCTGTGTAGCCATATTAACGATCCGCTAGAAAAATAATTATTGAATTTGATGCGCACCAAAACACCAGCATGCCATAGCTTCGCAAAGGTGTTGTAAGAATTTTCAATAACCACTCAACGCAGCTAGACAAACCCACTGCTAAACCTGATCACTAAGCGCTATAGCGCCAACCTCTTAGCTTATGCCGCATAAGCTAATGGCAAAACGGTATTTTGGGGTTTGGTTCGCGATCGATACAGTGCATCGCTAGCTCAGCGTCTGCGCAATTATTTCGCTGATATAAACCGATTAGGAGTTTTAAAAATGACCAGACCGATTGGCAAACCGCTGGTTCTCGCCGCAGCGCTGTGGGGCGCATTATCCGGAGCCGGCGCGGTAGCCGCAAAAGACGTGACGCTGCTCAATGTGTCGTACGATCCGACCCGCGAGCTGTACGAAGCCTACAACCCGGTGTTCGCCGAATACTGGAAAGGCAAAACCGGCGATGTCGTCAAAGTGAATCAATCGCACGGTGGCTCGGGTAAACAAGCGCGCGCCGTGATCGATGGCCTCGGCGCTGATGTGATCACGCTGGCACTGGCCGACGATATCAACAGGATCGCCAATTTAACGCAAAAAATTCCGGCCGATTGGCAATCGAAGCTCGCGCTGAACAGCGCGCCATACACCTCGACGATTGTTTTTCTGGTGCGCAAAGGCAACCCGAAAGGCATCAAAGATTGGAACGATTTAATCAAAGCCGATGTGCAAGTAATTACGGCAAATCCAAAAACCTCCGGCGGTGCACGTTGGAATTATTTGGCCGCATGGGGCTGGGCACTGAAAAAAGAATTGGGTGACTTTAGCGCGCTGAAAAATCCGAGCGATCCAAAAGTCGTGGCCGCGCAGAAAAAAGCGCAAAGTTTTATTCGGGATTTGTACCAACACGTACCGGTATTGGATTCGGGCGCACGCGGCTCAACCACGACCTTCGTGCAACGCGAACTCGGCGATGTATTGATCACGTGGGAAAACGAAGCGTTTCTGGCGCTGAAAGAATTCGGCAGCGATAAATTCGAAATTGTTGTCCCGTCGGTCAGTATTTTGGCCGAGCCACCAGTAGCGGTAGTCGAGCAAAACGCTAAGCAGCACGGCACCGAGGTTGTCGCCAAAGCGTATCTCGAATATCTGTACTCCGATGCTGGACAAAAAATCGCCGCGAAGAATTTTTATCGACCCGCTAAACCAGAATTAGCCGATAAGGCCGATCTGGCGCGCTTCCCGAAATTCCCGCTGTTTAAATTCGACGAAGTATTTGGCTCGTGGCCGAAAGCCACTGCCGAACATTTCGCCGATGGCGGTATCTTCGATCAAATCTACGTTAAGTGAGTTAACGATGTCATCCCCGGAAACACTCCAGAAAACGCCCGCGAAAACGTCCGTGAAGAAATCGTGGGCCAATCGCACACCGTGGGTAAAACGTTCGCTAATGCCGGGCTTCCGCCCGGCATTAGGTTTTACCGTATTTTATTTGTGCTTGGTGGTGTTGATTCCGCTCAGTGCGCTGCTGTTGAAATCATTTGGCCTCGGCCCGTCGCAGTGGTGGACATTGTTGACCGGACCGCGCGTATTGGCAGCGTTTAAAGTCAGCTTGATGACTTCGCTGCTGGCGGCATCGATCAATGTGGTGCTGGGCTTGTTGATCGCGTGGGTATTGGTGCGCTATCCGCTGCCGGGTAAAAAAGTTTTCGATGCCTTGGTCGATTTACCATTCGCATTGCCAACGGCAGTGGCGGGCATCGTGCTCACCGCGCTGTACGCTAAAAATGGTTGGCTCGGTCAGCTCCTGGAACCGCTCGGCATTCACATCGCGTTTACGCCGAGTGGCATCACCGTCGCGCTGATTTTTATCGGTCTACCGTTTGTCGTGCGCACCGTGCAACCGGTGTTGGAGGATCTCGACCCCTCCGAAGAGGAAGCGGCTTCAAGTCTTGGCGCGAGCCGTTGGCAGGTTTTTTCTAAAGTGATTTTTCCGAACATTTTGCCGGCATTAATAACGGGCTTTGCGCTAGCGTTCGCGCGCGGACTCGGCGAATACGGTTCGGTAATTTTTATCGCCGGCAATCGACCATTGGTTTCCGAAGTCGTACCGCTATTGATTATGACCAAGCTCGAACAGTTCGATTACGTTGGCGCGACGGTAATCGGCATGGCAATGTTAATTATTTCGTTTGTGCTGCTGCTGGTGATCAACAGCTTGCAAGCGTGGACGCGGCGGCGCGCCGGTGCGCTATGAAAGCAATTAATAAATTTGGTGATAAATGACAACTACTACAACAAACATTGCAGCACTACGCCCACAGCAGCAAATCGATTGGGCGCGCTGGCTGTTGACCGGCGCTGCGCTGCTGGTGATCGGGCTATTTCTAGTGCTGCCGCTATTGACGGTATTGATCGAAGGGCTGCGCAAAGGCTGGCAGGTGTACGTCGATGCGTTAGTCGAGCCGAATACGTTAGCGGCGATCAAGTTAACGCTGTTGGTTGCTGCAATCGCAGTGCCGTTTAATACCGTGTTCGGCGTCGCGGCGGCGTGGGTCATCGCGCGCTTTGATTTCCGCGGAAAAAATTTATTGCTGACGTTGATCGATTTGCCGTTCGCGGTATCGCCGGTGATCGCCGGTTTAATCTACGTGTTGGTATTCGGTTCGCACGGCTGGTTTGGACCGTGGCTGGCGGAGCACGACATTCATATTTTATTTGCGGTGCCGGGGCTGGTGCTAGCAACGGTGTTCGTCACTTTTCCGTTTGTCGCGCGCGAATTGATTCCGTTGATGCAGGAACAAGGCCGCGACGAAGAAGAAGCCGCGCTATCGCTCGGCGCCAGCGGTTGGCAAATGTTTTTCAAAGTGACACTGCCAAATATCAAATGGGCATTGTTGTATGGCGTAATACTTTGTAACGCGCGCGCAATGGGCGAGTTCGGCGCGGTGTCGGTGGTCTCTGGGCACATTCGCGGCCTCACCAATACGCTGCCGTTACACGTAGAAATCCTGTACAACGAATATAATTTCGCGGCCGCGTTTGCGGTGGCATCGCTGTTGGCACTGCTGGCTGTGGCAACCTTGATTTTAAAAAGCGTGCTCGAATGGAAACAAGAACAGGATCGCGCTAACGCGATTAAAAAATCGGTTGAAGAGGCAGTCGTATGAGCATCTCGGTAGAAAGTATTTCAAAAAAATTCGGTGAGTTCAATGCGCTGAACAATGTCAGCCTCGAAATCCCCGAAGGTGAACTGGTTGCACTGCTCGGCCCATCGGGCTGCGGCAAGACCTCGCTGCTGCGTATTATCGCGGGTCTCGAACAGCCAGATGCGGGACGCGTGTTGCTGAATGGCGAGGATCGCACCAGCGCGCACGTACGCGAACGTGAAATCGGCTTTGTGTTTCAGCATTACGCGCTGTTTCGCCATATGACGGTATTCGACAATATCGCGTTTGGATTGCGCGTCAAGAAGCGCGCCGAGCGCCCGAGCGAAAAAATCATCAAACAAAAAGTTTTCGATTTGCTGAAATTAGTGCAGCTCGATTGGCTCGCCGATCGCTTTCCCGATCAGCTATCGGGCGGCCAACGGCAGCGCATCGCGCTGGCGCGCGCGCTCGCGGTCGAACCGAAAGTATTATTGCTCGACGAACCGTTCGGCGCGCTCGATGCGAATGTGCGCAAGGAATTACGTCGCTGGTTGCGCCGCTTGCACGACGAGTTGCACGTCACCAGTATTTTCGTCACGCACGATCAAGAAGAAGCGATGGAGGTATCGAGCCGCATCGTCGTAATGAACAAAGGCGTGATCGAACAAATCGGCACGCCCGAAGAAGTGTACGAGCATCCGAAAAGCCCGTTTGTATCGCGCTTTCTCGGCGACGTAAATATTTTTCACGGACGCGTCGAACACGGTTGGCTGGATTTGGATTTATGGCGCGTACCAGCACCAGCCGATACCGCACACCGCGATCACGTCGCCGCGTACGTGCGCCCGCACGATGTGGAACTAACGCTTACCGCCGAACCAAATTTACCGGCCGCCATCATTCGCCACGTCCATCACGCCGGCTCGGTATATAAGCTCGAATTGGAGTTGCACGATCACGCACAGAAAGAAAGCATTGAAGTGGAAATTTCGCGTCGCGAATTTCAAGCGCTGGCAGTGCAGGCCGGAGACAGCGTATATATAAAGCTAGTCAATCCGCGCGTGTATCCGGTGGAGCAAGTGTTGAATTAATTGTGGCTTTGCAGACGCATTCTACAGCGGTGCTACAACCACCCCGAGCGTTTGAGCTTCCGATGCAGCAGTAAACACGCGATCGCCGTGAAGCTCAATGCAGCCGGGTAACCAAAATGCCATTCGAGTTCCGGCATTGCTTTGAAGTTCATGCCGTATAGACTGAACACCACGGTCGGCACTGCGAGAATTGCGCCCCAGCCGGCCAGACCTTTGACGACTTCGTTTTGCTTTACCGTAACCAATGCCAAGTTGACTTGCATCGCCGTCGTCAGCATTTCGCGCAGACTGTCGAGCGTTGCGCAGATGCGTACGATGTGATCGTGAATATCGCGAAAATACGCGCGAATATCTTTCGGTACCAGCTCCGGGTGTAGCCGCATCAGCTGCGTACAAATATCTTCGATCGGTGCTGCCGCGTTGCGCAGATCGAATAATTTCATTTTTAAATCGTAGAGCCGCTCGATCGCCGCCTGATCGAATTCGCCCTTGAAAATATCCGCTTCCAGCGCCTCGAACTCCGCCTCGAATTGCGCGACGATCGGCTGATAGTGATCGACGATGGAATCGAGCAGCGCATACAACGCATAGCTAGGCCCCTTGGCCAGCATGTGCGGTAGCTCTTCGCAACGCGTGCGCACTGCACTATAGCCCTGCGCGCAACCGTGTCGCACCGATACCAAAAAATTGCTGCCAATAAAAAAATGCGTCTCGCCGTACTCGATCTGCTCATCGACAATCTGTGCGGTTTTGACGACGATAAACAGCGATTCGCCGTACGTTTCAATCTTCGGACGCTGATGCGCGTTGCTCGCGTCTTCGATGGCGAGTTCGTGCAGACTGAACTCTTCCTGCATTTTGTTGAGCAGCGTGCGATCGGGTTCGTGCAGACCGACCCATACAAATGTATTCGGTTCTTTAACAACTTCGCTGATATCATCGAGCGTCACTTCGGCGAAGCGTTTACCGTCGCGGTACGCGACGCTGTTGACAACCTTATTGGCGTGCATAATTTTTGCAGAATGCTGCATACCCGAACTACCTCCGACGCTGATCAAAGCTGTTGTCGATGCTGGTCATAACTATTATCAAAATAGCTGTTATCGAAATAGCCGTTATCGAATAGCTGATATCGACGCGGCTGCTAATGCGCAGCCGCGGGGTGCGCGGTCGCCTGTGGATAGACGCGTACCAGTACGATGCGCGGTCCGTTCATTTTTTTGACTAACACTGCGAATTCGCCGAAGTCGATTTTATCGCCCTCTTTGGGAATTTCGTTGAGCTTCCATAAAATCAAGCCGCCGACCGATTCGGCATCGCGCGATTCGATCTCCAATCCCAGTGCGCGCTCCAACGTAAAAATCGGCAGACTGCCTTTGCCGAGCAACGTGCCGTCGTCGAGTTTAATCCAATCGTTTTGCGCCTGTCGAAATTCATCGCGAATCTCGCCGACCAATGCGCCGAGCATGTTGTCGAGCGTGATAAAACCCTGCGGCGGCTCGCCTTTGTAGCCAACGATTGCGAAATGCGGCACGCCCTCTCGAAAGCGGCGAAATAATTCCGGCGCCGGTAAATCTGGCGCGACGTACTGGATCGGCCGCACCAAGCTAAGCCAATCATCGAAGTCGCTTGGTTTTTGCTGCGCGGCTCTTTGTTGGGCAGCTCGTTGTTGTGCAAGGAATAAATCCTTCAAATGCAAAATACCGACGACATTGCCCTCGCTATCGATATACGGATAGCGGCTGAAGCGGTGTTGATCGATGGTCGCTAAATTTTTCTGCAGCGATTGTTTCGCGGATAGCGTCACTACTTCAAGAAACGGTCGCATTAAATCGGCAACCTCCAATTCGCTGAAATCGAGCGTGTGCGCAAGGATATTCCATTCGGCGCCGGTAAATTTATTGCTCGCGCGGCTGCCGCGCACGATCAACTTCAACTCGTCGACCGAATAATGCGCATCGTGATTGGCGCTGTCGGTCAGCCCGACCCGGCGCAACACCGCATTCGCACTGAGCTGTAACAACCAAATCGCCGGATACATCAGCCAATAAAAACCGTACAGCGGCGCCGCTGTCCAAATTGCGACCGCTTCGGGCATGCGAATCGCCAGCGATTTCGGCACCAATTCGCCGATCACGATATGGAGAAAGGAGATCGTAAAAAATGCGAACGAAAAGGACAGCCCTTTGACCCAGTACGCCGATTCGACGCCGATCGTGGTCAACACGCCCTCCAAGATGCGCGCGAAGGCCGGCTCGCCAACCCAGCCAAGACCGAGCGATGCCAACGTAATACCCAACTGGCACGCCGATAAGTACGCATCCATTTGACTGTGCACGCGCTGCAACACACGACCGCGCAAACCGTGCTTTTTTGCGATCGCCTTAACGCGCGTCTGCCGCAACTTGACCAGCGCAAATTCGGCGGCGACAAAGTAACCGTTTAACGCCACCAGTAATATGGCGACCAGAATCAGTAGTACGTTAGTGCCCATAGCGGGGAGTGCCCCTCCTTACAACTTACGAGGGGCTATTGTGCCAGTTATCGATCGCGGCGATGCGATTATGATGTGCGGCGCGCGGCAGAAAGCGCTAGCACGACGGCAGCGCAGCGCTCGAAGTGGTAGCTAGTGGCGGCCGACCAACAGCGCGCACTCGATGACTGCAACGACGAATAACAACAACGCAGCGCCCTGCCAGAAGCGCAGCGGATTGCGCTCCAATAGCGGGGCCGAGCGGCGCCTCGTGAGCATGTCGTTATTCGGCACACAGAGATCTTGAAGAAATTCCGACATCACTTGATAGCGCAAACGCACATCCGGCTGCGTGGCTTTTTGCAGCGCGAGATCGACCCACAACGGCAGATCGCTGCGTACATCGCGCGCGGAGGCATAGCGATAGTCGTGAATATTTTTTAAATGGTGCTGCTGTTGCATCGACAAATTAAACGGCAGTTTGCCGGTCAGCATTTCGTAAACGATCACACCGAGCGAAAAAATATCGGACGAAAAGCTACCGCTAGAGCCCAATAAATATTCCGGCGCGATGTAATCGGCCGAGCCGACCGGCGCCGATTCTTTCAGCGGCGATGCCACTTCGTCGAGGCCGCCGACATGCACGGTGCCGAAATCAATAATTTTTACGCGCCCTTCGCCGGTCAGCATAATATTTTCCGGCTTCAGATCGCGGTGCGTCATATGCAGCCGTTGAAACGCGCGCAGCGCGCCGATAATTTCGCGTACGATATCGCGCACGATTGCCAGCGACGGTTTTGGATTATCAAAAATCCACTGACGCAGCGTTTGGCCTTCGATGTATTCGCACAATAAGTACAGAAACGGGCTCTGCGGCGGGCGCGGCATAATTTTCATCACCCCCGCGTGATCGATACGGCTCGCGACCCACTGCTCGCGAATAAATCCTTCGAGGTATTGCGGATCTTCGGCGAAATTTTCCGACGGTGCTTTTAATACGTAGAGTTTTTTATCGCCGCCGCCTCTCACCAAATAAATATGGCTGCGCGTGCCGCTATGCAATACGCGCTCGACTTTAAAACCATCGATGCGCTGACCAATTTGCAACGCCGGTGGAATCGTCAACTGCGTAAGCTGGCGATGCACTTCGTCGATATCTTCGAGCGGCAAATCGACGATGTTCATCAGCAAGCAGCTGGCGTTATCGGTGCTGCCATGTTCGAGTGCTGCAGCGACTATGCTGCGCGCGCGCGTTTCCAAATTTTTTTCCGGTGCGGCCAGCAACGCGCTCAGCTGCGCGCTACTCAATACGCCGTGCACACCGTCGGTGGTCAACATTAAACAGTCTTCGACTGCAACCGGCTCGCTGAAATGATCGACTTCGAGATGGCTATCAATGCCAAGTGCGCGCGTCAGCACCGCGCTGCCATCGCGTTGATAATAATTATGATCGCGTGTTAATTGTTCAAGCACGCCGTCGCGATAACGATAGATGCGACTATCGCCGCTGTGAAAAATATGTGCGGTGGTTGATTTGATCACGACACCGCTAAATGTCGTCACCAAACCATTGTGTGCCAGTGTGCTTTGCTTACCGTGGTGATAGAGCCAACTGTTTAACGCCGATAACACCCGCGATGCGGCGACTTTTACCGGCCAGGTATCCGGCGTGCTGTAGTAATCGCTGATGAATAATGTCACCGCAGTTTCGCTGGCGAGCTGCGCCTGTACGCTGCAACTGGCACCATCGGCAATGCACGCGGTGACGCCTTTCAAAATGCGCGCGCTGCCACTCGGCTGTTGCGCCGCGAACGCATCCTCGTTGCTCGATTTGATGCCAGCGGTCGAGTAACCGCCGAATTCGACGTGCAGCTTTTTATCGCTACTTAGCGGCAGTGTTGCGCTCATAACTATCAGTGGCCCGCGCGCGAAACGCTAATCAATTCCACGGTGCCATCTTCGCGCACTTCGGCCATATGGCCAGCCGGTTCATCCATAAACAGCAACGTGACAAATCCGAGCACGGCGGTGCCTGCGATGACAAAAAAGAACGTATGGTAATCGACAAACGATAACACGGTCAGGTACAGCACCGCGCCGACATTGCCGTACGCGCCGGTCATACCGGCGATTTGCCCGGTGAGTCGGCGCTTAATCAACGGCACTACGGCGAATACCGCACCCTCGCCGGCCTGTACAAACAGCGCGCATAAAATCGCAACCAATACTGCCACCCATACGTTCCAACTGCTGTCCACCATACCCATGATCAGATAACCGACCGCGAGACCGGCGGTGAGCATCAACAAGATGCGCTTGCGACCAAATTTATCCGATAACACGCCGCCGCCAGGCCGCGAAGCTAAATTCATAAACGCGTGTGCCGATGCGAGAATACCGGCGATGACCGGCGTTAATTTAAAGGTTTCGGCAAAAAATAATGGCAGCATCGACACCACCGCCAATTCGGAGCCGAACGTCGCAAAATATAAAATATCCATCACCACGACTTGTTTAAATTTATAGCGGTGCAGTTGCGGTACTGGTTTAACGAAAATTTCTTTATTGACGCGCCACACTTGCGACACTTCGTAAAAGTACAATACGACCAATCCAATCCAGATGCCTGATACCGCAGTATCGCTGAGTAATTTGATGCGCGCTGGCGATAGATTCCACGCCAGCAGCGCCAGCGCTGCGTACATCGGCACTTTCATAATCAACAATAAATAAAAATCGCCGGTGCTGGTGACTTCCATCGCGCCATTGCTTTTCGGTTTGAAGTAGGTCGAACCTTTCGGCGTGTTGCTGACGTTGGTGTACCAAATCACCGAAAAAATTAAACACAACACGCCGCTGCTCGCGATCGCGTAACGCCAACCGTCGTCGCCGCCGAACCACAGTGCCAATGCCGGCATACTGAACGCTGCCACTGCCGAACCGAAATTGCCCCAGCCACCGTAAATTCCTTCGGCAGTGCCGAGTTCATGCGCCGGAAACCATTCCGAGACGATGCGAATACCGATCACAAAACCAGCGCCGATAAAGCCGAGCAGGAAACGCGCTAGCGCCGCCTGTGCAAACGTATCGGCGCACGCGAACATAAAACAGGGAATCGCGCAGATCGCCAGCAACAGCGAATACATGATGCGCGGACCGTAGCGATCGGTGAGCATGCCGACGATCACGCGCGCCGGAATTGCGATCGCGACGTTCAGCGTCAACAGCGTTTTTATTTGCGGCGTGGTCAACGATAACGATTGGCCGATCGCCTGCAGCAGCGGCGCGTGATTGAACCAGACGATAAACGTGGTAAAAAACACCATCCAGCTCAAATGTAGAATTTTCATCTTGCCGCTGAAGGACAACAGATTAAATCGCTCGCCGGACATTAAACCTCTCCATTAAAAATGCGCGGGCAAAAAAAAACGCTCAGCGTCGCGAGCCCACCTACGTGAGCCACTACAACTCTGAGCGCCATTGCCCAAATTCGTTTTTGCGCGAAGTCACAGCTCGCTGTGATTTCGATGTTGATTAGCTCATCGCAACTCAACTGTCGCGCTAGAACTTTCGTACTACAGCAATCGTATTACAACACTTGTGCCAATTGTAATTTATGTTTCGCACTCAACAACTTGGCCCCTTTTGTATAATTCCTACATGACCGGAAGCGCTCCACAACTGTGCAACAACCACCTGTGCTGCCCGGTTATAGCCCTCGCTATCTCTATATCGCTAACTACATATCGCATTCGCGCACGACGACTTCGGCCAATAATGCGTCAAGCTCCGCCGCGACGAATAACTCGGTGCCCGGATGTCGCGCGGTACCGCTGCCGCACGCCACCGCCAAGCGCAGCGCTTCGGCGGCGCTGTAGTCGTGCGCCAATGCATACATCAAACCGGCCACCATCGAATCGCCAGCACCGACCGTCGAATTGACGGCAACCGGCGGTGCCGCTGCGAAATACGTGTTGTCCGCTGCGCACAGCAACGCGCCCTCCGGCCCCAGCGATACGCACACGTAATCGATGCCATCGCGCTGCAAGTGCCGCGCCTCGGCAGCAACCGCTGCGAGTGTCGGTAGCGACTTACCGCAATACTGCTCCAATTCGTAGCGATTCGGTTTGATCAAAAACGGTTTCGCCGGAATCGTGTGATGCAACAATGCACCGTAGGTGTCGACTACCGGTCGACCGCCGAGCGCGCGCATCCGCGCGGTCAATTCGCCGTAGATCGTCGCTGCCACCGGCGGTGGCACCGAGCCAGTCAACACGCCAAAGCCGTTTGCACTCGCAGCAATAAATTGCGCGACGATATTTTCCAAATGCGCAGCGCTCAGCGTCGGGCCGATCGCGCTGACTTCGTATTGCACAGCGGTTTGTTGTTCGAGCAAGGTGACGTTGATGCGCGTTTCGCCAGCGACGTGCTCAGCGATTAAATGATCGAGCTGCGGCGTCGCCAAACGTCGCAATAAATGACCGATTTCGCCAGCAGTGACGCAAAAATTCTGCGCATTCGCGCCAAGCGTTTTCAATGCGCGGCCGATATTAATTCCATTGCCGCCGGGATCGTAACGCACCGCCTGCGCGTGCGTTTTTTGATCGCGCAGCAATTGCGGAATTGCGTAGGTGGCATCCACTGCGGGATTTAGCGTGAGCGTGGCAAGCGGGCAACTGCGCGACACAACGGCCATATTATTCTCAACGATTTTTCAGCGATGACACCCATCATGTTAACGCATCGTTTTCAGCGCGCTAGCATCGAGATCAATATTGTTTAATTAGATAATCCCAACATCGAACAGCGCGCCATCGACAAAACGATCGGGGCCGAGTAGTACCGATTCGCCAACACCCGGTGCCAGCCACGGCTGCGCGTGCTCGCCTTCGGGTTTGTGATCGGCGAGCGGCAGCGCGCGGATACCAGCAAATACCTGTCGATAAATATCGGAGCGATAGACGCGCGCGGCGACCGCTGCGGTATCGACATCGGCGGGCACTTGACCGCAGCGCACCATCTGCTGCAAAAACCATTGCGCCTGCGAGCGCCACGGAAAATTCGCCTGATAACGATGGAACACATGGAAGTGTTCGGGCGCGCGCGGCGTTTGCATTAACCCCGCGCGCAAATCGCCGGTCAACGACTGCGCCAACCACGCCACCGGCACATCGACGTAGTGGCCGCGATCGAGCAATTGCAACGCGCCGTCCAAATTGCTTTCGATCCACACCGCTGCCGCATCGAGTGCGCGCAATACGGCCGCGTGCGTATTCGGATTTTCCTGTTGCCACTGTTCGGTGACGCCGAACACTTTCTCCGGCGCATTTTGCCAAATTTCGTAACCGGTCACCAAGCAGCGCCCCAAGCCCATCGCTACCGCGCAACTATTCCACGGCTCGCCGACGCAGTAGCCATCGATATGCTCTAAGCGCAAATTGTCGACCATTTGCGAGGGCGGCAGCGCCACCAATTTCACATCGCGATTGGGATCGATACCGCCGGCCGCCAACCAATAGCGCAGTAAATAATTGTGGCTGGAAAACGGAAATACCGTCGCGAATACCAACGGTTCCAAACCGGCGGCGCGGCGTTCCTGCACCACCAACGCCAAAGCGCGCACCGCATCGAGCGCAGCGTTGCCGCTGGTTTCGAGCGGCAACGCTCGCAGGCTGGCAAACAACCGATTGGAAACGGTCACCGCATTGCCGTTCAATCCAAGCGAAAATGCGCTAACCATCGGTTTGCGCAAACCGCCGATGCCGAGACTGGCGGCCAACAACATCGGCGCTAACAACTGCGCGCCGTCGAGATGGCCGACGATTAATTTATCGCGAATATTTGCCCACGATGCTTCGCAGCATAATTCAACCGTTAGATTTTCCGCGGCGAATAAACCCTGCTCTTTGGCCACCACCAACGGCAGACAATCGGTCAGCGGAATGTAGCCCAGGCGCAATGTGGTTTTTTCCAATGTCATTAACTCAGCTCCCGGCCCGTATCACTTTTCCAACATTTCCAATACAGCGATGATATTGCTCGCTACTTCGGCCAACCGCTGCCCGCGATCCATCGCCATTTTTCGCATCGCGTGATACGCCTGCTGCTCATCCATTTCGCGATGCTTCATCAGCAACCCTTTGGCGCGATCGATTTGTTTGCGATCGGCCAATTGCACGCGCGTATCTTCGAGTTCGCAGCGCAGCGCCTGATATTCGCGAAAGCGCGCGATCGCCACATCGACAATCGTTTTAACGCGCGCCGGATTCAAACCGTCGACTACATACGCGCTGACGCCGGCACGCACCGCGCGCTCGATCACCGCAGCATCGCCTTCAGCCGAAAACATCACCACCGGATGTGGATTGTCGCGATGCAATATCGCCATATTCTCCAGCGTATCGCGATCGGGGGATTCAATATCGATAATGATCACGTCGGGCTCTAAACGCGCCACCTGCTCAGCCAACCCTGCCGCGCTGCTGAGCCGCGCAATCACGGTGTAGCGATGATCCAACAATGCCTGCTCCAATAGCGCCGCACGCGCGGGCTGATCGTCGACTAGCATCACGGAGAGCGTGGTCTTTGCTTTAACTGCCATCGGATTTCACTACCGCGCTCCACCACTGTTTAATGCTGAGGATGTTTAATTCTGCTCGCCGATATCCAACGCACCTGTATCGCTGCATCAGCGTATCGATTGCCAACTCAATAAATGGGTCAATGCAAACGCGGTGCCAGTCGTTTTCGCAAACCGACTCAGGGCAAGCGCCAACGGGTGCGATGGCCTCAAGCGAAGCAGCGAAGTATTCGCGTCGACAAATCAGTGCACTATCGAATCATGCGCACCAAGTTAGCGCGCCATTTCATTAGGCGCTCTGCGACGATTAGCGTTAATGGAAGAGCGGAGCCGTTCGAAACAGGAGCGTTCGAAACAGGAATCGCTCGAAATAAAAAAAGCCCCGCTTCCGAAGAGGCGGGGCCACCCATAACTACAGGGTAATTGCCTCCCCGTTACAACATGGGGAGGTTCTCGGGCGAGAGACGGTAGGCGCCGCTAGTGCGGCATGCCGGTATTTTTTAACAAGACCCGCCGTTAGCGGCACAGGCCCATGTAGCAGGTGTGTACTTTGCCGCCGGCGGTGTAGAAGTTACCGGTGTACTGCTGATTGTTGCGAAACTCTCCTTCAAAGTGATCACCGTTGGCCCAGGTAAACTTGCCACGCCCCTGGCGCTTATCGTCGGCCCATTCGCCGACGTACTGCTGCGTGCCGTGCGACCAACTGTAGGTACCTGCGCCGGCACGTTTACCATTACTCCAATTACCGGTGTAAGTATTACCGCTGGTGCCGCTAGTCCAAGTACCTTTGCCATTGATGCGACCACTTTTAAACTCACCGCTAAAGTGATCACCGTTTTTAAACACTACATCGCCGACGCCATCTGGCTTGCCGTTGACGCATTGACCTTCGTAATTGCCTGCGGGCATCGAATCGCCCACCGCTTCTACTGCAACTGTGCAAACTCCTTCGCCACCTGAATCCACTGCCGCACTAACGGTAACAGAATCGACTGCGTGGGCTGCCGTTGCAAGGAAACAGAACATTAGTAGTGAATGTTTCATTTTTAATTACTCCGTTGGCTATCCGCCTCGATGTCAATTTAGTCAGCGCTTTGCGGTCCATCAAGTAACAATTGCGAGGGCGATCACAGTACGTTTTTTGGCATCGACCAGCCGTCTAACAGTATTGGTTAGCGTTGCGGAAAAATCAGTTTTTGTGCGGCGTGATTTTTGACGAGCGTGCTATTTCAGAACTTTGATGTAGTGCGCGGTGCCATTTCAATGGCACCGCGTGCAACAATGCGAATCCATTTTCATCAAACGCCAATCTTTAAGCGTTGCAAGACCCGCCAACTATCGATGCGCCGTGCAACGTACGGCACGAATTGGACCCCAACATCAACTGCAAGCGATTTATGGATGTAGTAACCGTAGATAAAATTGGCTGGCCGCATAAGTAGTTACCGTAGCAACAGCGCGCCATTTGCGGACGGTCAAGAGTTTGTCGATCGCAACGTTATGATCGACCCGTGCACTTATGCTTATTTCCAGAAAAAATCAGTCTAAGAGCTTCCGCACAATTGCGGTAAATCCGTACGGCACATTGTGCAGAATATGCACTAGCGCTCGCTGCACCCTGCTCGTTTACTGACACCGATTGACGGGCGATGGCATAATGCGGACACCACTAGTACTTGCTGCCGGTGAAAACAGTTTGCGAAAAACAGTTTACTAAAGCTGTTCGCTAAAACAGCTCGATAACTCAATTTGATTTTTATAAGAGGTTTACT
The DNA here is from genome assembly GCA_043786385.1 of Spongiibacteraceae bacterium. Classification (GTDB taxonomy): domain Bacteria; phylum Pseudomonadota; class Gammaproteobacteria; order Pseudomonadales; family CAMLJR01; genus CAMLJR01. The sequence continues at coordinate 11,570 of JAYVWC010000089.1, read as the reverse complement.
CATGCAACGCCTGCCACAAGTGCTGCAAAGTCAGTCGCTGCAACCTGCACTCATCTCGGTGTTAAGCGCCATCGCCGACGGTTGTCGCGATATCGCGCGCCAAATCAGTCGCGGTGCATTGGGCGGCGTATTGGGCGCAGCCGGCGCGGAAAACGTGCAGGGCGAACAACAGAAAAAATTGGATGTGATCGCCAACGATATTCTTAAATCGTTATTGCAAGCGGAACCCACAGTGCGAGCGCTGGCCTCCGAGGAGGAGGACTGCATCGTGCCGGCTAACGCCGATGGCCGCTATCTGGTCGCGTTCGATCCGCTCGATGGCTCGTCGAACATCGACATCAACAGCATGATCGGCACTATTTTTTCACTGTACGACGTGCCCGGCGCAACGCCGGTCACCGAGGCGGATTTTCTGCGCCCCGGTCGCCAGCAGGTCGCCGCTGGCTACGTGCTATACGGACCGTCGGTGATGTTGGTGTTGACCGCCGGGCAAGGCGTACAGATGTATACGCTCGACCAGCATCTCGGCGAATTTATTCTCACCGTCGAGCGCGCGGCGATCCACGCCGATGCCCACGAATTTGCGATCAATATGTCGAATCAACGCTACTGGGCGCAGCCGATGCAAAACTATGTCGCGCACCTGATGGACGGCAATGAAGGACCGCGCAACCGCCATTTTAATATGCGCTGGGTAGCCGCGATGGTGGCAGACGTACATCGCATTCTGTGCCGCGGCGGCCTATTCGCGTATCCGTGGGATCGGCGCGAGCCGGATAAACCCGGCAAATTGCGGCTGATGTACGAGGCCAATCCGATGGCGCTACTGGTTGAAAAGGCCGGCGGCGAAGCGTGGACTGATAGCGAGAAGATTTTGGATCTGCAGCCGCAAAGTATCCACCAGCGGGTGCCGGTGATTTTGGGTGCACAGAATGAAGTATTAACGTGTGTCGGCTACCATCAGCCGAAGTAGGTAACTGCATCGTAGTAGTAGCATCTAGTAAGCAACCGGCTTACGGCTCGACCATTAACCGGCAGCCAGTTGCACTATGAAGATGCCAGCATCGGCAGCGAGGGCCTATCGATGCGCACCTGCCGTTCTTTGGCCACATCCAGCAAGCGTGTCAGATGCGTTTTCCGCGGCTTGCGCAGCTGCAACACCGCACCACCTTCGACCGGTTCGAGGTGCGCCAAACGCTTAAACTCACTGAACGGCATACGCAGCCATTCGCGATGCGTACCGGCTTTGCAGTGAATTTCGGAGAGTTCATCGAACTCGGGCACCACCATCGCGCGCAGTCCAAACAAGTGACCGAACGGTGGCATTGCACCAACTTCGCAACGCGGGAAGCGATGGCGGAAATGGCGCTCCTCCGCCAATTCGACGCGTTCGGCTTGCAACGCCTCCCGCAACAGCTCGGGCGCCAGCCGATAATGCACCGGCATCACCACCATCGCCAACTCGGCATCGATGCGCGCCATCACCACTTTGGCAAACCGACGCGGTGGGATGCGACCGAGACGCGCGGACTCTTCCGCGGTATAGGCGCAGGGCGCATCCATCAACAAATACTGCGCATGACTTCGCTGTAAATAATCGACGAGCAACAGGCTGGCCATAAAATCCCCCCGTGCAAACGTACTGCGATTGTTCGGAATGTGAACACTAGCGGAACCAGACCAAGCCAGTCTCGTGTTGTTCGAGACTGATTTGTTATAAGTGCTTTTTTCAGTGGCTTAGCGGTCGTAATTGAAGTTTTTGAAAAAATTGCTAAACGGGCTTAGTGCATGGCGCCCATATAGCTGGAGCCAATACAAATGCTAAGCACGCGGTGCCTTAGGCTGCACCATACCGCCCATCATAATCATTTGCAGCGCCTCGCCTGCTTTCATATCGAGCGGCTGGAGTTGGGCGCGCGGCAAAATCAGCGTATAGCCGCCCACCCCATAACTCATCGGGACATACACCAAATCGCAATCGAGCGGCAGCCATGGGATTTGTCCACTGTCGCCCGGCTGCGTAACGATGCCGATCATCCGCGCCGCTGCACCGGGCAAATTAACCAGCACCACGCTACCGTTTTGATTTTGATCTTTGCCCGATAATAGATCGGTCAATTGCCGCACTACCGGATAGATACTACCGATCACTGGCATCTTGGTCATGCTGCGCTCGGTGAGCTCGACGATTTTGCGTAACAGCACATTGCGCGTCAGCAATCCGAGCACTAACGCGCACGCTAAAAAAATCACCAACGCGAGTCCCGGCACATACCAACCTTTCGGTAACAACAACGCAGCGAGCGGCTGTAGTTGAGTTTCGATGGTGCGACTCAGCCACACAATAAATTCGACGGTGATGATCACCGGCACCAACAACAACAAACCGCGTAAGGTTTGCGCCGACAACCAGTGCCAGGCAACGCGAGCATTCATATTTTTCTCCGCAGAATTTTTATCGAACGATTGCGCACACAGCGCATGCTACCATGCAGCTCACTGCATTATCGATTTGCCTCGCCATGCGCTTTACTTTTCTCGGAACCTCCGCCGGCGTGCCGACGCGAGAACGCAACGTCACCGGACTCGCCTTAGCGATCGCGCAACACCGCGAATGGTATTTGATCGACTGCGGCGAAGGCACGCAACATCAATTGCTGCATACGCGTTATTCGGCCGCTAAATTGCGCGCCATTTTTATTACGCATATTCACGGCGATCACTGTTATGGTTTGCCGGGTTTGATCGCCAGCGCGAATATGGGCGGTCGCACTGCACCACTGACGATTTGTGCACCGGCCGGCATCGCTGAATATATCGATGCCGTGCGTCGCTTCACCGATATGCAGCGCTTGAATTACCCGCTGCAATTCGTGCGCAGCGATACGCCGGAATTCTGTTACAACGACGACGACGTGCGCGTCGACAGCATCGCGTTATCGCATCGCGTGCCGAGTTATGCGTATCGTTTTACCGAGCACGTGCGCGAATTTCTGCTCGATCCCGAGCGCCTCGACGCACTGCAAATTCCGCGCGGCTCGCTGTGGGGCGAATTGCAACACGGCCACACCGTGATACTGCCAGACGGTCGCAGCATAACGCCGCAACAAGTTTGTCTGTCGCAACGCGCACCGCGCTGTATCGTGGTCGGCGGCGATAACGATCAACCCGATTTACTCGATGCTGCGTTGCAACACAGCGACTTGCTGATTCACGAAGCGACTTTCACCGAGGATGTGCTCGCGCGCATCGGCCCGCAATATCAGCACAGCACCCCAGCGCAAGTCGCCAAAGCAGCGCAGCGCGCTCGATTGCCGCATTTGCTATTGACTCACTTCAGTCAGCGCTATCGCCGTCACGTCGCTGCGCACCCGCACCCCGGCGACCATTCGCTCGCCGATTTATTTAACGAAGCGCGTCAACTGTACGATGGCAATCTGCTAATGGCCGAAGATTTAGCGAGCTATGAATTGACTAAAGAGAAGACGCTCATCACCACCGCAGCGCATTAGGCATACAGCAAACATTAGCGCAATAGCCAAACAGTTGACAAAGCTTCGCGTAGTTGTCAGCGTAGTCGCCGGTAAATCATCCTGCGAGGATGCCATCGTGGAAATGGTTCAGCACAGTATCAACGATCTATTTAAACAACTGGGATTGCCAAGCAGCAGCTCGGCAATCCGGCGTTTTTGTCGCGAGCATTATCTGCCGGCCGATGAACGTCTCGCCGACGCACAGTTTTGGAATCCATCGCAGGCGCAGTTTATTCGCGAAGCGTGGCACGCCGATGCCGACTGGACCGAACTGGTCGATCAACTCGATGCGAGCTTGCGCGACTGATGCATTGGCGCCCCCCATTTTGTCTACGGTTGCCTTGTCTGTGGTTGATGTGCCTGTGGCTGGCAGTCGTCAACATTGCCAGCGCCCAAGATCGTCATCTTTACAATTACACGCTGCACCACGCGCTGCCCGAACAATTGCTGCCCGCGCTTAGCGCGCAATTATCCGCGGGCAGCAGCGTCACACCGTATCACCAACAATTGATCTTGAACGTCACCGCCGACGAATATCGCACGCTGATCGAACTGCTAAAACAACTCGATACTGCACCGCGCTCGCTATTAATCAGCGTGCGCAATCGCAGCGATAACAGCGCACAACGCGATCGCTACGCGGTCGACGGTCGGATCGGCGATGGTGCCGTGCAAGTGCAAACCGGCAATGGCGCGCAACTGCGCACACAAACCAACGTCGTTATTAATCGCAGCAGCGGCAGCGACAATAGCGCCGGTACACAACAAGTGCGCGCAGTCGAAGGTATGGCGGCGTTTATTAGCGCCGGCCAAGTTTATCCGATGCGTAGCGATCGTTACGGCAATCGCGAAATGGTGCCGGTCACCAGCGGCTTTTATGCAACCGTACGCGTGCTCGACGACGAAGTAATCGTCGATATCGATCAGCACGATGATCGAATGACAGGTCGCACGATCGCGACACAAAGCGCGCAAACCCAAGTGCGCGGTCGCCTCGGCAGTTGGATACCACTCGGCGGCGTGCACAGCAGTAGCGAAAATAACCAGCGCGGCATCGCGAATTATGGTGATAACAGCGCCTCCAACTCGACCGAGCTGGCGATCAAAGTCGATCTCACCCAATAATTAGAATTTCATTACCGGATTGTACGGCATGAATTTCGACTACATGCCCGAGCTGCATGCGCGTAATGGCTTTCATATTATGGCAGGCGTGATGGGGCGGATTGCGGTATCGGTGTTTCGGGATAAGCGGTGGTTGTAGCTTCGATTTTCGCCAGCAATTTATGCAAAAAACTCACATCGTCCTGCGCCAATAGCGCGCAGCGCTCGTCGGCCCAGCGCGCGAGCTTGCTGTCTGGCTCGATTTCCAAATTCGTCAGAAATTTTTCGATTCGCGTTTTCAATGAGCGCCATTCGCCAACATTCGCAGGCACCGTCGCTACGGATTTCAGCACGCTTAATTCATACGCATACAACATCACAGCCTGACTTAAATTTAGCGATGGATAATCGGTGGCTAGCGGGATCGCGCTTAAGCTATCGCAGAACGTAAGCTCGGTATTGCTGAGACCCGATTCTTCGCAGCCAAATACGATCGCAACGCGCGTCAGTAAATTTATTTTACTGGCGATGCTGGTACGCAATTCGGCAGGAGTTAACGAGTAGCGTCGATTGTGGCGATCTTTTGCCGAGGTGGCGATACTGAAATCGATATCGGCGAGCGCGCTCGGCAGATCATCGAACGTTTCGGCGTTATCGAGAATTTCGTGCGAGGCATGAGCGAGAATGCGCGCGGCTTTTTCGCGATGAGCAACGCTACCGACGATGCGCAATTTGGTGAAGCCCATCGTCTTTAGCGCACGTGCAGCAGCACCGACGTTTTCCGGAACGGCGGGGCGCACTAAAATAAAATAAATTTCCACTAGCGCGCTTATTCTTCCGGTTTTAATTCGCGCGTAAAGCGATTGGTGGCGCGCACCAGCGCGGTGGTGATGCTCGGCTCGAACGCCGAGTGGCCGGCATCGGCAATAATTTTTAAATCGCTTTCCGGCCACGCTTCGTGCAATGCATGGGCGTTATCGTAAGGACAAATCATATCGTAGCGACCGTGCACGATGACACCGGGGATGCCTTTCAAACGATGCGCTTGCGCGAGAATTTGATTCGGCTCGATGAACGTATCGTTGACGAAGTAATGCGCTTCGATGCGCGCGAGCGCGAGCGCCATACGCGGATCGGTGAATTGTCCGTACAGTTGATTATCGGGTTTCAGCGTTGCACATTGCGCCTCCCAACCGCTCCACGCTTTAGCGGCGCCCATGCGTGCGAGTTCGTTGCTGCCGGTCAATAATTTGTAGTACGCGCGCATCATATCGCCGCGCTCGGTCGGTGCGATCGGTGCGATAAAGTTCTGCCAATAATCGGGAAAAACATGGCTGGCGCCATCCTGATAAAACCAGCGCAAATCCTGCGAGCGACACAAAAAGATGCCGCGCAATACCAGCCCCAATACGCGTTCGGGATAGCGCTCGGCGTACAGCAGGCTCAGCGTCGAACCCCACGAGCCGCCGAACAATAACCAGCGTTCGATGCCGAGCGCTTTGCGAATTGCCTCGATATCTTCAATCAGCGCATCGGTATTATTGCCGCCCAACTCCGCGTGCGGCGTCGAACGCCCGCAGCCGCGCTGATCAAACAACACGATGCGATATTCCATCGGATCGAAAAAACAACGGTGTTTCGGTGTGCAACCGGCACCGGGGCCACCGTGTACAAACAGCACCGGAATGCCTTCGGGCGTACCGCATTCTTCGACGTACAACACATGCGGCGGCGCTACCGCGAGTTGGCGGTGGCCGTAGGGTTTAATATCGGGAAACAGACTGGACATCAATCGGTACCGGAAGTCGCGGCTGAGCGATTAGTATCGCCGATCGCACGCGTCAAAGTCTAAGCCTTCTGCTGCGTCGCTGGCGCCACGCGCATCACCTCTTCGATCGTGGTCTCGCCGGCCGCCACTTTATGTGCGCCGGATAAACGCAACGTGTGCATACCTTCTTTCATTGCCTGACGACGAATCGTGTCGAGACCGGTATTTTCGCTGACCAATTCCTGCACCGTTTCGCTCATCAATAAAATTTCGTAAATGCCTTCGCGACCGTAATAGCCGGTGTTGCGACATTCGAGGCAACCTTTCGGCTGATAGCCCATCTTCGGCGGCACCACTTTCCACGGCGTCACCAATTGTTGCCACGCCGCCTCGTCGATCGGCCCGGCGACTTTGCAATGCGGGCACAGCGTACGCACCAAACGCTGCGCCATTACGCCGAGCACCGTTGCTTTTAACAAATACGATGGCAATCCCAATTCGAGCAACCGCGTGATCGCGCTCGGCGCATCGTTGGTGTGCAAGGTCGATAGCACCAAGTGCCCAGTCAGCGCAGCCTGAATCGCCATCTCGGCGGTTTCTAAATCGCGAATCTCGCCGATCATAATAATATCCGGATCCTGCCGCAGCAGCGCGCGCACGCCGCCAGCAAAATCCAAATCAATATTGTGCTGCACCTGCATTTGATTGAACGTGTCCTCGACCATTTCGATCGGATCTTCGATCGTGCAGACATTCACTTCGGAGGTCGCGAGCTGCTTTAAACTCGAATACAGCGTCGTCGTCTTGCCCGAACCGGTCGGCCCGGTGACCAACACGATGCCGTTCGGCTTGTTGATCATCGTCTGCCAGCGTTCGTAATCGTCGTTTTCCAAACCGAGTTGTTTGAAGCTGCGCAACAACACATCCGGATCGAAAATCCGCATCACCATTTTTTCGCCGAACGCAGTCGGCAGCGTCGATAACCGCAATTCGATTTCATTGCCTTCGGGGCTGACGGTTTTTAAGCGGCCATCTTGAGGACGACGTTTTTCGGCGACGTTCATGCGGCCGAGAATTTTGATCCGCGCGATCACCGCCATCGCCACTTGAAACGGCAATTCATAAACGTTGTACAACACGCCATCGATGCGAAAGCGTACGCAGCCGATTTCGCGGCGCGGTTCGAGATGAATATCGCTGGCGCGTTGATCGAATGCATACTGCAACAGCCAATCGACGATGTTGACGATGTGCGAATCGTTGGCATCGGGATCTTTTAAATTACCGAGTTCCAACAATTGCTCGAAATTAGTCACGGAACTACTGCGCGCATCGCCAGCGTTGGCGCCGCGCACCGATTTCGCCAGCGAATAAAATTCGACCGTATAGCGCTCGAGATCGGTCGGCTTCACCAGCACGCGTCGTAACGGCCGCCGCAAAACCTGTTCGAGATTGATCTCCCATTGACCAATAAATGGTTCGGTACTCGCTATCGTGACGCGCTCGGGCGTAACCTCGACCGCGAGAATGCGATGCCGCTGCGCAAACGCAAACGACATCACTTCGGTGATTGCAGTGACATTAATCTTGAGTGGATCGATATGAAAGTACGGTTGTTTAACACGACCGCCGAGCCAGCCGAGCAATAATTCGGGCGTGAAAAATTTACCGGGATTGGCGAGATCCTGCGGCTTTTGCGCGGCGATCCATTCGATCGGATGCAGTTTCGCTTCATCGCCGAAACGCGGCGCGCGCAGAATGCGCTCGGCATCGTCGCCGCTGATGCGACCATCGCGCAGCAGCTCATCCAATAGCCAGCGACTGTCGAGCGCCCGTTCGGCGGGCAGAGCATTGAATTGCACCATAATCGATTCCGTACTGCGAAGTGAATTGCGATAAATCGTTCGGCCTTAATTATGGCTGCTGATCGGCATTTGCGGAGCCGAAATTTCATTTTTGCGATCGTTTTCCCGCGCGCGCTAGAATGCGCCTAAGAAACATTCGCCAGCAACGCCCCGCGCAAGGTGCCCGCCATGAATAAATCGCCCAACCGACACCGCGTCCCCGATCTATTCGGCATGCTGCAAGCGCTGGTGCGCGCGCCTTCGGTCAGCTGTAGCTCGGCGCAATTCGATATGAGCAATTACGCGGTGATCGAATTGCTCGCGGGCTGGCTCGAAGCGCTCGGCTTTAGCGTGCAGATTTCACCGATCGTCGCGCAATCTACCGACCGCCCCGCGAAAGCCAACTTAATCGCGACGCTGGGTCACGGCCCCGGTGGTTTGGTGTTATCCGGCCATACCGATACGGTGCCGTACGACGAACAGCATTGGTCGGTCGATCCGCTACAACTCACCGAAAAAAATGCGCGCTGGTACGGCCTCGGCGCCACCGATATGAAAGGTTTTTTTCCGGTCGCGATCGAAGCCGCAAAAGCTTTTGTCGATCAAAAATTGCAACAGCCGCTGATTATTCTCGCTACCGCCGATGAAGAATCATCGATGGATGGTGCGCGGCAATTGGTCGCGCAAGGCCAACTCCAAGCGCGCTTCGCGGTGATCGGCGAGCCGACCGATTTAAAACCGGCGCGCTTGCACAAAGGCATGATGATGGAATCGATCACCGTCGTCGGTCGCAGCGGCCACAGCTCCGATCCCGCGCTCGGCAACAACGCACTCGAAGCAATGCACGAAGTGATCGGCGATTTATTAGCATTTCGCAGCGAATTGCAAACGCGCTATCGCAACGCCGCGTTCGAGGTGCAAATCCCGACGTTGAATTTAGGCTGCATCCACGGCGGCGATAATCCGAATCGTATCTGTGGGGATTGCGAATTACATTTTGATTTGCGCCCGCTACCGGGCATGGATATCGCCGAACTGCGCCGCGCGATTGCACAACGCTTGCAACCGCTGGCGGAAAAACGCCGCGTGAATATTCAATTGCGCTCGCTCTTCCCCGGCATTCAAGCGTTCGAGCAACCAGCGGATTCGCCGCTGATTCAAGCGGTCGAGCAATTGACCGGGCACACGGCAGGCTCGGTAGGCTTTGCCACCGAAGCGCCGTTTCTACGCGAGTTGGGCATGGATACGGTGGTGTTCGGCCCCGGCTCGATCAAGCAAGCACATCAGCCCGATGAATACGTCGAAATAAAACAATTGCAGCCAGCGGTGGAGATGCTGCAGGCGTTGATTCGGAGGTTTTGTTTGTAGCCTATAAATAATTTCAAAATTTTCTTTAATTCAAAGCGCCTGCCCCTAACCCAACTCGCTTTACTCGCGGAAGTGCATCGGCCACAATGCAGCGAATAAAATAGAGCTGGCTTCCCGTGCTATATATGAAGATTAAAAATAAATGGCTGCTTCATTTGGCAACCGAAAAAGTCTGGGCAATCGGGTTCGCAATTGTTTTTTTGGGGGGGGCCTATCTTCGATTCCGGGCATTGACCTTTCAAAGCTATTGGGATGACGAGCTGTTCAGCGTGGCTGCCAGCGATCCCCACAACACCTTGAGACAGGTTGTTAGATTAACGATTAACGATGTCCACCCCCCGCTATTTCAAGCGCTCTTATGGTGCTGGTTCAAAGTATGTGGTTTTTCGGAAATGACTGGACGCCTCTTTCCAGCGATTTTCGGCACTCTTTCAATTCCTATTATGTTTTTTATTGGCCGCGAAATTGGCGACAGAAAAACTGGCTTTATCTGCTCATTAATATGTGCGGTCAATGTTTTCCACCTTCACTATTCACAAGAAGTACGATCTTATTCACTTTTATTTTTTCTTTCAGCCCTGTCATTATTGCTCTTTATTCGAGTTGCTCGAAGGCCGACCAATGGTAACTTATTCGCTTACATTGCTGCAGCGACAGCACTGGCATACACCCACTTTTTTGGAATTTTCATACTCATTGGACAGGCGACTTTCTTTTTTCTGGTAAAAACAACTTCTAGAGGCGAACTTAAAAGAGCCGGCGTCGTCATTGGCATTACCATGTCGGTCATGCTATCTCCACTTATTCCTCTTGTTTTTAAAAATGCCGGGATCACCGCATTTTGGATAAGTCGGCCAACACCAGACTTTGCTATCGACTATTTTCGAGAGTATTTCGGCTCTTCTTTGATCGCCGCCGGTGCGGCGATCGCTTTGCTTTACGGTGCGATCTGCTATTCAAAAACACCCTCAAAGAAAGAAACGGTGCAGCTGCTTTTACTCTGCATTGCGTCAGCTTTCATGCTGCCTTATGCAAGAAGCCTTATCGGAGTTCCGATGCTTACCAGCAGGAACACGATTGTCGCCCTACCCGCAATTTTCGCTCTAGTAGCAATCGGCTTTGAGCAGATCGCCGATAAAGTCTCTCAGGCTATGGCATTGCTTGCTTTTTCGACGCTTTCACTCCTTCTAATTTTTCATCAACCACCGTATTACAACACAGTGACGAAACCTCAAATTCGTGAAGCTGCGCAAGCTCTCATCGCCTCACATCCTGATCCAGAAAAGGTATATGCAGCAGAAGAAGTTGTTCGGAATTTTAATGTTTATTTTTCTTTGTATAACGCACCATTCCGTGCGCAACCTGTCAGCCGATTATACCAAGACTACCGTGAGAAGAATTTATTGCCCGTCAAATTCTGGCTCATCGAAGGTCGTGTCCTCGGCCCTTTATTCGATCAGGTCATGCCCGACCCAAAGGCTCATATGCTCCAAAAAACGGAGTTCATTGGGGCCGGCTTTATGTCGATGGAACTTACACCATAACTCGCAGAATGTTTGCGTGCATTGTGAAAAAGCCAGGGTGCTGCATTTTTCGCAACTTAGCTTTCTTATTATTCCGCTGAACTTTCTTGCCAATTAAAAAAACTGGCCACTGCACAATGAAGCTAGCCATCACCTATGCACTTCTCGCATTAATCGCAACGGCGACTAATATTGCGGCGCAAGATATCGCAGTACGAAGTTACAGCGGCCCGTTCGACATTATGCTATCCGTAGCGGTCGGTACGGGCGTAGGCCTAGTTGTTAAGTACATATTGGATAAACGCTTTATCTTTCAATTCCAAGCGCGTGATTAAAGTGGACCCCTTAGTCCAGACAAATTCCTGTCTAGTTTAAGATAGCCCCGGTTTTTGCCACAGCTGATTGGCGCTGCCCCAGTTTTTGCGCGGAG
>JAYVWC010000088.1:0-10338 GCA_043786385.1 Spongiibacteraceae bacterium | reverse complement strand
GCTTGCCGGTGATCGCATCGCAGGCGTGCGGCTATGCCGACTACATCGCGCAACAACAGATGGGACGCGTACTAACCGATCCGATCACACCGGCCTCGGTCGCCGATGCGATGACGGCGATTTTTGCCGAACCCGGCGCAGTCTGGCGCGAGCGAGCGCGTGCGTTTGCTGCCAGTGCCGATGTTTTTTCGATGCCGGAGCGCGCTGCGCAATTTATCGAAACGCTCGCCGTACGCCGAGGCTCCGCGTGAATACAGCGCCGCGCGCCGCCGCATTATTTCTGCGCCCAGATTTAGTCGGTAGTTGGAGCGGCGATGATGCTTTTTCAGCGGCAAAAAAACAAACCGGAACGATTTATCGCGACAAGGAAGGGCGCCGCACGCTGCGCTTCGAGCACGTCGGGCGCGGCTATTTTTTGAAATTGCATCAGGGCGTCGGCTGGCGCGAAATTTTTAAAAATTTGCTACAAGGTCGGCTACCGGTGCTCGGCGCCGAGCATGAATACCAAGCGATTCGTGCGCTGGAAACATTGCAGATCGATACGCTAACGGTGGCCGGCTACGGTCGCCGCGGCTGCAATCCCGCTACCCAGTTGTCGTTTCTAATCACCGACGAATTACACGATACTGAAAGTCTCGAAGATTTCTGCCGCCGTTGGCCGCAGCAGCCGCCAGCATTTGCATTGAAATTAAAGCTGCTGCTGCGCGTTGCACAGATTGCGCGCGCGGTACATGGCGCCGGTATCAATCACCGCGATTTTTATTTGTGTCATTTCCTGCTCGATGTCGCAACGCCGGTCACCGCTGAAAACTTGCTAACGCACCGTTTGTATTTGATGGATTTACACCGCGCGCAAATTCGCGCGCAGGTGCCGCAGCGTTGGCTGATCAAAGATCTCGGTGGCCTGTATTATTCGGCGCTCGATATCGGTCTTACACGTCGCGATATTTTTCGCTTTATGCGCGCCTATCGGCAGCAACCGTTGCGCACACTGCTGAGCACCGAGAAAATTTTTTGGCTGGCGGCGAAACAGCGCGCCGCACAAATCTATCGACGCGATTTCGGCCGCGAGCCAAATTCGCGCGCCTGGTTCGATTAAACGATGACAGCCGCGCACAGCGAATTGCTGGCCGCGTTTACGCGCGGCGATCGGCATTTGCCCATCAACGAGCCGCTCGAATTATTATTCGACGATGCGCCAGCAACGCTCGCGATCGATGCAGTGTTGCGCTTGCTGCCGCGCAAGCGCGTGGTGTTAAGCGGTTATCTTGGCGATCAGGCGGTCATCGTTAAATGGTTTGCACGCAGTCGCAGCAGCGATCGCAACATTCGTCGCGAAATAGATGGCCACCGCGCTGTCGTTGCTGCCGACGTCGCGTGTCCGCAGCTGCTTGGTCGTTGTCGCTCGCACTGCGGCCGTTTCGATGGCGTCGTGTACGAGTGGCTGCAACACGCCGCCGAACTCGCCGCGCTGTGGCCACAGTTCGACGCAACGCAAAAGCAGCAGTGGCTCGCCGCAATCGTGCATACGACATTGCAACTCCATTTGCACGGTGCGCTACAAAGCGATATTCATCTCGGCAATTTTCTGTGTCGCGATAATCAACTTTACGTATTGGATTTGGGATCGATAATCACCGCGCGCGCACCGCTGACGCGCCGCGCGAGTTTGCGCAATCTTGGCCAACTCGCAGCGCAACTCGATGTCGCCGAGCAGCCGCTGCTCGATGCGGCGCTGGCCGATTATGCAGCGCAGCGCAATTGGCCGCTCGCTGCGTTGCAACACGAACTGCAGCGGCATACGCGACGCGCGTGGCGCAAACGGTTGTCCGATTATTTGCAAAAAAGCCAACGCAATTGTTCGCTCACTGCATACCAAGCGCGTTGGAATCGCGTATGGGCTTATCGCCGCAGCTGGCACGGCGGCGAGCTACAACAATTCGCCGACGACCCCGATGCATTTATGCAACGCGGCCAGTTACTAAAATCCGGCAACACCGCGACCGTGGTTAAAACGGTAATCGATGGTCAACCGGTGGTGATCAAACGCTACAATATTAAAAATTGGCGGCACGCATTAAGCCGCAGCGTACGCACAACGCGCGCCGCACACTCGTGGCGCATTGCGCATTTGCTCGAACTGATCGGCATCGATAGTTTAAAACCGATCGCGCTGCTCGAACGCCGCTGCGGCCCACTGCGCAGCACCGCATATTTTGTCAGCAGCTGCATCGATGCGCAGGATTTGTTGACGATCGGTCAACAACGCGCACTCAGCGCCGACGAATCGGCAAGCTTGCAAAAATTATTGCAGCAAATGCGCACGTGCCGATTGAGCCACGGCGACTTTAAAGCGAATAATTTGCTGGTCGATCGCGGCCGCATCGAGGTGATCGATCTCGATGCGCTACAGCGCCATTGCAGCGACAGCGCATTCGAGCGCGCATTCGATAAAGATATGCGCAGACTGCTCGCGAATTGGCCGGCGACCAACGCGGTGCATCGACAAATCGTCGAGCTGCAAACCGCTGTCGCCGATAAACTACGCACGCGCTTTTATTTGTAGCTGCAACAATATATGCAAGAGAGCCACGGCATGTCCGACAACGCAGCGCGCCCTTTATTTTCGGTGATCATCGCTTGCTACAATTACGGCCATTTATTGCCGCGTGCAATCGAATCGGTACTAGCGCAGATCTACACTGACTACGAAGTGATTGTCGTCGACGATGGTTCGACCGATAACACAGCGGAAGCCGTGCAGCCGTATCTCGAACGTGTTTACTATCATCGACAAAAAAATGCTGGGCACTGCGCGACCAATAACCAAGGCGCCTCTCTCGCACAGGGCGCTTACTGTTATTTTCTCGATGCCGACGATGAATTGCTGCCGACCGCGCTCGCCGCTTTTGCGCAGGCGATTGCCGCAGCACCGGAAGTGCCGGTGTGGTTCGGCGGTTACATTTCGGTGGCGGCAGACGGCAGCGAGCGCGCGCACCGCGGCGGCGATCTACCGGCTGCGGCCGCCGAGCGTTTGCAGGCCTACATTATGAAGCAGGCGGTTGGTTTAAAGCACGGCAGCACCGTATTGCAGCGCCGCATTTTCAGCGAGATGCAATATCCCGCTAACTTGCGCAACAACACCGACATCGTTTTTTTCGGCCAGGTCATTGCGCGTTTTCCGGCGCGCGGCATTCACAGCGTCGTGGTGAAATCCCACGAGCATGCGCAGCGCGTTCGCAAACAACGAAACTTGACTGCCAGTACCGGACTCAGCGTAGTCGATATTTTTTTCGATCCGCAGGTGATACCCGCGGAGTTGATGCTGCTTAAACCGCTCTATCGCCAACAAAAAACGCTATCGCTGGCGCGCGCACTGTATCGCAATGCGCAGTACCGCGATGCCGCAGACTATTATCTCGCGGCAATAAAAGTCGAACCGATGCAGTTATTAAACTTTAATACCGTGAAGCGGTTTTTATTATCTTTACTCAAGTCGCTGTGACTGCCGCCATGAAAGTTCTGATTATCGCCCAGCAACCGCGCAAATTTATTTCGACTAGCCTGTACAACGGCATCGCCAAATACTGCGATGCCTGCGATACGCGCTATCTAACGAAACAGCAATCGGTAAATTTAAATAACTATTTCAAAAAAAATGTCGACGTCAATGCCTACCACCGTATCATCATTGCTATTCGATTGAAGCGCGCACAGCAGCAAATAAAGTTTGTTAGCACGATCCCTAATCTGGCATTTCACGAAACCGACGCGTTTCAAAATTACATTGAATGTAAGTACCAGGGAAAATTTTCCGAATACTATCGCAAGCTGCCGTGGACGCGCATTATTTCCACCGGCGCCACGACGACAGAACGCCTGCAGCAGGAAGGCTTTGATGCCGTATTTGTACCTAAAGGTTACGATCAACAGCTATGCAAAAATCAATTACGCGAACGCACGATCGAATTGGCGTTCGTCGGTTCGGTTAATAATCCAATCTATCGCGGCCGCCGCGAGCTATTAGCGCAAATTGCCGCGGCAACCTCGCTAACTATCTGCCAAACTAATCCCGGTCGCGAGTATATCGACAAGCTCAACGACATTCGCATTTTTGTCACGGCCGATATGGGCATGCACGAATACATGATCAAAAACTTTGAGGCAATGGCGTGCGGCTGCGTTCTATTCGCATACGATCAGGGCGAGCTCGAAAACCAGGCGATCGGTTTTCGCGATATGGAAAATATCGTTTTATTTACCAGCGTCGAAGAGTTTCTTAGAAAACTGAAAATACTGCGCGAGCAACCCGCGCTGGTCGAAAAAATTGCCGCCGCCGGCCAGGCGTTTGTCGAACAAAACTACACGTTCGATGCGATCGGGGAAAAAGTCGTTGCTGCACTGCGCCCCGAGCTACGTCAGCCGCCACCTAAGCTTTCGCTATTAAGCAAACTACGCAGGCATTTTTTTTCGGCTTAGTGCTTGGGCAGCAACAGATAACACAGGCCGCGCAGCACTTTCACATTATAAGAACGCGGCGCGATTTGTCTCAATATACTCA
This sequence comes from Spongiibacteraceae bacterium, assembly GCA_043786385.1. Classification (GTDB taxonomy): domain Bacteria; phylum Pseudomonadota; class Gammaproteobacteria; order Pseudomonadales; family CAMLJR01; genus CAMLJR01. The sequence goes on along the minus strand of JAYVWC010000088.1, from coordinate 5,777 downwards.
TTGCCAATTGCCGATTCTGTTTCGAGGCGCGTAGGAACGCGCTGATCAAATAGCGATTCAACACCATCTCGTATTTTGGATGTTTTTGATACAGCGCATAAATTTTTAACATGCTATCCAGCATGTACGCGATGTTTTTGTAGCTGTTGCTCGCGTGCTTCCGATAATAAATCAGCACGTCGTTGAGGCACGCAATCTTGTAGCCTTTCGATGTCAACTTTAACCATAAATACAGATCTTCGAGCTTGATATCCGGATCGTAACCGCCTTCCGCATCGATGACGCTTTTGCGAATCATCGCACTCGAAGCCGGAATCACCGGTTTTCTATCAACGAATAAATCGTCGAAATCAAGTTCGGTATACCGACGAAACGCCTGTCGCTTGGCGACGACGATGCCATCGCTGTCGATCACCAACTGATTGCCGCCACAAGCAGCGATGTGCGGATGCTGCTCCATAAATCGAACTTGTTTTTCGATTTTGTCCAGCAGCATGATGTCGTCGGAGCCAAAGGTGCAAATATACTGCCCTTGCGCCAAGCCGAGAGCTTTATTCAAGGTTCTCGATAATCCGATATTGGCTTGGGCTTCGAAATGAAAGCCGTGCTGCGCGGCGAGTCGAGCGATTAGCTCGACACTGCCATCGCCGGAGCCGTCGTCGATCACAATCAGTTGGATATTTTGGTAAGTTTGATGAATAACGCTGTCGATCGCCGCACCGATGTACGTCGCATGGTTGTAGCTGGGGATAATGACGGTTACAAGCGGATTTTCCATAACTGCCAGGCGGTGCATCGATTTAAGGTGATGGCCCAATCTTACCACGCGGACGCATTGCGCGAGATTGCACATTGCAGCTCGCTCGTTACCGACCTCGATGCCGTGTGTTATTATTACAATTATCCCGCAAACCCCATTCGCGACCGATAACATGGCCTACCCATAACGCGGGCGAACCAATTGCCGAGAGTCATACGTTGTTCTCTATTACGCCGATCTCGATCACCATTGAGCGCTATTTACTACCGTTTGGGTTGTTTTCACTTTTGGCCGGGAACTTTTTGGTTCCCGGCATTCATGAATTCCGAATATTAATCCAGAATTTTTTGCTGATCCCCTGCTTGCTTTCGGTTGTCTTTTGCCGTCATCGAAGTCAATTTTTTAGCGAACCCAAAATATTAGGTGTCGTTGTAGCTTACTTGTTCTATATGGCGAGCGTATCTTTTTTTCGTACGCACGATGCGGCATTTTTCCAATGGGCACTTTATATTTTATTATTGTTGTTCGGCATCAGCACCGCGATGAATCTCCAGTGGCAGACACTCGTGAAATTACTGCTGGCGACGGTGGTCGTCGCCGCATTCTCAATCGTTTACGCGACAGTAAAAGACTGGGCGATACTGCGCCAACTCGGGTATCGAATGACCGGTTACGGCGGCTTGTACAACCCACTGCGTAGCGGTCATGTGTGGGGGTTTTTTGTCGTTATCGGTGTTTTTTTGTGTAGCTACGCGCGGCAATGGCTCGGCCGCGGATTAGCGCCCTGTATTGCGGCGACTATTGTTTGTTTCGCCGGGGTATTAATGTCGGGATCGAGATCGCCATTGTTTGGCATCTTGACGAGCTGCGCCTGCGCTCTACTGGTAACGCCAAAACCTGAAGTCCGCAAACTACTGCTAAGCATTATGGCCTCAATGGCTGTACCCATAATCGCACTGGGTTCTGAATTTTCAGATCGCGGATTGTCGTTCAGACCTGAGATATGGGCAAAGGCTATAGAGCTCACTATGCCCCATCCATGGTTAGGTTGTGGCTTGGGGTGCGGCGTGGAAATTTTAACCCCATCGGGCCTATCAGTAATAGAACCTCACAACAATCTGATATCGGCTTTTTACTTTGGCGGACTGTTCGGGCTGGCGCTATTCCTCGCAACGTTCGCCGTAGCACTGCAAATGCAATGGCGCATCAGCCGGACAAGTCCAATGGCCTTGCTCGCTCTGGTATTACAGGTTTTCGGGCTCACCACGCTGCTCTTCGATGGCGGTGGCCTGATTGGAAGACCGAGCGAATTCTGGTTGTTGTATTGGCTGCCTGTTGCGCTGATCCTGCGCTCACGTGTACATTCAGCAGGCAGGGGAAGTCCTAATAATATAGCCATAGGCGCCCAATAGTCAGCGATTTGTCAGCCGGGTATTTTGCCGATCACGACAGGAAACTCTTACTTGAAAAGCGCTACTCCCCTCAAAAAAAATAGGTCGCCCCGGTTAATTAAACGCTCCCTAGGGGCTCGTCCATGAAAATTGCTGCAGTTTCAATGGTTCGAAACGAAAGCGACATAATTGAATTATTCTTCAGAATCAATTCGCGAGTATTTGATCATTTTTTCATACTGGATAACGGGAGCAATGATACCACCCCGCAGATAATCGATCTTTTAATCAAGGAGGGCCTCCCAATAACCGTTTCACGCGATGCAGCGCTTGGCTATCCGCAGGACAAACTAACCACAGCCTTGCTGAAGCAGGCTGCTGCGACTGGATACTTTGATTGGATTTTCCCTATCGATACCGACGAGTTTGTCCTGACTGAAAGACATATACTGCACGAAGCCCTCTCCCGAATCGAAGAAGCCCATTGTGCACAGTTAAAATGGACAACCTTCGTACCAATAGCAACCAATTATTTTGATGTAGTCAATCCATTATGGACGAACTTTCGAGCCAGGCGTGTTGAATCTACAGAGCGCTACAAGGTGATTGTCCCTGCGGTACTGGCCCATCGCGGCCGAGTCACGATGGGCAATCACGCATGGAAAGGTCAAAATGGAAAGCGCGAGCGAACCTCTATCATAGACATTCCACTGGCCCATGCACCAATACGCTCGAATGATCAATTAATTTGCAAAGCTTTAATCGGTAGTCATCAGTTTTCAATAAAGCCCAACAGAAGAGGCCGTGAGGGCTTCCATTGGGATATTCTTGCTAGTCAGATAAGACAAAGCCATTATATTCTCACGCAGGAGCAATTGATCGCGATGGCGTTTAACTACGGTGCTCACGACCTTCAAGAAGCCGGTGGCGAGTTACGAGAAGATTTGCACATTGGAGAGAAAACCGATCAAATTTGTTATGGCGAGCTTGCCAAAATAAATAATTTGCAGCGACTGGATGACTTCGTCACTGCCACGTGTGCTGAAATAAACAAACTACGTGGGCAAAATAGCTGGCTATCCCGTCTATTTAAACAGTGACACAATTTTATTTAAGGTTTTTTAATGAGCCAAGAGCTAGCAAAAATTTATGACGCCAAGTTTTATGGGCAACAAATTTCCGGCATGAAGTGTTCGGCGGCGACGGTACTTCAATACCTATTCGAGTTCTATCGCCCCCAATCAATACTCGATGCCGGTTGCGGCCAAGGTGCTTGGCTTGAAGAGGCAGCACGCCTGGGGGTGTCGCGCTTAGTTGGAATGGATGGCGCTTGGGTTTCTGATGTATTGACGAATCACCAGAAAATTGAATTCAGGCAAGTTGACTTTAGCTTAGAAATACCCACGATTACAGAGCGCTTCGATTTGTGTATCTCGCTCGAAGTAGCCGAGCACTTGCCGATCAATATGGCTCCACAATTCATTACCTTTTTAAGCAACTCCGCGAATATCGTTGCCTTTGGAGCCGCTATAAAAGGCCAAGGCGGAGAGAACCACATTAACGAGCAGCCCCAATCTTTCTGGGTCGATCTATTTGCAGTAAATGGTTTTGAATGTTTCGACGTGTTTCGCCCTTTGCTCTGGCACAACGCTGATGTTGAATGGTGGTATCGGCAGAACATGTTTCTTTTTATACGCAAGGGCAGTCACGGTATTGATACAGAACAGCTGTTGCGAAGATGCACCCCGATCCTTGATATCGTGCATCCGGAGAATTTTCAGGAGAAGCTGGAATATTTTCAAACGAAGCTACACAGGCCGTCGCTCCAGTATTTGTGGAAACATTTTCGGCGTTATCTGCACCGGCAATTGATGTTCAAAAAATAAATACCTACGCGATTGGAGCTCCCGGACCCTTAACTGGCTCGCGCGTGCCATTTACAATACTGGCAATACCCGATCGTTCACCAACACCTAAATTCTGCGCTCGCTAAATCGTTGCTACGATTAGCAGCAATGATTTAACCTGCACCAATCGACCTACGGAATAGCGTATTAACATGAAAATGCAGCGGGACAACGGCGTGGTTGCCGAAAGCTATTTCGCAAACCGCCGCGCCGAAATGCTCGACTTTATTCCCAACACCGCGCGCACCATCCTCGATGCCGGCTGTGGCAACGGCGCGTTCTCTGCAACCATCAAAGCGCAGCGCGACGCGACGGTATGGGGAATCGAACTCAATGCGACCGCCGCGCAAACAGCTCGCGAAGTTTTGGATCATGTTCTCAGCGGACCGATCGAAGAACATTTGGATGGCCTGCCCGATGCCTATTTCGATTGCATTTGCATGAACGATATACTCGAGCATCTACTCGACCCGTGGCAAACGCTGAACAAACTGCGCACGAAGCTGGCGCCCGATGGCGTTATCGTTGCGTCCATACCGAATATTCGACATTACAAAGTTTTGTGGAGCCTGTTAGTCACAGGCGAGTGGACCTACACCGATAGCGGTGTACTCGATCGAACGCACTTACGTTTTTTTACACCGAAGAGCATGCAGCGACTATTTATCGATTGCGGTTACTCGGTAGCAACCATGCAAGGTATTCGCGGCTCGAAAAAATTCAAAGTGAAGGTGTGGCGATTTCTATCGGCGGGCAAGCTCTGGGATATTCGCTACCCGCAGTTTGCGATAGTAGCCAAAAGCATCGATTCCTCTTCGCCCGCAACAAAAACCTGAATGCGATTCTCACCGACATACGCACGGTAAACTTCAACCCATGCCGACGATCGATTCAGTATGCAGTGCACGGTAACCGGAGCCAGCGGATTTATCGGTCGCGCCTTAACGCCGCTGTTAGAGCGCAAGGAATTTACGCTATCGCGCTGGGAACGCAGCGATCCGCGTTTTGATTTGGGCGCCGCTAGTGGGGCGGATGTGTCGCAACTCTGGATCGATAAGCTACGCGGTAGCGAGGTGCTGGTGCATTTAGCTGGCGCCGCGCATAACAAATTTTCTGACGCCGCATTGCGCGCAATCAACACCGATGGCGCCGCGAATTTGGCCGCAGCAGCGCTGGCCGCCGGCGTGCGCCGCTTTATTTTTATCAGCAGCGCGAAAGTATTTGGCGAAGGCGACGATGGCCCGTACGCGCAGCAATCGCCTGCGCACCCGCAAGATATCTACGCAAAATCCAAATGGGCGGCGGAGCAACGGTTGCGGCAGCTAACCGCGAACTCGCCGATGGAGCTCGTTATTATTCGACCGCCGCTGGTGTACGGTTCGCAGGCCGGCGCTAACTTTGCACGTCTACGGCAACTGGCAGGACTACGGTTACCACTGCCGTTTGCTGGCGTGCATAATCGTCGCGCGATGATCGGCATCGATAATTTGCTCGATTTCATTCTGCACTGTATCGAATCGCCAGCAGCGAGCGACAACACTTGGCTGTGCTCGGATAACAAACCGTATTCGCTGGCCGAAACGATCGCCACGATACGTGCTGCCGAAGGGCGCAAGCCCAGGCTGTTTTCGCTGCCGCAATCGCTGCTCGATGCCATCGCAACGCCGATCCTAGGCGGCGATAATTGCCGCCGCTTATTCGGCAATTTTGAAATCGACA
>JAYVWC010000087.1:0-28254 GCA_043786385.1 Spongiibacteraceae bacterium | reverse complement strand
GTCTCGCCGGGAAAACCGACGACAAATGTCGAGCGAATCGTCAGCTCGGGACAGATTTCTCGCCAGCGTTTGATGCGCTCCAGCGTTTTTTCTTGATGCGCGGGGCGCTTCATCAATTTCAAAATGCGCGGGCTGGCGTGCTGAAACGGAATGTCGAGATACGGCAGAATTTTTCCTTCGGCCATTAGCGGAATTACATCGTCGACATGCGGATACGGATACACGTAATGCAACCGTACCCACACGCCCAATTCGCCGAGCGCTTCGCACAGTGCGAGCATTTGTGTTTTTAGCGGACGGCCATCCCAGAAGCCGGTGCGATATTTAACATCGACGCCGTACGCGCTGGTGTCCTGCGAAATTACCAATAATTCGCGCACACCGGCTTTTACTAAGCGCTCAGCTTCTTCCATTACATCGCCAATCGGTCGGCTGACCAAATCGCCGCGCATCGACGGAATAATGCAAAAGGTGCAACGATGGTTGCAGCCTTCGGAAATTTTTAAATACGCGTAATGGCGCGGTGTTAATTTAATGCCCTGCGGCGGCACTAAATCGATTAGCGGGTTGTGTTGTTTATTCGGTGGTAGGTACTCATGCACCGCCTGCATCACCGGCTCGTATTGTGCGGCGCCGGAAATCGATAAAATTTGCGGATGCGTTTGTTTGATGCGTTCGGCATCGGCGCCCGATCCCATGCAACCGGTGACGATGACGCGACCATTTTCTTTCAGCGCTTCGCCGATCGCATCGAGCGATTCCTGCTTCGCGCTATCGATAAAGCCGCAGGTGTTGACCACCACCACGTCGGCATCGTGATAGCTGGGCACGATGTCGTAGCCCTCCATCTTCAATTGCGTGAGGATGCGCTCGGAGTCCACCAATGCTTTGGGGCAACCGAGACTGACGAAACCAACTTTTGGATTTGAAGACATGGAGCGGAGGATCTCTGAGAAAAGGCGGGCAGTTTAACCGAGTGGGGCGCGATGCGCGCTGCTGAGCTATCCTAACGCGCATAAAAACTCGTCGCTATACGGAGAGGACACAATGCAGTGGATCGGTTTGTCAAAGCGGGTTAGCGGCTGGTTGAGTGCAGCGCTGTTGCTGGCGGCGTGTAGCAGCGTTGATCCGGTGCAGGACGGCGGTTATCGCGTGAGCCAAGCGTGGGCGCGCAATGAGCCGGTACCATTAGTTGTGCCGCTGTACGGCAAGGCGCTGAATATTGCCACCGCGTATCGAATTCAGCGTGTGGCGTTGGAGCAGCAGTTGCACGGCAAGGCACCCGCCGGTTACAAGGCGGCGTTGACCAATTTGGAAAGCCAGCGCTTTTATGGCGCGAGTACGCCAGCGGTTGCAGTGTTGTTGCCGGGCAGTGCGCTGCCTGTCGAAGAGGATGGTTATCGCATGCGGATCAGCGATTATCGGCAGGGGTTGGTCGAGGTCGAAATCGGTTATCGCTTTGCGCATCGCATCAACCATACGCTGCCGGATGTCAAAGCGCTGCAAGCGAATTTGGCGGAAATTCTGCCGACGGTGGAATTGCCCGATATCGCGCACGAAGGCAAGGATAAATATCTCGCGCTCGATATTATTGCGACCAATGCCGGCGCCAAACATTACATCGCCGGCGCCGGTCGCGCGCCGAGTTTGACCAATCCGAATACGGTGACGGTGACGTTGTATCGCGATGGCGAAATTGTCACGCAGGGCAGCGGCCGCGATGTGCTCGACGATCAATGGCAGGCGTTGCTGTGGCTGGTCAATCGCACCGTTGAAGGCGGCTGGACGATCGAGCCGGGGCAATTGCTGATCACCGGCGCGATGGGTAAGCCGACGCCGCTGCAAAAGGGTATCTACGTTGCCGATTACGGCCGCTTTGGGCGCATCGAGTGGACGGTGGATTGAGCATCACTGATCGAGACGTAAATTTAAAACGGCGTTGGCGTTTCGAACACTAAGCGTTCGCCGCTGATTGGATGTGTTAGTTCGAGGCTGCGGGCGTGCAGCGTTAAGCGATCGGCAGCAGCGTGCGCAGCTTCGTGTGCATAAAATGGGCAGCCTAAAATCGGATGACCAATTTCGGCGAGATGCACGCGCAATTGATGCGAGCGACCGGTAATCGGTTTTAGTGCGAGGCGCGCAATATTGCGTTCACTATCGCGATCGATCACGGTGTAAAAAGTTTGCGCTTGTTTGCCGTTGACGTAGTCGATGATTTTGCGCGGGCGATTGGGCCAATCGACACAGATCGGCAAATTAATTTCGCCGTCATCATTGTCCGGCAATCCCCACACCAGTGCTTCGTAATATTTCGTCACCATGCGCTGCTCGAACTGGCGATTCAAATGGCGATGTGCATCCGCGGTACGCGCCAATACCATGATGCCGGAGGTGTCTAAATCCAAGCGATGCACGATGCGCAGCTCGCCGAATTCGGCAAGCAGGCGCGCCGGCACGCAATCGCGATTGGCGAGATCGCGGCCCGGCACCGACAATAATCCGTGTGGCTTGTCGACGACGATAAAATAATCGTCGACGAATAATGCCGGTACCGGCCGGTCGCAGTAGGGAACGATATAGGGTGTTGCAGACATCGGTTATATTTCGGCGCTGAGGTAAAGAGGCGCCTATGATAGGTTTTTCGGCGGTGCGCAGCCAGCGCGTCGATGTTTTAAAAACGATGGGGCTAGCGTTGATAGCGCGCCAGCTTGTCGATGATCAAACCGAAAAATTGATGCGCTTCGCCATTTTGATAAAACCATCCTAGGTGCTCGCCGCAATCGCTGCAGCGTGCGATTTGCCAGCTGTGTCCTTGAAACCAACTGTATTCGTTAGACGGTTGGCCGACGATATCGCAGCCCGATGCCAATTGAAAGCAGCCGATCAAAAGCTGTAGTCCATTCGGATTGATAAAACGGTGTTGGTGGCCGCTGCCGATTTCGAGTTGATCGCGATGGCTGGTGATCGCGGCATGACAGAAACGACACAGAATTAAGTCGGCACGGGTTAGTTCGGTAGATGTTTTAAAGTCGGGCAGCATTTGGTTTAGCTGGCTGGGTGGGGTGGTTTGCATTACCGATACGTCACTACCGCTGAATATGATTGGAGTATAGCTTTGCCGACTCAGTATTCCTGTGCGGTCGGACCAACGGCAGCGATTGGAGGATCGCCACCGCTACCGATTACTGCGTCAGTTTAAAGACCACCGGAATCCGAATTACAAACCGATTACCTTCCAAATTTTCGGGAGGCTTCGGAAATGGTGCCGCTTTTTTCACGGCATTTTCGGCGGCTTCATCCAACACATCATCCGCCGATTGGAGGATTGAGCTGCTGACTAAATTACCTTCGCGATCAATGCTGATACTCAACATCACCAGACCTTCGATACCCTCTTTCTGTGCGCGGCGTGGATACTCGATACGGCGAATAACTTGCTTGTGAATTTGCCGCAGGTATTGATTGTACAGCTCCGCTTGCTCCTTCTCTTTGTCCGCATTGGCCGGTTGTGCGGCCGCGACTGTAGCGCTCTCGGGCTGCGCCGGTGCGGCAGCAACTTTGGTTGGCTCGGGAGCTGGTTGCGGCTCAGGCTGCGATGGTGCGACTTTGGTCGGCGCCACTGTCGCAGCGACAGGCGGTGTGGTGGTGGCTGGCGTCGCTGCGACAACTTTTGCAGGAGCGGGCGCAGCGCTTGACGGCTCCGCTTTTGGCGCTGCAACTTCCGGCGCTTTGCTAGCCGTTGCGGTCACCGTGGTCACCGCGGCGGCTGCCGCTGCGATTGGTGTGGTATCAAGTTCCGGTTTTATACCCCACGCGGCGATGGCTTTTTTGCGCGCGTCGTTGGGATGTATAGCTTCGTAGCGTGCCGTTAACGCAGTACCTTCCTGGGTGGTTGGCAGCGTCAACATACCGCGCTTGAATTCGGAGTTAGGTGGGCGCGAGCCGATCCAGGCATTCAGGATAAGATTAAATAACGCGGGATTTTTGGCGTGTAGCACTAACACGCCGTTTAATGTGACGCGAGTGCCGGTGTTGGGGTCGCCCTCGATATTCAGTTGATCGCCTTCTTGTAGATCGCCTTTTGGGATGCTGGTAAAAGCAACGATATCCAGCGCATTGGTATTCAGCGTGGCACTGTCGTTGTTGATCGTAATGGCCTGATTCCACATCTGCGCGAAGCGTAATGCCGACCAGCGATCGGCGGTGATGCGCAGTTCCATTTGACGCCGTCCCGGCATCGCTAAAATGGTCGCTGTATCGTGTCCCGGCCAACCTAGATACAGCCCGCCAATATAGTATTCTTTATGTAGTTGCTCGAATGCTGCCAGGCCGCTTAAATTAACCGGGTTGGTTTGTGCATTGGCGCTGAGCGCGATACCCAGCGCCAGCAAAGGCATAAAAAACAGGGTAAGTAGTCGGTTCATCATTGTATTCTGCCGAAGAAATTCCACCGTGAATTACAAGCAGCTATGGGCTGTGCTGTAATAACTTTTTTACTTTTAGGCTTTGCTTTAAAATAGACCTACAGACGTTTCTGTCAGATCCTGTTTGAATAATTGCCAGTAAAGATAGACCATAATTTTTCATCGGGCGAGCAAAGGGGTCGCGCTGAAATTCACCCAGTGAAAATATGCGGCAGGCCGAGGCAAGCGCGGCTACATTTAATCGTAATCGGTCGCTGATTCAGTAATGGTCCGTTGGTCGTCCTCGGGCGAGGATATTGACGCCCGACTGATTGGGTGTGCCAATCAAAAGAGTTATTCGATGCAAATTAAAGAAATTCGACTTTTACCGGCAGCAGAGTTGGCGAGTTTGCTGGGCCGCATCCCTTTTTTTAAGGAGTTGCGGCTGCGCGATGAGCAGCAGTTGCAGTTGTTGTTGACCTATTCCTGTCTAGTGGAGTTGACGCCTGGCGAGACCATCATGCAGCGCGGTCAAACCGGCACGTGGCTGTATTTTCTGGTCAAGGGGCAGTTGCAGGTGTACCGCGATCAACCGCAGCAGGGTTGTGAGCTAAGCACTATTACTCCCGGCGAGTTATTCGGTGATTTAGCGCTGCTGTGCGATCACGAACGCAAGGCGACAGTCGCCGCGCCAGCCGATCGCAGCGCGCTGTTATTTGCCTGCGATTTTAAGGCGTTCGGCGCGCTGGATAATTTCAGCCAAGTTCAGCTGACGACCAAATTGTTGTTTTATCGCACAGTGGTGCACAGCATTCGCTGGCGGTTGGAAGTAAATCGGATGCAGCAGCCACAGCATCCGCTGGTGGCCGAATTGCTGAAGGTGCCTGTTTACAGCGGCGTTCGCGATGGCATCGACGAGCTGCGCGCCTGGCACCGACAGGCGCAGGGTCTGGCGACGATTCTGGAGCGCTGGAATCACGATCTCGGTAATGCTAGCGAAGTATTTGTCACGCACACGTCGGCCAATGCGGAATTGGCGCGTAGCGACATTTCAAACTAAGCCGATCTGGCTATACTGATGCTGTACTTCCGTCTTTTTGCGCAACTCTGTATGCAGCACAGTTGCTGTAGTATTTTTTCGACCTGCCGTGGTGAGCACTGATATCCCGATGCCTATCCCTCTGCTGATTTGTGATGATTCAAATATGGCGCGCAAACTGGTTGTGCGCTCGCTGCCCGAGCATTGGGATGTCGAGGTGACGCTGGCCAGCAACGGTGTCGAGTGTATGGACGCGATTCGCGCCGGGCGCGGCGAGATGCTGTTCTTGGATTTGACGATGCCGGAGATGGACGGCTATCAAGTGCTTGAGCAGGTGCGTGCCGAAGGTCTTAAAGTCATTGTCATCGTGATTTCTGCCGACATTCAACCGGGCGCTCGCGAGCGCGTATTGCAGTTGGGCGCGCTCGATTTTATTCGCAAGCCGATCGATCGCGAAAAACTCGCGGACATATTACAAAAATACGGTTTGCTGTAGTTGAATTGATAAATCCCCTCACATATCGCCCGCGTACCAGCGATCGCGCCACGCATCCATCACCAGCGATGGATACCATAGTTTTCCATAACTCCCGTTGTAGCGCGCCAGGCCCTGCATCCAACTGCCGTTTTCTTTCTGCATGTAGTACTTCAATATTTGGCAGCCGTAGCGCAGATTGGTCGCGACATCGGTGAGATTGTCGTCGGGATGGCCGATATCGTTCCTCCAAAACGGCATCACCTGCATCAGACCTTGTGCGCCGACACGCGATACCGCGTAACGATTGAATCGACTTTCAACCTGAATCAACGCCAACACCAAATCCGGTTTTAGTTGCGCGCGTTTCGCTTCGCGATGAATTGCACGCAACAATTCCAATCGTTCTTCGGGATCGGATACAAAGCGCGTGAGTCGCGTCGACATATCGAGCAGCCACACTTCCGCATCGAAGCGATCGGCAAAACTATCCGATTTATCGATCGCGGCTTTTAAGAACACGCGCATCTCCGCATGTTCCTGTTCGTCGCGCGGAATACCGGCGGCATGTACGCTCGCTGCGTTGCTCAGCACCAGCGCGCACAACGCTAAACCTGCGGCGCGCGCCACTCGATTAACGGCATGCACTCGCGGGCTAACAGCGGAGAATAGTTGTTTGCACAAATTGATCGACATCGGTTAACGCTACATTGCTCGATTCAGTATCGCGGCGATGTTTGTATTCGAGAATATTTTCTGCCAGCCCGCGATCGCCGATCACGAAGCGATGCGGAATGCCGATCAAATCGATATCCGCAAACTTGACCCCGGGACGCTCGCTGCGGTCGTCCAGTAATACAGCATAGCCCATCGTCGTAAGGCGCTCGTATAACTGCTCGGCCTGCAAACGCACTGCCTCCGATTTTTGCGCGTTGAGTGGCACGATCGCGATTTGAAACGGCGCGATCGCATCCGGCCAAATAATGCCTTGTGCATCGTGATTCTGTTCGATCGCGGCGGCCACCACGCGGCTAACGCCGATGCCGTAGCAACCCATGATCATCACCTGATCGCGACCTTCTTCATTTAGAACTTTAGCGTTCAGCGCCGCCGAATATTTGGTGCCGAGCTGAAAGATATGACCCACTTCGATGCCGCGTTTAATGTGCAGTATGCCTTTACCATCGGGGCTCGGATCGCCTTCGACGACATTGCGCAAATCTTCGATGTGATCGAGCGCGATATCGCGCAACCAGTTGACGCCGGTCAGATGGTAGCCGTCTTCATTGGCGCCGCAGACGAAATCGGCGAGTTGCGCGGCGCTGCGATCGACGATGATTGGCATCGTCAAACCGATCGGTCCGAGCGAGCCCGGTTTGCAGCCGGTGGCGTGCAGGATTTGTTCGTCGCTGGCAAATTGCAGCGGATTGCCGACGCCGGCAATTTTTTCCGCTTTGATATCGTTCAGTGTGTGATCGCCGCGCAAAATTAATGCGACTAATGATGCTTCTTTATTTTCTTCGCTGGCACCGAGCACGATCAATGTTTTGATTGTTTGCGACGCGGCGATTTTTAAAAATGCACTGACCTCTTCGATAGTGTGTGCATTCGGCGTCGCGACTTTTTGCATTATTTGTGTCGCGACGGGGCGAGTGCCGAGCGGTGCAATCGCTTCGGCCATTTCAACGTTGGCGGCGTAATCGCTGCTATCGGAAAATGCAATATCGTCTTCGCCGGAAGCGGCGAGCACGTGAAATTCGTGCGAGCCGGTGCCGCCGATCGAGCCGGTATCGGCCAGCACCGGACGAAAATCCAATCCTAAGCGCGTAAAAATATTGCAGTACGTACGATGCATCACGTCGTATGTTTGCTGCAGCGATGCTTGATCGTTATGGAACGAATACGCATCTTTCATAATGAATTCGCGCGCGCGCATCACGCCGAAACGCGGCCGAATTTCATCGCGAAATTTAGTTTGAATTTGATAAAAATTGGCCGGTAATTGTTTGTAGCTTTTGATCTCGTGGCGAATTAAATCGGTGATCACTTCTTCGTGCGTAGGGCCGAGACAAAATTCGCGATGATGGCGATCGCTCAGTCGCGCGAGTTCGGGGCCGTACTGCTGCCAGCGGCCGGATTCCTGCCACAACTCCGCAGGCTGCACCACCGGCATCAGCACTTCCTGCGCGCCCGCGCGGTTCATTTCATCGCGCACGATCGCCTCGACTTTACGCAGTACGCGCAGGCCCAGCGGTAACCAGGTGTACAGGCCGGAGGCGAGTTTGCGAATCAAGCCGCCGCGCAGCATCAGCTGATGGCTGATGACTTCGGCGTCGGCGGGGGTCTCTTTAACGGTGGCGAGAAGAAATTGACTTGCGCGCATAGCAGTTAGGCTTTCCAATAGTTAAAACAAAACGACGGGCATTCTACGATTGATCACCGCGCTGGAGGAAGAGCAGATGTTTGAGTTGCATACCCAATTGGCCAAAGATTGCGTGCTGCTCGGCGATTTATCGCTGTGCCGCGTGCTGCTGATGAACGATGCGTCGTATCCGTGGTTGGTGTTGGTGCCGCAGCGTGAAGGCATTGCCGAGTTGTTTCAGTTGCCGCGCATCGATCAACAACAATTGCTGGACGAGTGCAGCGCAGTGGCCGGTGCGCTAGCGGGGCATTTTTGCGCCGATAAAATGAATATCGCGGCGCTCGGCAATATCGTGCCGCAATTGCATCTGCACGTTATCGTGCGATATCGCGGCGATGTCGCGTGGCCGCGCCCGGTGTGGGGCGCAATGCCGACGCAACATTACAACGACGAACTGCTCGCGCAGCGTTTGATGGAGCTCGAAGCGCTGTTGATGCCGCTCGGTTTGCAATGGGCCTGCGGTCGTGGAGTCGATGCATAGCGATGTCGCGCGTCATCAAACCGGCCGTAATAGCGGCGTTATTCACGCGGGGGTGAATTACGCACCGGCGTCGCCGTGCGCGCATGCAAGGTTTATCGATCGATTTTCGCATCGTGCCGTTTCGCGGTATTCACCTAACGAGAATGATCGATGGCGGTATCACGGTGGGGCCGAATGCGGTGCTCGCGGCGGGCCGCGAGGCCTATTTCGGCAATCAGTTCGATGCTCGCGATATCGCAGAAATGGCTGGTTTTACAGGCTTTTGGCGGCGCAATTTCCGGTGTCATCGGGATCGGTAGCGTAAAAATGGCTTAAAAACAGCGTTTTCTTTGCCGACAATATAAAAAGCGCTTGTATTGCAGTATATATTCGACTATACAGTGCGCAGACTCTGTATTTACCGAGTAATTTGTCATGTTGTCGACATCGGTACGTAGTGTTTGTGCAAAAATAGCTGCGCAGCAAGATCAGAGTCGCCACGGGTGAATCCAACTCTGCATAGGAACTAGATAATGGCCATTAAAAAAGCTGCTCCGAAGAAAAAAGTTGCTGTTAAAGCTGCACCAAAAAAAGCTGCACCCAAAAAAGTCGTAGCAAAAAAAGCTGTTGCGAAAAAAGTAGTTGCAAAAAAAGCAGTTGTCGCAGCGCCGAAGCGTAATACCGCTGCAATCACCACCAAATTATCCAAAAGCCAAGTGCTGTTAGCGGTTGCCGAAGCAACCAGCTTGACCCGCAAACAAGTCGGCACCGTGTTGGACGAAATCGAATCGATGATCGCGCGCAGCATCGGTAAAAAAGGTTTGGGTGAGTTCACGATCCCCGGTCTGTTGAAAATCACCACGGTTAAGAAGCCCGCTCGCAAAGCGCGTAAAGGTATCAATCCGTTCAACGGCGAAGAGACGATGTTCAAAGCTAAGCCGGCTAGCATAGCGGTTAAAGTTCGTCCGCTGAAAAAGCTGAAAGAGTTTGTAGAAGCCTAGTTTTCAGCCAGTTGTTGCGCCGGGGCGAAACGCCCCGGCGATTTCCCGCCGTCATACCCTATCTTCCCGCTCCTATCGCCCCGCAAGCCGGTTACTGAGGCCATAAGCTTCAGGTATAATCGCGGGCTTTCGACGTAGTCCAATATGTAGTAGCAATATGTAGTAGCAATACGTCGTACCAGACTTGTCAGGGCCAGCTTCAATTTGTCAGGGCAGTTTCGTTAAAGGGGTAAGCAATGCCGATCTACGAATATCAATGCGAAGCGTGTGCGCACCAGCTGGAAGCGCTGCAGAAAATCAGCGATGCACCGTTGCTGGAATGCCCCAGTTGCAAAGCGCCGCGCCTGCGCAAAAAAATATCGGCGGCTGGTTTTCGTTTGAAAGGTGGCGGTTGGTACGAAACCGATTTCAAATCCGGCGACAAAAAGAACGTATCGGGCGATAAAGACGGCTCGGCTAAAGACAGTTCTACCGCAGCGAGTTCCGATTCGTCTGCGAGCGCGCCGCCGGCTGCGGCTAGCCCATCAGCGCCCGCCGCAAGCGCCAGCTGAAACATCATTTCTAGCATCGCTCCATTTTTTTCTATCGATTTTAAGGAAGCTCGAACTTGACCACGCGCAGCCATTATTGCGGAACTCTTCGTAACGATCACATCGATCAGATCGTCACTCTATGCGGTTGGGTCGATCGCCGCCGCGATCACGGCGGCGTGATTTTTCTCGACGTGCGCGATCGCGAAGGCATTGTGCAGGTGGTTTTCGATCCCGATGTCGGTGAGTTTTTTCAGCGCGCCGATCGCGTGCGCAGCGAGTACGTTGTGCAAATCACCGGGCGCGTGCGCGCGCGCGGCGGCAATACCATCAATGCGAATATGCCGACCGGCGCGATCGAAGTGTTGGGTCAGCAATTAGAGATTCTGAACGCTGCAGCGACGCCGCCGTTTCCGCTCGACGAACACAATTCGGTCGGCGAAGAAGTGCGCTTGCGCTATCGCTATCTGGATTTGCGCCGCCCCGAAATGCAGGAGCGTTTAAAGCTGCGCGCGCGCGTGACTTCGACGTTGCGCGGCTATCTCGATGCGCAAGGTTTTCTCGATCTCGAAACGCCGATTTTAACGCGCGCCACGCCCGAGGGCGCACGCGATTATTTGGTGCCGAGTCGCACGCACGCCGGCAAGTTTTTTGCGTTGCCGCAATCACCGCAGCTGTTCAAGCAATTGCTGATGGTGTCGGGATTCGATCGCTACTATCAAATCGCTAAATGTTTCCGCGACGAAGATCTGCGCGCCGATCGGCAGCCTGAATTTACCCAGATTGACATCGAAACCTCGTTCCTCGCTGCCGAAGATATTATGGCGATCACCGAAGGCATGATTCGCGAATTATTCAAAACAGTGCTCGCGATCGATCTCGGCGAATTTCCGCGCATGCCGTATGCAGAGGCGATGGATCGTTACGGTTCGGATAAACCCGATCTGCGTATTCCGCTCGAATTGGTCAGCGTTTGCGATCTGATGAAACAGGTCGATTTTAAAGTATTCAGCGGTCCTGCCAATGATCCGAAAGGCCGCGTTGCAGCTTTGAAGGTGCCCGGCGGCGGTTTGCAGTTAACGCGTAAACAAATCGACGATTACGCGAGTTTTGTCGGCAATTACGGCGCGAAAGGTCTGGCGTGGATCAAAGTCAACGAACTCGCGAAAGGCATCGAAGGCCTGCAATCGCCGATTATCAAATTTATGCAGCCCGCGGTGGTGATGGAATTAATCGAGCGGTTGGCGGCAGTCGATGGCGATATTATTTTCTTCGGCGCCGACAAGAAAAAAGTTGTCGCCGATGCAATGGGTGCGTTGCGAATCAAACTCGGCGATGATTTGAATTTATATCAACGGCCGTGGGCGCCGTTGTGGGTGGTCGACTTCCCGATGTTCGAAGAAGACAGCGAAGGGCGCTTGAGCGCGTGTCACCATCCGTTTACCGCGCCGCTGTGCAGCCCTGAAGAGTTGCAGCAAAATCCGGCGACCGCATTGTCTAACGCCTACGATATGGTGCTGAATGGCACCGAGTTGGGTGGCGGTTCGATTCGTATTCACCAGCGCGATATGCAGGAAACGGTATTTCGCATTCTCGGTATCGGCGCTGAAGAGGCCGAAGAAAAATTCGGCTTCTTGTTGGATGCGCTCAAATACGGTGCGCCGCCGCACGGTGGCTTGGCGTTCGGTCTCGATCGTCTGGTGATGTTGATCACCGGCGCGAAATCGATTCGCGATGTAATTGCATTCCCGAAAACGCAGACCGCCGCGTGTTTGATGACCGACGCGCCCGGCGCTGTCGATGCCGCACAATTGCGCGAATTGAATATTCGTCTGCGCAAAAGCGAGGAGTAATTTTTATGGCTGGCCATAGCAAATGGGCGAACATAAAACACCGAAAAGCGCGCCAAGATGCAAAGAAAGGCAAAGTCTTCACCAAGATCATTCGCGAGCTAACCGTCGCTGCGCGTTTGGGCGGTGCCGATCCGAACGATAGCCCGCGTTTGCGCGCTGCCGTCGATAAAGCCCTGACCGCAAATATGACGCGCGATACCATCGATCGCGCGATCGCACGCGGCGCCGGCACCAACGAAGCCGACAACATGGAGGAGTTGACCTACGAAGGTTACGCGCCGGGCGGCGTCGCAATTTTAATCGAATCGATGACGGACAACCGCAATCGCACCGTCGCCGAAGTGCGTCACGCTTTCTCCAAGCGCGGCGGCAATTTGGGCACCGATGGTTCGGTGGCGTATTTGTTTACGCGCACCGGACAAATTACCTTCGAGCCCGGTGCCGACGAAGATAAAGTAATGGAAATTGCATTGGAAGCAGGTGCCGATGACGTGATCAGTCACGACGACGGTTCGCTCGAAGTGCTGACGCCGTGGGAAACGGTCGGCAAAATTAAAGATGCGATGGTGAAGGCGGGTCTAAAACCCGACAGCGCCGATGTCACGATGATCGCATCGTTGCAAGTGCCGCTCGATAAAGACGGCGCCGAAACATTGCTCGGTTTAGTCGACGCGTTGGAAGATCTCGACGATGTGCAAAACGTGTACACCAACGCGGAAATTTCTGCTGAAGTGATGGAACAACTCGACGCTTAATCTTGCCAGCATCGGCGTTGCTGTGATCATAATAGCCAAACCTAGTCGGGGCAGGGCCCAATGACGTTAATTCTCGGCATCGATCCGGGGTCGCGCAAAACCGGGTTCGGTATTATCAGTGTGCACGGCAATCGCCACACCTATGTCGCCAGCGGCGTGATTCGTCTGCCGGTGGTGGCATTGCCCGACCGCCTCAAAATCATTTTCGATAACATCTCCGAAATTATCGATAGCCACGCACCCGATGAGGTTGCGGTGGAAGAAGTGTTTATGGCGAAAAGCGCGGGCTCGGCGTTAAAGCTCGGGCAAGCGCGCGGCGCTGCAGTGGTCGCGTGCGTGAATCGCGCGTTGATCGTCGCTGAATATACCGCGCGCCAAATTAAGCAGGCGGTGGTCGGCACCGGTGCCGCGAATAAAGAACAGGTACAGCATATGGTAATGACGCTACTGAAATTACCGGCCGCGCCGCAGGAGGATGCCGCCGATGCATTGGCTGCTGCGTTGTGTCACGCCTACGCGCGGCAAAGCATACTCAGCATGGCATTGCCGGGAGTGAGCGGACGAATGCGGCGTGGGAGACTTGGATAAATGATCGGACGAATTCGCGGAAAATTATTAGAAAAACAGGCGCCGGAATTGTTGGTCGATGTCAGCGGCGTCGGCTACGAAATTCAGGCGCCGATGACGACGATTTATCAATTGCCTGCGCTCGGCGAAACGGTGGAATTGTTTACGCATTTAGTGGTGCGCGAAGATGCGCATTTGTTATTTGGTTTTGCCAGTCTGCGCGATCGCGCATTGTTTCGTGCGCTAATCAAAGTGAATGGCGTCGGGCCGAAATTAGCGCTGACGATTTTATCGGGTATGGACGCGCAGGATTTTGTGCGCTGTGTGCGCGATAACGATGGCGCCGGTTTAGTGCGCCTGCCTGGCGTCGGCAAAAAAACCGCCGAGCGCTTGTTGATCGAAATGCGTGATCGCTTACGCGATTGGCCGATCGATGGATTGGTGGTTAACGAAGGTACAGCACAGTTACCGATACGCGGCAACGATCAGTTATTTGAAGCGGAATCGGCGTTGATTTCGCTCGGCTACAAACCGCAGGAGGCGACGCGGATGGTCGCGGCGGTACACAAACAAAATGCGATGTTAAGCAGCGAAGAGTTGATTCGTGCGGCGCTGAAAAATGCGGTGAAAAATTAATGATCGAACACGATCGCCTGATATCGCCGATTGCGAGCACCCGCGAAGAGGGGCTTGATCGCGCGGTGCGGCCCAAATCGTTGGCGGATTATGTTGGCCAGCCGACCGTGCGCGAACAGATGGAAATTTTTGTTAGCGCAGCGCGTAAGCGCGGCGAGCCGCTCGATCACACGTTAATTTTCGGCCCGCCCGGTCTTGGTAAAACGACGTTGGCGTATATTCTCGCCAACGAAATGGGTGTGGCGTTGAAAACGACATCGGGCCCGGTGTTGGAGCGCGCCGGCGATCTCGCTGCGTTGATGACTAATCTCGAACCTGGCGATGTGTTGTTTATCGATGAGATCCATCGGCTCAGTCCACAAATCGAAGAAATTTTGTATCCAGCGATGGAGGATTTTCAGCTCGATATTATGATCGGCGAAGGTCCTGGTGCGCGTTCGTTAAAACTCGATCTGCCACCGTTTACATTGGTTGGTGCAACTACGCGCGCGGGCTTGCTGACTTCACCATTGCGCGATCGCTTCGGTATTGTGCAGCGGCTCGAATTTTATAGCGTCGATGATCTGACCCATATCGTGCAGCGCGCTGGCGGTATTATCGGTATCGATATCGAAGCCAGCGGCGCGCACGAAATCGCGCGGCGTGCGCGCGGTACACCGCGGATTGCCAATCGCTTGATGCGACGTGTGCGCGATTATGCCGAAGTGAAAGCAGACGGCGTAATCAGCGCAACAATCGCCGATCTTGCGTTGAATATGTTGAATGTCGATCAGCGCGGCTTCGATCATCTCGATCGCCGCTTACTACTGGCGATGATCGAGATGTTCGATGGCGGCCCGGTCGGCGTTGAAAGTTTGGCGGCCGCGTTGAGCGAAGAGCGCGATACCATAGAGGATGTGTTAGAGCCGTTTCTGATTCAACAGGGTTACATTGTGCGCACGCCGCGTGGGCGGATGGCGACGCGCAATGCGTATCTGCATTTTGGTTTGCAAGACCAGCGTAAATCGAACGGCGAGCCGCCAGCTGTTGTTGATCGCGATATCGATGAGTGAGTGCGTGGATAAACGTTTGGAATTTTGCTGGCCGTTGCGAGTCTACATCGAAGATACCGATGCTGGCGGCATCGTTTATTATGTGAATTATTTGAAGTATATGGAGCGTGCGCGCACCGAATATTTGCGCTCGCTCGGTTTCGCAAAAAACGGCAGCAATAGCAATTATATTTTTACCGACGAGTTGATGTTCGTGGTGCATTCGGTTGCAGTGCGCTACCACAAGCCGGCGCGCTTGGATGACGAATTGCTCGCCACCGCGCGTCTATTGGAGCACGGTGCTGCGCAGTTATGCTTCGAGCAGCGTATACTGCGCGGCAGTGAGCTGTCTAATAGCGAAGAGCTGTGCAGTGGCGAAGTAAATATTGTCTGCGTCGATCGGCAGAGCTTTAAACCACGGCGCATACCACGAGCATTACTCGATGCGCTGATGGCGAGTTAGGTTGTAGCACCATTTACGATGACTGCTTTAATACAGCAAATTGTTTATACGAGAATTACACGAGGAACGGGCGGGTGAATCAAGAGCTTTCAATTCTGCATTTAGTGGCTGGCGCTAGTGCAACGGTACAGCTAGTGATGTCGATATTGCTGCTGGCATCGATAGTCTCGTGGGTTTTTATCGTGCAGCGCGTGTTGTATTTCCGCGCCGCGCTCCGCGAAATGGAATCGTTCGAACAGGAGTTTTGGTCGGGCATCGATCTCAGTCAATTATTTCGGCAGGGCAATACCAAAGTCGATGGCGGCAATGTGGTCGGCATGGAAAGTATTTTTCGCGCCGGCTTTAAAGAGTTTTCGCGACTGCGCCAACAGATGGCCGACGATCCCGATGCGGTGATGGAGGGCGCGCAGCGTGCAATGCGTGTTGCGGTATCGCGCGAGCAGGAAAAAATGGAAGAGCATTTACCGTTTCTAGCAACCGTTGGTTCGACCAGTCCGTACGTCGGTTTGTTCGGTACTGTGTGGGGCATTATGTCGTCGTTCCAAGGTTTGGCGACGGTACAGCAGGCGACGCTGCAAACGGTGGCGCCAGGTATTTCGGAAGCGTTGATCGCCACTGCGATGGGTTTATTCGCGGCGATTCCTGCGGTGATTGCGTACAACCGCTTCGCTGCATGGTTGGATCACTACGGCAATAAATACGATACGTTTGCCGAAGAGTTCTCCAGTATTTTGCATCGCCAAGCGCATGCAAAGCGCGGGTAACTAAACGATGGCGCGCGGAAGAAAACGTCATGCCGCAATGGCGGAGATCAATGTGGTGCCGTACATCGATGTGATGTTGGTGCTGCTAATTATTTTTATGGTGACCGCACCGATGATCATGCAGGGCGTGCAGGTTGAATTGCCGCATGCGAAAGCCAAGCCGGTGCCGCCGCAGGACGACAAGCCATTGATCGTATCGCTGCGCGCGGATGGTACCTATTCGATCAATTTAGGCGCCGATGAATCTTCATTGGTGACTTTAGAAAATGTCGCGGAGCGGGTTGGTAAAGTGCTGGCCGCGAAGCCCGAGACCAAAGTATTTGTGTGGGGCGATCGTAAGGCACCGTACGGCGATGTCGTGACCTTAATGGCGGCGTTGCAATCGGTCGGCGCCGAATCGGTGGGCTTAGTGACCGACGATCAGCCCACCAGCAATTCATCGCACAGCAAACCGTAGGCCGCAGAGATTCGATGGCCAGACCGGTTGCAGTTCCGCTGACGATTTCGCTGTTATTGCACGGCGTAATTATTGTTTTGTTGGTGCTTAATCTACATTTTGCCACCGAGCCAAAAGTGTTGCCACCGCAGCCGAATGTGATCGAGGCGAAGTTGGTTAAGCTCGATGCGATTCCGTCGGCTAAACCTGCGCCGGCACCGAAGCCGGTCGAAGCGCCACCACAGCCGATTGTCGAGCCGGCGGAAAAGCCCGAGCCGCCAAAACCGCCCGAGCCACCAAAACCAGAGCCCGTTAAACCACCTCCGCCGAAGCCGGATGTAGAAAAGCAAAAGCAAGTCGAAAACCAGAAACAAATCGAGAAGCAAAAAGAATTCGAAAAGCAAAAGACGATCGAAAAACAAAAGGCCGTTGAAAAGGAACAAGCCGACGCGGCCAAAAAAGCCGAACAGCAAAAGCAAGAGACCGAGCGCAAAAAGAAAGAACAGGAACAACAAGACCAGCAGCGCAAGAAACAGCAAGAAGATCTAGCGCGCAAGCAGCGCGAGCAGGCAGAAAAAGCCGAATTGGCGAAAGCGATGGCTGCCGAAGAGCAGGCCATGACAGCTGCTAACGATCAGGAGTCAGTGACAACTTTTGGCGCGAAAATTAAACGCGATATACAGGACAGCTGGAATCGTCCTCCCAGTGCTCGATTAGGCATGCAGGTCACTTTATCGATAGAAATTTTTCCTACCGGTGAAGTGCGCTCGGTTTCAATTGTAAAAAGCAGTGGTGATGCTACTTTTGATCAGGCTGCGATAAATGCTGTAAAGAAAGTTGGACAATTTGCCTATTTAAAGGATATTCCCAGTAGGCAATTCGACAAAAACTTTCGTCCGTTAATATTGAATTTTAAACCGGAGGATTTACGTCAGTGAACCTGTTCAATTTTTTGCTTTCACTTAAATCGGCACGCTGGATATTGCTGTGTACGACTTTGCTGTCGAGCGTTACATGGGCGCAGCTCACCATTCAAATTACGCAAGGGCGCGATAAGCCGACATCGATCGCGGTGGTGCCGCTCGGCTGGGGTGGTGCGCCGCTGCCTGAGGATATTTCCAGTATCGTTTCGGCGGATTTGAAGCGCAGTGGTCAGTTCGCGCCGCTTGCTGCTAACAATATGCTGAGCATGCCGCATGAAGCCAGCGAAGTGGTATATCGCGATTGGCATGCGCTCAATGTCGAGTACGTCGTGGTCGGTAAAGTTGTACCGCTGGAAAATGGTTACGCAGTGCAGTACGAATTATTTGATGTCAATAATCAGCGGCAAATGCTGCTCGATCGCGAGGTCGGTTACAACGATAGTCTGCGCGATGTCGCGCACCATATTTCCGATAAAGTGTACGAAAAACTGACCGGGATTCGCGGCATTTTTAGTTTGAAATTGCTGTACGTTTCGGCGTTGCGCGATAGTAAAGGCTTGAGCAGTTATCGCTTGATGGTCAGCGATGCCGATGGTGCGCGCGAGCAAATTTTGCGCACGCAGCGCGAGCCTCTGATGACGCCGAGCTGGGCGCCGGATGGCGAGACGATCGTCTACACGTCGTTCGAGACGCGCAAGCCGGCCATCTTCCAAGAAAATCTGCGCACGCGCGCGCGTCAACAGTTGACCGATTTCCCCGGCATCAATAGTTCGCCAACTTTTTCGCCGGATGGTCGACGCCTGGCGATGGTGTTGTCGAAAGATGGCAATGCTGAAATTTATGTGATGGATGTGGCGACTCGCCAACTGACACGCATCACCAATCAGTTCGGCATTGATACCGAGCCGGCGTGGACCACCGATGGCCGCGCGTTATTATTTACCTCCGACCGCGGCGGCAAACCGCAGATTTACAAAGTGAGCGCAAGCGGCGGCGAAGCCGAGCGGCTGACTTTCGACGGCACTTATAATGCGCGTCCGCGAGCGATGCCCGATGGCAGCGGCTTTGTGTATGTGCATCGCGAAAATGGCGATTTCCATATCGTGCTGCAGGATTTTAAACGCGGCACCGTGCGGCCGTTAACGCATGCCAGCCTCGATGAATCGCCGAGCGTGGCCCCGAATAGCGCGATGTTGATCTACGCGACTTTGTACGATGGCCGTGGTATTCTTGCCGCCGTTTCAGTCGACGCAGGCACGCGTTATTTGATGCCTTCGCGGTTCGGCGATGTGCGCGAACCGTCATGGTCACCGTTTAGCGATCGCCGCTGAGCGCGCGATCAAAAAACTAATTTTGAATTAACTCGTCAATTTTGAACTAAATTTTCGCAACATTAGGATCGTATTATGGCCTCTACAAAATTTCGTCTCTCCTTTGCTCTCGTTGCCGCACTGACTGTGCTCGGCGGTTGCTCCAGCAATAAATCTGCCGATAGCGGCGATGGTAGTGCCAATGGCGCCGGTGCCAATGGTTCGTCTTCGAGCGGCGCTGGGTACGACGATGCCAGCGGCAGGGGTGCTTCCGATTACGCGCAAAATGGCCGCACTGTATATTTCGGATTTAACCAATACAATCTGAGCGCCGAAGGTCAGGCGGTGATCGATCGCAATATGGCGGCTATCAAAGCCGGTAACGTGCATATTCGTTTGGAAGGTAACGCCGACGAGCGCGGTACTCGCGAATACAACTTGGCGCTCGGCGAGAAACGTGCCGACGCAGTGGCACAATACATGGAAGCGAACGGCGTAGCGAAAAGCCGCATCGAAATTATTAGCTACGGCAAAGAGCGTCCTACTGATCTCGGTCACGACGAAGCAGCGTGGGCAAAAAATCGCCGCGTAGACTTTATTCTGAACTAATTTTGTCTGCACTAAATTAGCTAAGGGTTAGATTGAGTTTTATGTCCGCACGACGCACGGTTCGAGCTGTTCGGTTATTCGGGGTGACGCTGTGCGTCGCGTGTTCCGGTGTATTTGCGCAGGCGCCGATCATCGACGCCGGCCAGCCGGTAACGCGCTCCAATTCCAATGCGGCAGCCAGCAATAATAATGCAGCACCAGCCGGTGGCGGTTCGCCGGTTAGTGCGTTGTATTTGCAACTGCAATCGCTGCAACAAGAAGTGATGGAGCTGCGCGGCATCGTCGAAGAGCAGCGCCATCAACTCGATACGCTGCGTCAGCAAAGTCTTGAACGCTACAGCGATCTCGATCGGCGTTTGAGTCCTGGTCAGGGTGGCGCTGCGGTTGCTGCGCCAGCGGATGCTCAAGCCGCGCCTGTCGATGGTCGTCCTGCACCGGTCGAAGCGCGCCCTGCTGCAGTCGATAACAGCACTGCTGTGGCATCGGCAGCAGTGCTGGCACCGGCCGCTGCAATGCAAACCGCGAAACCCGAAGAGTACGAGGCCTATCAAAAGGCTTACGCAAAACTCAAAGGTCAGGATTTCGTCGGCGCGATCAAAGCATTTAATTCTTTTATCGAAACGTATCCCGGTAGCACGCTGGCCGGCAACGCGTATTACTGGCTCGGCAAAGCCTATTTACAGCCGCCGCAAGATTTAACAAAAGCGCAACAGGCTTTTGCGAAGGTGGTCGGCGATTCGCCGCAGCACGCTAAAGCGCCCGATGCGCTGTATGAATTGGGTAAAATTTATTTCTTGAAAGGCGATAAGCCGAAAGCGAAGAGCTTGTTGCAGCAGGTGATCGATAATTACGGAGCCAGTGGCAGCACTGCGCCGCAATTGGCGAAACAATTCCTCGATCAGAATTTTCATTGAGTAATTTTTTTCAGTAAGCGATACTTTTATTAAGTAATACGCGGCAAATTTTATTTTTCGCGCACTCTCTCAATCACTATTTCTAAAGCCTGTTATCGCAAGCACTGCATCGACCGTTTGCGATAACCGCTAACCCGTATTAATCGTCCGCTATGGATACATCGTTACGCATCACTGAAATTTTCTATTCGCTGCAAGGCGAGACGCGCACCATTGGTTTGCCGACGGTGTTTGTGCGGCTGACTGGTTGCCCGCTGCGCTGCGGCTATTGCGATACTGCGTATGCGTTCAGCGGCGGCGAGCGTTTCGAAATGGCGCAGATTCTCGAGCAGGTGGCGAGTTACGCGCCGCGCTATGTGACGGTGACTGGCGGCGAGCCGCTGGCGCAGCCGAATTGCTGGCCGCTGCTGACGGCGCTGTGCGATGACGGTTATGAAGTATCGCTCGAAACCAGCGGTGCAATTGATATGAGCGGCGTCGATGCGCGCGTCGTCAAAGTGATGGATTTGAAAACGCCGGCCTCCGGCGAGCTGGCGCGCAATCGCTATGAAAATATCGAATTGCTGAATGCGCACGATCAAGTGAAATTTGTTATCTGCGATCGTCAGGATTACGAATGGGCGCGGTTGCAAGTCGAGCAATGGCGCTTGCCCGAGCGTGTCAGCGATGTATTATTTTCGCCGAGCTTCGGCCAGCAGGATGCGAAGGAACTGGCCGAGTGGATTCTGCGCGATCGCGTGCCGGTGCGCTTTCAGCTGCAGCTGCATAAATTATTGTGGAACGATGCGGCTGGCCATTAGTGTTTTGACGCGCTAAATAAATCAACGTTAAACAGATCAATCAATAGCAAAACTCGAAATAGAAAAGTGTGCAGGAACGGGCAATGCAGCCAAAGGCAGTGATTCTAGTATCCGGTGGACTCGATTCGGCGACGCTGCTGGCGTTGGCGGTGGCCGAAGGTTACGCGTGTCACACGCTGGCGTTCGATTATGGTCAACGGCATCGCGCCGAATTGGTGGCGGCGGAATTAGTCTCGCGTCGCCATGAAGCGGTCGAGCACAAAGTGGTGAAACTCGATTTGGGTAGCATCGGTGGATCGGCGCTGACCGATCAAACGATCGCGGTGCCGACCGAGCGCAGCGAAGGTATTCCGATCACCTACGTGCCGGCGCGCAACACGGTGTTTTTAGCAATCGCGTTGGGTTGGGCTGAAGTGCTAGCCGCGCACGATATTTTTATTGGCATCAACGCGGTCGATTACTCGGGTTATCCCGATTGTCGACCGGCGTTTCTTAACGCGTTTCAAGCGCTGGCGAATGTTGCGACCAAGGCGGGCGTCGAAGGGCAGCCGTTGCATATCCGCACGCCGCTGATTGCGCTGAGTAAGGCCGATATCATTCGCGAAGGATTACGTTTAGGCGTCGATTACAGCATCACCGTATCGTGCTACCAAGCCGACGAACAGGGTCGTGCCTGCGGTCGTTGCGATAGCTGCTATCTGCGTCGCGAAGGCTTTAGCGGCGCTGGCGTCGACGATCCGACGCGTTACATCGACGCTTAGTTTACCCGCGTCGCTGAGCGTTTTTGATGGACGTTGGCGCTGCTGAAACGCGCGTAGAAAAGCTGAAAGTTTTTCAAAAAAATGCTTGTCATTTCCATATAAATCAGTATCATGTGCGCCTCTTTCGGGTCGTTAGCTCAGTTGGTAGAGCAGTTCCCTTTTAAGGAATTGGTCGCAGGTTCGAATCCCGCACGACCCACCATTTTTAGGGGTTTACGTTAATTCGTAAGCCCCTTTTTTATGGGCGCCATTCTAGGAATTTGTCGAGCTTTGGGTTTGGATTGAGTCGCTCGTGCGATGGTGTGGCTATCGTGTTTGTTATGGCTAGCCGCAAGTGGCCGTGCGCGCTTGATGGTTATCGCTGGCGACGCGCGCTATCAAATCGACCGCCTCGTAATCCGTGCAAAATAATTTGCGACCGACCTGATAAATTTCCATCGCCGCGGCCGGGTACGGCGCGAGCAATTGTTCCGGATGCGCGTCGCGCAGCCAAGCATCGGCTTGTGCCAATGGGATAATGGCCGGCATGCGGTCGTGAATTGGCTGTACTAACTCGTTGGCCGCAGTAGTAATCATCGCGACGCGATCGACGCCTTCGCAGGTATCCCAAATCGCGGCCATCAGGAACGGTTGGCGATCGCGCATTTGCACGTAGTACGGCGCGGCGGGGCCATTTTCCCAGCCCTGCCACGCATAAAAACCGCTAGCCGGAATTAAGCAGCGCCGCTGATGGAACGCATCGCGGAAATAGGGCTGCTCGACTTTGGCGTCGGCGATCGTCAGTGGTTGTAGGACGGGATTGGCGCAGTGAATCCAATACGGGGTAAAACCCCAGTGCATGAGGCTGGGCGCGATCTGTTCGCCGTCGGCGCGCAGCACGATGATGTGTTGATCGCGGCTGATGTTGTAGCGCGAGTGGCGATATTCGACGGCAATGGCATCGAGCGCCACACCGCACAGCGTATGGCCTGCGCTGCTGCCTTCGGTATCAAAAATTAAGCTGTAGCGGCTCACGAGATAAAATGCTCCACAGAGATCGAGCGGTCGGCGGTGTGCCGACGGGTCGAGGGTTCCAGCTATGTGCAGCGCAGCCTACCACAGCACGCCGGACACTGATGTTACAAAAAAACGGTTGCGTGACGACGGTACATGGCATGGGTCATCGCGGCCGCTGGTTGTTGCGACGCGGAGTTGATCTTTAGAAATTCAGACTCGATCCGCTACGCCAGCATTTCGTACTTCAGCGCGGCGATTTCATCGCGCACGCGCGCCGCTTCTTCAAACTCCAAATTTTTTGCATGTTGAAACATTTGCTCTTCGAGCCGTTTCAATTCTTTGCTGCGCTCGGCCGGTGACATCGCGGCGATCGAGTTTTTATAATGCGCGGTCGGTTCGGCGACTTTGCGACCTTTAACATTGCCGCGCTTGCTTTTTGCACCGGGCGCCCGCGCGCCTTCCATAATATCGGTGACGGTTTTGTGTAGCCCTTTCGGCGTGATGCCGTGTTCGAGGTTGTACTTGATTTGTGTGTCGCGGCGCCGATCGGTCTCATCCATCGCGCGCTGCATCGAGCCGGTTATTTTGTCGGCGTATAAAATCGCCATGCCGTTTAAATTACGCGCGGCGCGGCCCATCGTTTGAATTAGCGAACGTTCCGAGCGCAAAAAACCTTCTTTATCCGCATCGAGAATCGCGACCAACGACACCTCGGGCATATCCAAACCTTCGCGCAATAAATTGATGCCGACCAACACGTCGAATTCGCCGAGACGCAAATCGCGAATGATTTCGACGCGCTCGACCGTTTCGATATCCGAGTGTAAATAGCGCACGCGCACGCCGTGCTCGCCGAGATAATCGGTTAAATCCTCGGACATGCGTTTGGTTAAAGTGGTAACTAATACGCGCTCATCGACCGCGACGCGTTTTTGAATTTCCGATAATAAATCGTCGACCTGACTGCGCGCTGGACGTACTTCGATACGTGGATCGAGTAACCCGGTGGGGCGCACTACCTGCTCGACGATGCGCGCGGCATTTTCCGCTTCGTACGGCCCCGGCGTCGCCGATACAAAAATTAATTGCGGTACTAAACGTTCCCATTCGTCGAAGCGTAATGGTCGATTGTCGAGCGCCGATGGCAATCGAAAACCGTATTCGACCAGCGTCTCTTTGCGCGAGCGATCGCCTTTATACATGCCGCCGATTTGCGGAATTGAAACATGCGATTCGTCGACCACCACCAACGCATTCGGCGGTAGATAATCGAACAGCGTTGGCGGCGCTTCGGCCGGTGCGCGGCCCGATAGGTAGCGCGAATAATTTTCGATGCCGTTGCAATAGCCGAGTTCGCGAATCATTTCCATATCGTAGCGCGCACGCTGTTCGAGGCGCTGCGCTTCAACTAACTTATCGTGCGCGCGCAAATACAATAGCCGCTCTTTTAATTCTTCTTCGATGTAATCGACCGCCTGTAGCAGCGTTTCGCGCGGCGTGACGTAATGGCTTTTCGGGAAGATCGTAAAGCGCGGCAGTTTCCCGAGAGTTTCGCCGGTGAGCGGATCGAAGCGGGAAATATTTTCGATAAAATCGTCGAATATTTCGATGCGCACGGCATCGCGTTCGGACTCCGCCGGAAAAATATCGATGATGTCGCCGCGCACGCGATAAGTGCCGCGTCCGAACGTTGCATCGTTGCGTTTGTATTGCATCTCGGCGAGGCGTCGCAATACCTGACGCTGATCGATCGGATCGCCGCGCACGATATGAAACACCATTTTGAAATATTGATCGGGATCGCCGAGGCCGTAGATCGCCGACACCGTGGCGACGATGATCGCATCGTCGCGCTCGATCAATGCCTTGGTCGCCGACAACCGCATCTGCTCGATGTGCTCGTTGATCGACGCATCCTTCTCGATATAAGTATCGGAGGAGGGCACGTACGCTTCCGGCTGATAATAATCGTAATACGAGACGAAATACTCGACTGCGTTATTCGGAAAGAACTCGCGGAATTCGCCGTACAACTGCGCGGCCAAAGTTTTGTTCGGCGCCATCACGATGGTCGGCCGTTGGATCTGCTCGATCACATTGGCGATTGTAAAAGTTTTACCCGAGCCGGTGACGCCGAGCAGCGTCTGCGCGTGCAGCCCGGCATTGATACCGCCGACCAACTCGCGAATAGCATTGGGTTGATCGCCGGCCGGCTGATACGGGGCGACCACGGAGAACGGGCGGTGCATTGCTGAATCCACTGTAAGACGCAATTGGGCGGCTACTATCAGGCCAAGCGTAGGCGCAGCGCAAGCGTCCCGTGGCGGCCGTATTGTGCAAAATACGAACACCGCAAATTGTGAAAAAATTCATCGCCTTAGCGGCCTAAAAAGCAGTTGACGAGGCTGGGTCAGCACTTTAATATGCGCGCCTCACTGCGTGTGAGCTTTCTTCCGCCTTAGCTCAGTTGGTAGAGCAATTGACTGTTAATCAATGGGTCGCTGGTTCGAGCCCAGCAGGCGGAGCCAAACAAAACAAAGGGTTAGCGTTAACAGCGCTAGCCCTTTTTGTTTTAAAGGCATTCAAGGGGTAAACAAAAGGGTAAACTTGAAATTAGCCTTGGTGACCGGCGACCAACAACGCGAAGCTTGTTTTTTTAATGCAAATCGTCTTCGCAACTCGTGAAATACCGTCTAATATCATACACTTCGACGATTCTTTTAAGCCGAGATTGGGCATGATCCCATGCGGCGAGACGAGATCATCAGGCTACATTAATATTCAGCCCAACGAAATTTTCCAAGGCCTTAATGCTAGGGCCATTTTTGCCACGATTTATAGGGTTGAGGTCTGATTTTTGAATGGCGCGATGCCATCAGAACCCAAATAAAAGGCGCGGAGCGCGTATCGATGCCTATGCATTTCTATGATTTTTTTAGTGGGTGCGGCGGCACAAGCGCAGGTATGCGCGCAGCAGGTATGTCGGTGCGAATGGGTGTTGATGTCGACCCAGATGCCGCACAAACTTTTGCGGCAAACTTTACAAAAGCTAATTTCATTTGCCAAGACATTCGTGATTTACGCACAGAAGCCTTAGCGCCGCATATCCGTTCTTCCATCGGCAGTCCAATGTTATTCGGCGCATGCGCGCCTTGCCAGCCGTTTTCCACACAAAACCGACAGAAACAAAAAAATGATAAGCGACGCTCATTGTTATTTGAATTTCATCGATTTGTAGAAGCATATAGGCCCGAATACATCTTTATTGAAAATGTACCAGGGTTGCAAAACGTTAACAGGCAAAAAAGTCCTCTTGCGGAATTTATCAACTTCTTGCAAAGCGCTGATTATCATTTTGATTTCGGTGTTGTAATGGCTTGCAAGTACGGAGTCCCTCAAACGAGACGCCGGTTTGTGTTAATGGCTAGCCGTCTAGGTCCAATTTCGATACCTCTTCCAACGCACGGCCCAGAAACCGACAATCCAAAATTTTCGACAGTGCGGCAATGGTTAAAAGGCTTGCCAAAGCTCAAGGCAGGACAAATCGATGCTAGCGACTCGGTGCACCGAGCGGCATCATTGTCGGAGCTTAATCTTAAAAGAATTGCGCTAACGCCAGCAGGTGGCGGAAGAGTCGACTGGCCAGAAGAGCTTTGGCTAGATTGCCACAAAACCCATGATGGACATACCGATGTTTATGGGCGTATGCATTGGGATCGCCCTGCAACCGCCCTCACAACACGGTGCATTAGTCTTTCGAACGGGAGGTTTGGCCACCCGAAAGAAAATCGAGCCATCAGCGTCAGGGAAGCAGCATGCCTACAAACATTTCCCCGAGACTTTGTCTTTCATGGAACTATGAGCTCAATGGCGCGCCAAGTTGGGAACGCAGTCCTCGCAAAAATGGCAGAGATTTTCGGAAGGGCCTTCATTGAGCACTACGCAAAAATGCGCAGGAGAGTCAGCGCTTAATGGCAAAGTTTAAAGTTAGAGCGCGCACCGTTGACATGTTGGGTCGACAGCAAATCGCAGGCATCCCCACTGCCATTAGCGAGCTGTTTAAGAATGCACATGATGCTTATGCTCGTGTGGCCGAGATAGACTATTTCCGCGAGGAAGGACTCCTCGTTCTCAGGGACGATGGACTTGGGATGACGCTGGAGGATTTTGAGCAAAGATGGCTCACCTTGGGCACTGATAGCAAGGTAGCCAATTCATCGCTCGCAAGCCCACCTATAGACCCAGGCCAGGAATCCAGACCCATACTCGGAGAAAAAGGAATTGGTCGTCTTTCAATAGCAATTTTGGGCCCTCAGGTTCTTGTGCTAACTCGAGCCAAGCGCAGCGGTCTAGCTGCCGCGGACGTCACAGCCGCCTATCTTCACTGGGGGCTCTTTGAGCTACCGAGCCTAAATCTTGAAGACATTGTAATTCCCGTTCGAGCATTCAAGGTCGACGCTCTGCCGAATGCAAATGACATTAGAGAAATGGTTGCGGAAGCCGCAGGCGGGTTGCGCAACGTGTCAGGAGCTTTAGATTCCGCCGACGTTGAACGCCTTATTGCTGAGATGGCCTCCTTCGCTATTGATCCTGCAGCCTTAGCGCTCGAACTCGGAAGCCCCCAATTATCGGGCGACGGATGTGGCACCCACTTCATATATCCAGCCGGCAGACAAATTAATAAATGACGATATCGATACAAGATATGCTGAAAATCAGGCCACGAGATTTGAAAAAAACCTGATCGGCTTTACAAATACTATGACGCCAGATCATAAGGCTGTCTCAATTAAAACCAGCTTCGGCGGATTTCAAGGTAGTTGTCGCCTTAATTGTTAAGCTGCCTGTTTAATTTCTTGCTGCGGTTGCCGCTCCAGATTGAGCCATACTTCACTCGCTGGCGTCCAGTTCCGGATCTCGCCGCTCCAACGTTGTGGGTGCTGTTGTTTCGCCGCAAAGTACACGTCGCGACGCTTCTCCAGCAATGCGATGTCTGCACCTTGGTGACGCTGTTCCGGCGTGACAAACACGATGCCACTGTGTCGATGCTCACCGTTGTACCAGCGCGCAAACTGTAGCACCCAGGCCCGCGCCTCGACGATATCC
>JAYVWC010000086.1:0-28316 GCA_043786385.1 Spongiibacteraceae bacterium | reverse complement strand
TGTGGATTGAAATTACCGATACTCGAACCGGGGTAAAACACGAGGCGCTTGCCGTGTGGACATTCGAGCGTGAGCGGCTGATGCAAATCGGCGCAATGCGCGCGCACTTCGATTGCCGGAAAATCCTTCGCTAACCGGCGCGTCGCATCGAGCAAAAATTCGCGCGAAATATCGACGCCAATATACATACGCGGCCGCAGCATCTCCAACAGCATGCGCACTTTGCGACTGGCGCCGCTGCCGAGTTCGATCAGTACACTGGCGGGGCCGACGATCTCGGCAATTTCCTCTCCACATATCCGCAAAATTTCGATCTCGGTGCGCGTCAAATAATATTCTGGCAACAGACAAATTTGCTCAAACAATTCCGATCCGCGACGATCGTAAAAAAACTTTGGCGACAGGCTCTTCGGAAAAATCGACAACCCATGCAACACCTCGGCAAGAAAATCCTCGCGCTCGGTGACAACCTCTTCCAACCGAATTGCCGATTCGCTCATACATCCTCCGCTAGCCGCACGCCGCTAAATTGCCAGCGATCCGGTGGATAGAAAAAGTTTCGATAGGTTGCGCGAATATGGCGCGCGGGCGTAACGCACGAGCCGCCGCGCAACACCATTTGATTCGCCATAAACTTGCCATTGTATTCACCGAGCGCACCGTGCGCCGATCGATAACCTGGATACGGTGCGTAACTACTCGATGTCCACTCCCATACATCGCCAAAAAATTGCGCGTCTGCTGCGGGGCGTGGATGTAACAAACCCGATTCTCGAAAATTACCATCGAGCAAAAGCTCCGCTGCGGCTAACTCCCATTCTGCTTCGGTTGGCAAACGTTTATTGCGGAAGCGCGCGTACGCATCGGCTTCGTAAACACTCAAATGGCAAACCGGCTCGTGCTCGTTCAGCGGTCTTAAACCGGCGAGCGTAAATTGGCTCCAGCGATCATCGCTTTTCTTCCCGCCATCGATACGCTCCCAATATAGCGGCGCCTGCCACGCCATACTTTGCACCACGCGCCAACCATCGGCGAGCCAATACTGCGGCTGCGCATAACCACCGGCCTCGATAAATTCGAGGTATTCGCCGTTCGTTACCAGTCGCGAACCGAGCGCATACGGCGCAACGTAAACGCGATGTCGCGGCAATTCATTATCGAATGCAAAGTTATCGCCTTGGTGACCAATCGACTGCAAGCCGCCGGGATATTTAATCCAACTCAACGCCGAAGCACCGTTGGGAATCGGCAGATCCTCGCGATAAGCCGGTCGCAGCGGATTCACCGACAGGTTATATTTAATATCGGTCAGCATCAGCTCTTGATGCTGCTCTTCGTGATTGCAACCTAACGTCAACCGCGAAATGATTTGCGGTAAATCCGTTGCTGTCGCGCTCTCGATCAACTCAATAATCGCCGCATCGACGTACGCGCGATAACGATACACCTCGTCGACCGAAGGCCGCGAAAGCAATCCCCGCTGTGCGCGCGGAAATTGCGGCCCCACCGCGTCGTAGTACGAATTGAAAAGATATTCGAAGCGCGGATGAAAAACTACGTAATGCGATTTATATGGCTTGAGAATAAATGTCTCGAAAAACCACGTGGTATGCGCAAGATGCCACTTCAGCGGACTAGTTTCAGGCATCGCCTGCAAGCCATAATCCTCAACCGCCAGCGGCGCACATAGTTCCTCGCTCGCGCGACGTACAGAGCTGTATAACGTCAGCATTTTTTTAAGGCGAGCAGCCGGTCGCTGAGCAACGACCTCAATACCCCCGGTATATGAGTGCATCATCTGTAAGCTACCAGTCGCGCGAACTTAATATTCATGTATTAAATCCTCGTATTTATAGGCCGCGCTAAGCCAGCCGATAGTTACTCTATCAAAAATTTCAGTCTGTTATCTGTGTCACCAACACTACCACAATGAGAAACCATTCTATCAGGCCATTGTTTTGCGTAGCCTGCGAGCGGCAGATATGTGCACACCGTCGGATACGCGCCAGACGCAAGGGCAGCCAGCCGTCAGCGTATCGATGGCCGCGATTTACAGTGGCGCATATTAAGATTCGCATTTACTATTCGGCATAAATGCAAATCATCTCCGGTCGCCCCTAAATAAGTTAAATGATCAGCTACCTTTCGCGGCGAGCTATAATCGCAAAATCGCCGTTAAAATTATGGGCGATCGCGGCATTGAAGCATTATGGGTGATTTCACTGTAAAGGGAAGACCAGGATGAATTTCGACGCATTGACGGATGCGGAGTTGGATCAATTGCGCACAATGAGTAAAGTAGTAACGAACGCGAGGATTCAGTGGAAGGTAACACCGGGCCATCGGCAGAAAAATTATCTGCTCGAAAATGATCGCTATCAGTTCGAGTTGTATTTGCGTCAGAACACGAATGACGAGGGCGATTTTTCCTGCGGCTTGAAGCCCGAGTCGCATGCCGATCTTACGACGCGCTATATGACCTTGAATGGCGCATTGCATTGTTTAGTCAACGACTGCTCAATCTCGGGGTTGCGTGATTTGCAGCCGGATGAACCTGATATGTTTGGCGAGTAGGAGAAGCGGATATGTTGAACATCGACGAAAAACTACTCTGTCAGCAACTGTGCGCTCACGTATCGCTGGTAAACCGCGGCAATAATGTGCTCATGCTGAATACGCCGTTCACCTATCCCGATGGCGATGGTTATCCAATCTATGTTTCGGAAACAGGAACCGGCGGCGTTCGCTTGAGCGATGGCGGTCACACGTTGATGCACATCAGCTATGAAAACGATATCGACAAATATTTCGAGGGCACGCGCAGCGTGTTAATGCGCCAGATAGTTGCGCAGGAGCAAGTGCAATACGACGAAGAAAAAGGCGCGTTTTATGTGGACGCCCAAACCGACCACCTTGCCAATGCCATTTTCCGGCTGGGGCAGACATTGACACGAGTCTACGATCTGACCTTTCTCAACCGCTCGCATGTGGCATCGACGTTCTACGACGATTTGCAAGAACAGATCAAAACGCTGGTGGCAGAAGATAAAGTTCACCGCGATTACAGCGTGCCCGGAATTCCCGATACACAGAATTATCCGATCGATTTCTACATCGAAACCAGCAGAAGCCGACCGCTGTATTTGTACGGCATCCCCAATCGCGACAAAGCGCGCTTGACCACCATTTTCCTGCAATATTTGTTGCAGCAGGGCGTGCAATTCGATTCGTTGCTGGTATTTCAAGATCAGCAGGAAATACCGCGCCAGGATTTAGCGCGGTTATCGAATGTCGGTGGCGAACAAATTTCTTCACTCAATGCCGAAAACGATTTTCGCCGTAAACTGCAAAGTAAACTCGCATAATGCTGAGTCATTACAATAGTCGTAAGCGGAAGCGTAGCGAGCAACGATCGGTAAACAGTACGCGTTTCGGCACTTTGCAATGCGCTAAGTGCGCATTGCAATATTGAATCCATCTAAATCACGCCACACTCGCCACTGATGCCGAATACCAATCAAGGAAAAATCATGTCGCGAACGAACTGAGAGGAATATTACACTAAGATTTTTGTCGTATACTACGATCCACCGCGTTCGAGCCGATGGTGAGATTAATCAGCCCATACAGTCAGCAAGGTGATCGCTATGAAAAGCTTTTTCGTGTCGCCGAAAATCATCGTCCGTAGCACAGCGCTAGTGCTTTGCGCATTGGGCACCCCCTTATCGCATGCCGATGAAGCTGCCTCGAACTCAAAGCTACAAGAGTGCATAAAAATAAACCGTATCGACCAGACTCGTATAGTCGATGAAAAAACAGTGCTGTTCTATTATTCGAAAAACGAGATTTATAAAAGCATCCTTCCCAATGCATGTGTCGGCATGCAGCTAGACGACACCTCTACTCACAAGTCTTCGACCAACAACCTGTGTGCGGTGGATTATATTATTCCGATGATGCGCATCGGCAGCTCGTACGTACCGAGAGGCGGTTGCGGACTTGGTAAGTTTGAGCGAATCGACAAAGCAGCGGCAGACAAATTAATAGCCGATGCTAAAAAGGCGCGCGATTAGCGCGATAATATTTGAAGTTTAAACCGAACCGCTGGAGTATCACCGAATAATGAAAATAACCACACCGATTACTTATCCGCCTGGGCTGCACGCGACATCGAACAATCCATCCAGGCTGGTAACACGCAACCGATCTTTATGAAATTTCAAGTTGAATACGACGTTAGCGAAATGAGCTTGGGGCAGCCCGGCGCAAAATATGCGATGCGTTGAGGTAAAATACTAACTGCCGATGGCGGCGGCATTGCGGTTACAATAATCACTCCTGTCATCGCGCTGTCGATGGCATCGCGCAACGCTTGCACTGCCGAGGAGCCGTTATGTTCGGATTGGATGCTCTCGAACTTGCCCGAATCCAGCTTGCGTTTACGATTTCCTTTCACATTATTTTCCCTGCCATCACCATCTCGGCATCGGCATGCTGTTTCCGTTCGTTAAAGACGAGACACAACGCGATGTGATGATGAACACCGTGGCACCGGTATGGGACGGCAACGAAACCTGGCTGGTGCTCGGCGGTGCGTGTTTGTTCGGCGCATTTCCATTGGCGTATGCCGTGGTGCTCGATGCGTTGTCGATACCGTTGCTATTGATGTTAATCGGCTTGATTTTTCGCGGTGTCGCGTTCGAATTTCGCTTCAAATCCCGCGCTCACGAAAAACATCTATGGGATAAAGCTTTTATCGGCGAGTGTATTAGCGTTGGCGGTGGTCGCCGGTTTGCTGCGATTGCTGATGCATGCGGCGGGATTAACTACTCCGCACTAAATCGTAAACACCGTGCGCGCCGACGATGTATCCGCCCAAGCGCCAGCAACATCAGTTAACGGTACCGCGCGCGTTTCAATTTTCAAACCGATCGAATTCGCCGCTTGCAATACACCGGCAATCGATTGCACCAGCGCCTCATTCGATAAACTGCCGAGCCCGCTGCCAAGCAATTCGAGACCGCTGCCGCGCAACGCCGTTGCGGTTATTGAAGTTTCCGCACCGCCGAGCGAGCCAATATTAACGAAGCGAATCCGCGGCTCCGCATGCCCGGCGCCGTGTCCGCTCGCTGCGGTAAAAAATGCCACTGCCGATGGGCCCCACAAATAATCGAGCACGACATCGATACCGTTGGCGATTTCCGCGCGAAAACAATCGATCAGCGCCGTCGGCTCCTGTTGCAGCAATATAAATTCATCGGCACCGAGCGCGCGCAATTCGGCGGCGCTTGCGGGGTTGCGTCCGGTGACGACAACGCGGCCGACGCCGAGATGTTTGGCGATTTGAATTGCGAGCCGACCCGATGCGCCGTTCGCACCGTTGATCAATACCGTTTCGCCGCGTTGTAAATGCGCGCGTCCGGTCAGCGCCGCCCACGACGACATACCTGGATTAGCAATTGCCGCCGCGGTGATATCGTCGAGATCATCGGGCACCGCAGCAGTGTAGGCAGATTTCACCGCGACGCGCTGCGCCATCGCACCAACCGGCCCGCGCGGAAATGCAAAATACACGCGTCGACCATCGGCGAGATAACCAATGCCATCGACGCCCGGCACAAACGGCGGCGTGCCACTGGTGTAATGTTTTCCCGATGCCTGCAAGCGCACCAACTGGCTCAACGCCGCCGCTTTAACGGTGACGATTACTTCGCCCTCGCGCGCACTCGGCTCGGCAAATTCGCCGTAATGCGGCGGTTGATTAAAATTTTCGGCGACGGCTGCTTGCATTATAAAACCTCAAAAATAGTGAACTACAGATTCATTCGAGCAGCGATTAATGGCGCTCTTCTTCGCGCAAACTTTCTTCGATCGGACGCACTTCGATGCGGCTGGCGTGCTTATTTAAACCGCTAACCAACACGAAAGTTGATTGCGAACGTGTTAGCCTGCTTTTTCTACAAGCTGCTGCAATGCTTCTTGCGCAAGAGAATTTACACTTTTCCCAATGACCTGAGCTTTTATTGCAAGCTGTT
Organism: Spongiibacteraceae bacterium; assembly: GCA_043786385.1. Classification (GTDB taxonomy): domain Bacteria; phylum Pseudomonadota; class Gammaproteobacteria; order Pseudomonadales; family CAMLJR01; genus CAMLJR01. The sequence continues at coordinate 22,281 of JAYVWC010000086.1, read as the reverse complement.
CATGTAACTCTGGTGAAATTCTTAAATTAAATTTACCTGAATAATTACGGCGCGGCTCAATGCCCTTTTCTCGACAAACTGCAAGAAATACATTTAACGATTTCTTGAATTCAGCCTTTAATTCTTTGGGATTTTTACCGTAAAAATCAGCTCCACCAGCCAACCCCAGAATCTCACCCCGAAAAGTATCTAATTCAGGATCATATTCTATTTTGGCGTGGTAGCCGTCCAGCGTCATGGTATTCATGCAGACACCCCGTGTTGTTCTAGCCATTTTCGAATGCTTGCCACAGCCCCCTTGTCAGTGTTCGGACTTGGATGTGGGCGATGAAAAATCCTAACTTCATTGAATAGCACCACCGCAACGCGGCTACCTTCTCGCTCAGAGATTTCAGCACCTAAATCGACAAATAGTGCTTCAATATCACGCCACTGAACATTTCCACTTATTGGACGAGAGAATATTAAGGCAAGAGTTTTTTGGTGTTTTTTCTTCATCCTTTAATAGTACCATAAATAGGTACCATGTAAAGCGGATGAGATGGCGATCGTTTATTTTTTCGTCGGCCACGCCGGCCGCCAGCCAATCGCAATCAGCACGCCGCATAACACCAATGCCATACCGATAAATTGCTCAATGTGCGGCAGCTGACCGAGCAGCAAGTTAATCAGCAGCGTGAACACCGGCACTAAATTAAACGCGAGGCTTGCGCGCTGCGGACCTAAATCCTGAATGCCGCGCAACCAAAATAAATACGCCAACACCGTGCCGCACAGTGCCATGTACAGCAAAATCAGCAACGTCGTTAAACTTTGTTGTGCGATCAGCGCGAGCGGTTGCTCCTGCCACAGCGCAAATATCATTAATGCTAATGCACCGGCCGATACAGTCCAACGCGTTTGCTGTGGCGACGGAATATGCGCTGCGTATTTGCGCAACAGCACGCCGTAAAAACTCCACGCTAAACAGCCGGCCAACATCCATACATCGCCGATCGCGATGTGCAACAGCGCGAAATGGCCGCCGGTGATCACCAACGCAACACCGCTGAACGCGACGCTGATACCGAGCAACTGCACGCCGCTAATCGTCGCACCGAGCAACCACACCGACAGCAAATTAGTCAGCAGCGGCGATAGCGCCATAATCAGCGCGGCGTTCAATGCCGACGTGGTATGCAATGCGGTAAAAAATGCGTAATTGAAACTGAATACGCCGATCAAACCGAGCACGCATAAGATCAATCGATCTTTGTGGCTCAACGCGGATTCACTGCGCCGTTGCATTAAGCGCATGGCCAGTAGCACCAGCGTGGCGATGCCGAAGCGCTCGCCAGCGGCGGTCAGCGCCGGTAGCTTGTCGGCCAGCGCATGCGCCGCATTAAAGTTGCTGCCCCAAAAAAATGTAGCGGCAACCACCATCGCCCAGGTGGTCGTTAGATTGCGCGGCATTACGGACTACTCCACTCGTTACCGGCGCACAGCATAGCGATTTCAGCCGCGGCGCGGCTGAATTTTTGCTGCGTCCGACAATTTTCTGTGTCCAACAAAGAGTATGTTTACTCCGTGCCGCGACGAATGGCCTGCTGCAATTGCGTCTGCGAGGAAGGTTGCTTGGTGCTGGTGATTTGGGAGGCGCCGGTGAAGCTCGTCTAATTATAAATCCTGCACTAACAGCTGGAAATCGTAGCTGCTGAGGCCGACGTAGATCAGCACGTTTTCCTCCAACTGCTGCCACTCGTGATCGACGCTTTGGCCGCCTAGCGTTCGAAAATTGGCACATAGGTGCTCGGCCATTTTTAAAATGGCCAGCAAATTTTTCTTGCGGTTATCGGGATAATCAAGATTGGCGAAAATTTCCTGCGCGCTATGGTGATCGTGAATCGCCTCGCACAGATAAGCCGGTAAATTCCACGATTTTGCCACGTAATAGCCAACCACTGCGTGATTGGTTTTTAGCAAACGATTTTCGACATCGATAATGCGCGGCTCTGGGTGCGCATACGCCTCTTGCATCACCGCTGCGTAATTATCGAAGCGCTCCATCAACAACGGAATACCGCAATTGTGAAATAAACCGAGCGTGTACGCCTCGTCCGGCGACTGCACGCCGATTTGTTTGGCGATATTCGCCGCCATCATCGCGACATCGGTGGCCGAATCCCAGAAACGACCCAGCCCAACGATTTGTTCGTCGCTCAACTCGCCGCGAATCGATAACGCGTTGACGATATTGACGACGCAGTCGATACCCAACAACTGGCAAGCCTGCTGCACCGAGCTGATTTTATTTTTGAGGCCGAAGAAAGCGGAGTTGACGGTTTTAATGATGCTGCCGGAGAGACCGACATCGCGCGAAATTAACTCGGTGACACCTTGAATCGTGCAATCCGGCGACAGCTGCTCCATCTGCAAATCCACCATGATTTGCGGCTGCGGCGGAATCGAAATGCCGTGCAACATCGACCGAATCTGTTCGGTAGTTAACTCTAAGGCCATGTAATTCACCGCTCGTCAGGCTTGTGGATCAACCGTGCGCATACAACCGTGGTGTAAGCTTAGCAACGATAGCCACGCCGCGCGGCAAACACAACCGGATTGCGAGCGGATATTACAATGACTTCGCTATTGCCTTGATCTTAATCGTATTTGTCGACGAATAAATCTTAATGCAGCGACTAAGCGCCGGTCACTCAAACGGTGGTCAGCAGAGCACCGCCGAGCAGCGCCATGCCGACGTCGGCGAAACGATAAATGTGCTGCCGCTGCGGCGCGATAAACAGCGTTACCGTTAAGCCAATTCCGTGCAATAGTGCAAACCCGCCGACTAACGCCAGTCGCCCGGCCCACACGCCGATAAATACCATCATCAGCAAACCGATCAATGCACTAACACTATTTTTGTTCATCGGGAGGTATTTGCACGATCCGCTCCTAAGATTCCATCAGCGCACAATCAGCAAGAACAGCCACGCTTGCTCGCCTTTTTTTGTTGTGGATGCAGACAATAATTGCGCTGTCGCGCTTGACGCAAATCATCGGTGGCGTCGCACGCGTGGCACGAAACCATGGCGTCAATGCGCAACAGCAGCAACAAACAGCACAAAATCAACAGCAAGCCACGCAACAATCCGCAAACCAAAATGACCAACAAGCAGCTTATACGCGGGCGCGTGCCGCTTGCTTAGAAGGCCGCAATTACGTCATCAAATAGTTACACAACGTTTTTTCTGCGGATTTTTTTGCCACAAACTTCTCAACGCGCGCTGCAACACAATTCAGCATCCATAAAAAAAGGCCCCGCAGGGCCTTTTTTGCAGCGACAAATTACTAGCCTTTGATACGACTTTTGTATTCGCCGGTGCGAGTATCGATCTCGACCGAATCGCCGATTTCGCAAAACCCCGATACTTGCATTTCATAGCCGTTCGCGAGGCGTGCCGTTTTCATGATTTTGCCCGAGGTATCGCCGCGCACCGCAGGTTCGGTGTAAGTGATTTTGCGCACGATGGTGGTCGGCAGTTCGACCGAGATCGCCTTGCCATCATAAAACACGGCGGCGCAAACATCGGCCATACCATCTTCCATGTAGTTGATGGTGTCGCCGAGGTTTTCCGCTTCGACTTCGCACGGGTTGTACTCTTCGTCGACAAACACGTACAGCGGATCGGCAAAATACGAATAGGTAACATCTTTGCGATCGAGAATAACCGGCTCAACTTTATCATCGGCCTTGTACACGGTTTCCAAGATGCCGCCAGAAAGCAGGTTTTTCATCTTGGCTTTTACTACCGCAGAGTTACGGCCCGACTTGTTGTATTCGGCCTTCAGCACAACCCAGGGCTGGCCATTCACATTGATGACATTACCGGCGCGGAGCTCTTGAGCATTTTTCATAGAAGGACACCAAAACAGGGTTTAATAAAACGCGCGCACTATACATGATTTGCGCAAAATTGCACCAGCGCCGCAGCGAGATTTTCGCGTTGCGCCAGTTGCCTCGACCAATCCTGCGCATGTTTCGTCAACGCGGGCAAAGCCGACTGTAGTTCGCGCCAGGCGTCTTCGATAGCACCGATACCGTTCCATGCCCACCAACAATTCGTCAAGCAGAGCGCAGCTTCGGCTGGCAACGCTGCTTGATAGCGATGTAGGAATGCCTCCAACTTCTGCCCATGTGCGCTGTCCTGCTGCGGATAGATTTGCCAAATGAACGGGCGCGCGGCCCATTGCGCGCGCACGAATGAATCCTCACCGCGCACAAAATTGAGATCGCAACTCCACAACAGGCGATCGTAATCATCCTGCGATAAAAACGGCAGCACCGTCACCGACAGCGCACCGCGCTGCCGCACCGCGCCAACCCCGAGGTTCGATTCACCAAAAAATTGTGCGATCTCGGCGACTATTCGCCCTTCGGGCACCAGACACCAGAGCGGCTGCGACGCATGCACCCAAGCATCCAATAGCGGCCGCAATGGGCAACTGTCGTAAGCGAATAACGATACGGTGCGAATCGTCGGAGCGATCGTCAAACCAAAGCGCGCCAAAAATTCCGCTCTTGCGCGCGGGGCGGTTTGGAATGTCTGCCGTTGTGCGAGCAGTTCGCGCTCGCATAACAAACCGCCGGTGTCGGCGGTAAAGCCGGGGAAAAAAAAGTATTTATTCAGCGACGGCAAATGCGCTTGTGGCGATGACAGCCCGTGGCAATCCGCCACCCAATTCTCGGCGCTCAAATATTCGAGATTGATCCACAGCGCTTGCGGCGCACGGTGCGCCATCGCCTGCACATAATTCTCCGGCAACTGGCAGCCGAACGCTTCGATAACTACTGCGGCCGACTCGACATCGACAAAGGGATATTGCCAATGCCGCACATCGACACCGGCAATGCATTGCGACAACTCGGTGCGCACTATTGAAGGAATAAGCCGCTGCAATACTGCAAGATCATCGATCCATAGCCGCACTGCGCCGTCGTACTCCTTCGCCAACTGACGCGCGAGCCGCCAGCAAACACCCGCATCGCCGTAATTATCGATAACAGTACAAAAAATATCGAAGCGAGTGTGCGCTGGCAGACAGTGATGGACCGGTGATGTCATGGTTTAATAGGTTCCGGCATTACAATGATTGGCGATCGATAGTTTAATCGCGCCGTATTGATCGCTGGAGTATATTTCGAATGGTGCGTTATATTATGTATTGCCTTGCGAATTCGCGCAGGAACTATGCCGCCGCCGTGACTTGTGTTAAAACTAACGCGGTTAAAAGTAACAACGTTAAAATTAAGTGCATTTACACTAGCGCTTTCCACTTCATCACCAGCAACAAGGAATACTGTTTATGAATACTCATTTTTTGCGTCGCACCAGCTGGAGCTTAATTCTTACTCTATGCGCATTATGGCTGCCCGTAGGACAAGTGCACGCCGCACTAATCGGCACCGATGCCGTGATGTCGAGCGCGCAAGCCGGACAAAATCGCGATCGCGTACGCAACTTTTTACAGCGTGCAGAAGTACGCGATCTATTGCAAACCCGCGGGCTCGATACCGATGCAGCACTGCTGCGCGTCAACGCGATGACCGATGCCGAAGTGCAAACGGTTGCCGATCGTCTCGATCAGCTGCCTGCCGGCGGCAGCAGTGTGCTCGGCATTCTCTTTACGGTGTTTGTCATTTTATTGATCACCGATATTCTGGGTTTGACCAAAGTGTTTCCGTTCACCCGTCCGGTACGCTGAGTGCTATTGCGCACCACGCAACCCCCCCACCAATTAGCCCGCGCTGTCGCGGGCTTTTTGCTTTTTTTCTGCGCCATTTTTTTATTTGGCTGCGCCACGCCACAAACCACCGCGCTGCGCTCGCAGGTATTGCTGCCGCGCCACGTCGAACTGACAACAGTGCCGTACTACGCGCAGGAAACCAATCAATGCGGCCCGGCAACGCTGGCGATGGTGATGAGCGCAGCTGGCGCGCCTATCGATCCGCAGCAATTAACGGAGCAAGCTTATCTACCCGGTAAAGCCGGTAGCCTGCAAATCGAAATGCTCGCGACGGCGCGGCGCAACGGTTTTGTCGCCTACGAAATTGCACCAACGCTCAGCGCATTGCTCGCCGAAATCGCTGCCGGTCATCCGGCAATCATCTTGGAAAATTTGGCGTTTAATTGGTATCCGATGTGGCACTACGCGGTCGCGATCGGTTACGACCTCGATAGTGGCGTGATCATGTTGCGCTCGGGTGCCGAGCAACGCCAATTGTTGCCGCTGACCACGTTCGAACATACCTGGTCGCGCAGCAATTATTGGGCGATGCTGGCGTTGCCGCCCGAACAATTGCCGCAAGACGCCGACGAAGAGCGTTATGTTGCCGCAGTTATCACGCTGGAAAAAATCGGACAAATCGCCGCCGCACATACCGGTTTTGAAAGCGCACTGCAACGCTGGCCTGAAAATTTAGCCGCGCGCATGGGGCTCGGCAACACCGCGTATGCGTTGGGCGATTTGCCCGCCGCTGAACGCGCCTTTCGCACTGCGACCGAGCAATATCCCGGCGCGGCGGCGGCCTTCAATAATTTAGCGGATACGCTCGCGCGCTTACAGCGCTACCCGGAGGCGTTACTCGCCGCCGAGCAAGCGGTGCAACTCGGTGGCGAGCAGCAAGCGATCTATGCACAAACGCTGGCGGAAATTAAAAATAAGTTAAACCCATAACTCGCAGCAGCGACGCGGACGGTTCATCGCAAAACATCACATCCGGTCCTGCTCCAAGCTACGCAATTCGTTAGCGTAGTTGCGACAATTTTTCCACAGCCACTCGTCGAGCTGATTGGCATCCTCCCTCGATTTCGTTGTACCGGTGCGACTACGCGCGTGTTTTTTGCTACCGCCGACGCTCGCGGTATGCGCCGCGTGTTCCAAATTGAGTTGTCGTAATTTTGCCTGTTCGCATTCGCGCCAGTCAGCCGCAGCGACGGGCAACGCGAAACAGCAGCAGAGGGGAATTAACGATAATTTATAAATCGACATAACGACTCCTTTCGTATTGGCGATAAATCCGTTTATTGGCGAGGCAAGGACAACAATCTGCGCCGTCACAAGCCACTTCCGCAAGCCGCTCGCCGTTACGACGCACACCGAAACCTTGCAACGCTATCAAACACTACCAGCAAACAGCGCGTAACCGACCCACGCTAGCTGAAAATATTGCTTGGTATTACTTAGCCGCTATCTTCGCTAATGCTTCTTTGATAAGCGGTTGCAGCTCGCCGTTCTCGTGCATTTCACACACGATATCGCAGCCGCCGATCAACTCGCCATTGACCCACAGTTGCGGGAACGTCGGCCAGTTGCCGTATTTGGGCAGATTGGCGCGAATATCTGGATTCGACAATACGTCGACGTAAGCAAAACGCTCACCGCAAGCCATCAGCGCCTGCGAGGTGCGCGCCGAAAAACCGCACTGCGGCTGATTGGGCGAGCCTTTCATGTACAGAATAATTGGGCTGGCTTCGAGCTGTTCTTTAATAATTTCGATAACGTCCATAACTCTACCTATGCATCGAATCTAACGAGTGACACGCCGTTAAACGCCGCAGCGTTAACAAACCTCGGCAATTGTACACGCTAGCGCCGCTAAATCCGAGCGCACTGCTCAAGCATTATTTGCGGACGATGGCAACGCCAGCAGGTTTTGCAAAGATTGCCGCACATTCTATTACGCGTTATTATCGGTGGTCTCGCTAGGCAGCTTTCGCTGCCTTTTTGCGTTTTACTCGGCCATGCTTCCAGCGACGATTACCTCGCACGCCGAAAACACACTGCAACTTACTCATGGGAACACCGCTTATGTTGGGGACACCGTAAAGCTATGGCGCAGCCGACGTTGATGAATACCTATGGACGCCTACCCGTCGCCTTTGAGCACGGCGAGGGTGTTTGGCTATTCGATGGCGATGGCAATCGCTACCTGGATGCGCTGGGCGGCGTGGCCGTCAATGTGCTCGGTCACGCGCATCCGGCGTTGGTGAAAGCGATTCAAACGCAAGCGGCCAAGCTGATTCATACTTCGAATATTTACGCGATCCAACTGCAGACCGAATTGGCGAACACGCTGTGCCGCCTCTCCAGCATGGAGAAAGTATTCTTCTGCAACTCCGGCGCCGAAGCAAACGAAGCCGCCATCAAACTGGCGCGCTTGTTCGGCCATAAGAAAGGCATCGATCGCCCGACCATTATCGTCATGGAACAGTCCTTCCACGGCCGCACGATGGCGACGCTGACCGCATCCGGCAATCGTAAAATTCAGGCGGGCTTCGAGCCGTTGGTGGCGGGCTTTACGCGCGCACCGTACGCAGATTTCGAAGCGCTGCAGACTATCGCCCGCAACAATCCCGATGTCGTCGCCGTGCTGATGGAACCGGTGCAAGGCGAAGGCGGTATCAATATCGCGCCGCCCGGCTTTTTGAAGCAATTGCGCGAACTCTGCGATCAGCGCGGCTGGTTGCTGATGCTCGATGAAGTGCAAACCGGTAACGGCCGCACCGGCACTTTCTTCGCATATCAGCACGAAGGCATGTTGCCGGACGTCGTGACCACCGCCAAGGGTCTCGCCGGCGGCGTGCCGATTGGCGCGTGCCTCGCGCACGGCACCGCCGCCGAATTGTTTCATCCGGGTAACCACGGCTCGACCTTCGGCGGCAACCCGCTGGCCTGCGCCGCCGCGCTGGCGGTGGTCAACACGATTGAAAGCGAACGGCTCGGCGAGCACGCCGCGCAAGAAGGCCGCTACCTGGCCGAACAATTGCGCACACGCTTGGCGACAGTACCCGGCGTCGTCGCAGTACGCGGTTTTGGACTGATGCTTGGCATCGAACTGAGTCGGCCGTGCGGCGAGCTGGTGAGCCAAGCACTCGAAAAGGGCCTGCTGATCAACGTCACCGCCGACAAGGTCGTGCGCCTGTTGCCGCCACTGATTTGGCAACGCGAACACAGCGAACAACTGTTGAATATTTTATGCCCGCTGCTCGAACAATTCGGCCGCGCGAGCACCTGATCGAGTTGAGTAAGATTTACTAATCGCAACAATACCGACCTATACGACCAACGATCCATACGACTTATACGACCATCAACGACCCACACAAGGAGGAGGCTGCCGCCGAGCCGGGCCGCACCGCCATCATGGCAGTAAGACACTTCCTAACGCTGCTGGACTTGACCCCAGCCGAACTCCAACAGGTGCTGGCGCGCGCCGCCGAGTTTAAACAAGAGTACCGCCAGCGCATTTACACCGATCGCTTCAAAAACCATGTGCTGGGCATGATTTTCGAGAAATCGTCGACGCGCACGCGCGTATCGTTCGAGGCCGGCATGGCCCAGATGGGCGGCCACGCGATGTTTCTCGCGCCGAAGGATACCCAGCTCGGCCGCGGCGAACCGATCGAAGATAGCGCGCGCGTGATGTCCGCAATGGTCGACGCGATCATGATCCGCACTTTTGGCCACAGCCGCATCGAGCGCTTCGCCGCGTTCTCATCGGTGCCGGTGATCAACGCGTTAACCGACGACTTCCACCCCTGCCAAGTGCTGGCCGACGTGCAGACCTTTATCGAGCATCGCGGCAGCCTACAGGGCAAAACGGTGGCCTGGATCGGCGATGGCAACAACATGTGCCAGACCTATATCCACGCCGCACGCCAATTCGATTTCGAGCTGCGCATCGCCTGCCCGCAGGGTTTCGAGCCGCGCGAGGATTTAATCGATGGCAATCGCCAGCGCGTCGCTATTTTTCGCGATTCGAAAGAAGCCGCACGCGGCGCGCACTTGCTCGCCACCGACGTATGGGCATCGATGGGGCACGAGCACGAAATCAACGAGCGCCGCCGCGCATTCGCCGGTTATCAAATCAACCGCCAGCTGCTGACGGTAGCCGCCGCCGATGCGCTGTACATGCATTGCCTGCCGGCACATCGCGGCGAGGAAATCTCAGCCGATCTGATGGAAGACCAACACAGTGTGATTTGGGATGAAGCAGAAAACCGTCTGCACTCGCAGAAGGCGCTAATTGAGTTTCTGCTTACGCAGTGAACATTTAATTAACCGCTATAAAAAATTGATTCCTTTATAAAAAAACACTTGGTAGCCCTTACTTCGCCGCCTCGATAGCGAGGTGGCGCGGCCGCTAAGGCACGCGCGGTTAGTGCTTACAGACTTCCGATCTTACCCACAACTTATCCACACTTTACGCCCCTATTTTTGCGCTTGCGCAGACCCACAAACCGCATTATCTTGTATCCGATCTCCGCAACACCCCAACATGTTGGGGTATCCCACTATAAAACCTATCACGCCGCCACATTAGGGAGCGCCCATGCACGCAGATCTTACTAGTCCGACCTCTTCCGGTGCCCAGACCCCACAATCGACCATCACCACTGCGTCCGCATCGGTGCAAGCTACCGCCCCCGGCCAGATCCGCGTGATCAAGCGCAACGGCACCGTTGTAAGCTACGACGACAGTAAGATCGCAGTGGCGATCACCAAAGCCTTCCTCGCGGTGGAGGGTGGCACGGCGGCCGCTTCGACCCGCATCCACGAAACCGTGGCGAAATTGAGCGCGATGGTCAGCTCGACGTTTAAGCGCCGCATGCCATCCGGCGGCACCATCCATATCGAAGATATCCAGGATCAAGTCGAGCTATCGCTGATGCGCAGCGGCGAGCAAAAAGTCGCGCGCTCGTACGTGATCTATCGCGAAGAGCACGCCCGCGCCCGCGCCGCGAAAGCCGGCACCACGACCAAAGCGCATCCGACACTGCACGTGACGCTGGCCAATGGCAGCCGCGAATTTTTGAATCTCGGCCGCTTGGAGACGATCGTCGCCGAGGCCTGCAGCGATCTCGAAGGCGTCGATGCGCAATTGGTGCTCGGCGAAGCGCTGAAAAATTTATACGACGGCGTGCCGATCGGCGAGCTCAGCACCTCGCTGGTGATCACCGCGCGCACGCTGGTTGAGCAGGAGCCCAATTACTCGTTCGTCACCGCGCGGCTGTTGATGGATAGTCTGCGCGAAGAGGCGCTGACCTTTCTCGGCGTCGCCAAGTCCGCCACCCAAGCCGAGATGACGCAGTACTATCCGCAAGCATTGCAGGCCTACATCGAAACAGGTATCGAACTCGAATTGCTCGATGCGGCATTGCGCAGTTTTGATTTGGCGCGTCTCGGCGCGGCATTGAAGCCCGAGCGCGATCACCTGTTCGGCTATCTCGGCTTGCAAACGTTGTACGACCGCTACTTCATTCACAGCAACGAAATTCGCCTCGAATTGCCGCAAGTATTTTTTATGCGCGTGGCGATGGGTTTGTCGATTAACGAGGACGACAAAAACGCACGCGCAATCGAGTTTTACAGCTTGTTATCAAGCTTCGATTACATGTGCTCGACGCCGACGCTATTCAACGCCGGCACGCTGCGCCCGCAATTGTCATCGTGTTATTTGACGACGGTGCCCGACGATCTCGACGGCATTTTCGCGGCGATTCACGACAACGCAATGTTATCGAAATGGGCCGGCGGTCTCGGCAACGATTGGACGCCAGTGCGCTCGCTCGGTTCGTACATCAAAGGCACCAACGGCAAATCGCAGGGCGTGGTGCCGTTTTTGAAAGTGGTTAACGACACCGCAGTCGCTGTCAATCAAGGCGGCAAACGCAAAGGTGCGGTGTGCGCGTATCTCGAAACCTGGCACATGGATATCGAAGAATTTCTCGAGCTGCGCAAAAACACCGGCGATGATCGCCGTCGCACCCACGATATGAATACCGCCAACTGGGTGCCCGATCTGTTTATGAAGCGCGTGTTTCAAGACGGCGATTGGATGCTATTTTCGCCAGCGGATACCCCCGATCTGCACGATTTATTCGGCGCTGCATTTGAATACCGCTACGAAGAATACGAGCGCCAAGCGGCGGCCGGCAGTCTCAAACTGCACAAAAAAGTTCGCGCGCAGGATCTGTGGCGCAAAATGTTATCGATGCTGTTCGAAACCGGTCATCCGTGGATTACGTTTAAAGATCCGTGCAATTTGCGCAGCCCGCAGCAACACGTCGGCGTCGTACACAGCTCAAATTTGTGTACTGAAATTACGTTGAACACCAATCGCGACGAAATCGCCGTGTGCAATTTGGGCTCGGTGAATTTGAATCAACATTTGGCGATCGCTACAAATAGCCAAGCAACGCTCGATCACGCCCCGGTTCTTGACCATCAAAAACTAGAGCGCACGATTAAAACCGCAGTGCGTATGCTCGATAACGTCATCGACATCAATTATTACTCGGTGCCGCAAGCGAAAAATTCCAACCTCAAACATCGTCCGGTCGGGCTCGGCATCATGGGCTTCCAAGATGCGCTGTACACATTGCGCGTGCCTTACGCATCCGATGCGGCGGTCGAGTTCGCCGATCGCTCGATGGAAGCGGTCAGTTATTTTGCCATTCAAGCGTCATCCGATTTAGCGGCCGAGCGCGGCAGCTATTCGTCCTACGAAGGCTCGCTGTGGAGCAAAGGCATTCTGCCGATCGATTCGGTGGCGATTCTCGCCGAGCAGCGCGGCGCCGAGTACATCGATGTCGATCGTTCGCAAACGCTCGATTGGATTGGCATGCGCACGCGCGTCAAAGCGCAGGGCATGCGCAATAGCAACGTGATGGCGATTGCACCGACCGCGACGATTGCGAATATCACCGACGCCTCGCAATCGATCGAGCCGACGTATCAAAACCTATACGTGAAATCGAACTTGTCCGGCGAGTTCACCGTGGTGAATCCGTATTTAGTACACGATCTGAAAAAACGCGGCCTGTGGGACGCGGTAATGGTTAACGATCTGAAATATTTCGATGGCAGCGTACAGCAAATCGATCGCATTCCGGCCGATTTAAAAGCGTTGTATGCGACCGCATTTGAAGTCGAACCGCGCTGGCTAGTCGACGCCGCGAGCCGCCGTCAAAAATGGATCGATCAGGCGCAATCGCTGAATCTGTACATCGCTGGTGCATCGGGTAAAAAACTCGATATCACCTATCGCATGGCGTGGTTCCGCGGTTTGAAAACCACGTACTACCTGCGCGCACTGTCGGCCACCAGCACCGAAAAATCGACCGTCACCACCGGCTCGCTGAATGCGGTATCGAGCGCTGCAAGCGGTGCATCAAGCGCAGCGCCATTTACCGAAGCGGCCGAAGTGCCGAACGCGTGTTCGATCGACAATCCCGATTGCGAAGCGTGTCAGTAAGCAACTAGCACCCTCTCCCATTTAGGGAGAGGGCTTTTTCGTCAAGCTTGTTGCAAACCGCGCCCTCCCCCACCCCCTCCCACTAAATGGGGGAGGGGTGAAATTTAAAATCTAACAGAAAGAATTAAGGGCGAGAGATTATGTTGAACTGGGAAGAATACCACTCGGAAGATCCAATTCCCGCAGCGGTAAAAGCCAATAGCTATGCGCAGCAAAATGCTTCTGCGCAAGCCACGCCTGCACAAAATACTTATGCGCCGAGCGCCGAAGCCGCAACGCTCAATGAGCCCGCCGCTGTGTACGCCGACAACGCAGCGCAACAAAAATCCGCTTCGCAACCCTCGATTGTCCAAAATGCGATTTCACAAACTACCGCCGAGCCACCGCACGAACCGAGCGTTGCCGATCGTGAAATCGCCGAGCGCGCGCGCGCTGCACTCGCCGAACTCGATGCGGCACCAGGCCTCAACGAAGTTGAAATGGGCGCCGCGCGTTTGTTGGTCGACGATAAACGCATGATTAATTGCCGCGCCGATTTGAATCAATTGGTGCCGTTTAAATACGATTGGGCGTGGCAAAAATATCTCGATGGCTGCGCCAATCATTGGATGCCGCAAGAAGTCAACATGACCGCCGACATCGCCACCTGGCGCAGCGCCGAAGGTCTCACCGAAGACGAACGCCGCATCGTGATGCGCTCGCTCGGTTATTTCTCGACTGCCGATAGTTTGGTCGCGAATAATTTAGTGCTGGCGATTTATCGTCAGATCACCAACCCCGAGTGCCGTCAGTATTTATTGCGCCAAGCATTTGAAGAAGCGATTCACACGCACGCGTATCAATACTGCGTCGAATCGCTCGGCATGGATGAAGGCGAAGTGTTCAATATGTACCGCGAAATTCCGTCGGTCGCGAAAAAAGCGGCGTGGAGTTTGAGCCACACGCACGCGCTGAACGATCCGAACTTCAAAACCGGCACCTTCGAAAACGATCAGGAATTGCTGCGCAATTTGGTCGGCTTCTACGCCGTCACCGAAGGCATTTTCTTCTACTGCGGCTTCACTCAAATTTTATCGATGGGCCGCCGCAACAAAATGACCGGCGTTGCCGAACAGTTCCAATACATTCTGCGCGACGAATCGATGCATTTGAATTTCGGCATCGACGTAATCAACCAAATCAAATTGGAAAACCCGCATCTGTGGACTGAACAATTCCAGCGCGAAACGGTACAAATGATTGTCGAAGGCACCGCAATCGAAGTGCAGTACGCACGCGACAGCATGCCGCGCGGCGTGCTCGGCATGAACGCGGCGATGATGGAAGAATATTTGCACTTCATCGCCAACCGCCGCCTCAACCAACTCGGCCTGCCCGAGCAATATCCCGGCGCGCAAAACCCGTTCCCGTGGATGAGCGAAATCATGGATCTGCGCAAAGAGAAAAACTTTTTCGAAACGCGCGTGACCGAATATCAAACCGGCGGCGCACTGAGCTGGGAATAAACGGAATAATATACGGCTGCGCAGGCAACAGATAACAGCGCAGCCGTTTTTATTGGCACTGCTTATGGGCACTGCTTATGGGCACTACTTATTGGCACTTTGGCATTACGCTAATTTAATTGGGGTGCAGTATGGAACGCGAAAGTAAAACAACGCCGGTCGATCCGGAAACCATTCTATTCACACTCGATCAATTAGGCCAAACGGTCGACGTGATGAACAAAGTGATCGCGCGCCTACGCGGTTACGTACATCAAAATATGGCAGCGCAGAAACAAGGTGAATTAGATTTTGGTAACGCCAATGTACAGGTAGGAAAAATTGGACCGAATGGGTTGCACTGAAAACCATCTACCCATAAAAAGGCTCCGCAACGGAGCCTTTTTATTTATCGAACAACGCCTTTATTTACGGCCCACAAACACCATCTGCGATCGGTAAATTGCAAGTTTTATGTTGGCCTGCGGTGAGCGAAACCTCGACCAGTTGATCGCTCGGCAACGGAATGACGGCGCCATCATAGCTCTCGGCAAAATCGCCGGCGGCGTTGCAACTAAATGCCAGCGTGTAATCGCCGTTCGGTAAAAATCCAAATTGATAATGCCAGTTGCCATCGTCGTCTTGATAGACGTCCGCCGCTTCGTACGGATTAACGGCACCCGCAGGGACGCCGGTGGCGACATCGGGATCGTAGACATCGGCGAGTTTACTCGGATCGAGATTGTGCCCCTGATACAGGTACAGCACGTTACCTACGGTCGGATCGATTTTGCTCGCGCAAGCGGAAATCGAATTGACGTTAAACAAGACGTTGTCGACCGTTCCGCCGAGCGTTGCAGCCAATGCATCGCTAACGATGCGCACGCCGCGCGGTTTCAGAATGTAGCGATCGGGCCCGGGGTTGTACGTCATTGCTTTGCGCAAATCGAAATCGAGCGTGAACGTGTACACGCCGCCCTCGATGACGCTAAATCCGCCGAGCTTCAAATCACCGCTCGGCAACTTAATCGGCGTGCGTTCGCCGTCGTTCATTTCGACGTACGATAAATTCACGTCCTCGTCGAGCACATGCAACACCAGTTGACTATAGCTGCCGGCCGGAATCACCAGACCGTTGACGATCAACGCGCGCGCGCCGTTGCGATAATCGAGCAGATCGATTTGAAACGTATCGGCATCGGCGATTCCCAACGATGGAATCGTAAAGCGATCGATGACCACGTCGCTGGCGCCGTCGCGACGCAGGCGCACTTGATCGACCGTGATCACCACCGCAGCGGCGGTATCGACCGGCGCATCGGCCACGCCGAATGAGACGGTTGCATTACCAGTGCTCGCGGTCGTGTTATTGGAGCTGCCGCCCCCACCGCCGCCACAAGCGGTCAATGCCCATGCGAATAACATAATAACGAGATACTTTTGCATGGCGCTTCCTCGAATACTTTAATTGCGAGCATCCAGGCTCTACTGATGAAATTGGGTACCGCAATGATACCGTCGCGCGGCCGACAAAGGAATGCGGTTTTTTGCGCGCTGACAGCAGCGGCAATTCCGGCGATACTTAACCTTGAGTTTTGGGGCCCCTCGAAATTTTTGGCCTCTCGAATTAACGACACCAACATCGACGCACTTATGGAAAACACCCGCTATCGTGGAGCCCTCGATAAATAATTCAGCCGATAATAATTCAGCCGGCGGGGAGCGCGATACGCGCGGCTGGAAGCTGCGCCTAGGCCACCTGCTGGCCTTGCATGAACGGATGCCGTGGTTATTGCCGCTGCTGAGTTTCGGTTGGGGCTGGGTCAGCTTTGCGCTGGTAAAGCGCGGCGAGGGTTTGGCGCGCACGATGGCGCTGCTGGTGCTAATCGGCTGGCTGTGGTTGTTGCTCGAACCGTTTTTGCGCAAATACCTGCAGCGCCGCGCGCCCGGCAATATCACCACGGTAGCACTGCAATTTGCCACCCAGTCGCTGCAGCAGGAGTTATTATTTTTTTCGCTGCCGTTCATCATCGGCGCCGTGCAATTGACTATCGGCCAAATTATTTTCACCGCCGTCGCGGTCGGCGCCGCGCTGATCAGCACCATCGATCCGCTGTATAACCGCAGAATTGCCACGCATAAAATCACCATGGCTTTATTTCAAGGCTACTGCAGCTGGCTCGCCGCACTGGTGTTGTTGCCGATGGTATTGCATCTGCCATTGGAGCGCGCGGCGCCGACCGCGCTCGCGGTATTTAGCATCGGGTTATTGTTGATGCTGCCACGCTGTCTCGCCGCGCTGCAAAATTATCGACAAAAAATAGCATGGGTACTTACCTGCATTGCAATGCCGCTGGCGCTGTGGTTGCTGCGCGATAATATTCCCGCAGCGGGTTTATCGGTGCGCAATGCGACGATCACCCAAAGCATCGACCAATTAACACCCGGCCCCACGGTGACGGTGATTCACAGCGCCGATTTAGCACAAGGCGTGATCGCCTTTGTCGCGATTCGCGCGCCGATGCGCGTTGCACAATCGGTTAATTTTGAATGGCGCCATCGCGATCCATCGACAAATGAAGAAACCGTCGAGCGGATCGGCGCCGAAATTCACGGCGGCAATAATGCCGGTTGGCGCACGTGGTCGCGCAAGCAACGCTTCCCGGAGAATTCGCTCGGTGAATGGACTGTCGATGTGTTGACGCCGCAGGGCCAGCTACTGAAACGACTGCACTTTCAAGTCGACTAATACGAGTTCGCCAATACCAGTCGGCTCCTATCTGTCGGCCAACACAAGTCGATTAATTTTTTCGCAACGCCGAGATCGCTCAAAAATGTCGATGAACGCGCCACCGCTATCCGCAAAAAAAATACCGCTGCAACTGCTCGGCGAATTAACGCTAGCGCAGCCGATGCAGCATGGGCGCCCAGCATTTATCGCCGCCGCCAACGGCTTGGTGCGGTACGGCGATCATTTTTTTGTAGTGGCCGACGATGAATTACAATTGGGCATTTTTTCCGCGCTGACGCTGCAACCCGGCAGCGCGCTGCCATTGCGGCCCGGCGAGTTGCCGCATGAACCAAAAGCCCGCAAACGCAGCAAGCCCGATTTCGAAGTGCTGGTGCAATTGCCACCCTCATCGTTGCATCCACACGGTGCGCTGCTGGTATTGGGTTCGGGCTCGAAACCGCAACGCAATCTCGGCGTGTTGATCGCGCTGAATGCGCAGGGGCTGCCGCATTCAACTGCACCGCTAACGCTCGATTTAACGCCGCTGTACGCGCTGCTTGAACGCGAATTCGATGGCCTCAATATCGAAGGCGCCGTCGTGCAACACACGCAGTTATTGCTGATGCAACGCGGCAATAAAAAACGTGGCATCAACGCCATCGTCGCACTCGACCTCGCCACGTTATTGCAAAAAATCATCACACAAGAAATCGCTGCGCAGACCAGTGGTGCGCACATCGTTATCGACGGCGCCGCATTGCGCAATATTCAGCGCTACGCGCTCGGATCGATCGACGGCGTCGCGCTGGGCTTTACCGATGCAACGGTATTGTCCGATCACACATTGATAGCATTAGCAGTCGCCGAGGATACCGACGATAGCTACGCCGATGGTGCAACGATCGGCTGCTGCGCGTGTCGCTTCGATGCGGACAATCGCTTAACGGCATTGATTCCTTTAGCCACGCCGGCGAAGACCGAAGGCATCGCGGTGTGGCAACGCGGGATCAACCTTGCCGATACCGTGCTCGCTTTGGTCACCGATGCCGATGATCCAGCGCAGCCCGCAAAGCTGCTGAGCATGCGACTCGATCAGCTGCGCTAACTGATACCAGTGCGCTAACCGCGGCGTAGGCGCGAGCCAGCGCCTCCGCTACAATCGAGCAATTTATTAAACAGGAGATTTTATCGATGAGCACCGTCTACGATTTCAGCGTTAAAACCATCGATGGCAAACCCGCCACACTCGGCGATTACCGCGGCAAGCTAGTGCTAGTCGTCAACGTCGCTAGCCAATGCGGATTGACGCCGCAATACCAAGGTCTCGAAGCGCTGTATCAAAAATATAAAGAGCGCGGCTTGGTAATTCTCGGTTTTCCGTGCGCGCAATTCGAAAACCAAGAGCCCGGCAGCGAAGCCGAAATCAAAGAATTCTGCGCGCTGAATTACGGTGTTAGTTTTCCGCTGTTTAGCAAAATCGATGTTAACGGCCCACACGCGCATCCGCTGTATACATTTATGCGCGCCGCACAACCCGGCACCACACCCGATGCCGCCGAAATCGCCAGCAATCCGCTGTATAGTTTTTTGCACGCCGAGCTGCCGGAGAATTTAACAGGCGATACGATAAAATGGAATTTCACAAAATTTTTAATCCGCCGCGATGGCAAAGTATTGAAACGCTTCGAACCGACGGTATTGCCGGAAGCCATCGACCCGGAAATTCAAGCGCTGCTGCAATAAGCGAATTCTCGGCGAACCGCAAATCGCGCTCGCCGATTTAATGCAAAACGATTTTTCCGGCAACGGCGTGATCAGTATTTTCGATGCCAGCGCGCTGATGACGAAGCCCCGCCTGTACACGATGTTCCTGCTGTGGTTGCTATCCGAACTATTCGAGGAATTGCCCGAAGTCGGTGATCTCGATAAGCCGAAGTTAGTTTTCTTTTTCGACGAAGCGCATTTATTGTTTAACGATGCGCCAAAGGCATTAACCGAAAAAATTGAACAGGTCGTGCGCTTGATTCGCTCGAAAGGCGTCGGCGTGTATTTCGTCACGCAGAATCCGCTCGACGTACCCGAGACCATTCTCGGCCAACTCGGCAATCGCGTGCAGCACGCGCTGCGCGCCTTCAGCCCGAAGGATCAAAAAGCAGTGCGCGCCGCTGCACAAACTTTTCGCGCCAATCCAAAACTTAACACCGAACAAGTCATCACCGAATTGGGCATTGGCGAAGCGTTGGTTTCAACGCTCGACGAGCGCGGCCAACCAACCCCGGTCGAACGCGTGATGATCTGCCCACCGCAATCGCGTATCGGCCCATTGACCGATAGCGAACGCAGCGAACAAATGGCGCGTTCACCACTGCGCGATCGTTACGCAACAACGCTCGATCGCGAATCCGCGTACGAGGTATTAGCACAACGCGCACAAGCCGCCAATGTTGCGGCGACCACTGCCGCCACCACCACTACAACCACGAAAAACAATGAAGCGGCATCGCCAATGCTCGGCGATGCCGCACAGGATTTACTCGGCGCATTTGAAAAAAGTGCAGCGCGCAGTATTGGCAGCCAAGTAGGGCGAGAAATTTTGCGTGGAGTGCTAGGTTCGTTGCTGGGAAGTAAAAAACGCCGCCAAATCAATATTCCCCTCTCCTGAACCTCCTTTTCAACAAGCATTTGAGCTGCTTTTATGTACGGCATGCCATTTTAATCGCACAGTCACCTCGAATTATGGTAAAAATAGCCAGCTTAATTTTGCAGGGGTGGTTTAAATAAAATGCTTCCGCAACACAACCTACCATTTACCAGCCCCCACCAAAACCTAGCCTCTTTTAATAAGGCCAACCTTTTAATAATTATTATGAGGCCGCAGGCCTCATTAATAGACTGTTAGATTACCCATCGAGAACCTATGCGTATTTCAACGAAAATCACCGTTATTTTTTTCTCTCTGGTAGTGGGCTGCGGAACTCTTGATAACAAGACCATTATCTTAAACGCCGGAGATTCAAAGGAAAGGGTTCTCGAAGTTATGGGACCGCCGATAGATCGACAAATGAAAGGGCAGCAAGAAGCATGGCAATACTGTGTTTCAGGTGCTGGCTTCGGCTGGAACGATCACAAAATAATTTGGCTCAATGCTGGCCGCGTAACAGGAATTAACTCTTACAGATCTGGCGGCAGTGGTTGTAGCGGTAATATTCAGCCAGTTCGCTGGGAATCGGCTCCTGATTCAGTGGTAGAGCTTCGGCAAAGGTAATCTAACAAAGTGTTCAAGTTCGTTCGCTTTGCTCACTGGGACTGCCAAAACGCTGCGCGTTTCGTCAGCCCCTAAACACGGCGTTAAGGCTACTATGAAGAAAGTCGCGGAAGTTGCTGCTGTCTTTTTCTTAATACTTTGCAGCTTCGGCTTGGGTGTCGTCTTTGCTACTTACAATCACTTTGGGTCACCTATTGTCACCGTAGAGCTTGAAAATATTTCTAGCCAAAAAATCACATCGGCAGCACTAAATCATGAAAGTGGTTCGGTTGTGGTAAAAGACATAAACTCTCATTCTTCACGGCTCGTGCATTTCTACACCCCGGGAGAGTCTAGCTATCGGCTCCAAGTTACATTTGAAGATGGCCATGTAATATCAAGTGAAGGGGCGTACGTCGAAGCTGGGTACCATATTCAAGAAAAAATTAATGAAAGCTCAATTCAAACCAATACTAAGCTCTTCAGCTATGAGCCCTAACAATCACGCGCAGCACGCCGTTGCCTGCGGCAACGGCTGGATAGTCAAACGCTAGCGCGTTTTTCCCCTTAGCTCGGCGTTAGCGCCCCAAATAATAGTGAGGTTGTTGTGGAAATTTTTACGTTAGAAATATCATTTCCGTTTGATGAAAGCGATGATCCTTGGACAAGGACGATTGAGGTAAAAGAAGATCTCACATTACTAGAATTACATAAATACATTCAAAAAATAGTAGATTTTGACGATGACCATTTATATGAGTTTTATATTGGAAAAAGCCCTAGAAATAAATTAGGCAATGTACCAAAAAGTAAAAAATTGAATGAAATTTATCCACTGACAGGGTATAAGCTATATTATCTTTTTGATTTTGGTGATAGCTGGCTCTTTCAAATTAAAAAATCACGAAAAAAATTGGCTGTTGATCAGCAGGTTAAATACCCAAGAATAATAAAGACAAGCGGCATAAATCCAGAGCAATACCCAGAATATGAAGAGTAAAAGTGCTAACAATCGCATCAAAAATCGCCCCACTACATTCTGCTGGACGCACCTGACGGCGCGCCTTTTACGCGGGCGCTAGGCATTAATTGGGCTTGAATATCTCCCGGAAATTGCAAGGCAGCTCCATCATTCTCGCGACATTGGCGAACCATTCGATTTTTTAACTTGGTTCGAGTTTGCACCAGAACATACGGCTGCATTCAATAAATTATTGGCGCGGCTACGAGTATCAAAAGAGTGGACGTATGTTGAGCGCGAGGTAGATATTCGGCTGGAAAAATATGCCTAACCATGCGCAGCAATCGCTTGGCATTTGGCATCGAAACGGTCGCGTACTCACCAAAAAAATGGTTGGCGCACCCAGCAATAAATTTATTAATTCAGTAGTGTCCGGTAGCTAATTGAAAAAATTCAACTGGCTATCCGATCTGCTATCAATTTGTGCGGTATCAATTTTCGAAAGCAGCTTATTTAAAGGGGTTTTCTCAAATATTGTTAGGCTCAGAATCTGTAACATTT
>JAYVWC010000085.1:0-28437 GCA_043786385.1 Spongiibacteraceae bacterium | reverse complement strand
GACGGGAATATTATGGGCAGAAATTCGTGATGAAAAGTTAATTGCAATCCAGGGCGGTAGTCTTGGCGGCGGTTACACTGCAAATACATCGGCCCTTATTTTCGATTTACCATCGCTAAAAATAACTAAATCTACCGAAGTTATAGGCGGGAGTGACGTGGCGCTGTGGGGTGATAAAATAGTTTCTCTGGGTCGAGAAATTGGCATCTATGATTTACAGCTGAATCAACTAACAAAAATAGAGCTCCCACCCAAGAAGGAAGGGTTTGGTAATAACTGCGGTAACGGTCCTCTGCAAGTTAGTGGTAACAACGTCTTTGTGGTGACGGATTGCGGAGATGTATCAGCCTACGATTTAGAATCGCTAAAGCTTAAATATACCATTCCTGCATTGGCAAACTTTGCATCCATTGCGCTGATAGAGGATCTGCTTTTTGTATCGCCGGTTGATAAAAATGACGAAAAGATTGTCCATGTATACAGTGCTGATTCCGGGAAAGAGTTATCGATTGAGCCTATAAAGGGTAAATATCTCTTTGCTAATAACGATCGACTATTGAGTGTAGAGTTTAACTTTTCCAAGACTTCTCCGATGTGGCTGTACGAGATATCTCAAGAGGAAATAACTTCAGGGGCCAGAATCTTAAGCCGAGTAGTTTCGGAGTGTACCAAAGCGAAGAATGCTGCCGCCCAAGGTGATATATACCGAGCAATTAGTCTGTGTGAATCGGGTGGCATTCTAGCCGCGATTAAGAACGGCGAAGATTCCGCGGTGCTTCAGCCCTTCATAAAAGATTACGGAATTTGGTTAAGTCAGACATTGTCTCGCTACTCCGAATCAATCCAAATTTTAGAAAAGATTGCCGTCAATGGTGACAAATCTGTAGAAGAGCACATTGCTGAAGCTAATTTAAAATCGCGCTTTTTTTCTAACCAAATTGGGGTGCATCCTGCTACCGAGCGCGAAAGAATGACAAGATTTGGGCAGCTATCTTTAATGCCAAAGCCTAGCGGCAGAGAAGTTTCAGTTGACTTTGGCGCATTCGACAATCTGTTCCATTTTTCTGGCGAGCAGGTATACGTTGGGGCGTGGGGTTGTTCGTCTGGAGATGGCGTAAGTTTAAGGATCTACGATCGCAGTACATTTGAGCTCATCAAGAGTGTTCTCATTGAGGGCTGCGACGATGATTACCAAGATACGATAGAATCTATAGCAACTGATGATTCAAAAATTTACCTATCTATTGGATATAGATATGAATCAAAAGATCGGACAGATTTTATTTCAATAAACAGAAAGACCCTTGTAACTGAGGCCGAAAAGCATTTGAGTGCCGGCACTCTATTTTTCAATGAGGGAAAGTTGTTTTCATGCGATTGCGGCGGATCCAATTCTGGATGCACTAGTATCGATCCAATAAGCTTCACTAAGCACGATGAGGCAATGGAGTGCCGAAACAATGGCTATTCTGATGAGGCAAGGCTAAGGCTGCCGCAATCCGGTGAAATGCTTGGCGCTACGAAAGCATCTGCCCAGGGCGACATTAAGAATATACCGCTCTCCTCCGATTATCCAAAAGTGGGGGTGGTTAGTGGTGATCGGGGTGTTTCCGTACAAATAACGATTACCCCTAGCCAATCCAGCCCTGCGAGAGTGATTGCTGATTTAAAGACTTTACCAAATGCCGGGGTAGCCACGTTGGCCAACGATAATTTGTTATTCATTGGTAACGGGCACGATTTATTGATTTATGACTTAAATGGCTTCCAATTACGCCGATATATAAAAGACTTCATTCCGAACAGCTTTGCTAATAATGGCTTCGGTGTTGATACAAATCGCATTTCCCGTTTGCTCGTTGATCGAGGTCGACTTTTGGCGCTTACGTTTAACGGTCAGAATAGTCAGCTAATAGATTTAAAAGGGATCTACTAGATAGATGACTTTTGGCAATATTTAAAGCGGTGGGCAGAGCAATGAGCCGTTAGAAATGCAGCGTTGTACCCACGTCCATTAACGACACTTTCAAGTATTAGTTGAATCAATTCTAGGCTGCCTATTTCTGCGGGCAGCCTAAACTTACAGCGCCGCAGCAACATTATCGCGCAGGTGTTGCGGATTGATCGTGCCGATAATTGCGCTGCTTACTGCGCGATTGCGCAATACAAACTGCAATGCTGCAGTGGTGTCGGTTATGTGCCCAGAAGCAAATGCTTTTTTTATCAACACGCCTTTTTGATGCTGTGCGCAGTAGTCGAGTACGCTTGCTTCGTCTGTGTATTCGGTGTGGTAGGTGATCATCACGCCGTCGGTTTTTTCCGCTGCGAGCAATCCGCCGGCAACGGTTTTGGTCGATACGCCGTAAGCACGCAATAAACCTTGTTGTTTGCATTGCTCTAATGTTGCTAGCGCATCGCTGTTATTGATGATGTCGATATCGTTGCCATCGGAATGCACTAACACAATATCTAAATAATCGGTGCGCAAGCGTTGCAGGCTGCGTTCGATACTGCGGCGTGTGTGTTGTGCGCTGAAATCATAATGCGATGCGCCGTTTTCAAATTCTTCGCCGACCTTGGTGCAGATCACCCAATCATCGCGTTGCCCGGCGAGTAATTGCCCGAGGCGTTGTTCGCTGTTGCCGTACGCAGGTGCGGTGTCGACGAAATTGATGCCGAGTTCTTTCGCGAGCGCGAGTAATTCGGCGGCGCTGCGATCGTCGGGAATCGTAAATGCGTGCGGATATTTAACGCCTTGATCGCGGCCGAGTTTGATCGTGCCTAATCCCAGCGGGCTGAGCCAAATATCGGTGCTACCGAAGCGGCGCTTTTGCATAATTACGGCCGCATCATCAAAATAAAATTTCCCAGCACGGTTTAGCAATTGCTGGTATGGGTAGCGCTTGCGCTGATTCGGGTGGCGCTGCTGTATTCGGTTTAATTTTCAGCAACGCCTCCACTTCGTCGGCCATATTTGGCGCCAGCGTTAATTTGGTTGGCCAAGCGACGATAACATTTGCGCAGTGATCGGCAGGCGCGGCAAATGCTTTGTCGGGTTTTATCAAACCTTTTTGTTTCGGCTCGGCGCGATCGATACGCAGCGTTGCCCATTCGGCATTGCTGAAATCGAGCCACGGTAATAATTCGCGCAATTCGCGTTTGCCTTTGTCGATTAATGTTGCGGGATCGAGCGCGACACCTTCGGTGGCGATATCGCCGCCTAAATACCAAACCCAATTGCCATCGCGCAATGGATGGCTCGAAATTGTCAGGCGCGGCGACGGATTGCTGCCCATGCAGTGCGCGTACAGTGCGTGCGAATAATTGTGCTTGACCAATAATTGATGCAGCGGCCGGCGTTGCATCGCCGGTGCGTTGCTGCCGAGTTGTTGCAGCAGCGCTTCGTTGCCTTCACCAGCGCTAAAAACAAAACGTTGCGCGTTGATGCGCACCGGCGTCTGCGCCGATAAAAATTGCAGCGCGGCAACGCTGCCATCGGCGTTGCGCTCGAAGTTTATGCTCGCGGCATCGGCGCGATAAATGCGACCGCGGCAATTGTCGGCGAGCTTGCCGAGTACCGATGGCACGTCGAGCACCATATCGACCAGCTTGTATAAATTGCCGCGAAAATCCGCGTGCTGAAATGCCGGATGACGTTCGCTCGCGGCGACGCTATCGACGCGCCCGCGCGTTAACTTGCTGGCAAAAAAAGAGGTTAGACGCGAAGTTAAATTTTCGGTCGACCACAAATAAAAATGGTCGCTGAGCACGTTGATACCGCGCAAATCGACATCGCCTTCGCCGCGAATGCAGCGCCGCCAATGCTCGGGCATATCGGCGATTGCCTCGGACGAGCCGGTCAACATACCGCCCAATGCGTATTTAATACCGCCGTGAATCATGCCCTGCGAATTGATGCTTTGGCCGCCGCCGAGTTCGTGGCTTTCCAACAACACGGCGTTGTAGCCGCGCGCGCAGAGGCGATTCAGCAGCCACAGGCCGCCGATCCCACCGCCGAGAATGACGACATCGACATCGAATGTAAGCATGTACGGGTAACTCAAATCGCGAACGCGCAGTATAACGCGGCGCATGCGCGGTGCGAGCAGTTTGCGTGAATAGAGTGGTGATGAAGAGGGTTTCGCAGGCATAATTCGCGCTGACCTTTTTCCGAGCCGCATGCAGTTGTCGATCGCGCGTTGGTGTTACACCGTTTTATTTTATTTGGCGACACCGCTGATTCTATTGCGGCTGCTGTGGCGTGCGCGCTTGGCGCCGGCCTATCGCCAGCGCATCGCCGAACGGTTTGGTTTTTTCAAAGCGCCATTGCAGTGCGATGGTAATTGGCAGCGCGATGGCATTTGGGTGCACGCGGTGTCGGTCGGCGAAACGATCGCGGCCGCGCCGTTGATTCACACGTTGCAGGCGCGTTATCCGCAGGTGCCAATCACCGTGACGACGATGACGCCGACCGGCTCCGAGCGCGTGATCGCGCTATTCGGCAACAGCGTTACGCACGTCTATGCGCCCTATGATATGCCCGATGCGATTGCGCGTTTTTTGCGCCGCGTGCAACCGCGGCTGGCGATTATTATTGAAACCGAATTGTGGCCGAACACCGTACATGCGTGCGCGCGGCGCGGCATTCCGCTGCTGTTGGCGAATGCGCGCTTGTCGGCGCGCTCGGCGCGCGGCTACGGCAAATTACGCGCGTTGACGACACCGATGCTGCGCGAACTGACGTGCGTCGTCGCACAAAATGCCGAAGATGGCGAACGTTTTATCGAGCTCGGCTTGCCGCGCGCGCAACTCGTTGTATCGGGCAGTATTAAATTCGATATCGAGCTGGATACAGCGCTACGTGCGCACGCGCAACAAATGAAAAGCGAGTGGCAATGCGGCGATCGTCTGATTTGGATCGGCGCGAGCACGCATGCTGGCGAGGATGAATTATTGCTGCAAGCGCATAAGCAATTGCGTGCGCACGGCGTCGATGCGTTATTGATTTTAGTGCCGCGCCATCCCGAGCGATTTAATGCAGTGGCCGAATTGATCGAGCGCGCTGGTTTTAGCTGTGTGCGGCGCTCGCAATCGATCGCGCCATCGCGCGCCACAGATGTGTTGTTAGCCGATAGCATGGGCGAATTATTATTGTTGTACGGCGCTGCCGATATTGCAGTGGTCGGCGGCAGCTTTATCGCGCGCGGCGGTCACAATATGCTCGAACCGGCGGCGTGGGGCTTACCAATCATTGCCGGCGCGAGCGTATTTAATTTTCGCGAAATTGCTGCTGAATTAACCCGCGCCGGGGCGATGACGAACGTACAAAATAGCGAAGAATTGGCGGCTGGCTTAATCGAGTTAGCGGGCGATGCGGTGTTGCGCAACCAGCGCGGCGCAGCGGCGCGCGCGGTGATCGATGCCAATCGCGGTGCGTTGGCAAAGTTGCTGACGGAGATTACTCGGTTTTTTCTTTGATGTAACTCGATGCCAACGGCGAATCGGGCTCGACCAACCACGCGTTCAAATCGTTGATATCCTGCGGGCTTAAAATCCCGGCGAACTGTTTTAAGCGCAGCATATTCATCACGTAATCGTAGCGGACATCGGCGTAGTCACGTTTGGATGCGTACAGCGTGCGCTGCGAAACTAACACATCGACGATGTTGCGGGTGCCGACTTCGTAACCGGCGCGCGTCGCATCGAGCGCGCTGGTCGCCGATACGATCGCTTGCAGCCGCGCCTTCGCGCGTTGCACATCGGAGCTGGTGGCGATAAATTTGGCGCGCGTAAATTGCACCACCGAGCGCTCGGTATCGATTTTGCGTTCGAGCGCGGCGTTGTATTGTTCGTACGCCTGCCGTTGTTGCGAGCTGGTGAAGCCGCCGCTATAAATCGGCACGGTGAGTTTCAATAATGCCGAGCGACTAACGGTATCGGTATCGGGCGGTGTATTAAATATCGAGTCGGGATGATAGTCCTGCGTGCCTTCGACGTGATCGCTCTGCAAGCCGAGGCTACCGGTAATTTTCGGCGCATGCTCCATTTGTTTCGCGGTGGCATTTTGATTCGCCGCTTCCATGCCGGACAGCGCGGCTTTTAACGAGTAATTATTGTCGAGCGCAAACTGCACCCACTGCGCGCGCTCGGTCGGCGCCGGATCGACCACCGGAAATTCTTTGCTGAGCGGCCATAGGTTGGTTTGCGATTGTCCGGTCAGCAATGTTAACGCTTCGTACGAGGTCGCTAAATTGCCTTCGTCGGCGATGCGCCGCGCGACGCTGCTGTCGTACGCCGCACGCGCTTCGTCGACATCGGTGATCGCGATTAAACCGACATCGAAGCGCTGTTGCGCTTGATCGAGTTGGCGTATGAATGCGAGTTCTTCGCTTTGCGAAACCTGTAAATTTTCCCATTCGCGCAATACGCCGAAATAACTCTCGGCGACGCGAACGATTAAATCCAGTTGATCGGCAGAAAATTGCGCACGCGCTTGTTCGCTCAGCTGTTTACCACTTTTAAAGGTGAACCAGGCCGGCAGATCGAGAATTTGTTGCGATAAATGTGCGCCCCAGCCGTGTGTGCGCAGATTGCTATCGATGCTCTGACTTTGTTGATCGAAGCCGAGCGCCGGACCATTTTGAAATACTTGCACGCCTTTGCCATCTTGATTGCGTCGATTGGCACCGTAGCTGGCATCGCCGTTGATTTGCGGCAGCAGCGCCGCGCGCGCCTGCTGCTCGGTTTCTAGATTCGCTTTGAACGTCGCTTCGGCAATGCGCAGTTTGCCGTCATTTTTGAGCGCTAGTTCATAGATTTCGCGCAGCGTATCGGCGTGACTAAGTGCACTACCCAACGACAGCGTCACACATAAGATGAAATTCCGAGTGCGGTGTAACGAAATCATGCAATAACCTTACTGTGTCGGTCGATTAGAATTAGGTGCCGCAGTGTAGCAAAACGAATAGCGCTGTCGCACGCGCTGGTCGACGTTATTATGTGCACGAAATCAATCGTTGCGGCGTGAATAAATTGTAACGTGTGGTAGGCTTTAACATAGGGTTTTATCGAGAACGGCTCTGTTTTATTGAGAGTAACTCCGTTTCTATCGAGAATGAATATGTATAGCGGTGCGGATGTAGCGTTAGCAGCAACCAAGAAGCGGCGATATCACCTCGATCTCGCCGCCGGGCAAGCCGAGTGCGCAGCGAATTATTTGCGCTTGTTGCGTTTATTGCCTGCATTCGATACCGATCATCACGCGTTTGGCGTCGGCCTTGATGGGCACATGCAGGTCGCAATCACCGAGCGCAGCCCGTATACGACCACGCTCGATATCAGCCAAGCTGCGCAACCGCTGACGGCATTGGCGCCGAGGCTCACCGTGCGCGTGTACCACGATGCGCGCTTGGCGGAAGTGGTGGCGTTTGCCAATCGTCGCCGTATCGAGCCGCGCTACGAATACCCGAATCCGGCGATGTACCAGCCCGATGAAAAGGCGCAGTGGAATCGCTTTTTAGGCGAGTGGTTGAGCCATTGTTTGCAGCACGGGCGCTATTTGGGGCACGTTGCTGTGCAGTTTTGCCAGCGCTATTAAGTCGGCATCGTAAGATGCCAGGTAAAATGGCATCGCTGTATAAATCGAACCTTCAACCGACAAGGGATCTGCTGTGAGTGCAACAGTAGACCAGACCGCGCCGTTGCGGCTGGTACAAATTACCGATTGCCATTTGAGTGCGCAGGCGGGCGGACGGCTGTTGAATATCGACACCGAACAAAGTCTGGCCGCGGTGTTGACGCTGGTGCGGCAACAGCAGCCGCGCATCGACGCGCTGCTGGCGACCGGCGATTTATCCGATCAAGGCGCAGCGCCAGCGTATCGACGCCTGCTGACCGCCACCGCCGATTTAGCCGCTGCCGTGCGCTGGTTGCCCGGCAATCACGATGCCGCCGCGACCTTGCGCAGCGCGCTCGGCGATGATGTGCGGTTGCGGCGCAGTTTGCTGCTCGATGGGTGGCAGATTGTGATGTTGGATTCGGCGGTGCCGGGCGAAGTGGGCGGTCGGTTGGTCGCGGCCGAGTTGGCTGCTTTACGCGCTTGCTTGCAGGCCGAGCCGCAGCGCCATGCGCTGATCTGCGTGCATCATCCAGTGCTGCCGGTCGGCTGCGTCTGGCTCGATCGGCAAAGCGTCGCTAATGCCGCTGAATTCTGGCGCGAAATCGCTGCGTTTCCGCAGGTGCGCGCGGTGTTATCGGGCCATGTGCATCAGCAATTCGATGCACAACACGATGGCGTGCGCGTGCTGACGACGCCTTCGACCTGCGTGCAATTTGCGCCGCACAGCGATGAGTTTCGCGTCGATACTGCCGCGCCCGGTTATCGCTGGTTGGATTTGTACGCCGATGGCCGCATCGACACCGGTGTCGAGCGCGTTACCGCGACGGCGTTTGCGGCCGATCTCAGCGCCAGCGGTTATTGATCCGCAGCGTTTCGATTAGCGGCGCTTTCAATTCCATTGTTGCCATGCCCGCGCGCGAACGATGCCCGCGACCTACACTGATAACATTGCTTGCAACGGCGTATCGCTATGACTATCGCTGCCAATCCTCTGCAATTGCCGCGCGGCTTCGCGCTGGTGCGGCGTATCGATACCGCGCGAACCACCGCGTTGGGCCTGTGTTTTGTCGCGATTGGCGCGGTTTTTTATCAGCTGGATGCGGCGCTGTCGGCGTGGTTCGCGCTCGCGCTGTATTGTTTGGCGTGGCCGCAATTGGCGGCTTGGTTGGCAACGCGCGCGCAGCGGCCGTATTTAACCGCGATGCGCAGCGTAGTGCTCGATAATTTCATGCTTGCGTGCAGCGTGCCGGCGATGGCGTTCAATGTGTTGCCGAGCGCGGTCATGTTGGTCATGTTGGCGATGAGCGTGGTCGCCATCGGCGATCGAAAAGTCTTACTGCGCGCAGCGCAGGCGCAGCTGCTCGGTATCGCAGCGGGGCTATGGCTATTCGGTGGGCATTGGGCGCCGCTATCGATGCAATTGAATGTACTGACGACTTTGCCGTTGATCGTTGGCTATCCGTTGCTGCTCGGTGCGATGGCAGTGCGTGCAATGCGCCGCAGCGAAGCAGCAAGCGCCGACGAGCGCTGCGATGTGCAATCGGGTTTGCTGCTACGCGAGCATTGGTTGACGTTAGTGAGCGACGAGTTTGAGCGCTGCGTGCGCATGCAAACGCCGGCATCGCTAATCATTATCGACATCGATCGTTTTAGCGAGCTGAAGCTGCGCTGTAGTGCCGATGAGAGCGCCGCGGTAATTCGCCGTTGCGCCGATTTATTGCGGATTAAATTGCGCGATGATGATCGTGTCGGCCGCTACGGCGAAGATAAATTTGGGCTGTTATTGCCGGATACGTCGTTGCCGCTGGCCGTCGAAGTCGCCGAGCGCTTGCACCGCATGTTGCACCAACAGCCGCTATTTCTGCAGCATAAAGTGACCGCCAGTTTTGGCGTTGCCGAGTTGCAGCAAAGCTTTATCGATTACCATGCGTGGCTACAATGCGCCGACGCGGCGTTATATACCGCTAAGCGCCAAGGTCGCGATCGCGTCGTTGCGCATTTAGTCAGCGTGCGCGCTGTGGCGATTTAAACGCACCGACGTTTGCGGCAATGCAATCGGAACAATTACCGAAATGACCACGCCCGTAATTATTTATTTGCACGGTTTCCTCAGTTCACCGCAAGCCGCGAAAGCGCGTTTACTCGCCGATTATTTGGCCGCGCAACAGTCCGCGCCGCACTCTTATCTGCCGAGCTTGTGTGTGGCGAGCTTGTGCGTGCCGAGTTTGCCTGAGGAGCCCGCGCGCGCGTTGGCGGCAGCCGAAGCGGCGCTGCTCGAATTGCAAGCCGCAGGCAATACGCCAATCGGTTTGATCGGTAGTTCGATGGGCGGCTTTTACGCGACGGTATTGGCGCAGCGCTACGGTTTGCGTGCGGTGCTGATCAATCCATCGGTGCAGCCGCAACACCGCATCGAGCAGTTCTTCGGCGAACTAACCAATCCGTATAGCGGGCGATGTTTTACGCTGAATGCGGGCCATGCCGCTGAGCTGGCCGCGATGGCGCCGACTGCGATCGAACGCCCCGAGGATTTCTGGTTGTTGGTGCAAAGCGGCGACGAAGTGCTCGATTATCGCGAGGCGGTGCAGTTTTACACCGACTGTCGCCAAACGGTCGAGCAAGGCGGCGATCATCAGTTTCAAGGTTTCGAGCGCTATCTGCCGCAGGTGGTCGAATTTTTGTTGCACTGATGCGCGCTCGTTCATGCATTCCATAGCCCTCGTCGCATTTGCGCAACGCAATTGAATCGCGACGTTTGCGCCGCCGTAATTTCACTTACAATAGCCGCCGCAAATACATAACCGCGCATATCTAATGCCGCGCCGTTGGAGAATTCATGGCCAATAATTACACCGCCGAAAGCATCGAGGTGCTGACCGGTCTCGATCCCGTGCGCAAGCGTCCCGGTATGTACACCGATACGTCGCGCCCGAATCATTTGGCGCAAGAAGTGATCGACAACAGCGTCGATGAAGCGCTCGGCGGTCACTGCAATCAAATCGATGTAGTGCTGCATAAAGACGGCTCGCTAACCTGCACCGACAACGGTCGCGGCATGCCGGTTGATATTCATCCCGAGCAGGGCAAACCCGGCGTTGAAGTCATTTTGTGCACGCTGCATGCCGGTGGCAAATTCTCGAGCGATAGCTATCAATTTTCCGGCGGCTTACACGGCGTCGGCGTGTCGGTGGTCAATGCGCTTTCAAAAGTTTTGGAAGTGACGATTCGCCGCGACGGCCAAATTTATCGAATGGGTTTTGCCAACGGCGATAAGGCCAGCGAGTTGGAAGTGATTGGTACTTGCGCGAAACGCGATACCGGCACCAGCGTACGCTTTCTTGCCGATCCAAAATATTTTGAATCGCCGAAATATTCGGTGATGCGGTTGCGCCATGTGCTGCGCGCGAAAGCGGTGCTGTGCAAAAGTTTGCGCGTTACGTTTATTGACGAAGCGAGCAACGAACGCGACGAGTGGTTTTATGAAGATGGCCTGCAAGATTATTTGCACGGCGCCACACAGGCATTCACGGTGTTACCCGCCGAGCCGTTCACCGGCAATTTCAGCGCCAGCAATGAAGCGGTTGAATGGGCGGTGCAATGGTTGCCCGACGGCGGTGAGCTGATCACCGAATCGTACGTCAATTTAATTCCGACCGCGCAGGGCGGCACCCACGTCAACGGGCTGCGCTCCGGCTTGCTCGATGCAATGCGTGAGTTCTGCGAGTTTCGCAATTTATTGCCGCGCGGCATCAAACTCGCGCCCGACGATATCTGGGATAAATGTTGTTACGTGTTGAGTTCAAAATTGCGCGAGCCGCAATTTTCCGGTCAAACCAAAGAGCGCTTAACTTCGCGCGAAGCGGCTGCATTTATTGCCGGCGTCACCAAGGATTCGTTCAGTCTGTGGCTGAACCAGCACACCGAAGACGCGGAAAAACTCGCCGAGTTGTGTATCGATAGCGCGCAGGTGCGGTTGCGAAAATCAAAACAAGTCGCACGCAAAAAAGTGACATCGGGCCCAGCGCTGCCGGGAAAATTATCCGATTGCTCGGGCAGCGAAATCGAGCGCGGCGAATTGTTTTTGGTCGAAGGTGATTCGGCCGGTGGTTCGGCAAAGCAGGCGCGCGATCGTCAGTTTCAAGCGATTCTGCCGCTGCGCGGAAAGATATTGAATACGTGGGAGGTCGACGTGCAAGAAATTCTTGCCTCGCAGGAAGTGCACGATATTTCGGTCGCGATCGGCGTCGATCCGGGTTCGGATAATTTGGATGGCCTGCGCTATCACAAAATTTGCATCTTGGCTGATGCGGATTCCGACGGCGCGCATATCGCGACGCTGCTGTGCGCACTGTTCGTGCGCCACTTCCTGCCGCTGGTGCAAGCCGGTCACGTATTCGTCGCGATGCCGCCGCTGTTTCGCATCGATATCGGCAAGGATGTGTATTACGCACTCGATGAATCGGAACGCCAAGGCGTGCTCGATCGCATCGCTGCCGAAAATAAACGCGGCAAAATATCGGTAACGCGTTTCAAAGGTCTCGGCGAAATGAATCCGCTGCAATTGCGCGAAACGGTAATGGACCCGAACACGCGCCGCTTAGTGCGCTTAACGATCGAACCCGGCGATGAAACCAATCAATTAATGGATATGCTGCTCGCAAAAAAACGCGCCAGCGATCGCAAGCAATGGTTGGAGACGAAAGGCGATTTGGCGGAAGTGGTGTAGTTTTATGTTATTCGCCAGCGCACTTTATGCCGACGTTTCAAGATCGCGATAATTCTCCGGCACAAAGCGCGGCGTGCAAATCGCAAGAAAAATTAAATCGTCGCTGCCGATATTGGTGATGCGTTGTGGGTACGCTGCGGGAATTATCACGACATCATTTGCGGTCACCTCGCGCGGCGGTTCGTCGTTGATTTCAACTAATCCTGCGCCGCTGATAATTACGTAACGCTCGCTGGTGTGGTCGAGGCAATGCCAGTGCGTGGTATTGCCCGGTTCGACGCGGGCGCGGGCAATCGATAGGGCAGGGTCGTCGGCGCTATTCGATAACTCGGTGATATAGCAACCTTCGCGGAAAAAATATTCGATGTTGGCATCGTTCTGATTGATGATCGGCTTCATCGTTGTAATTCGCTCTGTAGTTGTTGTAAATCCAATTCATTTTCCCATTTTGAAATCACAATTGCTGCGATGCCATTGCCGATAAAGTTGGTCAGTGCGCGTGCCTCCGACATAAAGCGATCGATGCCGAAAATTAATGCAAGCCCGGCAACCGGCACTGCAGGCACTGTCGACAACGTTGCTGCCAGGGTAATAAAACCGGCGCCGGTGATGCCGGCGGCGCCTTTCGAAGTCAGCATCGCGACCAGCAACACGGTCATTTGCTGCGTGAAATTTAATTCGATGCCGAGTGCCTGCGCGATAAATAATGTGGCGAGTGTCATGTAAATATTGGTGCCGTCGAGATTAAAGCTGTAACCGCTCGGCACCACTAAACCTACTACCGATTTCGAGCAGCCGAGCTGCTGTAATTTTTGCATCAGCGGCACCAATGCGCTTTCGCTCGATGATGTGCCCAATACCGTTAATAGCTCGGTGCGAATGTAGCGCAGGTAGCGCAGAATATTGAAGCCGACCACGCGCGCGATAGTGCCCAGCACTATCAATACAAACATCGCGCAAGTGAGATAAAACAACAACACAAAATTGAATAGTGGGCGCAGCGTGCCGATACCAAATTGGCCTACGGTGTAGGCCATTGCGGCGCCAGCACCCAGCGGTGCTGCGCGCATGACGATGTTAATCATGCCGACAAATACTTTGCTGGCAGCATCGATAAAGCGCTGCATGGCATCGCCTGCTGCGCCGAGGCGCGCCAATGCAATGCCAAACAACACCGCGACCAACAGCACTTGCAATAAATCGCCGTTGCCGGTGAAGGCATCGCTGAACGTTTTCGGAATGATGTGCAAAATATAATCGACGATATGCAGCTCATGCGCTTTTTGGTTGAGCTCGGTAATTTTACCGGTATCGAGCTTGGATAAATCGGCGTGAAAATCGGCACCGGGGCGCAAACCATTTGCCACTAGCAGGCCAAGCCCTAATGCCAGCGTGCTGACAATCTCAAAATACAGCAGTGCTTTGCCGCCAATGCGACCGAGCTTGGTCAGATTGCCGACGCCAGCGATGCCTTGCACCACGGTGCAGAAAATAATTGGTGCGATCAGCATTTTGATCAGCGCGATAAAGCCATCGGCGATCGGTTTCATCGCGATGCCAGCATTCGGTGCCGCATAACCGAGCACACTACCGGCGACTATCGCGATCAATACCCAGAAATATAGGCTGGTAGCAAGACGTTTCATCATCAATCGATCCAAGTTCTGTCGCACGCGGTGCGATAATTATTAGTTGCGTACCGTGCATGCGCTGGCGGTTCACAGCCGTTGCGATTGTAGCTGGGCTAGAAATAATTTCATTTTCGATACGCCAATCTAGCTTAAAAGAAATGGGCGCGGTAGTCTGCTGAATTGATGTGGCGATTCGGTGGGGGTGATATGCGGCGGTGGTATGGCGGAGCGGCGACAATTATTGTATTGGTTTTGTTTGCCGCGTGGTGGTTTATGCCTGCGACAACGTTATCGAGTGCGCGATCAATAACGCCATCGAATGCTCAACCGATTACTGCTGCGCCTGCGACCAAACCGCTCGCGCTCGTCGCCAGCGAATACTATCGCGATGTAAAACCGATTTTGGATCGTCGCTGCTTGGTCTGTCACGGTTGCTACGATGCGCCGTGTCAGCTCAAACTCGATTCGCCCGAGGGCTTGCAGCGCGGTGCGACGCAGGCGAAGGTTTACGATAGCGCGCGCTTGCTGCCTGCATCGTTAACGCGTTTGTTTGTCGATGCGCGCAGTACCACTGAGTGGCGCGGCAAAGAATTTTATCCCGTATTGAACGAAGACACGTTGAACGAAGGCGTGCAAAGCGCCGCGAATAATCTAAATAACAGCGTGCTGTATCAAATGCTGTTGTTGAAGCGAAAGCACCCGCTACCCGATGGCGAATTGCCTGCCAATATCGACACCTCGCTCGATCGCAAAGAGTTTTGTCCGCGTTTGGAGGATTTTTCAGAGTACGCAGAAAAACGGCCGCTGCAAGGCATGCCGTTCGCGTTACCTGGGCTCGACGACGAGGAGTTCGATACGCTGAAGCGTTGGCTCGCGGAGGGTGCGAAGGTCGCGCCATTGCCGCCGCTCGATGCGGATTTACAGAAATCGGTTACCGATTGGGAGCGCTTTCTCAATAACGACGATCTCAAATCGCAGTTGATGAGTCGCTATTTATTTGAACATTTATTTCTTGCCGATCTGTATTTCGATGCGCGCGAGCCGCGCCAGTTTTTTAAAGTGGTGCGCTCGCGCACGCCGTCCGGCGAGCCGATCGATAACATCGCGACGCGCCGACCATTCGACGATCCTGGCGTGCCGCGCGTGTTTTATCGCTTGCAGCTCGTGCAGGCCAGCATCGTCGCAAAAACGCATCTGCCGTATCTGCTCGACGCGCGACGTATGGCGCGTTGGCGCGAATTATTTTTAGAAACGAATTATCCGCTCGATAAATTACCGTCGTACGCGCTCGATGTTGCTACTAATCCATTTGTCGCCTTCGCCGCGCTGCCGGTGCAGGCGCGCTATCGTTTTATGCTCGACGATGCCAACTATTTTCTGATGAGTTTCGTGAAAGGGCCGGTGTGTCGCGGCCAGCTCGCGCTGAATGTGCTCAACGATCAATTTTGGGTGCTATTCGCGAACCCGAATTTACCGGCGGCGATCGACAGCGAATTTTTAGCGCAGCAGAGTATCAACCTGCGCTTGCCGACCGAGATCGGCGAGCGGCCGCTGGGCCCGATGAATTGGAAAAACTGGGGGCATTGGCGCAATTACGCAGAGTTGCAGGCTAATTATTTAGCCGCTAAAGAAAAATATTTGCACGATAAGTTCGGTGCGGCGCAGGCGACGACGCTCGATTTTATTTGGAACGGCGACGGCAATAATCAAAGTGCCGCGCTCACCGTGTTTCGACATTTCGATAGCGGTAGCGTCGTCGAAGGTTTGGTCGGCGATGTACCGAAAACCGCTTGGGTTATCGACTATCCCATGTTCGAGCGAATTTATTATTTGTTGGTGGTCGGCTTCGATGTCTACGGCGACAGCAGCCATCAATTGCTAACGCGTCTGTATATGGATTTTTTACGGATGGAAGGCGAGACCAATTTCTTGGCATTTTTGCCGAAGGCGAAGCGCGAAGCCGAGCGCAACTCGTGGTATCAAGGTGTGGGTGCCAAGTTGCGCGATTCGGTGTATCGCCATGTCGGCGCGTATCAGCGCGAAACTGGCGTGATCTATCGTAGTAAAAATCCGAAGCGCGAATTTTTCGATCAGCTGCGCCCTTACCTGGGGCAGGCATTGGCGCAGCGCTACGATTTAGCGAATGCCGAACTCGATACGCCGACGCGCGACGCATTGCAAAAAATTGCCAAACTGCGCGGCTGGCCGGCATCGTATCTGCCGGAGCTGGTGTATCTGCGCGTGTTGGTGCGCGGTGCGCCGGATTTATTGTTTACGTTGATTCACAATGCTGATCACGACAATGTCGCGGTGTTGTTGTTGGAGCAGGCACGGCGCCGTCCGCAATTCGATTCGGTGACGTTGGTGCCAGGCATCGTCGGTGCGTACCCGAATGATTTCTGGGTGGTGAAAGATAGCGAGCTGCCGCAAGTGGCCGCGCAGTTGAGTGCGTTGAGTGGCGCCGCTGCGTATCGCAATCTCGATCGCGAAATTGGCGTCGCACGCAACAGCTCGAAATTTTGGCAGCAAAGCGATTGGCTGCTCAATGCGTATCGCGAACGCGATCCGATCGAGTGGGGTATTCTCGATTTTAGTCGCTACAAAAGATAATCGCCGCGACAAAAACTAATCGAAACTCCGCATCGCTAAATACGCATAAATACTTATTTGAATAGGTGCTTGTGCGGTAGAGAAATCGCATTCTTATACGGGAAATCCACGAATAGTCAGCAACAGTTCGGCGAATTACACTGCTAACGATAAACCTAAGCCGTGTTACGCAAGGAACTGTTTTATGACAAGCGAGTTCGTGCGGAAGTTGGCGGTCAGCTCGCAAGCTAATACTGCGTTACTGCCGACGAGTGTGGTTATTGGTTTGGCTGCACCGATTGCGGTGTTGAGTTTGCTGTTTCTGAGCATGGATTTAGCGGTGCTCGGCTTCTGTAGTTGGCTGGCGGCGATGGCATGGCTGGCTTTTGCACTGAATTTAGTGATGGCGGTGACAACCATTGCAGGCATTACCGTGGGAGGCATTGTGCTGCTATCGCAGCTGCTTGATATCGGTGTGTTGGCCAATCGTCACGAGCAATTCGCCTTCGCTAGTTTTACCGTGTTGGTGCTATGTCTGGGGCAATTGCTCGCGGTGCGCCAACGTCAGCGCGCACAATTGAATGATGCGGCGGAGCAACTCGGCGGCTACCAAAGTATTCTCGCCGCATGCATGAGCGGCAGTCGCGAATGCAATCAATTAATTGCTGCCGATGGCGGCATCGTGGCTATCAACGAACCCGGTTTAAAAATGTTCGGTGCGTCGGACTCGGCGCAACTACTCGGGAAAAATTGGTTATTATTTTGGGATCGCGAGCAGCAGAAAAAGCTCGCCGATGTGCTTGCGCACGCGCGGTCTTCCGGCAGCGCCGAATGCTCCGCCAGCTGTCGGATTTTAACCGGAGAAATTCGTACCTGGCATACCACGTTTACCGCCGTGCAGTTGCATCGCGCGGCGCCGAAGCAGGTGCTGTGCTGTTCGCGCGACGTCACCGATCAGTTATCGCTGCAACGCGAATTACACAACGAGACGGTGCAGTTTAGCGGCTTATTAAATAGTATCGACGAGCCCTTTTTATCGATCGACGCCGCGTGGAATATTCGCTTTATCAATCGACATGCAGAGACATTGTTCGCTAAATCTGGGCAAGACAACCGGTCTAGGCAAGATGGCCTGCTGGGTCGGAATTTTTGGGATGTATTTCCGGTGGTGGCCGGCGATGTTGCAGCGATCTGCTTACAGCGCGCGATCGCCGAACAAACGGCACAGCGCTGCGAACATTTTTATGCGCCGCTCGGCGTGTGGTTGAACATTATCGCGCTGCCTTACAGCGGTGGCGCCAGCATCTTGTTGCGCGATATCAGTTCGTTGGTGGCCGCGCGGCAACAAGCGGCGGAAGAAAATGCGCGGTTGTCGGTCGCGCAGGATATTGCCGGTTTTGGCGATTGGGAATTCGATTACCGGCGCGGGCTGCTGACCTTATCTGCGCGCGCGGTGGATTTATTGCAGCTCGGCGAGTGTCAGCCCTGCGAGCATCGCAATCAGGTGCTCGAACGCTTGCATCCGGAGGATCGCTTGGCTTGGGCGGGTGCTCTCGGCGACGCATCGGCAGGCGCCGGCGTGCTCGATATCACCGTGCGGATGGCTAGACCCGATGGTAGCGATCGCCATATTCATTGGGTCGGGCGCTTGCTCGTCGACGAGCAAGGTCGACCGCAACGTATGTTGGGCGCCGTTCAGGACATCAGCATTCATCGCAGTGCACAGCAGGTGCTCGAGCACGCTCAGCAGTTTGTGCGCGGCATCATCGATGCGGTACCGCAGTTTATCGGGGTTATCGATCACACCGGCAAATTTGTGACGGTGAATCGCACTTGGCGCCAAGGTTGGCGCAGCGAATGTGGCAGCTCGCCGTTTGCGGATAATTTCTTTGCCGCTTGCGAAAAGGCGCCAGCTGCGCAGCAGGCCACGGCACGTCGGCTGATGGCTGCGGTGCGCGATATCGTTGCCGGGCGCAGCGATCACATCACGATAGAACACGATTATGTTGCGAGCAGCGGAATAAAAAATTATCTGGTCGATATTGCGCCGCTGATATTGCCGGGCGAAAAATCGATGATTGTATTTTCGCACAATGATATTACCGCGACCCATAGCGCGCTGCGCGAAGCGGCGGATAACGCTCATCGGCTGCGCGAGTTAACCGAGTTGGCGCCGGATATTTTTTGGACTTACGATGTCGGCATTCGAAAATTTACCTATATCAGCCCGGCATTCGAGCGCATATACAAAACGGCGGTGGCGCCTGCGCTCGCGAAGCGTGGTGTGATGTTGAAATATACGCATCGGGCAGATCGTAAAAAAGTCGCTCGTGCGATGTTCGGCCCGAGCGAGGCGGGCGTTGTCGATGAGATCGAATTTAGGATTTTCGATGCAGAGGGTCGATTGCATTGGCTCAGCAGTCGCGCGGTAACGATTCGCGGCGAAGATAATCAGGTATTGCGGCTAATCGGTACGGTGCGCGATATTACCGATTACAAAACTTATGAACAGCGCTTGTACACGGCGGCGCTATTCGACGAGTTGACTGGCCTGCCGAACCGCAAAATGCTCAATCAAACGCTGCAGCAGCGCGTGCTCGATAACGATACTGCGCCGTTTGCGGTGATGATCGCCAATCTGGATCGCTTCAAAAATATCAACGACACGCTCGGTCATCAATGCGGCGATGAATTATTGGTGCAGGCCGCGCAGCGGCTGCGCGATGCGATTGGCGAGCGCGGCTATATCGCGCGCCTGGGCAGCGACGAGTTTGCGATTCTGTGCGCGCTTGACGATATTGGCGAATTGATCGAAGTGGTTATGGTCAGTTTTTCGAATGCTTTTTATCTGCAAGGCGAGCATGCTTTTTTAACGGCTTCGATCGGCGCCGCTTCGTTCCCTAGCGATACCGATGATATCGGCACGCTGCTGAGACTGGCTGATGTGGCGATGCAGCGAGCCAAAGTGGGCGGCCGCAATAATCATCAGTTGTTCAGCGCCACGATGCTGTTGCCGAATCGCGCGCGCTTGGCGTTGGAAAATGAATTGCACCTGGCATTGCCGAAGCAGCAGTTCGAATTATTTTATCAAGGTAAATTCAATTTACGCAGCGGCGATTTGGTCGGTGCCGAAGCGCTATTACGCTGGCGCTCGCCGACGCGCGGCCTGATTTCGCCGTTGGATTTTATTCCACTGCTGGAGGAGACCGGATTAATTTTGCCGGTGGGCGAATGGATTTTGCAGCAGGCGTGTGCGCAGGCATGTGCGTGGCGCGCGCGCACCGGTAGTTGGTTACCGTTGGCGGTGAATGTATCGGCGCTGCAGGTCGTCAATCGCAAGTTTGGCGAAGCCGCCATCAATATTCTGCGCGACAGCGGTGTGCCGGATGGCGTGATCGAGTTGGAGTTGACCGAATCGGCGTTGATGACCGATGTGGTGCACGGTGCGCGCTTGATGAAGGAATTAAAACACGCCGGCTTTTCGATCGCGCTCGACGATTTTGGCACTGGCTATTCGAGCCTCAGCTACCTGCGTAAATTTAGCCCGAATACGCTGAAGATCGATCGCAGTTTTATTGTGGATTTGAGCGCCGATGCGAGCGATGTAGAAATCGTCGCGGGTATTATTCAGTTGGCGAGGGCGTTGAAAATTAGCGTGGTGGCCGAAGGGATCGAATTGTTAGCGCAGCGTCGCTTGTTGGACGAGTTGGGTTGCGAGTTCGGGCAGGGGTTCCTGTTCTGCAAGCCGTTATCGGTGCCGCAATTCGAAGCGAATATCCTCGTGCAAGGCGAGCTGCTGCGCGCGTGAACCGGCGCGCTTATCCGACGGCGCCGCCTTCGGTGTTTTCGGCGATTTTGGTCGACGCACTACCAGCATGAGGTTCGGCAAATAACAGCGTGCGGGTCGGAAACGGAAACTCAATGCCCTCGGCATCGAACGCAATTTTTATTTGCTCTTGAATGCTGTTGCGCAACTCTTGGTAGTTCTCGCGCGTCGCCCACGCCGAAAATTGTAGATCGACCGACGATTCGCCAAATCCTTGTAAATTGATTTGCGGTTGCGGCTCCTCCAAACAAATTAAATTGTTGGCTGCGACTTGCGCTAGCACGGTGCGCACTTGTGCAATGTTCGAATTGTACGCCACCGACACTTTCAAATCGAAACGTCGAATCGGAAATTTGCTGAGATTGACGACTTCGCTTTTAATCAGTAATTCGTTGGGCACGCGCACATAGCGATTGTTTTCGGTGCGCAATTTAACCGATAGCATATCCACCGAAAGCACTTCGCCGCTGTGACTGCCGACTAGAATTGTGTCGCCAACCTGAAAGCTGCGCTCGCTGACGACGAATAAGCCGCTGATCAAATTGGCCGCGGAGGTTTGTGCGGCAAAGCCTATCGCCACTGAAAATACGCCGGCAGCCCCGAGTAACACGCTAAGTTTGAAGCCCAGTTGGTGCAGTGCCATGCCGATAAAGGTGGCGAGAATCAGCCAGCCGCCGAGCTGCTGAATAAAC
Organism: Spongiibacteraceae bacterium; assembly: GCA_043786385.1. GTDB lineage: Bacteria > Pseudomonadota > Gammaproteobacteria > Pseudomonadales > CAMLJR01 > CAMLJR01. The sequence goes on along the minus strand of JAYVWC010000085.1, from coordinate 7,355 downwards.
CTTGGAAAATGATTTAACACGCCGCGCTTGAGCATGCGACCGTACAGCCGCGTGCACACCAAACCGGCGACCAGCAGCAGCGACGTGCGGATCAAATCCTCCAGATCGAGTGTGCTAAAAATGTGTTGTACGGAGTTCGATGTGCTCATCGGGCTGCTTGCTCGGTTAGGCGAATAACAAATCCACGGCGCGGTCGAATACGCCGCCGCGAATCGGTCGGCGCGGTGCGGCGGCGATGATCGAATGCGGTGGTGGCGTCGCGTCGATGCGCAATTTTGCGGTGGCTAAATTTGTTTCGCGCAAAATAGTCAGCGCCGATGTCCAGAATTTTTCGCCATCGCAATACAGTGTTAGGTGCGGCACCGGCACGTTGATGCGTTCGAGCTTGACGTTGTCTTCGCCTTGATTGTCGATGGTTACCGGAATAATCGCGCGAAACGCGCTGTACGGTACGTTATCCAAACGCAGCAGCGCGCGCGTTTGGCTGGCGTAGCACAGCTCGCCACTCATCGTGGTGGCACCGAACCAGGTATCGGATAAACGCAGCGTGGGCAGCTCCGCGAGCAGCTGTTCGCCGATACCGACGCGCGCCCACAATACGGCGCTGATAAACAGCGTGGCGCGTTCTTTGGGCGGCACTTCGGTCGGCACCATCGGGCGCGCGACCACCGGCCGGTCGGCCAGCTGCGGGGTGACGTGAATCGGCCGATCGCCGTGGTTGAGCAGGATGCGCAATGATTGCTGTGCATCGCCGAGCGGTTGAATGTGCTGCTCCTGCGGATAGCGATAATCCAACCAACATTCTTCGTTCGTGCGGCGGACATTGATAGTCAGCCGATCGAGTTCGGCAGCGATGGTGGCATCGTCGCTGCTGGCCAGGTTTTGCCACGGGGCGGGTAAATTATTCATCGGTCATCGAGTGATTGGTGCGCAATGGATGGGCAAAATCCGCGACCTAAGCCGCGGAGTTGGGTGCGAGGCTTAGTGTTTATTGGTGTCGACTTCACTGACCGCATTTAACGCGGCCTCCATGCCGTCTTTTTCCCAGATCGGCTTGATGGCATTGAACAGCGTCAGGCTGACGACGATGCCATCCACCGCTATGTCATTGATCAACCAGGTGCCGCTATTGCTGCCAGTCGCGGCGTTGCCGAGCGAAAAATCGACTTGGATAGTTTGCCCGTTGGGGCGTCGAATGCGCGTTTTGGCGGTGCCTTTGGCGCCCTCTTCGTTGACGGCGACCACCGTTAGCGTATCGCCGGAGTAACTGGATAGCGCCACCGCGTAGGTGCGCACCAACGAACTAATGACGCGATCCTGCGCATCCGCTTGCTTGCCGGCGGCGGTGATCTGCGGCCAGAGCTGCCGAAAAACGCGCTGCGTTAAACGCTGGCGATCGATACTCGGCAAAATATCGTTGCGAATGAGTTGCTCAAGCGCAGGCCGATCCTCGATGCGGTTAGCCTTATAAAGCTGATTTAAATCGGTTGAAACCTGCGCGATTAAGCGCTGCATCACTATCTCTGCCGAATCGGCGGCGCGTGCGATAGCCGGTGTTAGCGCCAGCGATGCAAGTATGGCGAGGCGAATCCAAAATAATGAAGGGGAGAGAAGATTGAGCATTTGCGATGCGCTTCCAGTATTCGATTGAGGCAGCGCTGATTGTACTTAAATACCTCGCAATATCGAACATCAATTATGTTTTTGCCGGGCGATGGGTCGGCGGGCGCGCAAGTGCGAGGCAAAAAAAAGCACCCCGAAGGGTGCGATAGCTGTACTACTCTGGAGACCTGGGATGAATATCAGCTCGATTAAAATATAGACCGGCTGGCGCAGAAAAAAATGAGTAATTGTGCCTACGCTTCGGGAAATTTTGGGGTGGGGGGGGGTAGCGCCGCTCTAGTTTTGTGCATGGTATGCCAGCAAAAAGTTTGCTGTTACCCGCACATTTAAGCTGCTTTGGGGCGGTATCTTTCCGATACGCATCTATAATCGTGTGATGTCCATCATGTTTTTGCCAAGTAGCGGCGTTGTTGCCGCTGATCGTGTTTGAAGGGGGTCCCATGTTCGTTCATCGTCGTAAATTACTGCCGCTCTACGTTGCTGCCGCATTGGTTAGCAGTCATGTCGCTGCGGTCGGTCTCGGCGAACTCAGTTTGCAGTCGTATTTGGGCAAACCTTTGCAGGCAGAGGTGGCGCTGAGTCATATGGGAGACTTGAGCATCGATCAGCTCAAGGTGCAAATCGGCAGTCAATCCGATTACAGCGCGCTCGGTGTTGAGTACAGCTACTTGCACAGTCGACTCAAAATCGAACCGTTCGTGAAAAAGGGCCAGAATTATGTACGCATCAGCACCAGCGAGCCGATCAGCGAGCCGTACTTAGATTTCGTGTTGAATCTGCGTTGGCCGCAGGGGCAGGTGGTGCGCGAATTTACCGTGCTACTCGATCCCGCGCCGACCGGTAGCGCCTTGGCAAGTCAGCAAGCGGTGCCGCTCGCTGCGGCATCAACTATTGTCGAGCAGCAACCCGCTGACGCAGCAGTCACGGTGCGCCCGCGCGAGCGTCGCGCAGCTGCGGTACAGCAAACGGCCGATGGTCGTTACGTGACACAACGTGGCGATAGCTTGTGGCGGTTGGCGGCCAAATTAAAGCCATCCGCAGCCGTGTCGGTCGAGCAGATGATGGCGGCGTTATTGGCCGCCAATCCAGATGCGTTTATTAACGGCGATACAGCGCGCTTGAAAGAGTCGGCGAGCATCGATGTGGTCGCAGCGCAACGTCTTGCCGTCGGCGGTGCGCCACCGGCGCCGACGACCGCCGTCGCGAGCGCAGCGACACCAGCTCCATCGGTACCGGCCAGCACCGAACCGGCTGCGGATGCCACGATGCTCAGCGAACGCACCGAGTTAGCGAAGGAAAATGCCACGCTGAAATCGCAGGTTGCAGAACTCAGCGAAAACGTCGGTCATCTCAACGAGAATTTGGCGCAGTCGACCGATCGTTTACACGAAATGGAAGCGCGCCTCGATAATTTGTTGCAGCAGTTTCAGCAGCAGCGCACGCCAAGCGGAGCGGTCACCGAGTTCAGCGCTGTAGCGGTGATCGCGCAGCCGGGCTCGATGATCAATCAAGTTAATGCATCGGAATTGGCACCGCTGCCGAAGGTACACACGCCCTGGTGGGTGCATTTGTTGTATTGGTCAGCTATCGCGGCGGCAGCGGGTTGGGCGGTGCGCGAGCACTTCTGGCCGACGCGGCGCTTAGCGATGGCAGTCGGCGCGGTTGGCGATACGGGTGCGGCACTGGATTATCGTGTGGTTGAGCGCAGCGCGGCATCGACGATGCCTAGCGATAGCAGCGCCTGGGGTAGCTCCGAGCAGTATTGGCAGCACCCGGTAAATGATGCGTCATTGTCGATCGATTTGAGCGATGCGCTCTCCGAATCAGCACACAATGCTCCAGATCAGGATATCGAATTAAACTTGCCGTCGGTGTCCGACGATGCGATTGATGTCAGCATCAGCGCTGGGGTATTCGTCGCGTTCGGTCGCTTCGATGAAGCCGAGCGGCTACTGCGTGCAGCATTGGTGCAGGACCGCGAACGAATCGATTTACAGCTGCAATTGCTTGATGTCTATTTGCAATCCGATCAGGCCGAAGCGTTTGAAAGTTTGGCGCACAAAATCGAACAGAGTCCGGCGACGCCCGAGACCTTGGCTGAAGTAGCCGTATTGCGCGACAGCTATCAGGCGCGCGGCTAATTTGCAGGCTCGTAATTAGTTTGTTGTCACCCCGAGCGGCGTTCGCGCCGCTCGCCAATTGCTCTCGCACTAGTGCTTCGGACATCGTACCCACTCCTAGACCCGCTCCCAGCCGCACGCGATCGTTTCGAGAACGCGCAATGCATCTAGCGTGAGTGGGTGCTGAATCATCTCGATCAAATTTTTTGAACAATGGAATCAAAACTTACCGCTTTTGAGCGCTGTTGGAAAGCTCTAGCATCACTCCATCGCAATCGTCTTGACGAATGCTCAAGACTGCCTATTCATCTGGCATCGAAATAATTTGGAGAACTAGCATGTTGATTCCCTTTTCAGCGCAGCGACGTGGCCACACGCAGTTGGCGTGGTTGGATAGTTATCACAGTTTTTCGTTTGGCGAATTCTATGATCCCGAGCGCATGGGCGTATCGGTACTGCGCGTTATCAACGATGATGTGGTGCATGGCGGCGGTGGTTTTGGCGCGCATCCACACCGCGATATGGAAATTATTACCTATATGGTGAGCGGCACCATCGAGCATCGCACGCATCGCCAATGCCGGTGCGCACGAATTAGTGCTGGCGTCACAGCGCATTGGTTTTATCCAAGTCGTACACGGCACTGCGACTATCGATGAGCAAGTGTTGCAAGTTGGTGATGGTATCTCTGTCGTCGAACAACAAAATTTGCGAGTGCAGCTTGCCGCGGATTCAGAAGTGCTGTGGTTTGATTTGCCCGGCCGCGCCGCGCGTTGATTGGCGCTACGAGTGCCACATAAAAATTTTTCGATACGGAGCATTGCGATGACAAGCACGGCAACTCGTTACACCGCGACTGCAAAATGGTTGCATTGGCTGATGGCGGTGTTGATTATCGGCACGTTTTTACTGGGCTTGACGATGGCCGATATGCCGGGCATCACGCCGACCAAATTGAAATATTTTAACTGGCACAAATGGGCGGGCGTAACGGTGTTGCTATTGGCAACGATCAGATTGCTGTGGCGGCTTTCGCATCCGGCACCGCGCTTGCCAGCGTCGATTCCAGCGTGGCAAAAAATCATCGCCGAAGCGACGCACTACGCATTGTATGCATTGATTTTTGCGGTGCCATTATCCGGCTATTTTTACAGTTTTGCCGCCGGTTTTAAGGTGGTGTATTTGGGGTTGTTTGCCTTGCCGGTATTGATCGATCCGAATCCCGAATTAAAGCCACTATTAAAAACGCTGCACTATTGGTTGAATATGGGCATGGCGGGATTGGTGCTCGCGCATATCGGTGCAGCGTTGCAACATCATTTTATTCATCGCGACGATGTGTTGACGCGCATGTTGCCACAGCGAAAAATTTAAGGGCAACGTAAAATTTAAGGAGAGCACTATGCGAAAGTTATCGTTACGCCACGTCCTGTTACTGTTGACGTTGGGTGGATTGCCATTAGCGTGGGCTGCGAACTCGTTTGATCCGGCTGGCAGCAGCATCACGGCGACATTCACGCAAATGGGCGTACCAGTCGAAGCGAAATTCAAAAAAATCGATGCGCAAATCGATTTCGATCCGGCTAACACCACTACAGCAACCGCGAAAATTATTTTGGATGTCGCCAGCTTCGATATGGGCGATGCCGAATACAACAAAGAAGTGTTGAAAAAAGAGTGGTTCAACGCGGCGCAATTTCCGCAGGCGACTTTTATCAGTAGTGCGTTAAAAGCAACTGGCGCGGATAAGCTGCAATGCAGCGGTCAACTGACGATCAAGGGCAAGAGTGTTGCCGTGGTGGTGCCGATGACGGTTAAACAGCAGGGCGCCAACCGAGTGTTTGAAGGCTCGTTGCCGATTAAACGGCTCGACTTCAATATCGGCGAAGGCGATTGGCAGGAGACCGATATGCTCGCCAACGAAGTGCTGATCAAATTCAAACTGGTTACCAAGGTTCAGTGACACCGGCTACACATCATCAACCTATCATCAACTACCTGTTATTAACTATTCATCGATAGAGGGTTACGCCATGAAAAAATTAATGCTCGCTGCATCGTTTGCATCACTGTTTGCTTTTACGTGTGGCACCGCGATCGCCGCGCCGGTCACTTATAATCTCGATCCCAATCATACGTATCCTAGTTTTGCAGCGGATCACATGGGTGGTTTATCGGTATGGCGCGGCAAATTTACCAAGAGCTCGGGTAAAGTAGTGCTCGATCGCGAGGCGAAAACCGGCAGCGTTGAAGTGAATGTCGATACCGCATCGATCGATTACGGTCTCGCCAAAATGAACGAGCATGCAAAATCGGCGGAGCTATTCGATGTGGAAAAATATCCAACGGCGGTATACAAAGGTAAACTCACCAAATTCAACGGCGATGTGCCGACCGAAGTGCAAGGCGAGTTGACATTGCACGGTGTCACTAAACCGGTAACGCTACACATCGATCAGTTTTTGTGTAAACCGCATCCGATGTTGAAGCGCGAAGCCTGTGGCGCCGACGCATCGGCGACAATTAGGCGCAGCGATTTCGGCATCAGCTACGGCGAAGCGTACGGATTCAATATGGATGTAAAATTGCAGATACAAGTGGAAGGTATTAAAGCCGAGTAGGCTGTTTGCAATGCGAGCGGTCGATTAAAAATAATGGTATTGGGAAATAAAAAATTATGACGCAGCTGCTGATCGAACTGGCCGTAATGTTGTTGGTGATTCTGGTCGCTGCCGAATTGTTTACCAATGCCCTCGAACACCTCGGCGAAAAACTCGGTATTTCCGAAGGTGTCACCGGTTCGCTATTTGCTGCGGTGGGTACTGCGCTGCCGGAGACATTGGTGCCGCTGCTGGCGTTGTTTGCCGGCACCAGTAGCGTCGCAGTGAATGAAGAAATTGGTGTCGGTGCGATTTTGGGCGCGCCGCTGATGCTATCGACATTGTCGACTTGTTTGATGGCGTTATCGATTCTGGCGCGGCGCGGCGCTACCGGTTTAATCGCGCCGGAGCGCAGCGGTTTTACGCGCGATATGAATTTTTTCCTATTAGCTTTTTCATTGGCAGCTGCAGCGATGTACGTGCCGGTCGCCGCGCGCGAAATACGTATCGCGCTGAGTTTTTCGCTGGTGCTGACTTATTTTTTCTACATTCTGTTAACGGTGCGTGCTTCGGAGCAGTTAGTCGAGGATGGCCATGGCACCGCGGCCGAAGAAAAAATGCTGTTGACTCGGATCGGCCTGCCACAACATTTTTTCACGATTTTATTGCAGCTCGCGATCGGGCTCGGGCTGCTAGTGTTCGGTGCTAAAGGATTTATTCACGGCATCTCTGGCGTTTCCGAGCTGCTGAATATTTCTGCACTGTTGTTGTCGTTATTAATTATTCCAATTGCCACCGAATTGCCGGAAAAGGTTAACAGCATTTTATGGATTCGGCGAGGCAAGGACACCCTCGCGTTTGGCAATATCACCGGCGCGATGGTATTTCAAGGTACGCTATTACCGGCCATCGGTATCATGCTAACGCCGTGGCAGCCGCGTATCGAAGTGCTCAGCGGCGTGTTGATCACGCTGCTGGCGGCCGCGTGGTTGCGCATCAATATGCGCGCGCA
>JAYVWC010000084.1:0-28522 GCA_043786385.1 Spongiibacteraceae bacterium | reverse complement strand
CTCTGCGTGTAGCGCGCACTCAACGGATCATAATACCGATTCATGTTGTAGAACAAACCGGTTTCGTCATCAACGATTTGCCCCGGGAATCTTAAATCCAACGTAGTTTGAATGCCATCCCCATCGGTGTCGGAGTTGGGGCCAGAGATGCCGTACGCATCCGAATCCCAGCGCCAGACGATTTTTTTCGTGCTGTCAGTCATTGCTCTCGGTGTATTCAGGTGATCGGCGTGAATGTAGGTTAAGCGTGTTGTTGAGATTGTGCCGCCCGTGTACGTGCTTACGATTTGCGCAATCGGCGTGTCGTCGAGCCAAATGTAATCGCTGCTTTTGTTGAAGCTGTTATCCGCATTCAGCGTCAGTGCGGTTAGGTATTTACCATCGAGTGCGTATTCGTAATACGTGCGTTGCGCACCGAGTTTAAATAGCCGCTGGCCGAGGGCGTTGTATTGGTAGGTTACCGTGGTTGTGTTGTTGGTGCTTTGACTCATTCGGTTCGCGTTGTTGTACTGCGCGGTGAACCAATTGCCTTCGGCGGTCATGTTGCCCGCTGCATCAATGACGACGGTGTTGCCGACGATATTCGTTGCGCGGTTGGAGGTAGCGGCGTAAGTGCTATTGAGTGGATAGCTGCCGATCTGCCATTGTATGCGATTGCTGTTCGCATCGTACTGGTAGCCCCAGTTGAAATAGCTGTCGGTCAGTAAGCGATTGAGATTGTCGTAGGTGTAGGCTCTGCTGAAGCTACTCGTTTGATCGGCAATCGATTGGATATTGTCTGCAGCATCGTAGCCGTAGATAAAGTCCCAACTCGGAATCGATGTCGTAGTAATGCGACTCATACGATAATCCGCATCGTGATTGATCGTGGTGCTAACGCCGTTGCCGAAGGTCACGCTGTTGAGCGGGCCGAACGGTTTGTAAGTCACGTTGCTGACGAGTGTTTGCAATGCGGCACTGGCGCTGGCCTTGGTTTGCACTTGGATGATTTGGCCGAGGGCATTGCGCGTGTAAATCACGATACGCCCGGTGGGGTACGTAATTTGACTCACGCGATTGCCGGCATCGTACTGATAGCTCGCGCTGTACCAACCGTTGCTGGTGAGACTGGTTTTGCCGGTGATATTGCCGTAGGCATCGTAGTAAAACGCCAGGTAACTGTTGTTAGTGTAGGTGTAATACAAATGCCCTTTGCCGTAATTACCGGCCGTGGCATCGTCGTACACGAGCGTAACGTTTTCGCTGGTGTTGGCCGGATAGGTGATGCCGGTTAAGCGATTCAGCGCATCGTACGTGTACGTCGACACGATACCGCGCGCATCGGTTTTTTGCGTGAGGTTACCGCTCGTGTCATACCGGAATTTTGTCAGACCGCTGTCGGGGCTTTGCTGCTTCATTAAATTCCCGAGCCCATCGTACGTATAGTTCGTGGTAATTAGGCGCGGATCGATAACTTGGGTTAAATTGCCAGCCGCATCGTATTTATATTGGCTGTATTTAGAATCGGGGGTAGCCACCAACATTAACCGATTCAATGCATCCACGATCGACCACGTTATCGTGCTGCTATCCACGCCAACTCTGCGGTTCAACAATTGTCCGTTAGGATAATATTGATACGACGACTTTACCGTAGTGCCGGCCGCATCCAGTATTTGCAAAACGCGACCCAGATCATCGAACACGCGATTCTGTGTTTGCTTCAATGTGCCGGTGTTATCGAATACTCTGCGCTGCGTCCATTGGCCATCCAACACACCGGGCGTCAACAACACATAATTGCCGGCGTTATCGTCGAGCCGATTCAGATGTACGCCATCGCTATACGTGTATTTCAACCAACTGCCGTCACCCAGTGTTACCTGTTTGAGTAAACCGTTTTCGTAATAATCAAGCGTGGTCGTTTGTGCATTGGCTGCACCGACATTGCGAATCACTTGATGCAAGCGATTGCGTGGATCGTAATTCATTTGTATCGGCACATTATTCGGATCGGTCACGCGTTGCGGCAAACCCGCTGCATTGAACTGGCTGTATGCAGTTGTCAGCGATAATGTGGCATTTACCTTTTGCGCGACCTGAATTAACCGACCTTGCTGATCGTAAGCACTAGTGGTTAGATCATTCACTCCACCAGGGCCTTGCGCAATCAACGTATTGATTTTGGTTTGCGCACCATCGTAGTAGGTGTAGCTATAAATCCAACTGCGGGTTTGGCCGTTGCTGGGATACGGATCGGTGAAATTCGTTAAATCCGTCAGCGTTAGATTTTGCAAACGACCGTGCGTGCCGTAACTTCTATTTTCTCGCTGGTATTGCATCCAGCTGCCATTTAAATCCTTACCCGAATAAATAATTGTCGTTGGCCATGTATTGGTTGCATCCCACGCCGTCACGACCTGTTTGCGCATAGTGGCAGTTTCGATCAGATTGCTAGCATTACCGGTAACAATGCCACCGCTCCACTGATAGCCCTGCGTTTCTTGATCGACCAAACCGTTCGCGGTGTAATGGCGCAGCGTGGCATTGCCGTTGCCATCGGTGACGGTAATTGCGTGGCCGCTGGTATCGTAGCTAGTGTAGTTGCTGGAAGCCGCGCAACTTGCGGTGCCTAATCCCTCGACACGAACAACGCGCACCATCCCATCACTGCCAGTTTGTAAATGGTATTTCCACGAATAATTTTTGGCGTTGGTGACAAGCGAATACGGATCGGGTGCATCGGCAATATGTGTGTAATCGATTGTGAAGTTTTCAGAGCCGGCGCGGTTGTTGGAATTCGCTAAACCTTGTGCGTTGTAACCCCACGTTGAAACACGTTTGCTGGTTTCGTCGATTAGGCCGGTGAGTGCCCACGGGAATTGCGTATTTTCGTACAAGTACTGACGCGTAACGGTGCCGGTGCCGGTGCCACTGGTGGCGGGATAAGTTACGCCGCTGAGATTTTTAAATCCTGCATCGGTTGCGGTGGTGTTGTAACTGTAGTGAAGCGATTGGCCCGCCACCGTGATCGTATCGACGAAGCCATTGGTGTTGTAGGTCAGCGACAATACATTGCCCGCGTTATCGGTCACCGAAGTCAATTGATTAGTGGTGTATTGATACGTTTGTTGTTCGCCTTGCGCATTCGTTAATGCAGTTAAATGCCCTGCCGTATCGAATTGGTATTGATGTTTATCGTAGGTCGATAACAAATAGCCGCTGGCATTGGCAATGAGCGTCACCGGCAATGTGCTGGCAGAAATCCATACACCGCCCGATTGCGTAAAGGGAAGTAGCTGACCATTGGATAAGCGCACCATTAACGTTGTACCTGCAACATTCAGACTGGCTTGCGTATCGAGATTGCTGCTCCAACTGTTGCCGAAGATGCCACGTGCGCCGCTTAAACTGTTGTAGGTGCGCTCGATGCGCAGCGGCAAACTACCGCCAATTTTGCCAACGTAATCGGTTTCGGTTTCAATCAGATTGCCCACGGCCACGTTGATAGGGTCAGCAACGTTGCCCTGTACGGGAGCAGTGCCATCACAGTCGCTATGACCACCGCCGCCCCCGCCTTCTACAACAACGGGGCCAGCGGGACTAGGGCGCGGAGGATCCGGTGGAGAAGTGGGTGGGGCTACTGGTGACGGGCCTGCTGGACCAAGGTTGATGCCCGCTGGGACATTGGAGGGGGTAAGGCAAGCAGTGCCCGCTCCATTCATAACAAGTGGCGCTGTGCATATGCAACTACCATTTCCGTCTGGAAACGAACCCGAAGGACAACTTTCATTGACCCAGTGAAAATATGCTACGCCAGCATATTGGTTATCAAACCAATACTCGCAATCTCCGTTATTGTTGTATTGCCCATAATCGTACAGAAATGTGTCGCCATCGTTAGAGGGCCAAAGAATTTGTAGGGTTTGCTGGCAGGCGTTCAAGAGCGTTGCTGCTCTTATGCCCCCATAATCTTGTTGATTTTCTTGTGGAACTCCGAAGGTAGCAGATACAAATTCCCAATATGACCCCGCAAAGGCCGTTGAGGAGATCAATAAAAAAAATGATGATCGAAAAAAAATACGTAGCCAGTGCGCAAGCTGAACTTTCGCCGATATAAGCGGAAACTTAGCTCTTACCTGATTTAAAAGATTGCATCGCAAAAAATATAGCATTTTCATCATCCCTGATTTCTAAATTATTTTATATTCTCAAACCAATACTATCCAGCATTGGTCATAAAGCTTATCAGCACCCGCTCTAGCCGACATGTGCGATCAATACTAACTGAGCCAAATCTTCAAATTCAATTCACCTATCAAAAAATTACGTAAACGTAATGAACGAGGCAGTCGTGATAATGCCCTGGGCAAACCACCGGGATTGCCTCCTACGCATCAATCCCCCGCCTGCCACCCCGATGTAATCGGATAACGACGATCGCGGCCGAAACCGCGCTGCGTTATGCGTACACCGACCGGCGCTTGACGGCGCTTGTATTCGTTTAAATCAACCATGCGTATTACGCGTGCCACAGTATCGCGTGCAAAACCTTCGGCGATAATCGCTTCCAAACTAAAATCGCGCTCGACGTACAATTCGAGAATGCGATCGAGCTCATCGTACGGTGGCAGCGTATCCTGATCTTTTTGATCAGGTGCGAGTTCGGCCGATGGCGGTCGATCGATAACGCGTTGCGGAATCACTGCACCGAGCGAATTCCCCCCCTCTATGGAATTACGATAGGCCGCCAACTGAAACACTAAAGTTTTCGGCACGTCTTTTAATACATCGAAGCCGCCGGCCATATCGCCGTATAACGTCGAGTAGCCGACCGCCATTTCGCTTTTGTTGCCGGTGGTCAACACCAGCGAGCCTTTTTTATTTGAGATTGCCATCAGCAATACGCCGCGACAACGTGCCTGAATATTTTCTTCGGTTTTATCCGCACTCAACCCGGCAAACTCTGTGGCCAGCGAATTCGTCACTGCGGTGTAAATCGATTCGATCGAAATCGTGCGATACGCAACGCCGAGTCGACGCGCTTCCTCTTCGGCATCTTCGATGCTGATCGCCGCGGTGTAGCGAAACGGCATCATCACCGCTTCGACGCGTTCGGCGCCGAGTGCATCGACGGCAATCGCCAACGTTAACGCCGAATCGATGCCACCGGACAAACCCAGCACCGCACCTTTGAAATGATTTTTATTGACGTAATCGCGCACGCCGAGCACCAACGCGCGATACACACTTTCTACTTCACTGCATAGCGGCGCCTGCGCGCCAGCGGCGATCGCACATTGCGCACCGCTCCACAACACCGTTAGCGGATACAGGCCTTCGGTAAAATTCGGCGCAGCTACTTGCAACGCACCACTGGCATCGACCACCATCGAACCGCCGTCGAACACCAACTCATCTTGGCCGCCAACTAAATTAACATTGACGATCGGCATCTCGCCTTCGCGCGCGCGACCGCTCAATAATTGCAAACGCTCGTGTTGTTTGCCGCGATGAAATGGCGATGCGTTCAGATTCAACAACAAGCGCGCGCCGCTGCGTTTGGCGCGCTGAATTGGCTCGGGTTGCCAAATATCTTCGCAGATCGTAATGCCAACCGGCACGTCGCGAATATTGACCACCAGCGCACTATCGCCAGCGACAAAATAACGCTTCTCGTCGAACACCTGATAATTCGGCAGCTCTTGTTTCGCGTATTCGGCGATCAACATGCCGTTGTGTATCACCCCCGCCACATTGAATAAGCCCTCCGCGCGCAGGCGCGGATAACCGACCACCACATAACAATCGCCGACCGCTGCGCAAATACGCGTCAGCGCGCGTTCGATGCGCGGCTTGATGCTGGCGCGCAACAGCAAATCCTCGGGCGGATAGCCGGTCAACATCAGCTCGGGAAACACCAGCACATCGGCGGCGTGCTGCGCGAGCGCGGCATCGAGCGCGCTCAATACCTGCGTGGTATTGCCATCGATATCGCCGACCAGCGGATTGAGTTGCGCCATCACCACATTTAATTGCACCCCATCGAATTGCACAACAGCACCCCAGTCGATCGCAGAAAGAGCGGTATTCTCAGACAATTTGTCGCGCTTAGCAAAACCTGCGAAAAGATACGTTAGACTTAATGCATCGCTGACTACTGAATAAAGCCAAGGCCGATGCCCGATTCCGTTATATTTACTGCACCAACTCAACAGAGCAACGCGGCGCCGTTCCGCGTTTACAGTTGGTACCGCCTCGCGCTGGCGGTGGCGCTGATCGCGATGTTGGCGCTGACGCGCAAAGAGCCATTGGTCGGCGGCGACAATCCACCGCTATTTATCGCACTGTGCGGAGTGTATTTTTTATTCACGCTGCTGTGTCTAATTTTTCTGCCCACAACTAAACAGCTCAGCAAACAGCAATTATTCGTTAACTTCTTTATCGATATCGGCATCCTGATCGCATTGAGTCATCTCTCCGGCGGCACCACCGGTGGTCTCGGCTTGTTGTTATTAGTCAGCGTCGCTGCCAGCAGCTTGTTGTTGAGCGGGCAAATCGCATTATTGGTCGCGGCGCTGGCCACATTAGCGCTGCTGGCCGACACCATCTATCTGCTGAGTAGCAGCACACATACCGATCAAAGCCTGCTCACCGCCGGCACGCTGGGCACATTGTTTTTTGCGGCGTCGCTCGGCTTTCAAGTGTTATCGCAGCGCTTGCGTAGTTCGCAGCAGCTCGCGCAGGAGCGCGCCGCCGATGTCAGCAAGTTGCAGAATCTTAATCAACTGATTGTGCAGCGTATGCGCACCGGTATTTTGGTGGTCGATGCAGACAGCCGCATCAAAATGCTCAACCAAGCCGCCGCAGAATTTTTGCACGACGACCGCGGTCAGCCCGCGCAAGCCAAACTACTCGATTCCGACTTGCAACAACAACTCGATGCTTGGAAAAAATATCCCGACACGCATTCGCAAGCGTTTCGTCATTCCAGCACCGGCCCAGAGTTGATGGCGCGATTTACCGCATTGCAGAATGAACAAGGCTCCGAGCAAATCGGCGACACGCTAATTTTTATCGAAGATAGCGGTCAATTGGCGCAACGCGCACAACAATTAAAACTCGCCGCACTCGGCCGACTCACCGCCAGCATCGCGCACGAAATTCGCAACCCGCTCGGCGCGATCAGTCACGCCGGGCAATTGTTGCGCGAATCGCCACAGCTCGATAGTAGCGATCAACGCCTTACCGATATCATCGTCAACCATGCGCGACGCATCAACAATATTATCGAAAATGTCTTGCAGCTATCGCGACGCACACCGCCCAATCCGCGACGCATCGATCTCGCGGCATGGCTGCACGATTATGTCGAAGAATATCGGCAAGGACACGCGGCACCAGCGGCAATTACGATTCACGAAACAGTAAAAGTAGAAGTAACCGTCGATACCGATCAGCTCAGCCAGGCGCTAACCAATTTACTCGATAACGCGTTACGCTACAGCGAGCAAGCCACCGGCCACGCCAGCGCCGAATTGCTAGTCGATGGCGGCGCCAAACAATTGCCGCAGCTCGACGTAATCGACTACGGTGTCGGCATCGCCGAGCGCGATCGCGAAAAAGTATTCGAACCTTTTTTCACCACTGAAGCCAAAGGCAACGGCCTCGGATTGTATATGGCGCGCGAGCTATGCGAAATCAATCAAGCGCGGCTGCACTACCTACGCAACAAAGATGGCCAAAGCTGCTTTCGAATCAATTTTTCGCATCCCGATCGCAAGCCGCTGTTCAATGAGTGAAGTTAAATTTTAAAAAAGACACGAGCGCTATGAAAAAAAATCTGGATATTTTAATTATCGACGACGAGCCGGATATTCGCGAACTGCTCGAAATCACCATCGGCCGGATGGGACTAAAAACTGCAGCAGCCGAATCGGTGGCGCAAGCGTTAAAATTGTTTAGTGCCCACGAATTCCGCCTATGCCTGACCGATATGAAATTGCCCGACGGCAGCGGCATGGACATCATTCAACATATTCAGCGCGAACTGCCGCAATTGCCGGTCGCAATGATCACCGCATTCGGCAGTGTCGATATCGCGATCGCTGCATTGAAGGCGGGCGCATTCGATTTTATTACCAAGCCAATCGATCTGGAACGGTTGCGCGAATTGATTCAAAATTGTTTGCGCCTCGGCACCGCGGGCGAACCGATCGGCTATAGCGATACCGCGCAATTGATCGGCAACACTGCAATCATGAAAGAACTGCGCCGACAAATCGCCAAGATGGCACGCAGCCAAGCGCCGATTTATATCAGCGGCGAATCGGGTAGCGGCAAAGAAGTGGTCGCGAGATTGATTCACGCCAATGGCCCGCGCGCTAGCGGCGCATTTGTACCGGTCAACTGCGGCGCAATTCCCAGCGAATTAATGGAAAGCGAATTTTTCGGTCACGCCAAAGGCAGCTTCACCGGCGCGCACGAAGATAAAAAAGGATTGTTCGAAGCGGCGAATGGCGGCACGCTATTTCTCGACGAGGTCGCCGATTTACCACTAGCGATGCAAGTCAAACTGCTGCGCGCGATTCAAGAAAAAAGCGTACGCAAAGTCGGCTCGAATCAGGAAATTGCTGTCGATGTGCGCATTCTTAGCGCCACACATAAAAATTTAAAACAGGAGATGGAAGAGAATCGTTTTCGCGGCGATTTATTTTATCGCATCAACGTCATCGAAATTCACGTGCCGGCATTGCGCGAACGCAAAGCCGATATTCCGCTGCTCGCCGATCGCATCCTGCAACAACTCGCCAACGAATGGCAGCTACCGAAACCAATTCTCGATCAAGACAGTCTCGCACTACTCGACACTTACGACTTCCCCGGTAACGTTCGCGAATTGGAAAATATTTTAGAGCGCGCGTTCACCTTATGTGAAAGCAATTGCATCACCAGCGACGATTTGCAACTGCCACAACCGGCTTCACAAACATCTACGGCGCCCACAATTATCGGCACCGATGCCACCGGCGCCGATTTCGCGCAATTCGATTCGCTCGAAGCGTACCTCGAACATATCGAAAAAGACATTTTATTGCGCACGCTAGATCAACAACGTTGGAACCGCACCGCCACCGCCAAAGCACTCGGCATGACGTTTCGACAGCTGCGCTATCGGTTGCAGAAGCTGGGGCTTGATAAGGAAGAATAGCGGGGCCGTACAGGCAAACTAACGATTAGGTGGAACAGCGCACTCATCACTAAACACAGCAGCGCTTAAGCTGCTGCATGCGACAAATTATGCCCATCAACACAGTCCGGGCACACAAGCCTTATGTTCAACGTCGCCAACAATCCGCTATAGTTTTGCTGGCACCGTTGCCATTTAAAGTTCTTGCTCCGGTCTGGTCAATTTCAAAATTTCCACAAGGATCACTGGCCATCGCACCAGCTCTAGTGGCTCGCAGAATGTATGTTGCGCGAGTCGGCGCGCCTTGTACCGCAATGGTGTAATAAGCTGCGCCATTGACCGGCACTTGCGTTGCAAACACCGCCGCCAGGCCATCGTCAGCTGCGTTCAAATACTTTCCATTGGCGGAAAAATAACGCTCCAGCGCCTGAGCTCCTTCCAACAGTAATGAGGCTGCTTCAGTCCGTCGAGTCTTGGCGACGTGCTCCTGGTAGGATGGCATCGCAATGGCGGCAATGATGCCCATAATCGCAACAACTATCATCAGCTCGATCAGGGTAAAGCCTCGCATCTTCATACCGCTCCTCCTAAATATCCGCAAATCGGTTCCACCTCGTCGGCGTATCATCGCAACTGGCGCCAAGACTGACGACCGGCGCGCGGATCGCCACTTTCCACAACAGTAACAAGGCCACCTGCCGAACCACCGGCAAATTTGTATTCCACCTCCCCCGCCGAAACAATTGCTGGGGTTTTGATAATCCCCTCACTAGACTGAATACCGCTGGCCGGTATCCAAACTCCAGGACTAATTTGAATATAGTCGCCCGCATTAAACAGGCCGTTATTGTCCAGATCGAATACGGCCGTACTCACCCGCCCACCCGTCAATGCATCCAACTCCATCAGCCAGCTAGTGCCACCTGGATCGCAGGGCGCCGCGGATGGAATCAAGGTCGGAAATATCACCCGGCCATTGCGCAGTCGAGGCGAACTAACCACGCGCTCCCCCTTCTCCCCGCCCGTTGGAGGTTTCAGATCGAGGTACCAGCCCCGCATGCTGCCCCAGTCCACGGTATTATTACTGACACCCCGCAAATTGAAGGTATTGACTACATCATCGGTGGTAGCAACCGTCCCTTTAGTATCTGTTACGGTGCTAGTATTCTCATAAATGACCGTTTGCTGGACGAGATCGCTAAGCGCACCGATATACGTATTGGTACCGCCATCCTTGTCCCATACTGCATAAAATCTCTGCAGCGGCGGGCTGGCACCGACCACGTTGTCGCCGGTCTCATAGTACTTGCCGGTGCCGAAATAGATTAGGTAGCCACCGGAGGGATGCACGCCAATCTCGACCGGCGCGGTGATGGGTTGATTCACCCCGGCCGCAAACAGCGGTTTCGGTGTAGTACCCGATTTATAAGCAACCCCAGCAGAGCTGATAGCGGCAACATTGAGGTCAAACTCCCACAGGTTGCCCTTGAGATCGCCCGCGTAGGCAGCGATGATAGTGCGATTGCTATCGATCAACAGCGCCGGCGTCGACAGACCATTGCCGGCAGGGCACGACGAGGGACAGGTCTGTATCTCCTTCAGCTTCGCGCCAGTCTTGATATCGACGATATACAGCACCGCCTTGCCGCTCGCGCTCTCATAGCCATTACCAAAGATGGCCACCCATTCACCGCTCTTTAAACGGCCAACCGTTGCGTAACCAATGGTTTTGCCAAGATCGGCAAAGCCTGTGGTGCTCGCATTGATCTCCCACAGCACATTACTTGCACCAAAGGTATCAGGCTTGGTGACATCGAGCGCGAACACCCCAGAGCCACCCGCCCCCGTCGTGCCCACCAATACCGTGTGCCAATTGTTCTCGAGTACAAGATCAGTACCCCAATACGCATCGCCGACATTCGGCGCACCATCGACCAAATAACGGTGCGAATAGGCGGGACTCGCCAGGCTGGCTAGGTTGCCATATACAGTCTTAGGCACGTACGCAAACAACTCGGTCCCAGTGATGGCGTTAAACGCGTGCAACATGCCATCGTTGGCGCCGACATAAAGTGCTTTGGTTCGAGTCGCAGTAGCCGCTCTAAACGCCGCGTAGGAGCTCTGCCCCGGGGTTAACAGCGCCAGTGCCTCATAACCGAAATTGGTCGCGCCAACAAAATAGGGGTCCGAGTTGATGATATCGCCCAGCAAATGGGTGCGTTTGCGGAATATACGAGCTGGACTGGGCGTAGCTGTGACCTCTTTGTCCTGAACTCCCCGCAACCAGCCGACGTGATCCGTGCTTACCAGCGCCGCTTGCTGCGCGACGCTAAGATTGGCCCATTCAAACTCAGCAGGCAGCCAAGTTCCTGCCGCAGCTTTATCGCTCAAAGTAAAAATTTTCCGAACAGCGGATGAGGGAAACGGGCTGCTTGCGTTCGTATCCCACCGTGTAGAGGCCACCTTGCCTTTGCTATCCAGCGCATAGGCAATTAACTGACCACTCCAGTCGCCGGAATTGAACCGCGCCTGGAAAATAAGCGTATCGGTATCCAAACGTGTCGAATTGGTGGCAATAGCTGCCGCCGATGAGCTCCGGTTTACCACGCTATCGAACACCGTTTGCAGCGAGCTTTTGAGCCTTGCCGGGTCATTAACCTTAAAAAATGCATCGGGAATGCCATTATTGTCCTTATCCCACGAATCCTGCCCTTGGTTAAACGGTGTCGGGGCTGGATTTTTACCTTGATCAAGCGTTTCAAAGCCGCCGTATTTAGCCGCATACCAGAGCGGGTTTTCTAACGATTTGACACCACTGCTTCCGACCCGGTATTTGAGGACATGAGGGCGAGCCCAAGAGGCCGGAGGATTTCGGGTGGCCGTCAGCACCGAACCATCGGCACTACCGGGCCGCAACGCAACACGCTTAACGTCATCGTCATTGGATCCAGTGATGGAATAGCCGGTCAGCATCGCATTACCAGCATAGGCAGAAACATTTTCAATACGAACCAATACTTCGTCGCTCGCTACGAAAGGCTTGCCATCTGTACCACACACGGTCGAGTCCGAGCGCCAGCAGATGTCGTGCCCGTCGTACGAGGCGCCGTAATCTAGGCCGGTACCTTCGCGAGCAACACCTAGCGCTTGGGCACTACAGCGGGCGCCGACACAGTAAGTAATCATCGTCACTACATCATTATCGTGGTCATTACCCCACTGCGAGTCTTCCCATACTAAGCTGAAACTGCCGGCACTACTGTCCGGCTCAAGCGGACGACCATACACAAAGTTGGGAGCAACAGAAGATGTCTTGGCACCTATCGTCACCGAACCCAGATAACAACTGCGCCAGCCAGAATCCGTGGTGATTGCTCCACCACTATTATTGGCCTGACATAGCGGAGCGAAACTGATTTTTGAGCCCCCAACCGGAATATCGAATTTCGGCAGGTTTTCCGAAAGCGCCACCGTATAGGTGTGCGCATAGACCTTCTTATCGCTGGGTTTAATCAAAGTAGACCGCAGATCTTGAGTCCGCGCTTTGAACGCCAACCCCGCCATCAGGTAGCTCCCTTCCTGCGAAGGAATATCCGGGCACAAACCTCGAACGAGTGCGAGATTAGATACGCTCCGCGCTTTGCAAAGATCCTCGTGCGTATTCACAAAGTAGCCGACATTTAACTCGCTCTGATCAGCAACTATCCGGCCAGCTAAATATTGGCCACTAATTCCCTCCAGATCACCGACCTCCTTAGTTGCAGCACTGGCGGAGTGTGTAAGTACGTTCGGAACCTCATCGCTATCGAATGAACTCAAGCCACTGGAAAGTACCAACAGACTACAGCTCGCGCAGTAGGGGTTGCCTCCCGAGGTCGTCCGAAATGGATCGAGCCAGGCCGGAGCGGGCAAATTGGCGAGATCGGTTCCACTGCTAAAACTGTCGGTTTTCCCTTCGTTGGTAATATAACGAAGCGTCTCCGCATAAATCTCCGACAACGGATTTCCCCACGCACTGCATTTTCTATCCGCACTCGTACTCCCCCCGGGATTATTGAGCTGTCCATTGCCCCCCAGGCGATTGTGAATGCCATAGGTATTACAGTCGCTCCAGTTGCCATTCCATTGCGTAAGCTGCAACCGGCGTATCGCATTGATAACACCCTCAACGCCGTCACCCTGATTACAGAAAGTGCCATTGCTCAGATCGATTTCGTCGCCCGCTCCACACCCTGCCGTTGCTGCTGCATTGCCCGCGTTGTTGGTCAGTAGGCCAATATTGCGGCGCAATATCCCGCCAGAGCGCGGATTAGAAAAACTCCCGCTTAGCAAACCAAAGCGGATGCGCCCTTCTTTGTCATTAACAATGTCTGTCGGCTCGCCGTACTCTTGCAACAGCCCGGTCGGCTTGTAACTGGCACCATACACCTTACAAAATGACTCCCTCGGAGCCGTTGCCGCCGGGTCGCAAACCTTTACCCGAGCGATAAACTCGGAATCTGTCGCAGGCTGTGCCGGCGTATCGCTTGAGCCGCTCCAGCCGCACTGGCGGAGAGCGGTAGCCGCCCACTCAGGCCAAGCCCCGGGAGCGCGCCGAATGCGCGGGCTGTCATTGACAGAGAAGGAGGCGTTACAGAAAGATTGCGCGCCGGCAAACGGAGTGTAGTTGCCGATATCCGAACCCGAGTAGACCTTGACCCACGCATGCAGGTCATCCGGAATATGTGCGCGCTCAAGCACCGTTTCAGTAGCCGTATCGGTCTGGCGGTTACCACCATAGAGAACAAAGCGCAGTAAATCGATACGACTCATCGCCACCCAGTTGAGGAAGTTTCCGCTCCAGCGACCGGTACCGCTGCCACATTCATGACTCTTAGTATTACCGTTCAGATCGGTAGCGCTGGCCTCCGCCTTGAAGCGACCACTGCTGTAGCTGTAACAAAGCCCAGAGTCGAAATAGCCCGAATAATCGAATGTATCGCTGTAGGTGGTATCGAGGAGGTTATCGCCATCGAGATCGGTGTAATCGGTATAAGCCTTTTTGAACAACTGCTCATCCCTAGACATCGTCAACATCATCAGCGGCTTCGCCGATTTGGTCAGATAGAGCGGCACCTGCGAGGTTGCTGCCGCTGCGCTAGTAATAACACCCGCAAATGCAAGAAAGCCCAGCAGTGCAGGCAGCGCTTTGCGAAAACGTCTCAGAATGGGGCTTGGCACGAGTTCCATACTATTTTCCTTGCGGGTCTACACCCGGATCAATGCTTCTACCAACTAACGCTTGAAGACCGATTGCAAAATTACGGCAGTATCCGGGGTCGTTCCAACGGCCCGCACGGTGATCCGGTAAAATCCAGATTCTTCCACGGCCCCAAGCTTGACGCTCTTCCCCGGCGAGGCAACCACCGGCAGCTCTTCGATTACGAAGCGCGGTTTTGCCGCCACACCGCTCAGAGACAGCGCATACTCCTGCGCGCCTGAATTAGTCCCCGGCCCAGCGGTCCAGTTGTAAGTCTCCCAATAGCTTGCACTGCCGCTATTCGCCACTGGCTGCCGATAACCCGCCACCGAATTGTTGAAGCTTGGCACCACCGCCCCGCCCAACGTATCCTCACCCGCACGGATGGCTGCTTCGGCCGACTGAAACGCTACGTTGCGATCACGTGTATTGCCGGCCATACGCTCTTGCAGCGTCGCAGACTGCATCGAAGCCACGCCGATAATGGTCAGCAACAGCAAAAAAATCAGGCAGATGATCAGCGCTGAGCCGGTGCAGCGCGCGAATACTTTTTGATGCAGGTGAGGAGTCATACCAGAAAGGCTCTCAAGGCAAACGGTTGCGGATGGCGATTACGGTACTGAAAACCTGGCGCAGACGACCATCCGCCGTAACAGGGCCTCCATTGAAATCGAGCCGCTGCGCCGTCGCGCCGCTACTGCCCACCAGCCCTTCATCGACACTCTGCAACAGCAAATTCACGCGCACCGTCGTGACATTGGCCCAGTCGGCATTCGCAATGTTGTTTGCCGTTTTATATTCATCGGCCGCACGATCGAGATTGGTATCCACGCCATACTCCAGCTGCATGTTCTGAACCCCTTCGATGAGTTCATAAGCGGTCAATGCCGCCGTAGAGCCAACGCCCCGGGACACGCCCCACAGTGCGAGAATCGGATTGCCGGCACTGGTCGTGCGCCCGGTAGCGCGAATAAAATAAGCCGACGACCGAAACGCGAGAACCTCCGCATCGGTCTTGTACGCCTTACTCAATTTCGGATCGATATTGCAGCTAGACGAGTGTGAGATGGTTACAGTGCCGCCAGAGGACACATTGTTCGCGCAGAATAGATCCGCGCTGGCGCAATCCGTTATAAAAAGAAAATCACCGGCAACAAATCCTGCACTGTTATCCACCATCTGAATATTGGCGTTGTCTGCCGTCATATTGCCGGTTAGACGCACACCGGTGTCGGATGCCCGGCGAATGATCAGCACATCGGTGCCCAGCTCCGCGTTATAAGGGTTGACAGCCGCTACATTATTAAGCCCACGAATGATTTGCGTTGCATCGAACATTACGTCGGAGGGGAGCGGGCCTGAGGCCTTGATGGTTACCGGGATATTATCGATCGAGGCGCAACCCATATAACCCGCCATGCGTACATCCTGCGCCAGCATCTCAATGGTATAGCGGCCATTTTCCTGCAAGCGCGACGCGGCTTCCTGCTGGCGGTATGAACCTCTGCTCGAGCTAAATATTTGGATCAGCGCTGTGCCGAGGATAAGACTGAGGGTAATCGCCACCATCAGTTCGATAAGGCTGATGCCGCGTTGTTGCTTAACACTCTGCACCGGGAGCGCCCTCATAGTTCCGTCTCAAAAATAAATTGCTGTTGGGCATTCCCGCCAACTCGAAGCTCATTCCACTGAATAGTGACAGTGAAGCGGTCATTGAGGTTAGCAATGGCGGCATGGCCCTCGGGAAGCTGTAGCGCAATAGCCGTCAACCACGCTCTATGATCCTGTTGCGCAATAAGTCCACCCGCCGCAGGCACACCATCAGTAAGCGCAATGCTATAGCCGCCATTGCGAGCCACGTCGCGGTTTGCGCGCATGCGATCGATGATTTCATAGGCAAAAAATGTCGCCTGGGAGCGCACCGATGCCGTCTGGTTAAACTTCAAAGCGTTCATCTGCAATGCAGCGGCGCCGAGCACGCCTACCGCCAACACCAAGATCGCGACCAGCACCTCGATCAAGCCGACCCCGCGCTGCGATCGCCGAGTGTTCCTGTAAGTCTTGAAAATCATAGGCACATCACCTGGCGACCCGATAGTATTTGCCCCATATGATTAATGATGACGAATCGCTCCAGATTGTTATTCGCGGCGGGTAAACAATAGCTAAAGGTCAGCGTAGTCGGCGCAGCTCCTGCAACCGGAGCCAATGTAGGTACTTGGCCAAGGTTATTAAAAACTACCTGCGAAACAGTGGTCGTCATCGTGCCACCCCCCGAAAAAGCCGGCTGCACTCTCAAGACTGTCGCACCCTCAACGACTCGCCAGCCACCATGCCAGTTCGTGTCGGCGGCGGTGGTTTGTATCGTGACATTTCGCCCCCGTCTAACCGCCTCCGAACGCGCGTAATTGAGCGCTTCGACTAAATTGGCCGTCTGCGTTTGCGCGCGACTGCTGACGAAAAATGTACTGAAACTGGGAACTGCTATCGCCGCAAGAATCCCCACAATTGCCAGCGTTACCAGCAACTCGATTAGCGTCATCCCTCGGCTTTGCAATGGTATCGGCATGGATGCCCCCAAATCTGTTATTGATACCCTAGTAATACACCGTCAATTTTTCTACCCGCATCGGATAGGCGGGGGGACTTGCAGGATAGACGGCATTGCAGCAACATGCCAAAACCTATCATCCATGGAATGGATATCATGTCGACACAAAAGGGATTTTCTTACCTGGAATTACTCACCACTCTTGCAATCGCGACCATCGTTACAGTTATCGCCATACCCTCCGCCTCTGCTTGGATCCAAAAACAACAAACCGAAACCAGTGTGCATGCTTTGTTACATGCTCTGGCACTTGCCCGCAATGAGGCCGTAACTCGCAGGCAACGCGTCAGTGTCGTCAACAATGGTCAGTGGGAAAACGGTTGGAGGGTATTTGTCGATACCGATAGCAATGCCAGCTTCGGCGATAATGACGAATTACTTTACCAACAACCGCCGCTCAGCGGAGTCCGGATTCGCGGTAATTCGCCGGTGGCACGCCTGCTGACTTATCGCAGCGACGGGCAGAGCGTGTTACCCAACAACGGGTTTCAAGCCGGAACACTTTTATTTTGCCCCACCGACGGCAGGATTGCCCCTTACAAGCTGGTAATATCCAAAGGTGGGCGTCCGCGCATCGAGCGGCTCTCGCCAGCCGCTAACGAGTGCACCGCTCCTTCAAGCTAAACACGCAAAATACTTTATACCAAGCGCAGCTCGCGCGGCAGCGAGAAGGTGATGTGCTCGGCAATGCCGGGGGCTTCGATCGGTGCAGCGGCGCCGAGGTTTTGCAGGCGTTCGATAACTTGCTTCACCAACACTTCGGGGGCCGAGGCGCCAGCGGTGATGCCGATTTGTTTTTTATTGTGTAGCCACGCGGGTTGAATATCGGCGGCCGAGTCGATCAGATATGCAGCGGCGCCCATGCGTGCGGCGAGTTCGCAGAGACGATTTGAGTTCGAACTATTCGGCGAGCCGACGACGAGAACTAGATCACATTCTGCCGCCAACGCTTTCACTGCATCCTGACGATTTTGCGTTGCGTAACAAATATCATCCTTGCGCGGTCCGTGAATCGTTGGAAAACGTGCGCGCAGTGCATCGATAATTTGCGCGGTATCGTCCATCGATAATGTTGTCTGCGTCACAAACGATAACGCATCGGGATTTTTCACTTGCAGCGTCGCAACCTGGCCGACATCTTCGACCAAATAAATATCGCCGCCGTAACTGTGATCGTATTGGCCCATCGTACCTTCGACTTCGGGATGACCTTTGTGGCCGATCAAAATGCATTCGCTGCCGGCGCGGCTGTAGCGTGTCACTTCGATATGCACCTTGGTCACCAATGGACACGTCGCATCGAATACTTTCAAGCCACGTTGATCGGCTTCGCTGCGCACCATCTGCGAGACGCCGTGCGCGCTGAAAATTACGATTGCATCGTCGGGCACTTCGATCAATTGATCGACAAAAATTGCGCCGCGCTCGCGCAAATTGTCGACCACAAATTTATTGTGTACGACTTCGTGACGCACGTAGATCGGCGCGCCAAATACATCGAGCGCGCGATTAACGATTTCGATCGCGCGATCGACGCCGGCACAAAAACCACGCGGATTCGCCAATCGAATCGGCACCAGTTTGTCGTTACTAACTAGCTCGCTCATGCGTTTACCTGTTGCGGCGCATTGGCTGCTGCGATATCGATAATTTGCACGATAAACGTTAAGGTGTGGCCCGCCAGCGGATGATTAAAATCGACCCACACGTACTCGGCATCGAAGCGTTTAACGACGCCGGGCAATTCGGCTTTGCTGGCATCGGCAAATGAAATCACCAGGCCTTCGTGCAATTCCATATCCGCTGCGAATGTGGCGCGCTTGAATTGTTGCACGTTATTGGGATTCGGCTGGCCAAATGCGTCTTCGGGTTGCACGATAAATTCGGCACGAGCGCCTTTCGCCAAGCCGAGCAATTTACGCTCGAAGCCAGACAGTAAATTGCCATCGCCGAATACAAACGTGGCCGGTGCTTTTTCAAAATTGGAATCGACCAGCGCACCGTCGGCGAGCTGCAGCGAAAAATGCAATGTGACTTTGCTGTCGGCGCTAATAACGGAGTGGCTCATGACTGCGTTTCACTCTCGGCGGATTTATGATTGTGCGGATTCAACACCATATCGAGCAACAACAAGCCGGCGCCGATCGTAATCGCCGCATCGGCAATATTAAACGCCGGAAAATAATACTCGCTGTAATGCACCGAAATAAAATCGACGACGTAACCGAAGCGCAATCGATCGATTACATTGCCGACCGCGCCGCCGAGCAGTAGCGTTAGGCTCGTCATCAATAATGTTTGTCCGCGCTTTAGCCTCGTCATCCAAATCGCGATACCGATACCGACGACGATCGCAATCACGCTAAAAAACCAGCGCTGCCAACCGCCGGCATCGTGCAAAAAACTAAATGCCGCACCGGTATTGTGCTGTAACGTGAAATTAAATACCGGCAGAACGACTACCGGCACGCCGTATTGCAGCGCAAACGTCGCCCACAGTTTGGTCAACTGATCGAGGATCACCACGACGATCGCCAACCGATACCAACCCATAGGCAAGCGTGTATTAAAACGCAGTGCACTAAACATCGAAATCGGTTCGTGATCACGCATAGCGACGTACTTCTCCTGCGCCGTCGACATTATCGACACAGCGTTCGCACAATTCCGGATGCGCCGCGTGCCGACCGATATCGACCAGATGATGCCAACAGCGCGCGCACTTGCTGTACGTGGTTTTTTGCACCGCCACCGACAGACCTTCGATATCGGTAGCCACCGCGCGCGCATCGACGCTGCGAATATCCGCCGACAACGGATGCACCGCGACCGCCGATATGATCAATACAAACCGCAATTCGTCGCCGATCGCTTGCAGCTGCTCGGCTAATTCGCCGTTGCAGTACAGCGTGACTTCGGCTTCGAGCGTGCCGCCGATCAAACCATCGCGCCGCTGACCTTCGAGCACACGATTGACTGCAGTCTTCACCGCCATCAATTGCTGCCAGTATGCTTCGCCAAGTTTTTCGGCGGCCGGCAATTCCAACAAACCGGTGTACCACTCGCTGATAAATACCGATGGCGTTGCGCTTGCAGATTCCTTTTTACCTGGAGCTTCTTTACCCGGAACCTCTTTACCTGGAATGAAAGCCCACAATTCTTCGGCGGTAAAACTTAATACCGGCGCAATCCAACGCACCAATGCTTCGACGATATGGTACAGCGCGGTCTGCGCCGAGCGCCGCGCCAGGCTATCGGCCTGACACGTGTACTGGCGATCCTTGATGATGTCGAGATAAAAACCGCCGAGTTCAACGACGCAGAAGTTGTGGATTTTTTGATACACCAGATGAAATTGATACGCATCGTAAGCGGCGATAATTTCTTGTTGCAAACGCTGCGCGACGCCGACAATCCAACGATCGAGCGCGAGCATATCGGCAAACGGCACGACGTGTTGCTGCGGCTCGAAACCATTCATATTCGCCAGCAGAAAACGTGCGGTATTGCGAATGCGTCGATACGCATCGCCGGTGCGCTTAAAAATTTCGTCCGACACCACCATCTCGTTGCGGTAATCGGTGGCGGCCACCCACAGTCGCAAAATATCGGCGCCGAGTGTTTTCATTACCGCCTGCGGTGCGATCACATTGCCGAGCGATTTCGACATTTTGCGACCCTGCGCATCGACGGTGAAGCCGTGCGTCAACACGCCGCGATACGGTGCGCTGCCGTTGATCGCCACGGCAGTCAGCAACGACGATTGAAACCAGCCGCGATGTTGATCGGAGCCTTCCAAATATAAATCGGCCGGATACTGCAATTCGGCGCGCGCATTCAATACAGCAAAATGCGTGACGCCCGAATCGAACCATACGTCGAGCGTATCGCTAACTTTACTGTACTGCTCAGCTTCGGCGCCGAGCCATTCTTTGGAAGACAAGAGACTGGCATCCAATTCGAACCACGCATCGATACCGCGCTGCGCGACGCGTTGTGCAACCTGCTCGATCAATTCGTGCGTGCGTGGATGCAACTCGGCGGTATCTTTGTGCACAAATAACGCGATCGGCACGCCCCAAGTGCGCTGCCGCGAAATACACCAATCGGGCCGTCCCTGCATCATGCCGTCGATGCGCGCCTTGCCCCAACTCGGCAACCATTCAACTTTGTCGGATGCAGCCAGCGCCTGCCCCAACAAATTGTTTTGCGACATACTGATGAACCACTGCGGCGTAGCGCGAAAAATAATCGGCGTTTTATGCCGCCAGCAATGCGGATAACTGTGCTGCAGCGGCTCGAAATGCAACAGCGCACCGCGCGTGCGCAATTCATCGACGATAACTGAGTTGGCTTTGAATACATGCTGACCGGCAAACAATTCGGTGTCGGGTAAAAACACGCCGTTGGCACCGACCGGATTTAATAATTCCAAACCGTATTTTTGCCCAACCACAAAGTCGTCTTGACCGTGGCCCGGGGCAGTGTGTACGGCGCCGGTGCCCGCTTCGGTGGTGACGTGTTCGCCGAGAATCACCGGCACCTGCCGCGCGTAAAATGGATGCTGCAACAGCGCGCCTTCTAACGTCTTACCTTGAGCGCGCGCAATAATTTCGTAATGCGCGACACCGTAGCGCTTCATCGCTGCGCCTTCGAGCGCTTCGGCTAGCACTAATAGCCATGCTTTATTTTCAAATTCGAACTTCACCAACACGTAATCAAGCTCGGCATTTAATGCAACGGCCAAATTCGCAGGCAGCGTCCACGGTGTCGTGGTCCAAATCGGAATCGCTACTTCACCTAATAGATTCGCAGCGGCGCCAAAGCGCTGCAACAGATCGGCGCGATCGACTGCGGCAAATGCCACATCGATCGCAGGCGAGGTTTTGTCCTGGTATTCAACTTCGGCTTCGGCCAGCGCCGATGCGCAATCCAAACACCAATGCACCGGCTTAAAGCCTTTATGCAAATGACCGTTGGCGGCAATTTTTCCGAGCGCACGAATTTCGTCGGCCTCGAATTGAAAATTCATCGTCAGATACGGCTCGTCCCACGCGCCGATAATGCCGAGCCGTTTAAAATCTTCGCGCTGACCATTGACCTGCGATTGCGCGTACTCGCGACAGTGCGCGCGAAACGTCGCCGCATCGACTTTGACGCCGGGCTTGCCGAATTTTTTCTCGACATTCAACTCGATCGGCAGGCCGTGGCAATCCCAGCCTGGAATATATGGCGCATCGAAACCGCTCAGCGTTTTCGCTTTGACGATCACATCTTTTAAAATTTTATTAACCGCATGACCGATATGAATATCGCCATTCGCGTACGGCGGGCCATCGTGCAGCACGAATTTCGCACGTCCGGCACGCGCCGCGCGAATCTGCGCGTACAAATCCTGCTGCTGCCATTGCTGCAGCATTTCCGGTTCGCGCGTGGCTAGATTGGCCTTCATCGCAAATTCGGTTTCGGGCAAATTCAAGGTGTGTTTGTAATCGGTCATAGTGCTCTACAGTTGCTGTGCATTCGTGTGATGCGATTTACTAAAATACGCGCGCCCCTGCCCGATATCGCATTGAATCTGTTGTTTCAATGCATCGAGCGACGCGAACTTGCATTCGTCGCGCAATTTTTTGCGGAAAATTACCACGATATTGCGATGATAAATATCTTCGTCGAAATCAAAAATATGGATTTCCAAAATCGCCTTGATCAAATCGCCGACTGTCGGTCGCGTACCGATATTGGCAACGCCATAGACAGTGTGCGCGGCTGCGCCGACAACTTCTACCGCCCCCTTTACTTCTACTGCATAAACGCCGGACAGTGGTGCGCGAATGCGGCGTAAATGAATATTGGCGGTCGGCGTACCGAGCTGTCGCCCCAGCTGCTGGCCCATCACGACGCGCCCGGCGATGCTATACGGTTGCCCGAGCAAGCGTTCGGCGGTGGCGAAATCGGCCGCGTCCAGTGCCGCTCGAATGCGCGTGCTGCTGACGCGCTCGCCATCGATCAATACCGAATGCGTCGCCGCCACTTCAAAACCGAACTTCGCACCGGCTGCTTGCAGAAACGCAAAATCGCCGGCGCGATTTTTACCGAAATGTAAATCGTCGCCGACGACGATGTGCCGCACGCCGAGGCCGTCGACGAATACGCGCTGCACAAACTCATCGGCAGCCATCTCAGCGAGCTTGCGATCGAAGCGAATTCGCAATACCCGATCGACACCGAGTTCGCGCAGCGCGACAACTTTCTCCTGAAAACTGAGCAGCCTCGGCGGTGCCTGCAACGGCGCAAAATATTCGCGCGGCAGCGGCTCGAATAAAATCACCGTCACCGGCAATTGCAGCTCGCGGCCGGTTTCGATCAGCCGTTGCAACACCGCGCAATGGCCGCGATGCACGCCGTCGAAAGCGCCGATCGTGGCAACGCAGCCACGGTGGCGAGGACGTAAATTATGCAGACCGCGGATCAACTCCATCGGGCCGATAAGCTCCATTGGCTAGGCACTGAACAGCGAGGGAAATTCGAGCGGGCGATTATAACGTAGTCCACGCGCGCGCGGCCAAATTCGCGCCCTGCTAGCTTCGCGTCGGCGCCCGCAGTTGCTGCGGGCGCAAACCGGTGGCCCACAGCGCCGCGCAATAAGCCGCGAAACCGGCACTGCACAACGCCGCCAACGCACCCACGCGTTGCCACCACGGCCAAGCGAGCCAGCGTTCCGCAGCAGGATCGAGCAACCACAGCAGCGCGCCCATCGCCAACGCCGCCAACAGCAATTGCGCGAAAAAGTGGCGCCAACCCGGCTGCGGCTGATAGATCTCGGCGGTGACTAAACCCCGCGCCAGCAAGCCCGCGTTCAACCATGCCGACAATGACATCGCCGCCGCCAAACCGACGTGCCCGAGGTGCCCATAAAAATGCAGCGGAGTTACCAGAATCAGATTGAACACCATGTTCGCCACCATCGCGATGACGCCAATCCGCACCGGGGTTTTCATATCCTGGCGTGCGTAAAAACCCGGCGCCAGCACTTTGATCAACATAAATGCACAGAGCCCGGTCGATACCGCCGTAAGTGCATACGACGACATCAAGATATCGTGCGCAGTGGTTTTACCGTAACGAAATAGCGCGATTTGAATCGAATGCCCGACCACCATCAACGCCACCGACGCAGGCACGCCGATCAACAAAATCAACCGTATCGCCCAATCAAGCGTGCTTGAAAAATTCGTTGCCGAAGCATTGGCTTTATCGCGCGATAAACTCGGCAAAATCACCGTACCGATCGCAACAGCAAACACGCCGAGCGGTAATTCGTGCAAGCGATCGGATAAATAAAGCCATGACACGCTGCCCGACGGCAGGAACGACGCGATTACGGTATCGAGCAGTAAATTGATTTGACTGACCGATACGCCAAACAGCGCCGGCAGCATCAATCGCAAAACGCGGCGCACACCTTCGTCGCGCGGCTGCCAGCGCGGGCGCGGCAGCAGATCGAGCTTAATCAGAAACGGCCATTGAAACACCCACTGCGCGACGCCGGCGATTAATACGCCCCACGCCAGCGCGTACGACGGCTCGCTAAAAAAGCGCGTCGACAAAAATGCCGCGGCGATCATCACCAGATTCAGCAGCACCGGCGCAAACGCCGGTGCGCCGAAGCGCCCGTAGCTATTTAAAATCGCGCCGGAAAAACCGGTCATCGAAATTAAAAATAAATACG
Organism: Spongiibacteraceae bacterium; assembly: GCA_043786385.1. Taxonomy (GTDB): domain Bacteria; phylum Pseudomonadota; class Gammaproteobacteria; order Pseudomonadales; family CAMLJR01; genus CAMLJR01. Next base: position 3,771 of record JAYVWC010000084.1, on the reverse strand, counting down.
GAAACGTGATGCGAATTAAATCGCTGGTCAACGCGAACTTGTCCGGCTGGCCGATAAAACCCGGCGCGAATAACGCCGTCACCGCTGGCGCCGCGACCACCGCGAGCACCGACACGGCGATCAAACTGACGCCGAGCACGCCCGACACGCGATCGATCAACGCACGCACCGCATCGACACCGCGCTGCTGCCGATACTCGGTCAACACCGGCACAAACGCCTGCGAAAAAGCGCCCTCGGCAAATAATCGACGCAGAAAATTAGGAATTCTAAAGGCGATATAGAATGGATCAGTGGCCGCGCCGACGCCGATAAAATAACTGAAGCTCATATCGCGCACGAGACCCAACACGCGCGATAGCATCGTTAGCAGGCTGATAAAAAAACTCGAGCGCAATAAGCCGGGGGATTTTTGTGTATCGAGCTCAGTCATCGTTTTATCAACGCCGCTCGGTGTACCAATTCACCGCGCGCGAATTGCTTTCGACTTGATCGGCAACATCGAGAATCAATGCGAACAACGCCATTCGCACCAGCACGCCGTTGTCGGTTTGACGAAAAATAGCGAGGTTCGGATTATCGTTTAAATCGTTATCGAGCTCATTCGCTTCGACGCGCGAATCGCGCGGCAATGGATGCATGATCACCGTGTTCGGATCGCAGAATTGCGTGTACACCGCTTGATTCAACCGGTAGCGGCCACGATACAACAACGCCTCCTCGACACTGGCGAAACGCTCCTCTTGAATACGCGTCGAGTACGCGATATCGACGTGCGCGATGCTCTGCTCCAAATTATCCGATTCGATCACGCGATGACCGGCGCTACGCAATTGTTCGACGATATGTTCTGGCATGCGTAATTCGAGTGGCGAAATCAGCGTCACAGTGAGATTGCGAAACACTGAGAGCAATTTGCTCAACGAATGCACGGTGCGGCCGTATTTCAAATCGCCGATCATTGCGATATTAAGCCCATCGATATCGTTGCGGCCTTTGTGCAGCATTTCTTTTTTGATCGTATACAGATCGAGCAATGCCTGGCTCGGATGTTCGTTGGCGCCATCGCCGCCGTTGATCACCGGCACGCGACTGGCAGCGGCGAACTCCGCGACCGAGCCTGGCAGCGGGTGACGCATTACGATCGCATCGCTGTAGCCGCTCAGCACGCGCGCGGTATCGTACAGCGATTCACCTTTGGTAAATGAAGTCGCCTCGAAGCCGGTGGTTTCGCGCACGTGACCGCCGAGTAAATTAAACGCGCAGCCGAAGCTAACGCGCGTGCGCGTCGACGGCTCGAAAAACATGCTGCCGAGGATTGCGCCATCCAATACCTTAGTGACGCGTTCGCGCAGCGCATACGGCATCATGCGATCGGCGACCGCGAATACCGTTTCGATATCGTTGCGCTCGAACTGCTCGATCGAAATAACGTGGCTACCGGGAAATTTCACTCTCTACCCTCGCTGTGATTTTTTTTGCTCTAACAATTCTAGTCAGCCGCAACCAATTGCATCTGCTCAGGCGTTGCATTGTTAAATTGCAATTGCGCCCAGCGCGCATACAACGACGAAGCATTTAATAATTCTTGATGCTGCCCCATTGCAACTAATTTGCCGTGATCCAATACCGCAATGCTATCGGCTTTGATCACCGTCGCCAGCCGATGCGCGATCACCAACGAGGTGCGACCTTGCATCAACCGATCGAGCGCTTGTTGCACCTGGAATTCGCTCTCGGCATCGAGTGCGCTGGTCGCTTCGTCCAACAATAACAACGCGGGATCTTTTAACAGCGCGCGTGCAATCGCGATGCGTTGCCGCTGCCCACCGGACAACCGCACGCCCTGCTCACCGACTTGGCTTTCGTAACCGTGCGGTAGGCGCTCGATAAATTCGTCGGCGAATGCGGCTTGCGCAGCGGCGCGCACTTCAGCCTCGGTTGCGGCTGGTCGACCGTAGCGAATATTGTCTGACACGGTGCCCATAAATAGCACCGGATGTTGCGGTACCAACGCGATTTCGGCGCGCAATGCCTGCGGATCGAGCGCGCGCAGATCGACGCCATCAAACAAAATACGACCGCTTTGCACATCGTAAAAACGCAGCAATAAATCGATCAGTGTCGATTTACCCGCACCCGAGCTGCCGACCAGCGCGGTGGTTTTACCGGCGGCAATGTGCAAACTGAAATGATCGAGCGCTGGTTGCGTCGGCCGCGTCGGATAAAAAAATACGATATTTTCGATGCGCGTTTCACCGCGCACCGGCTGCGCCAATACTTGCGAATGTACTGACTGCGATTGTACTGACTGCGAATGTACTGACTGCGAATGTTGTGGCGCTTGGATTAACGATTCGGCGGCGAGCAATTCAAACAAGCGCTCGCTGGCACCGGCCGCACGCTGCAAATCGCCGTACACTTCGCTGATCGCACCGACCGATGTCGCGATCATCACCGCGTAAAACACGAACGCAGTCAATTCACCGGCGCTGATGCGACCCGCGTTGACATCGTTACCGCCGACCCAAATCATCGCGCCGATTGCGCCGAACACCAATGTGATGACGATCGTGCTGAGCAAGGCACGCTGCAGCGTGCGTCGCTGCGCTACTTTAAACGCGGTTTCGACGTGCGCGCCGAAACGCTGCTTATCGATCGCCTGATGATTGAATGCCTGTACCACTTTAATATTTTGAATCGCTTCGCCGACGTAAGTGCCGACATCGGCGATCCGATCCTGACTATCGCGCGACAACTTACGCACGCGGCGCCCGAAAATTAGAATCGGCGCCACCACCAGCGGCACGCTAAGCAACACTATCGCGGTCAACTTGGCGTTGGTAATAAACAACCAAACCACGCCGCCGATTAAAATTAACGCATTGCGCAACGCGATCGAAATCGACGAGCCGATCACCGTTTGCAGCAGCGCGGTATCGGTGGTGATCGTCGATTGCACATCGCCGCTGACAGTGGTTTCGAAAAACCCCGGATGCAGGCCGATCACATGATCGAACACTGCGCGCCGCAAATCCGCGCTAACGCGCTCGCCGATCCACGTCACCAGATAAAAACGCACAAACATGCCGAGCGCCAGCAGCGCAACGATCAGCCCAAACAATTCGAGTGCATGATTCAGCGCGGTTGGATCGCCGCGAAAACCATCGTTAACCAAAATGCGCAGGCCCTGCCCGATCGACAGCGTGACCGCTGCGGTAAAAATCAGCGCCAGCGTGGCCGCGACGATGCGCCAACGATAGGGTTTTAGAAAGGGGTAGATTTTCGCCAGCACACCGAGACCGGGTTTGGGTCGCTCAGGCGGCGCCGTTGGGGAGTATTCTGTAGGCGATGTCGCCGCGCTGTTCAAAGGATTGAGCCTCCGCCGAAGTGGCGCCTATTATCCATGCGCACCCGTCGTCGTACAATCGGTTCCAACGAATCGGTTCACCGCCCAGCGCTGTACAGACATTCAATGCGCGGGCTTGCCGTCGCGCGCGCTTGTGCTATTAAATAGCGAGTAATTATTATTGTGCGCCGACAAATACTTCGACGAGCGCACTCGCAATAGATACCCAGCAGCGCATCATCGAGCGGCGCATGCGCAACGAGGATCAATAGTGTCATCCGATTCAGTTTCATCGCTAGTTAAATTTTGTACGATCGATACCGGGATCAAAATACTCAGTAGCCAGGCACTGCGCTGGAGTGCACCACATTTATTTAGCGATCCGTTCGAATTGCATTACCAAACGCCGCTCGATTTAAGCC
>JAYVWC010000083.1:0-80767 GCA_043786385.1 Spongiibacteraceae bacterium | reverse complement strand
CTGAAGGTTTTACGTTTGTTGTCGTTCACTGCCGGCCTCACTTACTTTGGCAGAGCATACCTTAAATAGGTGTCCGGATTTCGGGGTCCACTTTAGTGCGGCTATTGGTTTACTCATTGGCTATTTTACGAAGTACCACTTAGATAAACGTTATGTTTTTCGTGCGAATCAGGCTGGCGGAGCCCCCAATTGAATACAGAAGCGTATAACAAAAGGGGGACTCATTGGCAGATCCCTTTAATTTTGTTGCTCCATATCGCCCTATACATGCTGATATTTAACACGGTGGAAGAAGATGCTTTCATCTATTTGCGCTTTGCAAAAAATATTGCCGATGGCTGGGGCTATGTATTTAACATCGGTGGTGAACGTGTCGAATCAGGGACATCGCTAATCTGGGTAATGTTGTTGGCACTATTTATTAAATTGCCACTATCACCAATTTTAGTGATGAAGTTTCTAGGACTGATTTTCAGCTTGCTGACCATCTTGGTTACCGGGCGTTTAACCTGGAGCCTGACCGCATCGAGAAATGCTGAATTATTGTCCATGGCAATGATTGCTACCAGCTACCCCTTGGTCTACTGGGCCGGCCAAGGGCTGGAAACGCCATTGGTAGCATTTCTACTGTCAGCCAATTTATTGTGCATGATAGATTCGCGCTGGCGCAAAGGGTTGTGGCTGAGCTGTGTGGCCCTGGCGCTGGTGCGGCCTGAGAGTCCGATTTATTTATCTATGGTGTTAATTTGGGGGACATGGCAGGGATATTGTGGAGATCGCAAAGCTCAGCGCGACGCGCTACATGCCATAGGTCTCGCGATTGTGGCATGGTTATCTTGCACCGCATGGCGGGTTTGGTATTTTGGCGACTTCGTCGTCCATCCATTTTATTTTAAATCGGATCACCTAAGCGCCAGCAGTCCGTTGGCATTGCTAGCGAATGCAAATCGGCACTTGAGACTGGATTTATTTCTGGCTCCCGTGATCGCTGCTCTTTTTTTAAAAAAACTGCCGGTGTCTGCTGGCCTGCTGGCTATTGCTTTGGCTTTGCAATTGGCGTGGTACGTCAACCTCTCCGACCATTTTCCATTCGAGCGCCATTTAGTGCCGGGGTTAGCACCGTTGTACGCACTGTCAATAGTTGCGTGTCGGTCCTTGGCACGCGGTACTTCGTACATCTTTCAACGATTAATTTGGACTGCAGCGTTATTGATGCCTCTGATTACCGTAATTCAATATCAACAAAATCCTCTGCTGCAATTTGGCGGCTTATTTGTTCGCGAGCCTATCGCCTATTTGAAAGCCGTAGGCGAGAAGCTGATCAACCCTGAAGCACCATCGTCCGATTTAATCGACACATATTTACAAGGGCAGCCAAACATCCTTGCCATGGGCCACAACTGGGAAATTGGACCCGGTAGGTTCATAGCTGCGGCGTACCCCAAAAACTCAATAGTCGCATATCACGAGATGGGGCAAACCCCCTATTATGCGGGCCAAGACAAACAATTTATCGATACTGCAGGATTGGTGACGAGAAGAGTTGGCTTCTATAAGTTCGGGACTTCCTTTGATGCACGCCCCATGGCCCAACGGTTGTGGAAAGCGCGTTGCGCAGTACTGTCTACCCTTAATCGCGGTCAGTGCCCCTCGCTGCAGTTGGCCGCGACAATAAATTACATACTTGAGCAACGCCCCGATGTTGTTATGGCTCACCCCATAGTGGCCGGAATATTCGGCCAAAACCTACCGCCTATTGCATTAATACAGGATGAAACCTTTCGACAACTGTACGAAAAACGCTACATTATTGACGGTATGATCCAAGTGTATGAGCGAAAAGACCGAAATTTCCCTGCACTTGATCGCCCCATACCCGGCGTCGAAATTCAGCGCCTTCATTGAATGCGCAACTGATAGATAGCACCTTGAAATATCTCAAAGCATCCTTATCGACACAAATCGAAATCTATTTTTTCAATTGTTTCGCGCAGAAATTTTTCGTGGTGTGGCGAAATTGCAATCGGCTCGCATAGACCACACCTGCCTGTATTAGCGCTTCCCCTTTTGCGGCTATTAGCTCGAACTTTTTGGCATCCCACGCAAAATGCTGGCTAGTCATTTTTTCCGGATATAACTACACTGTAGTGCTAAATAGGCGCCACTGACAACGGACCAGATCCCGTGGACAGCACCAGCAAAGATTACGTCAAATGGTTCCGCAATTCGGCGCCGTACATCAATACGCATCGGGGTAAAACCTTTGTGTTGATGTTCAGTGGCGATGCGGTCGAGCACGCCAATTTCGCCAATATCATTCACGATATCGCGCTGCTGAACAGCCTCGGCGTGAAATTGATCCTGGTGCACGGCGCGCGGCCGCAGATCGAGAGCCGCTGTCAGTTGCGCGGGATCACGCCGCGCTTTCACAACGATTTACGCGTCACCGATGCGCAGACATTGGAGTGCGTGAAGGATGCGGCCGGCAGTTTGCGTGCGCATATCGAAGCACTGCTGACCACTGGGCTCGCCAACTCGCCGATGTACGGCGCGCAGATTCGCGTCTGCTCGGGCAATTTTGTTATCGCCAAGCCGATGGGCATTCACGACGGCGTCGATTTCTGCAACACCGGCGAAGTGCGGCGCGTCGATACCGAGGCGATCAATCGTCTATTGCAAGCTGGCGCGATCGTGCTGTTGTCGCCGATCGGTTATTCGCCGACCGGCGAAGTGTTTAATTTATCGTTCGAGGATGTCGCAACACAGACCGCAGTCGCGCTGAAAGCCGATAAAATCATCGCCTTGAAAACGGGGACAGATTTATTTTCTGCACATCTAATTTTTTTCACACTCCCTCCTCGGTCTACCAATTCCGCGAAACTCAATTCGAACACCCATGCGCTTTCTGCCTCGTCGAGGTGTCGGGGTGCAACAACCGAAGCGCATTGCACGGCTGCGATGCGGAATCATACGGCGCAATCTGCGCTATCGTGTCATTACTTCCAATCCATCTTCAATTTCCGATGCGCCGCTGCGCAATCGCGCAAGTATAGATTGATTAAACTTTGATACGGGATACCGGAATCATCGGATAGCGCTTTGAAATAATCCAACGCATCTTCATCGACACGAATCGTGATCTGCTTTTTCAATTGTTTCGCGTAAGGGTTTTTCCGCGATTTGGAAAAATCGTATTCGGCTCGCATAGATCACCTCTGCCTGTATAAGGCTGCTTCTTTACCGGATGCCTTCCTGGCCGAAATTATCCTAATCACCGCGTCCGCCTCGCGATAACAGTGACAAACCACCAACAATCTAAGCTGCGCGCTGAAGCCCAGCAATACAAATCGATCCTCTTCCCCGGAATGATCGGGGTCATCGATCAGGCGCGCGCGCTCGTCGAAAAACACGGTTTTGGCTTCTTCAAAGCTGATACCATGTTTGCGGCTATTGGCTTGGGATTTCTTCGCATCCCACTCAAAATGCAAGGTAGTCATTTTTGCAGGATATAACTACACTGTAGTTTAATACAAGCAGTGTAGTACAAAGCAGCGCAGCACAAGCGCCACTGACAACGGACCAGATCCCGTGGACAGCACCAGCAAAGATTACGTCAAATGGTTTCGCAATTCGGCGCCGTACATCAATACGCATCGGGGTAAAACCTTTGTGCTGATGTTCAGCGGCGATGCGGTCGAGCATGCCAATTTCGCCAATATCATTCACGATATCGCGCTGCTGAACAGCCTCGGCGTGAAGTTGATTCTGGTGCACGGCGCGCGGCCGCAGATCGAGAGCCGCTGTCAGTTGCGCGGGATCACGCCGCACTTTCACAACGATTTACGCGTCACCGATGCGCAAACATTGGAGTGCGTGAAGGATGCGGCCGGCAGTTTGCGCGCGCATATCGAGGCACTGCTGACCACCGGGCTCGCCAATTCGCCGATGTACGGCGCGCAGATTCGCGTCTGCTCCGGCAATTTTGTTATCGCCAAGCCGATGGGCATTCACGACGGCGTCGATTTCTGCAACACCGGCGAAGTGCGGCGCATCGATACCGAGGCAATCAATCGTCTGCTGCAAGCCGGCGCGATCGTGCTGTTGTCGCCGATCGGTTATTCGCCGACCGGTGAAGTATTTAATTTGTCGTTCGAGGATGTCGCAACACAGACCGCAGTCGCGCTGAAAGCCGATAAAATCATCGCCTTTAACGCAGCGCAGGGCTTACTCAATGGCAATGCCGAATTAATTCGCTTCGTCGAATTGCGCGAAGTACGTTTATTGATGAGCCAATGCCGCAACCCACAATTGCTCGGCGTGTTGCAGGCCTTAGTGCAAAGCTGCGAGCACGGCGTCAATCGCAGCCATCTGATCAGCTACAGCGAGGACGGCGCGCTGCTACAGGAATTATTTACTCGCGACGGCGCCGGTACGTTGATCAGCGAGGATCAGTACGAGCAGATTCGCACCGCGCAAATCGACGACATCGGCGGCATTCTGGAAATCATCGCGCCGCTCGAAGCCGAAGGTAAATTGGTAAAACGTTCGCGCGAATTGCTCGAGACCGAGATCAATCAATTCACCGTGATCGATCGCGACAGCATGGTGATCGCGTGTGCGGCGCTGTGTCCGTACCCCGAGCATGGCAGTGGCGAAATCGCCTGCGTTGCGACGCATGCCGATTATCGCGGCGCCGATCGCGGCGAACGCTTGCTCGCAGCGCTGGAAACTAAAGCGGCGAGCCTCGGTCTATCGAAGGTATTCATCCTGACCACACGCACCGCGCATTGGTTTCAGGAACAAGGTTTTGTGCAGGCCGATCTGGAGCAGTTGCCGCCACAAAAGCAGGCGCTGTATAACTATCAACGCAACTCTAAAGTGTTTATTAAAGAACTGTAATCGAGTTGTCTCTATCCCCCACCGCAGGAGTTCAGAAAATGAGCAAAGGCATGGACAAGAAAAAAGAAGTGAAAAAGAAATCCGATAAAACCATGAAAGAAAAACGCACCGAGAAAAAGACCAAGCAGGCTACGCGCAACGCTTAGTCTTTTACATCTAACCCACAGCTTAACGCCGTCGCGGCAAATCACTCGTCGCGACGGCGCACTGCACCCATCCTGCACGTAGCCGATATCGCACGATGTAAAATCAGCCACCCATTTAAAGGAGTAACCGCCATGTCGCTGTCCATGTATCAAGCGTCAATTCCTACTTTTATCCACGCACTAAACAACTTAATCAACCTTCTCGAAAAAGGCCTCGCCTACACCGAAGCCAAAAAAATTGAACCCAGCGTGCTGCTGAACAGCCGGCTCGCTGCCGATATGTTGCCACTGACTCGGCAAATCCAAATCGCCACCGACGGCGTCAAAGGTTGCGCCGCGCGTTTGGCAGGCCAAACGCCACCGGTGTTCGAAGATAACGAAACCACGTTTGCCGATTTGTTCGCGCGCATTAACAAAACCATCGATTATTTGAATTCGTTTACACCGGCGCAAATCGATGGCACCGAGCAAAAGGAAATTCTGCTGAAGCTCGGCACATTTGAAATGAAGTTTGTCGGCCAGACCTACTTATTGGGCTTTGTGGTGCCTAATTTTTATTTTCATGCCACTACCGCCTACAATATTTTGCGCCACAACGGCGTCGAAATCGGCAAGCAGGATTTCCTCGGTAAAATTCGCTAAGCGTTCCGATCACCGCTGCACTGCTCGCACTCAGCGGGTAGTGCAGCGTCGACAAAACGATCCTCTATACATCGAAACGCCGTTTTTTTGCGCTATGCTTCAAACCAATCGCTTGATCGCAATAAATGTAACGGATATCGACAATGGCGGAAGCCCTGTTTCATGTAATCGCCGACGGCCACCCTATAGCGGGATTTGATGCCGCAGCGGTCGCACAACAATTGCAGCTGCAATTGCAGCTGACCCCCGCGCAGGCGCAGCGCTTGCTCGGGGGTAAACCAATCGCCGCCAAACGCGGTGTCACCCATGCGATCGCCGAAAAATATTGCGCGCGTCTCGCTGCACTCGGCGTGCAAGTACATATCGAAGCCAGCGCGGAAATATCAGCTACTCCAGCACCAGCTCTTGCAGCATCGACGAATTATTTTCCGAACATTGCGAAGCCGTTAACGAGCGCGCGCAACGGTGCGCGCTATTTACAACGCTTGTTGTTGGCAACCGCGCAAGCTTCGACGCTGGCATTGAGCTATGTCGGCATCGCGCTGCTCGGCATTCTCTTGCTGATTTTTTATAGCTGGCATTTCGGCTATCTATTAACCGCGCCGCCACTGCTATTCAGCATTCCGATGTTTGTTATCCCGTGGCTCGCGCTGGCGCTCGGCGTGGTGTGGTTATTGCGACCGTTTTATCCGTTGCGGCCCGCATTATTCGAGCCGGTGGCATTGCATCCACAACTGCAACCGGAATTATTTCAATGGCTCGCGCAATTATGCGAAGTGATCGCGGTGTCGATGCCTACCGAAATCGCGATCGATACACGACTTGCGAATACAGTGGCTTTGCGCGCTGGTGCCAAAGCATTTTGGCACGGCGAAGCGCAGTTAGTGTTGAGCTTGCCGCTACTCGATATCGGCAATTTGCGCGACAGCAGTGGCAACATCGCGGCAGCACTCGGCACGCAGGCAACGCCGCTGGCGTTACGCTGCAATCGTACGATAAAAATAATCGATGAACGCTTGCAAGCGTGCTTGGAAAATCGCGATTGGCTGAGCGCACAACTGACGCTGCTCGAACAAAAAATGTCGACATCGAAAATGCGTTTGGCCATCGCTGCATTGCGCCAACTCAGCGCGCAACACAATCGCTTGCTGGCGTATTTCGTACAACGGTTAGCCGCGCTGCAACAACGCTTGCAACGTCACACCGTGTTGGAGGCCGATCGCTTGCAAACATTGTTCACCGGTTCCACGCATTTTATCGAGAGCCTACTGCAACAACATAAATTGGCGGAGGCCTATCGCGACGCCAATGCGCTGAACTTTGCCGATCGCAGCGCGGGCGGTCTGGTCGCCAATTTGCCGGCACTGATTCGGCACTACTACGACAATTTCGACAGCAAAATCGAACAACAACTGCGTGCGCAATGGAGCGATGCCAGTGCGCGCAACAGCCGCAGCGACACAACGACACCCGGCGAGCGTATCGCTGCAGTGCAGGCGCGCAACGATGCCGGTGTCATCGATGCCGACGCACCGGCCAGCACATTATTTTCTCAGTACACGATGTTGGCGAGCGAAGTTACCGCAGCGTATTACACCGAACTCGGCTTGGAATTTGATCGCGCGGATTTACTGCCCACCGACGATTTAACCTTTGCCGCCACCGAAGAAATTTTACACAAGCAGCAGGCCGCGCTGTACTTCAACAATTGGTTTAAACCATTTCGTTTTTGGCGCGTTGCCGATTACACGTTACTGCGCGATATGCCCACGAACGATGCCGCGCAACAACTCAGCGTTTGTGTCAACGAAATTCGCCGCCTCACGCCCGATCGCATGCGCCTGCTCAGCGATTACGAACGCTTGCAAAATCAACTACAGGAATTACTACTCGGCCAATTGGTGTTGGCGCAGCGTCGACCGTTTCAATTTCGCTACCTGAGCTACGATGGCACCACGCTGCAGCCGTTGATCGAAGAGCGCCAACAGCAAATCGCCAAAATAGTCGAACAGCTGACCACGCAGGAAACGATTATGGGCGGTCGCATCGGTTTAGGTTTGCGACTTTCCGGCCAGGCACAGCGCGATGCCGAAGATCTGCACAACGCGCTGCTGCGCAGTAGCGTCATCGAAAACCGTTTGTATAAATTATCGCTCGATGTCTATCTGCTCGAACAATTGGTACAGCGTCATCACCAACAGCGCGAAGCCGATTACAGTGCGCCGCTCAAACGGCTCGAAGATAAAATCAGCGAATCTAGCGCCCTACTGCACGAGCGCTTGAAAGAAATTCCATATCCGCTCGATCCACGCTATGCAACGCTGAACGAATACGCAACGACGTCACTCGAAAAACTACAAGGCGAAAAACTGCGAACCGAAAAATCGCCGCGACGCCGCTCGGCGTCGGCGTCGGCAGTGCTCGATCGCGCGCAGCATTTATTACGGTTGCTGTATGAATTCAACGAGGCGCTCGCGCGGCGCGTGGCGGATTGCGGCACCATCGCCGAAGAGGCGTATCAAATCGAAGCGATTAAATTGATCGAAACACGCTAGGCGGAAATATATTGACGGTGATCGGTCAATGCTGCGGGTATTTAGCGCGATCGGCAGCGGTCGCCGCATCGCGACACTCGCCGCGAATCACGTAATCGGTGCGATCCGCGTACGATTCCAACAATACATAACCTTCGCGGCAATAACTATTTTCTAATAACATTGCCTGCACGACGCGCTTGTTGGCGCCCGCCGCATCGGCGCGCGCGCGCGGCACACCCTGCTCGCCGACGGTATCGCTACGCAACTCGACGGCGTGCGGCGAGCGCAACAGGCTTCGCGAATACGTAAATAATTTGGTGCCATCGGCGAGAATATTGGCGTTGAAATGCGCATCCGCCGGCACATCGTCCGCGCTCGGCGCATGCGTACACGCAACGAGCAATACAGCAGCGATTAGCGCTCCGATTAAATAATAAAATTTTGTTAGCTGCTGCACTGAATTAGCAATCATTGATAGTCGCCGTGATCATTGATAGTCGCCGTGGTAATTTAATACGTGCCGCATTTTATTTCTTGCTCGCTGCACTCTTGGTGGATTCACTCTTTGATTCCACCGCGCGCGTCGCAATCAAATGATATTCGACATCGATGTCATCGCGCACGCGCAAACCGCCGCCGAGCACGCTGTACGGGCTCAGCCCCAACTGCGTTTGCGAGAGCACGATATGGCCATCGGCGACGATGGTGTTGTCGTCGATGGTGACACTGGCCGGCATTTGCCACTGACTCTCAAAGCCGCGCACGACAACGTTGACGGTAAATTGCAGATTCGGCAATTCGCCGTGCAGTGCGACTGAGTTTAATTTAATGTCGGGATATTGTTGCGCTGCCAACAGCTTTGGGCCGAGCATATTTTCGCGCGTGCCGGCGATTGCAAACGGCGTTAATTCGCCGGAAAAATCCGCGCCGGCCGCAGCGCGATCGGCTGCATTATCGACCATCAACTGCAGCGTTGGAATATTCAATTCAAAATCCGAGCGCGATAATTCTTTTTCTCGATACACGGTACCGCTCAAACCCGCCACCGCGATCACGTGATTGTGGCCGAAGCGCGCCAACGGTCCATCGCGATACACTTTTAGCAACAGCGACGAGTGCGCATCGACCTGATAAATCATCGCATGCGCATGCTTGTGCTGCGCCGACGCTGCGGTATCGATGCCGACGGTGCTCGGTGGCTGCGTGCACGCATTGAGCAGCGGCAGCGCGAGAAATGCGAGCAGATAAAAATTCAACGGGGATTTTTTTGACATCGACGCTTAACTCAATTTCAACTGCGAGCCGATAAACTCAGCGCAAGCAACGCGTATATTTTCGATCGCCACATGCGCTTCGCGCAACAACAGCACCGCCGCGACAATCGCGCCTGCCACCTGCGCGATAATGTACGCCGGTAAATCAGCGGCTTTGAAACGTCCACCGACAGTCAATCCGACCGATACCGCAGGATTTAAATGACAACCCGAGATATGGCCGATCGCGTAGGCCATCGTCAATACCGTTAAACCAAACGCGATCGATACACCGGTGAGACCGATGCCGACGCCAGGAAATGTAGCGGCCAGTACCGCGCTGCCACAACCGCCGAGTACCAACCAAAAAGTACCGATAAATTCTGCAAACGAACGATGTGCAAGGGACATAGAAACTCCTTTTAATAAATTAGGTACAGCACATAATAATGGAAATACCGCGTATTTATTTTAAGCCCGCTCATATAAAGCCACGACCGCAATGCTGTCAACATTTATTAACCCAGCATCTAAAAACCATTAGCGATCGCGACAGGCCTCGGTCGGAAATTCGAATTCGATCGTCGTATGGCTAAGCTCATGCGGCTCCAGCAGCGCATGAATTTTTTGCTTCAGCGCGCGCTGCTGTTGCGGATCGAGTTCGTACAGCAGCACGATATGCGCGGTCAGCACGTGGTGGTGGCCATCCAGTGACCATAGATGCAGATGATGCATATCGCCGACGCCTTCGAGTGCGCCGAGCGCGCAGCGAATTTCTTCGGTGAGTTGTCGATCCGGCGATTTCTGTAAAAACAACCGCAGCGTATCGCGCAGATTGCGCACCACATTGAATAAAATAAATAGCGTGATGCCAATACTGAGCAGCGGATCGACAATGCTCCAGCCGGTGCAATGGATAACGATGCTGCCGAACAACACCGCGATCCAGCCCAATACATCTTCGAGCAGATGCCAACTGAGCATTTTTTCGTTTTGCGTATGCCCGCCGCGCAGCCGCAATGCAGCGACACCGTTGATCGCGATGCCGATCAACGCCAGTGCAAACATGCCGCCGACGTGCGGTGTTTGCGGGTGCCACAGCCGTGGCAGCGCGTTGGCGATCACGATCACCGAACCGATCACCAGCGTCACGCCGATTAGCAATGCGCTGAGCAACGACAACCGTCGATAGCCGTAGGTGTACGCGGTATCGGGCGCGCGCTGCGCGATTCGACTCGAATACCAACCGAAACCGATCGCCAGCGTATCGCCCAAATCGTGAATCGCATTCGACAGAATCGCGACGCTATTGGTTAGCAGACCGCCGATCAGCTCGATGATCGTAAAACAAAAATTCAACCAGAACGCAAAGCCGATGCGCGCAGTTTCGCGTTGCGCAGCGTCCTGATGTTGGTGATGCGAATGATGATGGTGATCGTGTGCTGCCATGGCAAGACTCGCTCCGCTGGAGCAGACATTGTTTGCCAAAAAGTTTTATTTGTATAGCGACAGTTGTAGCAATAATTGCAGGGAGTATCGCTACGCTTACAGCTACGGTTGTAGCGAGAGTTACTAAATCGGTCGCTACGCTTACAGCTGCGTATCGAGCGGCAGCTCGGTGGTGTTTTTAATTTCGGTGACGGCGATATGCGAATGCAATTCGCGAATCAGCGGCATCGTCAATAAATGCTCGCGCACAAATTTTTCGTAGTGACGCATGTCGCGGGTAATAATTTTTAGCATGTAATTCCATGCGCCGATCATCGTGTAACACTCGACGATTTCAGCGAATTGCGCGATGGCGCGCTCGAATTGTTCGAGCTGCTTACGGCCGTGCGCGGATAGATTCACCGTCACGAATACCACCCCATCGATGCCGAGCAACTCGCGATCGAGCAATGCCACGCGGCGCTTAATCACGCCCTGCCGTTCAATATGATTGATCCGCCGCCAGCACGGCGATTGCGAAATATTCAACCGTTCGGCGATTGCGGTTGAGGTCAGGCTGGCATCGCGCTGTACCAAACGCAAAATCGCAATGTCTTTGGTATTCAATTCGAGCGGCATATTTTGGCCCTTGCTGTGCAGGCACCTACATTGATTATGGTTTTAGTATAAGGACATGGCCCCAAATAAGATAAACATTTCGAGCTATAGCCGTTGCGTTTTTTAGCAGCGAAATGATCAGCTGACGGAATTGGCTGCAAACGTAACAGTTTCAGCAGAAAGTACCTTTAAACAGCTACCGATTTCAACCGGAAGGTCGACGCAAAAAATTATCACAGCGCTAAATTTTTAGTGTCTGCGATCGCCGCTTTGCGGCCCAATGATTTTTTTAACGAGTTAACGATCTGCTCGGCGGTGTGTCGATACGTCGTCAGCTTACCGCCGTAGATGCTAAGCAATACCGCATCGCCTGCCTTAAATTGCGTGATCACGCTTTCGCGCGCGCGACTGAACGCGCGACCGCTGCTGGCCGGCAATACGCGCACACCGGCAAAGCTCTCCAGTACATCGCACGGCTGTTCGGGAAAATAATGGCGGACCGTATTTAACAAGTAATCGATTTCATCTGCGCTCGGTTCGACGCGCGGATCGTTCACTTCGACTTCGGTGGTGCCGACCAATGTTTTACCCTGCCACGGCATCACGAATACTGCGCGGCCGTCGCGCGGCGCTTCGAGATAAAAAATGCCGGGCAGTTCGCTGGCCGGCAACACAATGTGTGAGCCTTTCACCCAGCTCAGTGCGCGCGCTGGCGGCAGCGGCGTGCAGCGCGCCAATAATTCATTGACCCACGGCCCAGTGGCGTTAACCACGCTGCGCGCACAACAACTCCAGCTCGTATCCGCACTGCGCAATTGCAATAAAAAACCGCCATCGATTTGTTGCGCCGCCAACAATTCGCACTGCGATACACAATGCACGCCGAGTTGTGCAGCGGATTTAACGACGGCGCGCGTCAATGCAGCATCGTCGGCTTGACCATCCCAGTATTGAAATACCGCCTGCAATTCGCTTTGCTGCAAGCCACCGAGCGCACTCCATTCGGCTTGCGGCACGCTGCGAAACCGCGCCTGCGGTTGCAGCCCGGTCAACAGTGCATACAAACTCAAGCCGGCGCGAATTTGCCACGGGCGTCGCCGCGTGTGTCGATAAATCGGAATGTAAAAGCGCACCGCTTTCACCAACTGCGGCGCATTGCGCAGCAAGCGTTGGCGCTCTTGCAAACTGTGATAGACCAAATTGAGTTGCGCACTTTCGAGATAACGCAAACCGCCGTGAATTAATTTGCTCGATGCCCGCGATGTTGCACTCGCCCATTCGGCGCGTTCGACCAGCAACGTGCGATAACCAGCGGCAGCCGCCGCCTGCGCGACACCGGCACCTTGG
The DNA here is from genome assembly GCA_043786385.1 of Spongiibacteraceae bacterium. Classification (GTDB taxonomy): domain Bacteria; phylum Pseudomonadota; class Gammaproteobacteria; order Pseudomonadales; family CAMLJR01; genus CAMLJR01. The sequence continues at coordinate 67,897 of JAYVWC010000083.1, read as the reverse complement.
ATGCCGCCACCGATAACGGCGACATCAAATTGTTCGTGCGCGGCTCCACTCATGCGACTGTACTCATGCGGCTGTGCTCATGCATTGGTACTCATACATCTACTCATGCGTCGCTGCCCAGCAATTCGCCGACGGCAAATGTTTCTATCCAGCGCACGCCGCGCTGCAACAAATCGTTGGCGATGTCGGCGCGATCGACTTCGTACACCGCTAACGGATGCACGATGGCGCGCAAATCGCGCTGCGCGGGCAACTGTGCGATATCGCAGAACACCACGTCGGGTTGCAGCGCGGCGATTGCAGCGCTATCGATTTCGGCCCAATTATTTAATACCGGACCGACGCGCGACCAGCCACGCGTCAGCGCATAGCGTAAAAAATCGTGCTCGAAACTGATCACCGTACAGCGCTCTTCGATGGGATTTAAATGCGCGAACACCGCACGATAGGTTTGCTCATTGCCAAATTCGAGCACCGGCAAATTTTTAATTTCGAGAAATAAATGCGCATCGGGATAATGCAGCAACAAATTCACTAGCTCGCGCAACAACGGAATCGCCGTGCCGAGAAATTGTTCGCCGAAGCGCTCGGGTTCGTACGCGGAAAATTGTTGCAGCTGCGCGGCGCGGTAATGGTGAATCGCACCGCGTTGGCGACAGATACGCCGCAGCGTGCGATCATGAAATAACACCGGCACCAAATCGGCGGTCAGCTGTACATCGACTTCGATATAACGCGCACCGGCATCGAGCGCACCTTTAATCGCTGGCAGCGTATTCTCGGGGTAGCGCCGCCGCCAACCGCGATGCGCCACCAAATGCTCTCGATCCATAATGTTTTCCTCTCACCTCAGCGCTCGCGATAGCGCGCAGGGACGTACGCGGATTTTATGCGAAGTGTAGTGGACGGCGCTGCATTCTGTTAGTGAGATCGGTTGCGCGGTATTAGCTTGCGCGGTTAAGGTACTGGCAAGCACTGCTGCTCGAACAGAGAGACCACGATGCCGCCGTTAACATCTTCGCTGTCGATTTCAAAATTTATACTGTTGGCCGCATCGGTCATATTGCTCGCCGCGTGTAGCGGTATCGAAACGCAGAGCGTCGCGCAGCCGGGCTTTTCGCTCGCCGATTATCGCCAGTATGCGTGGGCCACGCCGCCGCTGCGCGATAGCCGCGATGCCGAATTGCTGCTGATCGATCGCAGCGTGCGCGCCGCGGTCGACGCGCAACTGCAACGCCTCGGTTGCCAGCAAGTAGAACGCAACGCCGCGGCCGCGCTAGTGGATTATCGGCTCGCCTCGAAAATGAATATTAGCTATCCCGGCAGCAATTCGCCGCGCGACGATGCGGCACAGCTCTGGAATCTCGATCGCAGCGCCACCAACACCGCGGTTTATAATCATCCGACGCTGCCGTATATTGAGCGCGTCGAATTGCTGCTCAGTATTCAGGCGCAGCGTTCCGGTGTTATTGTTTGGCAGGGCAACGCACTGAAAAATGTCGACGACGCCAATCAGCCTTTTTCTGTAGCCGATATTCAGCGCGCGGCGAAATTGTTGATGAGCAATTTGAAAGCCGCTGCCCCAACTAAATAATCGTTATGAAAGCAAAGAGCTATCTTAAAGAGCTATCGCCATGCGTTATTGCCCACAATGCCGCGCTGAATTAAACGCGCAAACCATCGATAACCAAACGCGACTCGGTTGTGCCGCGCAGTGCGGTTTTGTGCATTGGGATAATCCGACGCCGGTAGTCGCCGCGATCGTCGAATACCAAGGCCAAGTATTGCTCGCGCGCAATGCGCAGTGGCCACCCGGCGCATTCTCGATGATCACCGGCTTTTTGGAGCGCGGCGAAACACCGGAGCAATGCGTACTGCGCGAAGTCGAAGAAGAGTTGGGGCTGCAAGGCGAAATCGCCGAGTTTGTCGGCAACTATAGCTTCCTCGAACAGAATCAATTGTTGATTGCATTCCATGTGATCGCGCACGGCACCGTGCAATTGAATGAAGAACTTATCGAATACAAATTGCTGCCACACGCCGATGTGCAGCCGTGGCCAATTGGCACCGGCCACGCGTTGCGCGATTGGTTAGCACGACGCAGAGAGCGAGCATGACCACTAAAAATCAAGTATGGGAACAGGCCGCCGCGCTGCTGGCGATCGGCGTTTTACTCGGCGGCTGCGCATTAATTCTCGCACCATTTGCGCCGGCATTACTGTGGGCCGCGATCGTATCGTCGACTAGCTGGGGGGTTTTTCAAAGCCTCAGCACGCGTCTCGGCGGACGCACTACGTTAGCGGCGGCGTTATTGGTCGGTGCAATGTTGGTGGTGATCGTATTGCCGCTCGCTTACGCGCTGATCGCGTTCGGTGCCGAAGTCAGTTCGCTGTATGAAGTATTTCAAAAACAAATCGATATCGGCCTACCCAATTTACCGGATTGGATCAGCAGCGCGCCGATCGTCGGCCCTACATTGGAAAAATGGTGGAGCGGTCTCGCCGCCGGTGATCCGATGATTCGCGAACAACTGAAAGCGGCGCTGCTGTGGCTTAGCTCGCCATTGTTACAGGTTGGTCGCTTCGCCGGACAAGGACTCGGCGTATTGATCCTAAGCTGCGTATTAGCCTTCTTCTTTTATATCGGCGGCGAGCGCGGGCGCTTCTGGCTCGAAGGTAGTTTGCACAGCATCGCCGGGGCGCGCGGAATCGCATTATTAAAAATTGCCGCGAGCACGGTAAAAAGTGTGGTGCTCGGCATTCTCGGCACTGCATTAGCGCAAGGTGCGTTAGCGGCGATCGGCTTTTTTATGGCCGGCGTACCGATGGCGGTGCCGCTCGGCTTGGGGACTGCAGTGTTATCGCTGGTGCCGTTCGGGCCGGCGCTGTTATGGCTGCCCGCTGCGGCATGGCTGTATCACGACGGCCACCTCGGCTGGGCCATTTTCATTGTGGTTTGGGGCATGTTGGTGGTCGGCCTGGCGGATAACGTAGTAAAACCCATGCTGATCGGCCACGGCACCAATTTACCGTTTTTATTAATTATGCTCGGCGTGCTCGGCGGTGCGATGAGTTTCGGTCTGCTCGGCGTATTCCTCGGCCCCACGTTTCTTGCAGTTGGCTTTGCGCTTCTAAAGGATTGGGTACAAGCGCGCGAAACGAAAGCACCACTGCCGCGTGCATAGCGTAAGCAAATTGCCAGAATAAAATTAGACGGTTAACCGCCGATAATTTCATTTAATCCCACAATTACATGCGCCAGCTCATCGGAACCGAGACGCGCGATCTTCTTCCCAATTCGCTCAGTTGAAAGCGTGCGAATTTGACTAATCTTCACCCAAGAGCGCTTTGGCAGTTTTGCGGCCAGAATTTCGTGCGTAAGCGGGAAGCCCGCTTTTTGCTCTTGGCTCGTTAGCGCCATCGCGATGACAGTGCCGGAACGCTCGTTGAATATATCCTGGCTCAGGATCAGAACGGGCCGCTCACCCGATTGCTCTCGCCCCATTGTGGGATTGAGATCGGCCCAACGAATCTCGCCTCTCAGTATTTTGGCCATGCATCCAACTCCTCAGATAATCCCTCGTCAGCCATGGCCTTCTCAAAGGAAGGATCCAGCTTGGCACACTCCTCGGCCAAGCGGTTACGCTCAAGCCGCTCCAACTTTTCGAGCACGGCTTCCTGGATCGCGCGGCTGCGATTACTAAATACTTTACGCCTCACCAACGCATCGACCTTGGCAAGAACACCCTCCTCAATGGTTATTGCTACTTTAGTCTGACTCATGACAGCGACCCTCCAAGGTATGATAAATCATCATACTATCGGAGTTACATAAGGGCAAGGCGAGGCGGTTAGCACTCAAAACAGCGGCGCGGTACGCTGCCTTTGTTAAATACTTTATTCTCGATTTTCATAATGGTGCCATACGTGCAAAATAGTAATGGCGCTCGTGTGATGAGCGTACCTGACAATGTAGTTGTCAAATACAAAGTCACGAATTGCATTCGGTGTGGGCGCTTGCGCAACATTGCGCCCCATTTCTGGAAACAAACACAATTGGTCGATGCGAGTGACTAACTCAGTAGCTATGCGCGCTGCCGCAGAGGGATTTTTTTCTGCAATGAACTCGCGCAAGCGCACAAGATCTTGCACTGCCCCAACGGAATAGATAAGCCTCACTTGCCAATCTCGGGAGGAGGCAGCTCTTTATCGGTGCCCCAGCTTTCTAACCAGGTATGTACGGCCTCACCTGAAACTACACGACCTTGTGCAACTGACTCCATGGCTTGCAGAGTTTGTTGCCAGCGATTTTGCTCAATGTCTTGACGCGCAATAAATTCTTTAACTGCTTGATTTATAAGCCAGCTTTTACTTCGATGAGTTGAGCCAGCCATCGCCTGAAGACTTTGTTCAAGCTCTGGCTGTAGGCGAACCGTGGTAACGCTCATAGGTATGCCCTCTTGAAAAAACTACACCGTAATACAGTGTAGTTAAGTTGGCAAGAGGGAGCGAGGAACGGTCTTGACTTGTTACGGGCTGGATTGACTGACATACCACGACAGAGAGACCAGCTTCACGTTTCTACAAGATGGGTGCAAGCGCGCGATGCAAAAACACTGGCGCGTCGCGCATAGAGAGGCATTTGATTTGCTCATGGCTTGCTCCTCCTATGCAATAGGGGGAGTGCCCCGCAGGGGCGAGGGGGTAATTGTCTGCGGTACTGACCCCTCCGCTTCACTGCGTTCAGCACCTCCCCTACTTCGCAAGGGAGGCACGATTTAAATTATTGCTGAGGAATGGTTTGCGCAATTTTCGCGGCCAGTTGCGCAAACAATTCGCTGTACGCGCTCGCCAGCGCGCTGTTATCGGTGCCCTTTACCGCCACCGAAAAATGTTCGGTCGCGCTTTTTATCACGCGCGCCGTAGTTAAATCCTCCAACTGCCAACGCACATCGAGCGTCGCCTGCCCATCGGCTAAGCGATCGAGATCAGCGATATCGATGCGTGCCGCGTAATGCGGAATCGCGGTTTGTCGCCACGGAAAATTGCGCATCTCGGCGCCGGTCATGGTGTGAATATTTTGCAGCAAGATGCGTTGAATACCTTGTTCGAGCGGCTCGCCCCAACGCTGGTTATCGCTAAACTGCAGATCGCCGCCGCCCGCGTGCGTGGTGATATTTACGCGCTCCAAAAACGGTGCGACGCGGACCGGGCCAACGCCAATCGTGGTATCGAGAGCGGTGGTTTTAGAGGAGACAGTTTTATCGGTCGCATGCGCAGTGAGCAAATAATACGAGGGCGCCGGGCCTTTGCTAAAAATACTGCAGCCGCTGAGCAACGCGATGCCGCAACAGCCGATAAACCAACGAGTGATCGTCACATTATTTCTCCGTGCGCTTGCCGTAAAGCTGTTGTTCTAATTGTTCGGTGAGATTTTGTACCTGTTGCGCGGCGGCATCGATACCACTGGCGGCGCTATCGATGCGATACAACAGCGGCGAATCCTCCGAAGTCAGATACGTGGTATTGACCGCAGTGGTTTGCAATTTATCGGCGGTTTGCTGTAGCGTTGTCATCGTGTTTTGCAATGATTGCGTCAACAGTGGCAGCGAGCGGTTGAATTCCTGCACCGCTTGATCACTGTTAGCGATCAACGGCCCCGCACGCTCGCCGAGCGTTGCCGATTGCTTATTTAATTGATTGGCTAAGTCGCGCACCGCCGCCAACGTTTCGGCGACATCTTTGCCGAGATTTTGTAATTTTTTATCGTTGACCAAACTATTCACGCCACTAACGATTTGCTGTAGATTTTCGCTGAGTTTGCCGATATTGATATCTTCAAAATCGCGCGTCAATTGTTCGAGACCGGTGGGAATCGTCGGAATCTGTTGGTACGCGGTTTTAATATCTTCGTAGTGCGGCGGTTTATCCGGATGAAAATCGACATCGATATACAATAAGCCGGTCAGCAAACTTTGCACGTGCAATTGCGCGCGTAAACCGCGCTTAATCAATTCATCCAATAATTGGCTGCCGGTGGCACCGCCATTGCGTTCGAGCGAACCCGGATCGATTTCGACCTCGACCGTATTGAATACATCGAGCGTATCGCTCGCCATGCGCGCTTTGATCGCGACGACTTCGCCGATTTTTACGCCCTTGATCGTCACCGGCGCGCCGACATTGAGGCCTTTGATCGAGGTGCTGTACACCAACACAAAGTGTTCGCGTTTCGCAAACCAATTACCGCCGCTAACAAAAATGGTAATCACCACTGCCAGCAGTATGGTTCCGACCACAAAGCCGCCGACGGCGACCGGGTTTGCAGTTCTGCTCATGATGTTTTTTCCAAGTTTGACGGTTCGCCGCGCGCAAGAAAACGACGCACGATGGCGTGTTGGCTATGCGCTAGCAATTCGCGCGGCGCACCGTAATCGAGTTGCGTTTTTGTTTCGGCATCGAGAAACACCGAGTTGTTGGCGATTGCAAAAATGCTCGGCAGCTCGTGTGTAACGATCACCACGGTACTGCCCATCGAACCGGAAATTTCCAGAATCAATTCGTCGAGTCGCTGCGAGCTGAGCGGATCGAGACCCGCCGACGGTTCGTCGAAAAATAATAACTCCGGATCGAGCGCAATCGCGCGCGCCAGCGCGGCGCGCTTCTGCATGCCGCCGCTGATTTCGCTGGGATAATATTCCTCGAAACCCGCCAGCCCAACCAGCGCTAATTTATAGGCAATTACATCGCGAATATCCGCAGCATTTAAGCGCGTGTATTGCTGCAACGGCACCGCGATATTTTCGGCCAGCGTTAAATCGCTGAACAGCCCGCCGCTTTGATAAGTGATACCCCAGTTGCGACGCATCGCTAACTGGTGTTGTGCATCGGCCTCGAAAAAATTCTCGCCGTTAATCAGAATCACACCGGCGGCCGGTTGTTGCAAACCGATCATATGCCGTAGCAATGTGCTTTTACCGCAGCCGCTGCCGCCCATAATGACGAACACATCGCCGCGATAAATTGGAAAACTCAAGTGCTGCTGAATCAAACGCGTGCCGTACTGCATCGTCACATCGCGCACTTCGATATGTACTTTTCTCAGCGCAGTAGTGTGCGCTGCGTCGGCGCGCACGCCGCTTGCCGCAGCGGGATCGGAAATTATTTGCGCGGCTTCAGAAGTGGATTTTGTCATACAGAATATTCAAACCGGCATCGGCGACGACGAGATAGACGATCGCATTCACCACCGCGCGCGTAGTGGCCAGGCCGACCGCGGCGGAGCTGCGACCGCTTTGCAAACCCGCCTGGCAACCCGCGATCGCAATCAATGCACCGAACACAAAACTTTTGATTAAGCCGGCGGCAATGCTGCTAAAGTCCGCCGCTTCGCGCGCTTGATGAAAAAATGCCGTGCTGCTGATATCCATGCCGGTCGCGACCAATGCGCCGCCCAACACGCCCAACACATCGGAAAAAATACACAGTAGCGGCATCACCAACAATAAAGAAAGAAAACGCGGCAATACCAGATATTCCATCGGCGACATGCCTAGCGTGGTGATCGCATCGATTTCGTCGCTGGCTTGCATCGCACCGAGTTGCGCTGCGTAAGCGGCCCCAGTGCGGCCCGCCATAATCACCGCCGTCATCAGCGGGGCCATTTCGCGCACCATGCCGATCGTCACCAAATTCGCGACGTACACCTGCGCGCCGAATTGTCGCAACTGCACCGAGCCGAGATACGCGAGAATCATCCCGACCAGCACGCTGATCAACGCGACGATGCCGAGCGCGCGCGGCCCGCATTGCTCGACAAAATAAAAGAAATCGCGCAGGCGCATATTGGCGCGACCGCCCACCAAATTGCGCAGCGCCAAACTTAACTCGCCGACGAACTGCAAAAATTCGACGATGCCACTGCCGATGCTGGATAGCGCGGCGGTCAATCGCTGTTGCAGCGTCGTGCGCTTCGGCGTCGTGGCGCTCAACGGTTTTACCGCGCTCGCCACCGCCAGCAATTTCTGCATGCTTTCCGGTAGCGCGGTCACATCGAACTCGATGTTGTGGTCGACGCAGTAACGCTCACACAAAAACAAACGCGTCATGCAGTGACCATCCCACTGCAAATCTGCAGCGGCGGTGAACCGCCAGCGTTTACCGCTCTGCTTTTCGAAGGCCGCGCACAACTCGGCAACACTCGGCAGCACCTGCTCGGCAAGCCATGCGCCGTTCAACGCCATCTCAACCGCATCGCCAGCCGCATGCACTGCAAAGGCAGCAGTTTGATTCGACGAGTTGAGATTCGCGCTGGCAACTGACATAGGACATCGCTAGGCTTGAGAGAGAAACCTTATCTTGCCATTAGTACGCCGTAGGTGCGAGCCTTTTGATATTGCAGCCGATTGGGCCGATCTTCGTAAGAGCGAAGCGAAGCACTGAACGTAAGATGGTGATTACAGATTAGCGAATGCTTTAAGCGATTAAGTATTCACAATCAACCGCAATGCCTGCAATTGCAAGGTCGCATGCTCAATTGCAGCGCCGCCTTGCGCGAGTTGCTCGCGGAAGAAGGTGATTTCTTCGTTGCGAATCGTTGGGTTGATTTTTTGTAGCGCTTCCAACCGTTCTATTTCGCGGGTTAAACTTTTGGTTAGCTTGTTTTGTGCCGCAGCAATCAGCTCGGGTAATTCGGTATTGGCGAATTGCGCGGAAAATTCCTGCAACGGGCCGATATCGTCGCGCACTTGCGCGATGATTGCCGGACCGCTGCTGCGCGGGATATTGCTGCACAGTGCGTTGAGTTTTTCGTGCGGCAGCACTGCGCTTAAATTTTTACCTTTGCGATCGACCAATAAACGCAGCGGCGTGCTCGGTAAAAAACGCTGCACTTGTAAACGCTTTGGCGCCGGACACTGCACGCTGTAAATCGCTTCCAACAACAATGTGCCGGGCGGTAGCCCTTTGATGCTGATGCTGGCGATTGCGGCATTGCCATATTCGGCGCCGAGCATCATTTCCATCGCGCCGTGCACCATCGGATGCTCCCACGTCAGGAACTCCATATCGTCGCGCTGCAAGGCCTGCTGCCTATCGAAGGTGGCGGTGAAACCCTCCTCGGATAATTCCGGAAAATGACTGACCAGCATTTGCTCCGATGGCCGCACCACGATCGCGTGCTGCGAATGCGTTTCGTGATCGACGCCGAAGTGATCCCAGACGCGCTCCATATACGCCGCTAATTGCGCGCTTTGCTCGCCAGCGCGAATCGTTTCGATCAGCGCATCGGCGCGCGCGGCATTGCACGAATTCAATTCGAGCAACGCATCGCGACCCTGCAACAATGCGGCGCGCGTGCTGGCCACTTGTTTAATCGTATCGGCCAACAGCGCTTCAAACTGCGCATCGCGCTGCTGCAATTGTTGCTGCAGCCGCTCGGCGAATTGTTCGTACAGCGTGTAACCGGCGGCGAAGGTTTGCCGAAATACATCGAGGCCTTCGTGATACCAACGGAATAATGTTTGTTGCGCGCTGCCTTCGAAATACGGCACGTGGATATCGATGCGCGGCCCTTGGCCGATGCGATCGAGACGACCGATGCGCTGCTCCAATAAATCCGGATTTAACGGCAGATCGAATAACACTAAGTGCTGCGCGAATTGGAAGTTGCGCCCTTCGCTGCCGATTTCCGAACACACCAACGCCTGCGCACCGAGTTCGGCTTCGGCGAACCATGCGGCGGCGCGATCGCGCTCGATCAATGTTAAGCCTTCGTGAAACGCCGCGCTGCGAATGCCGGCGCGTAAATGCAAATATTGTTCGAGCGCCAATGCGGTGGTCGCGTGCGCGCAAATAATTAATACTTTGGCGGGACGAATTTTTTTCAGCAGCGTTTCAAGCCATACCACGCGCGGATCGGCTTTTAGCCATTGCGCTTCGCTCACTTCGCGCTCGGGATATAACTCGCCGCCCCACTCAGCGTACAGCTCTGGCAACGGCAGTGCAGTCGCTTGTACATGACGCTCCGGAAAACCGCCGACCGCAACGCGCGTATTGCGAAATAATGCGCGACCGGTGCCGTGGCGATCGAGCAGGCGTTGAATCAATGTCGCTTTATCGATGCCGGCAATATTCGCTTCGCTAAAGCTGTCATCGTTAACACCGTCATCATAAAAATACGTGCGCAGCGATTTAATTATTTTCGCATCGAGCGCATCGCTGTGCTGCAATTGCTGCACGATGGCGTTCAACGCTTGGTAATGCGCCGCTTCGGCCTTAAATGCATCGAGATCGTGAAAGCGCGCGGGATCGAGCAACCGTAGCCGCGCGAAATGACTTTCGATACCGGCTTGTTCGGGCGTTGCGGTGAGCAAAATTAAACCGGCGCTAAGCTGCGCGAGTTGTTCGACGCACGCGTAATCATCGCTGACGTGTTGTGCGGACCAATGTAAATGATGCGCTTCATCGACTACCAATAAATCCCACGCGGCATTCAGTGCGGCGCGTTGTGCATCGTCGTCTTCCGCAAGCCAATCGATGCTGCACAGAATCAATTGTTCGCTGTCGAACGGATTGCCTTCATCGCTGGCTACGAGCGCGGCGTAACGCTCGGCATCGAACAAAGAGAAATGCAAATTAAAGCGGCGCAGCATTTCGACCAGCCACTGATGCTGCAATGCGGGCGGCACTAAAATCAATACACGCTGCGCGCGACCGGCGTGCAATTGTTGATGCACAATTAAACCGGCTTCGATGGTTTTGCCGAGCCCAACTTCATCGGCCAGCAATACGCGTGGCGCGTAACGCTGTGCAACTTGCGCGGCGATATACACTTGGTGACGTAACAAACTGGTGCGCGCGCCGAGCAGGCCGGCGGCCGGTGCGATTTGCAAACGCTGCAAATGCTGCAACGTTTCCAAGCGCAATTCGAACGCCGCGTTGTTATCGCTGGGGCCGCTGCTCAACCGCTGCAACGGCGCACTCAGTTGCACATGCGCACTGAGCAGCTGCTCGGCGACCGCCTGTTCGCGACCATCGGCATCGACCGCGGTGTAAATCATAATGCCGCGCATTTCGTTGACGGCGATAACCGTTAACTCCACATCGTCGCGGATGCCAATGGTTTCGCCGCAGCGATAGACGATACGGCTGAGCGGCGCATTGTCGAGCGCATAGGTGCGCTGTTCATCGGCGGCGGGAAATTCAACTGTGACGCGGCGGGTTTCCACCGCCACTACGATACCGAGGCCCAGCTGTGGATCGGCGTGGCTGAGCCAACGCTGTCCGATAACAAAACTCATACTGCGCGCAAACCTTGTAAAAATATCGAAATTTCAGCGCAACCGGCGTTGCGGTACAGCTGATGCGGCGCGCATTCTAGCACAGCGATGACATTTTTCTGTCGCTCGACAGACGCGTCGCTCCACTCGATCACGGTAGAATAAATATTTTGCTAATTGATAAACATTCTCCGCATTTTTATGTTGCACGTTGTTGCAAGTTTGTGGTTCCCACTAAATATTGCAGAGGTAGGTTGCACACAATGACATTGAGCATCGCATGATCAACGACGATAAGCGTTGGTTGGTATACATCATTCGAGCCGACGACGACAGCCTATACACCGGCATCACCACTGATCTGGCACGGCGTTGGCAGCAGCATTCGCTACAGCGCGGCGGTGCCAAATTTTTTCGCGGCCGCAAACCGGAGACGTTGGTTTATGTCGAAGCCGATCACGATCGCAGCAGTGCGGCGCGCCGAGAAGCGGCGATTAAGCGGCTGACGCGTCCGGCCAAAGAATTGTTATTGCAAGCGACGGACAACGTCGTGACGCAGTGGGTGAAATAAAAACGCGCCGCCGATAAGCTGGCGACGCGCGGTCGGAGTGACGACCGAAACCTGAGAGACCCGGGCTATTGCAATCGTGCAGTTAAAGCCCTGCGGCTAAAAACCCACGGTGATCGAACCGTGAATATCGTCGTCATAGTAGCGATCGCGTTCGCGGTAGATTGGCGTCGGGCTGTAATAAACCGGACGATAGACCGGACGGTAGTCGTGCCACGCGACGTGGTGGTACCTGCGCCCATTGTCGCAATGGCGTTCGTGCCGATCGCCGCGATCATCGTGGCCACGACCATGTCCCTCATAACCATGGTGACCATGACCTCGCCCATTGCCATGGCCGCCACGGTGATGATCTCCAGCTTGCACGCCCGCGCTGAACGACACAGCGCCGAGAATCAGGCTGGCAGTGAAGGCGTTTAACCAGAGTTTTTTCATGTTCGCTATCTCCTTGAGATTCAGCGCGGTGGCAACCATCGGTTGCAGCTATTGACCGCAGCTTTCACTGTTAGATTAGGCGCGCGCAGCTGAACGCCTCCTGAACATAAAAATAATTTTGCAGCGGCCATCTTTTATGGTGAACCGGCGCGTTCTATGGTTAAGTGGGCACCGTTATCGCCATCCGTCGCCCTCGCTCGGTTATTGTGTATGCTCAGTTATCGCCACGCCTTCCATGCCGGCAACCACGCCGATGTTCTCAAGCACAGCGTGTTGACGTTGCTGCTCGAATATCTCAAACAAAAAGACAAACCGTTCTGGTACATCGATACGCACGCCGGCGCTGGCGCGTATCGTCTCGATAGCAACGAGGCGCGCAAAAACGCCGAGTACGCGCGCGGCATTGGTTTAGTGTTAGCCGCGCGCGCCGAGCTGCCGGATTTTTTACAACCGTATGTAGCGACGATCGATGCGTTAAACAGCGGTGCCGAATTGAAACACTATCCCGGTTCGCCGTGGTTTGCAGCGCACTTGTTGCGCACCGCCGATCGATTACGATTGTTTGAAATGCATCCACAGGATGTGCAATTGTTGACTGATAATTTGGCGCGCGATCGCCGCGTAGTGATCGCGGATAGCGATGGCTTCGTCGGCTTAAAGGCGTTGCTGCCGCCACCGCCGCGACGCGCACTGGTGTTGATCGATCCACCGTATGAATTGAAAGAAGATTATCGGCACGTGCTGAATGCACTACAGGATGCGGTGCAGCGTTTTAGCAGCGGCACTTATATGTTGTGGTATCCGCTGCTAAGTCGCACCGAAGCGCAACGCCTGCCCGCCAAGCTGATGGCGTTGCAATTACCGGCATTGCGCGTCGAGTTGCAAGTAGAAAACCCCAAGGGCGAATTCGGCATGTTCGGTAGCGGTTTATTTATCGTCAATCCGCCATGGACTTTGCACGCGCAGCTACAAATTTGGCTGCCGCAATTGCAAGCCTTGCTGGGCAAGCCCGGCGAATCGTCGATCCTGTTGGAAAGTTCTGCCGAATAACAAGTTCTGCAAAGTAATCGGCAGATTTCACCCCCCCTGCGGGAGGGGGTTAGGGGAAGGCTTTATTTCGCCGGCGCGTCGTGCGCGTGATCGGCTTTGTCGGCGCCATCGTGCATCTGTTTATGCATGCCTTTATGGCCCTCGCACTGCTGCTCCATCTTCTTCAATTGCAGCGGCGTCAATACCGCGCCCAATTGGCTGTGCGTTTGGTCGTGCAAGGTTTTTTGCTCGGCGTGAAAAGCCGTCAACTGCGGCTGATATTTATCCATCAACGACTGGCGACGCTGCGCATCGTTTTCAAAAATATTTTTTATCTTCGCAGCCTGCTCGTCGCTCAGCTGCAAACTTTTTTGCAGTTGCGTCGTACGCTGCTGTGCATCCATGGCGGGATGATGTTCAGGTTGTGCCTGTACGCTGCCGATCGCGCCGACTAACACACAGGCCATCAGTAATCGTTGCATAATTGTTTCCTCAGCGGAGAGAGTGGGATCTCAGCCGTAAGTGCACAGATACGCGGTATCGTGCGCGACTTGCAGTTGAAACTTCTGATTGGCAGCCACTTCAAACGATGCGCCGACTGCAAAAATTTTCCATGCGCTTTGGCCCGGCAGTTTCACCGTCAACGCGCCGCTGATAACGGTCATCACTTCGCGCTGACTGGTGCCGAATTCGTATTCGCCGGGCGCCATTACGCCGACCGTGGCAGGCAATTGCTCGCCCGCGAACGCGATCGATTTCACTTTGCCGTCAAAATATTCATTCGTTTTAAACATGCTGGGCTCCTTTGAAAATTTATTAACTAATTAAGCTTTTAATGCGATTTTTTTGCGCGGTGCGGATTTCTCGGCGCCGCCTTCTTTGCTAACACGCAAATTATTGGGACGTAAGTCGCGTGCAGCGCCAAGTTCCGGTGCCTTGCTGCGCTCGCGACGAATGCGCGGTGCAGCATTGGTCGGCGCGACGTTCGGGTTGACGCCGTTCTCGCTTTCACCAGCACGGCTCAAATTCATCATATGGCCGCGCACGCGCACGCTTTTGAGCTGCTGCAAAATATCTTTCGGCATGCCCTGCGGCAAGTCGACGACGCTGTAATCGTCGAACAATTGAATGCGGCCAATATTCGAGCTGTTGATGCCGGCTTCGTTGGCGATCGCGCCGACGATGTCGCTGACTTTGATCTGCTGCGCGCGACCGACGCCCATGCGATAGCTATCCATTGGAATCGTGCTTTCGACGCGTTCTTTACGCGGCGGTCGCTCGGTGCGCGGACCGCGTTCGCTGTTGCTGCGCTCACTACTGGAGGTGCGTTCACCGCCGGTGCGCTCGCGCGAATTGCGTTCGCTGCCGCCGCGCTCAAAACTACGTTCGTTACTGCGATCAAAGTTAACTGCCGCCGGTGCGGTCGGTAACTTGGCGTTAAGACCTTGCTGATCGGCGAGCAAAGCTAACAGGCCAGTGGCTAAATCAGTGATGGTTTGACCGAGTTCGTGACGCAGCTCTTCGAGCAATGGCTGCCACGAGGTGATATCGGCGTGACCGAGCTTTTCCGCCAGCGTTTGGCGGAAGCGATTGCTGCGTCGCTGTTTGATTTCGGCATCGGTCGGCAACTGCAATTCTTGCAACGGTTGACGCGTGCTCTGCTCTAACATTTTCACCGAGCGGCGATCGCGCGGATCGGCTAACAGAATCGCTTTGCCGCTACGACCGGCGCGACCGGTGCGGCCGATGCGGTGTACATAGGTATCGAATTCGTGCGGCATATCGTAGTTAATGACGAGGCTGATGCGCTCGACATCGAGACCGCGCGCGGCGACATCGGTCGCGACCAACACATCGATTTTGCCAGCTTTCAGCAGCGAAATCGTTTGTTCGCGTTGCGATTGATTCATATCGCCGTTGATCGCTTGCGCCGAGTAGCCGCACTCGACTAATTGATCGGCCAATTCGGTGGTGCTTTCGCGAGTGCGGGTAAAAATAATCGTCGCATCGAACTCTTCGGCAGCGAGCAACCGCGCAACCGCTAACGGTTTATCGCGCTGCCGCGCCCAAACTACATGTTGCGCAATATTCGAAACGGTGGTGGTCGCGGCCGGAATCAAAATGCGCTCGGGTTCGCGCAAGTAGCGATCGGCAATATTTTTGATGCGCGGTGGCATCGTTGCGGAAAACAATGCGGTTTGTTGCGTGCCACCGGTATGCGCGAGAATCGCTTCGACATCGTCGATAAAACCCATGCGCAACATTTCGTCGGCTTCGTCCATCACCAGCCAACGCAGCGCGCTCAGATCAAGACTTTTACGATTCAAGTGATCGAGCAAACGACCCGGCGTGCCGACGACGATTTGCACGCCGCGTTTTAATTCTTGTAACTGATCGCGCATCGATTGGCCGCCGTACACAGCGAGTACACGGCAGCGGCTCAGGTTGGCGCTATAGCGCTGAAACGATTCGGCGACTTGCATCGCGAGTTCGCGCGTCGGTGCCAACACCAGCGCCTGCGGTTTCGGCAATGCATTATCGAGCCCGGCCAAAATCGGTAACGCGAACGCAGCGGTTTTACCGGTGCCGGTTTGTGCCTGGCCGATCAAATCGCGGCCGGCCAAAAAAGCGGGGATCACCTGCGCCTGGATCGGCGAAGGCTTTTGGTAGCCAAGGGTAGTCAGGGTATTTAATAAAGGCTCGGGCAGGCCGAGACTGGTGAAATCAGTCGCTTCGCTCATCGTTCTCATCTACATGGGCGCTACGCTATGCCCATGTCATCGAGAGGAAACCCGGCGACGAGAAGAAGGAGGACAATCGGTAGCGATTTATCGGACGCGCATTCTACACCAGCGCGCCACGAATGACCATCGCTGAATACAGGTATTTATACGTGTACGCCAATCTAACGAGTTTGCTATGCCTGCACGACCTCGTCGGCGTGGCTATCGATCGACATCGAAATATCGACGACGAGGCCGCCGCGATTGCTTAACTCGATCGTCGCCTGATGCACTTTGCACACCGCCGCGACCAAACTCAAACCGAGGCCGGTGCCTTTTTGACTACGGTGTTTATCGAGGCGGTAAAAGCGCTTAAACACATTTTTATGTTCGTTGGCAGGAATACCGGGGCCGCTATCGCTGATTTGCAACTGCACGCGCTGTGCATCGCTATCGGCTTGCAGCGCAATGTTCACGCACCCACCGGCCGGCGTATATTTGTAAGCGTTATCGAGCAGATTGCTAACCGCTTGCAGCCACAGCTCGCGATCGCCGTATACCGGCGCGCGGTTTTCCGCATCGCGAATCGTAAATTGAATTTGTTTATCCGCGAATACCACTTCATAAATTTCGCGCATTTGCGCCAGCACGCTGTTGAAATCGAAATGCACGAATGCTTGGCGACGCGTGCCCTGCTCCAACTGTGCGATACGCAACAGCGCATTGAAGGCGGCCAATACTTGATCGGCTTCGGCGATTACCGCATCGATCGCTTCGTCGCTGCGTTCGGAAATACTCAGCAATAATTCCAGTTGGCCGCGCAGCCGCGCCAGCGGCGTTTTTAAATCGTGCGCGATTGCATCGGATACTTCGCGCACGCCATCCATCAATTGCGCGATTTGATCCAGCATATGATTGATGACTGCGGCGATGTGATCGAGATCGTCGTCGCGACCAGTCACCTCGATACGCTGTTTCAGATCGCCACTGGCGACGCGTTCGCAGGCGCGATAAATTACGCGCAAACGCCGCCATTGGCGCAGCGTCACCGCCAGCGTCACCGCCAACGACAGCGCCGCAGTCAGCAGCAAACCCCATATGCGCAATTTATCTAGCGCTTGAATGGTGCGCAGATAGCTATCGAACGGCACGCCGTAAATCAGCTGCCCGCCATCGGTAAGCACGCGTTCGGCGACCAAGCACGCGCTGCTTTCGTCGCCGCCATTTTTTGCCTGCCAGCGGTGCCCGGTAAACGTCGCAGTGTAATAATCCCGATAGCGAAATTCGGGGTTTTTGCCGCGATTGATATTCGATAATTGCAATTCGCCGTCGCTATCGGCCAACGCCACGCAATCCGGTAAATCGGCAATTTCAACCGCCAATTGCCGGTACAACCAATTGGTGACACCGGCGTGTTGCGGCAATTGTTTGGGCCAACCGGCTAGACGCTGATCGATTTTTTCGTCGATGCTGCGACCGATATCATCGACCAATGCGCGCAGCGTAAAATCGTACAAACCGAGCACGAGCAGGCTATTGAACAACCACATGCTGAGACCGGAAACCAGCGCGATGCGCAGCGTCGAGCTACGCCACCAATGGCCGAGGCTAGAATTCGCGGAGGACATACCCAGCCCCCCTAACGGTTTGAATAAGGCGCACCGCAAAACCCTTGTCGATTTTGCCGCGCAAACGGCTCATATGCACCTCGACAACATTGGTCTGCGGATCGAAATTCAAATTCCAAACATCCTCCAGCAGCATGTTGCGCGTGACCACGCGGCCGGCGTTGCGCAACAGGTATTCGAGCAGCCGAAACTCCAACGGCCACAATTCGATCAGCTGATCGCCGCGCTTGACGGTATGCGCCAACAGATCGAGTTCGAGATCGGCGAGTTGCAGCGTCGTGCTATCCGATTTGTTATCGCGACGATGCAGCGCCTCCAGCCGCGCGGCTAACTCGATAAACGAAAACGGTTTGGCCAGATAATCGTCAGCGCCATGCTGTAGACCGCTGACGCGGTGATCGACATCGCCGAGCGCACTGAGCATTAATACCGGCGTTGCATGACCCTGCTGACGCAGCGCCTGCAACACTTCGATGCCGCCGAGTTCGGGCAGCATGCGATCGAGAATGATCGCGTCGTAATGATGTTGCGCCGCTGCCAAGCCGGTTTTGCCGTCGGCCGCGGTATCCACCGTGTGGCCGTCGCGCGTTAATCCCTGAATGAGGAAATCGCGCATTTCCGGATCGTCTTCGATAACCAGTATTTTCATTATTGTTAGAGTTGCCGTCGCTTTTAAGTGCCAAGATTGGAAATGCGAAGAATAAACTAAAACGATGTCAAATTGTGAGCCACGCTTGCTCGCGGCACCAAAACCGCTTAGCGTTTACAGCGTATTCGAGCGGAGCAACGGTATTGAGCGGGTTGGTAGAACGAAGTACTGCTGCAACATCGGCGGCGATGATGGCTGCATTAGTCGATGCACTGCGTAGCGACGGCTGGCACCATCAGCCGCAATTTTTGGATGCCGCATTGACCACCGCGCTGCGCACCGATCTGGAACAGCAGCGCGGACAATTCGCCGCCGCTGCGGTGGGGCGCGCGCAACAACGTCAGCAGCACACGGCGATCCGTTCCGATCGCACGCTTTGGTTATCCGGTGCGAGCGCAGCACAGCAGCTTTTTGCCGCAACACTCGAAGAATTGCGCCGGGTACTGAACCGCGATCTTTATCTGAACCTCGTCGATTGCGAAGCGCACTACGCGCTGTATGCGCCGGGCGCCTTTTATCGCCGCCATCTCGATGCATTTAGCAACGACGATTCGCGCGCGCCGCGCCGCGCCGTATCGATGGTGTGTTATTTAAACGATGCCTGGCCGAGCAAACACGGCGGCGAGCTGGTGTTATGGGATCGCAACGAACGCGAACTGATGCGCATCACCCCCACCGGCGGCAGCGCGATATTTTTTCTCAGCGATGAATTTCCGCACGAGGTATTACCCGCATGCGCCGAGCGCTACAGCATCGCCGCTTGGTTTCGCACACGAGGCGCTGCGCAGTGAGCATCGACTTCACAACGGCAGCGCAGCCGTTAAATCCACTATTGCCATTGGTATTGCAACTGCTTCGCGCTGCTACTGATGGCATCGGCGAATACGAATTATTAAAAAAACTCGAACAGGTCGGCGCGGATTTTTCAGCGCTGTCGATCGAAGCCGATTTGCAGTTGTTTCAAAAACATTTTCTGCTGATGAATGCGCTGTATCAATTACAGGACACGCTGTGGCGCGAAGACGCAGTATGGTTGACGGTCGGGCCGCTGCGCATCGCGTTGGAATCGAGCGCCGAGCACGCATCGAGCAGCGCCTTGGCCGCCGCCGCCAGTACCGCACTGCGCGATTATTATCTGAATTGGCAACAGCTCAGCGCCACCGATAGCGCTGGCGTAACTGCATTGCTGAATGGCTTCTGGCAGCGCTTTCACGCGCTCGATACGCGCGGCGCCGCATTGGCGACACTGCAACTGCAAGCAGATGCAGATTGGCTGCAAATTCAACATCAATACCGCCGCCTCGCCGCCGCGACGCATCCCGATCGCGGCGGCGATAGTGCGCAATTTTTAGTGGTGCGCGAAGCCTATGAAATATTGCGAATCATCATGCGGCCAGGCTAATTGGGTGCGGTGTATTTTATGTTTCGGCAGGCGCCGCTGAGTTAATCTGCGCGCGCTACCGATTGCGACGATAATCGATATTTCTCAGTGCGGCGCCGAATCGGTCGCTTGCTCGGGATTCAATATACCGCCCTCGCTGTCGATCACGTGCTCGCTGCTAACACCCTGCTTACCCAGCAACGCTTCTTCGACGGCTTTTTTCAACACGATAATCGCGATGCGGCGATTGACGGGATCGGTCGGCGCTTCGGGGTTATACGGCGCTGCCGATCCCATGCCCTGTACCGTAACTATTTTCTCTTCGGGATAACCGCCGCTCAGCAATGCGCGGCGCGCACTGTTCGCACGATCGGCAGACAACTCCCAATTGGAATACACCGCGCCGCTGCCGTACGGTGTTGCGTCGGTGTGGCCGGTGATCGAGATATGATTTGGGACGCTATCCAACAGCGGCGCCAAGGCCGCCAATACCGTCGACGAATAATTTTGTAGGCGCTGACTGCCGACATCAAACATTGGCCGCTGCTCTTTGTCGACGATTTGAACGCGCAGGCCGAGGCCGGTGTAGTCGATCAAAATTTGGTCTTTCAATTCTCGCAATGCCGATGTGCTTTTTTCTAATTCTTGTTCGAGCTGCTCTTTAAGCTCCTGCAGATTTTCCTGTTCTTTTTTCTCGTATTGCTCGCGAGCCTCGGCCTCGCTCAATTGCACCAGCGCCTGATTATCGACACCCTGACCGTTGCTCTGGGTATTCTCGCCGCCGGGCTCGGTTTTTTGAATCGGCGGCGGCGTCATCGGATCGGGTGAACTCTGCGGATGATCGAAAGTAATGACGCCGGTATTCGCGCCACCGGGGCCGGCTAAACCGCCGCCGACATCGGTGAAGTAACCGGCGATGGCTTTTTTCTGCGGATCGCTGGCCGCAGCGGTCAGCCACATCAGTAGAAAAAATGCCATCATCGCAGTCGCGAAATCGGCAAACGCCACCTTCCACGAGCCGCCGTGATGACCGTGCCCACCATGCTTTTTCTTTTTGATAATGATGGGCTGCATCGAGGTTTTCATACGGCAGGCCTCGGCTTCACTTTTGTCTCACGCGTTCGTCGACTTCTGCATAGCTGGGGCGCACCTCATGGAACAACACCTTGCGGCCAAACTCCACCGCGATCTGCGGCGCAGCACCGTTCAGCGTGGCGATCAACGACACTTTGATACATTCGTAAAATTTGGATTCTTCGCGGACATTGTGTTCGAGCATCGTCGATAGCGGCCCAAATACGCCGTACGACAATAGAATACCCAGGAATGTGCCGACTAGCGCCGCCGCGACATGGTGGCCCAACTCTGCCGGAGGTCCGCCCAGTGAACCCATCGTGATCACGATACCCATCACCGCCGCGACGATACCGAAGCCCGGCAAGGCATCGGCCACTCTGCTGAGCGCGCCGGGCTGCAGACCCGCCTCGGCATGATGGGTTTCCAGTTCGGCGTCGATCAGCGCTTCGAGTTCGTGGCCGGCGATGCTGCCGATCATCATCACGCGCAAATAGTCGACGACAAACTCGATCGAGCCGTGAATTTTGTCGACCGACGGGTATTTGGTGAATAACGGGCTGACGCTCGGATCGTCGATGTCGGCTTCCACCGCCAACATGCCTTCGCGACGCATTTTGTTAAACACGTCGTAGAGTAGCGCCAGCAGATCGAGATATAACTCTTTCTTGAAGCGCGACGGCTTCATGAGCCCGCCGACGCTTTTAAAGGTGGCGATAGTCACGGGGAGCGGATTCGCAACAACCATGCCGCCGATCGCGCAGCCGCCGATAATCAAAAGCTCGTACGGCTGCCACAGGGCTACTAAGTGGCCGCCGGACAACAGGAACCCGACTATGCAGCTCGCAAATAAGATGGCGAGGCCCAGTAAAACATTCATGCATTACACTCCGAACGGCCTGCTAGCCACGTGATTGCCCGCGTGCTCCGCTGCGAGGTCAACCCAATAATAGCGGATCAACTCGATCTCGCTAGCGACAATGCGAAGCGCCGCATTTTATTTGCGGCGTGCAATTGAAAATCGTTCGTCTCGCGAACGATTAATTAAAGGCGGGCAGTTGCAGTTTCGGTAGTTCGAGCATTTTGGTATTGGCGGGGAAATCGGCAGCGTTGGCTTTCGCCTTAGCATCGACTGCCACCAACAGCAGCTGATCGCCTTCGCGCAATAGGCCACCCATGCCAGTCGTCGGCAGCGTATTCAACACCTGTTGCAGCTGCTCGGCCTGCTCGGCGCCGAGATTTTCGCCGAGCTTCAACGCCAGCTTGCGCCAACCGTTAGTGAGCGCCAACACTTCGGGATGGTCGCTGAGCACCAGCTCGCTGATGATGTCGCCGCGGGTTGCCTCATACACGCGACCGGGGTAGCCCGCCACTACTTCGCGACGCTCGGTAGCGCGCAAGCTGATCGGGCCCGGCGCGGGCACGGGGTGTTTGGCCTGCATGGCTTTGAGCAAACCGCCCATTTGATCGGCATTGACCGCCAACCACTGCTCGCCTTGGCGCTGCAGCACCCAGACGGCCGCGCCTTTCATCACCAGTTGATTTTTATTATCGAGATCCGCACGCATCTGGCGATCGTTGGCGTAGTACAAATCGAGCTGCTGCTTGCCGCCGTTCAGTTTATAGCTGCCCTTGAGATCGGCGTGCGCAGCGCTCGCCAATAACGTGCTGGTTAGCAATGTGGTGGCTAGCAGCGTTGCGATGATCGATAAGCGATTGCGTTTTAACATAGTGCCTCTCTTGTCCAGTCGATGGACTGTCTAGTCGATTTGCGTACCGTTGCTTTGTTACTTATCAGCGAGCCCATCAACGCGCTGGCCAGCGAATGCTGAAACGCGCGCCGCCCAGCGTACTGCTGCCGATATCGAGCTCGGCGCCGTAGCTATCAAGAATATCCACCGCCACCGCGAGACCGATTCCCTGCCCCGGCGCGTAATTATCGGCGCGTTGCCCGCGCTGCAAAATATGCGCGCGCTGTGCTTCCACAATACCGGACCCATCGTCTTCGACGGCGATCAGCAGCCAACGTTCACTATGGGTCGCGGCGATGCTGATTTGCTGGCGGCACGCCTTGCAGGCGTTGTCGAGTAAATTACCTAACAGTTCGAGTAAGTCGGCCTCGTCGCCGCGGCATTCGCAATCGGCCGCGATCGCCACCTCGAAGCGCAGCTGTTTGTCGAAATACACTTTCGCAAACGTGGCGATTAATTTGTCGACGAGCGGGCGCAGCAAAAACCGCTGTTGTAAACTGTGTGGACTGCCCAGCACCGCGCGCTGCAATTGATAGCTGACCATTTGATCCATGCGTTGCACCTGCTCATCGAGCAGCGCGCGATCGGGCATCGCGCTTGCCGCCGCTTGACGCAACACCGCTAGCGGCGTTTTTAAACTGTGCGCCAAATCGCCGAGCGTATTGCGATAGCGTTCGCGCTGCTGCTGCTCGCGTTGCAACAATTGATTCAAATTCGCAGCGAGCGGCTGCAACTCCTCGGGATAATGTTCAGGCAACGCGGCGCGATGGCCTTTTTCTAAATCGGTGAGGTCGTGCGCCAATTGCCGCAGCGGCTGTAAACCCCAGCGCAAAATAATCGCCTGCGCCAACGTCAACAGCAGCGCCGCGCTGCCCAACCCAAACCACAATTCGCGCAAAAAGGCGCGCAATTCTTTGCGCTGCGCGGTTTGATCTTCGAGCACGGTAAATACCAACGGCATATCTTCGCCATCGTCGGTTTCCCACACCGTTTGATATTGAAAGCGCGCCAGCGGCACTTTGGTTTGCAATGTATTGGTACGCAGCATATCGAAGCGCTCGCTGCCGATATGCGGCGGATGATCGGTCGCAAGTAATTGTTGATTCAGATCGATGCCGGCACTCGACGGCGATTCCCACAACAGCTCGCCCTGCGGATGCTGAACAATCGCGTACAAACCGGAATTAATTTGCCTCAGACGCGGATCGCCGTTGTGAACACCAACTTTAATTCCTTCGGCATCAAACTCGACCGCGCCGAGTAGCGCATAAAATTGCACGCGCAGTCGCTCGTTCACCGAACTTAATTGGCTCGCTTCAAACGAGCGCGCAAAAAACCAACCGGTGGCGGCGAGATACAGTGGCAACAGCAGCAGACTGGCGATTAACAAACGGCGCGCGATCGAGTTGGGAGCGGAAATCGGTTGCAGCTTGCGCCGTACGCGCGCCAACCAACGCTCAAGCATCCGCGGCGCTCGGCAACTCAAATCGATAACCGCGGCCGCGAATGGTGCCGATCGGTTTTAAACTTTGCTGCGGATCGAGTTTTTTGCGCAGTCGACCGATAAACACTTCGATGACATTGCTATCGCGATCGAAATCCTGATCGTAGAGATGTTCGGTTAGCTCGGTTTTAGAAACGACTTGACCGTGCCGATGCGCAAGATACAGCAGCGCTTTATATTCGAATGCAGTCAATTCAATCGCCTGCGCGGCGACGCGTACTTCTTGCTTGGTGGTGTCGATGACCAAGCTGCCAAACTCCAGCAACGGACTGGCAAAACCACCGGTGCGACGCAGCAACGCATTAAGGCGCGCCAACACCTCTTCGATATGAAACGGTTTGGCGACGTAATCGTCGCCGCCGGCTTCGAGGCCTTCGACTTTATCCTGCCAGCGCCCGCGCGCGGTCAACACTAAAATCGGAAAGCGTCGCTGTTGTTCGCGAATGCTGCGAATAACGCTGAGGCCATCGATCTCGGGCAAACCCAAATCGATCACCGCGAGATCGTAGTCAAACTCGCGCACTAGATAGAGTGCTTCGCGACCATCGCTGGCGCAATCCACCGCGTAACCGTGCTGCTCTAATTGCTTTGCCAACTGCGTGCGCAGCAGAGCTTCATCTTCGACTAATAGTAAGCGCATGAGAATATTTAATCGGGTTGTGAGCGATGGGGTTCATTGGCCGGCACCGTCACCGTTTTTACGCGACCGTCGTGCTGCAATACGCGCATTCGATAAACGTTTTCGTCGGTTTCATTTTTACGTTGCGATTTTACGTCGACGACGTGACCACGGTAATTTTGTTCGACCTCGCCGATCGCTTCTTTCACCGGGCGTTGCGCGCGCGCACCGTGCTGCTGACTGTGGCGATCCTGATCGTCGGCAACACAGTCGATCGACAGCAGCGCTAGCGTAGCGATGACCAGCGCGGCGAGTCGAGAGGGCAAGTTAATCATCCGGTTCGACATTGACGTGTACTTTTAAGCGCGGCCCCGGATCGTAATCCATTTCGCGAACGAAATCATGGCCGTGGTAACGATAATAGACGCGGTATGCTACCACTTCTTCGCGGTAGGCCCTATCGGCCACCGTTTCGCAAACGCGCTCGTTGGTGTACGCATCGCGCTCGCCGCCGCTGTTGCGATAACTGATATCGCGCCCCACCGAAGCACCGAGCGCTGCACCCGCAACGGTGCCAACCATTTTATTGACGTGATGATGGCCGAGTGCGTTACCGATCGCACCGCCGACGATGGCGCCAAGAATCGGTGCGGTATGGCTGCGCGGCTCGACACTGCGCAGCGGCACCGATTCATTCCAGCACTGCTGATGCGGACGATCGTATGCAGCCGTTTCATAAATCGGTTCGACGCGCGTGACGCGCGCATAGTAAATATCATCGTCGTCGTAGTGGTTCGCCAGCGCCAACGAACTGCTCGCGCCGAGCGTTCCTAACAACGCATAAGAAATGATGGCCCGCATTGCAAACTCCGCTCAACATGCTCAATGGTAACCAGGCTAGTGCGCGCAGCCTGAACCGACGCTGAATCAGTCGAGCCGATCATCCGGCTGTTTGCAGATACGGCAAATATGCCATCACGGTATACACTAGTCGGGCGATAACGTGGATTTACAACCGACGATGACTGAGAGAGAAAATATGCAGGGGTTACGACGATGGCCTGCGTTGCTGGGATTCGTGTGCATCGTTAGCGGCTGTGTAACCGAGCAGCATCACGATACGCACAGTACCGCTACTGCCGATAAAACAAAGACTGGCACCGCTCAGAGTGGAACCGCACCCGGCACCGCGTCCGTGGAAAATAAAGAGCAGAGTAAGACGCCAGCATCGAATGTTGGCAGCGGCCCGGTGCCCAGCGCTCCGCCCATTGCCGGTGGCGTCGGTTACTACCAGGATCGTCAACAAGCACTACTGATCGAGCGGTTGGCCAGCAGCGGCGTGCACGTGCAGCGCAATGCCGACACGATTAAATTAATCGTGTCCGGCAAGCTCGCGTTCGCATTGAACAGCGAACAAATTCTGCCCAGCTTTGCTGCGGTGTTAGACAGCATCGCGCAGGTGCTGAAGGAGTACAGCAAAACCGTGGTCGACATCAAAGGTTATACCGATAGCACCGGCAGCTTCGAACATAATCAG
Source organism: Spongiibacteraceae bacterium (assembly GCA_043786385.1). Lineage (GTDB taxonomy): Bacteria > Pseudomonadota > Gammaproteobacteria > Pseudomonadales > CAMLJR01 > CAMLJR01. The sequence continues at coordinate 41,721 of JAYVWC010000083.1, read as the reverse complement.
GCGCTTTCAGAGCATCGCGCGCAAAGCCTCGGCACTTATTTGAGCGCGCACCAAGTTGCGGCTGCGCGTATTCGCAGCGCTGGTTACGGGCCGCGCAATCCGCTGGCTGGCAACGATTCTGAAAGTGGTCGCAGCCAGAATCGACGCGTCGAAATTGAACTGGTGCCGATGCCATGAAGCGGTTCATCGAAAATTTTTGGCGACGCGCTGCGTTATTGATCGTCGCCGTTGCGCTCGGCGCCTGTAGCTTGCTGAGCAATCAGTTTTCCGAACCCGAAGTCGCGCTGGTTGGTTTACATCTCGGGCCCGGCGATGGCCTGCATCAAACTATCATGGTCGATTTGTTGGTGACCAACCCAAACCACATAGCGCTAAAGTTGAATGCGATCCAATATCGGATTCGCCTGGATGGACGCGATTTAATAAGCGGCGTCAACCGCGAGCCCTTCGAAGTACCGGCCGGCGGCAGCGCCAAATACACGGTGCCCGCCACGGTCAGTCTGTGGAGCGGTTTTGGTTTTATCAAAGATATGCTGACCAAGCCGCGCGATAAAGTGAGCTACGAGCTCAACGCCACGCTCGAACCGAGCGGGTTATTCTCGATGCCGATCACGGTAAAAAAATCCGATTCGATTGCGTTAGCGCCGTAACACGCTATTGGCTATCTAGTCCCAGCGTTGATCGCAGCGCTGCATTCGGCGCGCGCTAGCCAATACCAAAATCGCCTCGCGCTCGGCGATCGACGCCTGGTGCCACCGCAAAATTTCTTGTAGTTGTCGACCACAACCCATACACACTTCGCGCTCGTCAAGGCAGCAGTTGCGAACGCACGGCGTTTGCAGCGTAGGGCTGGTCGATGGATCGCGATCGCGAGTCATAAGGGATGCGCAGGACGCGCTGAAAAGCAGTTGTGCGATAGCGCAAAGTGTAGAGGAGCTTTCCACGACGGTCGAGCCGCAGGGGACGTAGCGTTTGCCGCGTACGCGCGTTACCATGCGATCGTTATCCGGTCGGGCTCACGTATGCTGAATTTTGCAAAACATAACGAACAGGCCCTGCGCAGCTTTCTGAAACATCTAGGGCAGCGCGATGCGGTGCTGAGTTATCACCAGATCCAAGGTCTGTTGTATGCCATGGCGTGTTCGCCCGAGCCGGTCAAACCCACCGAGTGGTTTGAATTAATTTGGCTCAACGACGAACCGCAGTTCGACGATGCCACCGAGGCTAAAGCGTTTTATCGACTACTGATCGAGTTGTCGCGAGGTATCGGCGAAGCGGCCCAGCACGAGCGCTATCGGCCCGGCATCGACGACGCCGGCGAGTGCTCGGTGGTGGCGCTGACGGGCTGGTGCGATGGTTTTCTGATGGGCCATCAATACCTCGAAGATTTATGGTTGGTGGCGCTCGATGACCTCAACGACGACCATCTGTACGAACAAGTGGCGGCGACGCTGGATTGGGTGACAGCATTTGTCGAGGGCGATATCGTCGACTGGTCCGTCGATGACAACGACGATAATCTAGTGACCGCGTACGTGCAGCTTCAACAGCTGCTCGACGATTATTACGCCGTACACCGGCAATGGTTCGCCAACGATTGGCAATGGGATATCGAACAAGGCTTCGCAGAGTTGCAAGCGGTCGCGCGCGAAGACCTGTGCCCATGCGGCAGCGGTCGCACATTTGCGCGCTGCTGTTTGCATTGATACGAGAGCTGCCTGCATTAGTTACCGCTGCGAAAGGTACCGCTGCGAAGAATGGGTCGAGTTATGACGATTGGACTGAACTCCGGCAATAAATTGTTAGAACGGCTGCTGCTCGAAGTGCGCGCGGCGCTGCCCGAACTGGCGACGCGACCCGCGACCGAGGCGCAATTGCGCAAGCGCGTCGGTAGTTTGATCGGCGACATCGGTGCGGTACCAACCGTTGCCGAGCGCCGCCAAGCCAGCGTGTTAGTTGCGGAGTTACGCGGCTTCGATCTATTGGTCGAACAATTTTCGACCGCCAAAGTGGTCGATTTGTTACAGCGCATTTTGGCCTCGCTACAGCCGGTTATCGAGCGCCACGAAGGCAGTATTTACCAGGTGACCGGATCGGTGCTCACGATTGCTTTCGGCGCACCGAAAGCGCAGAGCGATCACGCTGCGCGCGCGTTGGCATGTGCGGTGGAACTACAGCAGGCGATGGCGCGTTGCGATCAGCACAGCGCTGCGCTCGGCTTGCCGATCGTATATATGGCGATCGGCGTCAACAGCGGCGAAGTGGCGCTCGGCGCCGCCGACATCGGCGGCTACCACGGCTATACGCTGCTCGGTCACGTGCTCTCGGTGGCGGGCCGTATCGCCGCACAAAGCTTGCGCGGCCAGGTGTTGATCGGCGAAGGCAGCTACCGCTTGATGAGCGAATTGATTCTGGTCGGCGAGGCGAGTCGCGTGCGCGTGCGCGGCCGCCACCTGCCGGTGACCACTTACGAACTGTTAGGCACCTCGCGACCGCGACCGCTGGCGGTGCCGCGCCGCGAATTTCGCAATGGCCCGCGCGTACTGGTGCAAATACCGTGCTATTTTCATCAAGTCGGCGGCGCCGCCGCGTCGACGCAACACTGCGGCAAAGTTGTCGATCTCGGTTATCGCGGACTACGCATGATCAGCCCGGTAGCGCTGCCGGCCAGCGGCGAAATCAAAATGTCGCTGTCGCTACAATTGCTCGGCAATCGCAGCAGCGATGTGCACGCGCGCATCGTCAGCGCAACGGCCGAGCAGCACGGCTATCGCTGCGGCGTCGAGATCACCGAAATCGATCTCGCCGGACGGCAAGCATTGAAGCAATTTGTCGATAGTCAAATCGGCGCAGGTTGAGTTGAATCTATGACCGAATTTGTCGACCCGTTACACCTGCAATTGGCTGCACTGCAGGAAAGACATCGCACCCTCGATGACGAGATCACGCGGTTGCAGGATTTTCCGTATCAAGACCAGCTATTGTTGTGCCGCTTAAAAAAAGAAAAACTACGGCTGAAAGATAGCATCGAGCGCGTGCGCACTTTGTTGATTCCTGATCTCGATGCGTGATTTTTTATTTGCATCAAGCGCGCTGAGTGCGCCAATGCGATTCGGTTAGATCGCGTCATACTGCTCGACAGCAACATCGATATCGCACGGCTCGATCCGCTGTGTCGCTTGGGCGGCGATCAATACGCCGCACTCGGCAAGCTATCGACGATTCCGCGACCACGCTGAAATTTATAAATACTGCGCACTCAACCGGGCGGCCACTGCAGCGCGCGACCACCGAGGATGTGCAAGTGAATGTGATAAACCGTTTGCCCGCCATCGCGATTACAATTCATCGCCAATCGAAAACCTGATTCGGCGATACCATCCTGCGCCGCAATGCGTTGTGCGGTTAGCACCATGTGTCCCAATAGGCTCGCATCCGCCGGTTGCAGATCGTTCAGCGTGGTGATGTGTCGCCGCGGAATCACCAACGCGTGCACCGGCGCCTGCGGGTGGATGTCGCGAAACGCGATGACCTGCTCGTCTTGGTGAATGATGTTAGCGGGGATTTGCTGCTGCGCGATTTTACAAAATAGACAATCCATCGGCATGCTCCACCAAGTTATCGATCGCTATCGATACGAATCGCACAGCGCCGCGTCGATTATTTGCCGACATTGAGTGCACGAAAAAAATCACATCGAGGCGATCGATTTTTCTTCCAAAATCATCACCAGATGTTCGAGCGCAACCGCCGGACTGAAATAATAGCCCTGCACCTGATCACAGTGGTTTTGCCACAGAAACTGTACTTGCTCGAGCGTTTCGACGCCTTCGGCGATCACGTGCAATTGTAAACTGTGCGCAAGATTGATGATCGCCTTAACGATAATCGAATCGTCGGCGTCGCCGGGTAGATGCCGCACAAAACTGCGATCGATTTTTAATGCGGCGATTGGCAGGCGTTGAATATGTGCGAACGATGAATAGCCGGTGCCAAAATCATCGAGCGAAAAACTAATGCCGAGTTGTGACAGCGCCGACATGCCGGCGTAGGTGCGCTCGGCATCGACTAGAATAGCGGTTTCAGTCAATTCGAATTCGACACGATGCGGATCGATGCCGCTTTCATGCAACAGCCGCGATGCGGTTTCGACGAATTTTTCATCCTGTAATTGTTTGAACGAAAGATTGATCGCGACATCCAGCGCACGGCCGCTGGAATTTTTTAAATCGCGCAAATCGCGTAGCGCTTGCTGGACCACCCAATAACCAATCGGGATAATCAAACCGACTTCTTCGGCCAGCGGAATAAATTCGTCCGGCGCCAATAGCCCGCGCAGTGGATGACGCCAGCGAATCAAACCTTCGACACCGATGATTTCGCCGCTCTCCAGCTCGACGCGCGGCTGATAAAATAATTCGAATTCGTTGCGCCGCAATGCACGGCGCAACTCCGCCTCCAAATGCATCTGGCTCATCGCTTCCAGATTCATTTTTTCGGTGTAGAAATGGTAGTGGCTGCCGCGCAATTGTTTCGCTTTAAAGCGCGCGAGATCGGCGTTGCGCATCAACGTATCGGCGGTATTGCCGGCTTCCGGAAATACCGCAATACCGATGCTGGTTGCCAGCACCAATGTGGTATCGCCGATCAGGTACGGCTGCGACAGCGCATCGACAATTTTATTCGCAACCGCAACCACGTCGGGCAGACCGCGCAAATCTTCGAGCACAACGGTGAATTCGTCGCCACCAATGCGTGCCACGCTATCGGTTTTGCGCACGCAGGGTCCCAACCGCTGCGCCATCAATTGCACCAGTTGATCGCCCGCTTCGTGGCCAAACGATTCGTTGACACGTCGAAAGCCATCCAAATCGATATGCAGCAACGCCATCATGCCCGCGTTGCGCTCGGCGCGTTCGAGACGGTCGCGAAATAAAAAACGATTCGGTAAATCGGTCAGCGGATCGCGCTGCAACTGGCGCGCCACGCGCTGCTCGACGTCTTTGCGCGCGCGCGCATAGCGCACGCAGCGCTCCAGCGTTTGCGGATCGAGCGCGCTTTTCAGCAGATAATCGGCGGCACCATCAAGAATCGCGCAGCCGTCAATGGCATCGTTGCGCACATCGCTGATAACGATGATCGGCGCCGTGCAGCCGGCCTCGACCGCCGCAATCAGCAACTCGCGGGGCTCGTCGAAATCGGCTTGGCAGCCAAGCAGGATGGCGTCGTAATCGCCGGATAGCATCGCGTCGAGCGCCTGCTCGAGCTGATTGCACCAGCTAACTTGATGCAGATGCGGGCGGATCGCGGCGGCAAAATGCGCGACGAGCATGTACTCAGACTGCTCGGCTTCGACCAATAGGATGCGGACCGTGGCATCGGACATTCTTACTGTTACCTTCGTTTTTATCGGTACGCGGATATCGATCCATCACCGCACTGCCGCCCAAATTGCCATTTTCTTTTAATTGTAATTTAATTCATGGTGTTATAAACAATTATTAAGACTATTTCTAGAACTTATTAAAAAAATAGCTGTAATTCTTTCGGCGGCAGTACCGGCGGCTGATAAAATCGCCGCCCTTTAGCCGATTATCGATCGCCGTGACCACCCTAAACCCCCGCCAGCGCGAAGCCGTACACTACATCGATGGCCCCTTGCTGGTACTGGCCGGCGCAGGCAGCGGCAAAACCAGCGTCATCACCCGCAAAATTGCTTATTTAATCGAGCACTGTGGCGTTTCCGCGCGCCATATCGCCGCAGTGACGTTCACTAACAAGGCTGCGCGTGAGATGCGCGAGCGCGTCGCCGCTCTGGTGCCGGGGCCCGCCGCGCGAGGGCTGACGGTATCGACGTTTCACACCTTCGGGCTCAATGTGTTGCGCAAGGAGCATCGCAAGCTCGGCTTCAAAGCCGGATTTTCGATTTTCGATGCCGAGGACGCGCTGGCGCTGATTCGCGATTTATTAATCGGCGAGCACGGCGCCGCTGCCGATCAAGCCGGCGTGATTCAGCAGCGCATTTCGCATTGGAAAAACGATCTGGTCAGCCCCGAGCAAGCGGTCGAGCAGGCGCTGAATCCGGCTGACATGTTGTGCGCGCAGGCATACCTGCGCTATCAGCGCGCGTTAAAGGCGTACAACGCGCTCGATTTCGACGATTTGATTCTGCGGCCGGTGGAATTGTTTCGCACCGATGCGGACACGCTGGCTAAGTGGCAGCAGCAGGTGCGCCACTTATTGGTCGACGAATATCAAGATACTAACGGTGCGCAGTACCACTTAGTAAAACTGTTAGTTGGCAGCAATCAAGGGCTGACCGTGGTCGGCGACGACGATCAATCGATTTACGCTTGGCGCGGCGCGCGTCCGGAAAATTTGCAGCAATTGCAAAGCGATTATCCGCACCTGAAAGTGATCAAACTCGAACAGAACTATCGCTCGACTGGACGCATTTTGCGCGCCGCGAACCAAGTGATCGCGAATAATTCGCACGTGTTTGAAAAATCGCTGTGGAGCGAATTCGGTCCCGGCGATCCGCTGCGTATTATTCGCTGCGCCAACGAAGATGCTGAAGCCGAACGCGTGGTGACTGAAATTCTCGATTTTCATCTGCGTCGTCGCGGTGCGTATCGCGATTACGCAATTTTATATCGCGGCAACCATCAAGCCAAATTGCTCGAATTAAAATTGCAAAGCTTTCAAGTTCCGTATCGAATCAGCGGTGGCACCTCGTTTTTTTCGCGCAACGAAATTAAAGACATCATGGCGTACCTGCGGCTGCTGATTAATCCCGCCGACGACAATGCGTTTTTGCGCATCGTCAACGTACCGCGCCGCAAAATCGGCACCTCGACGCTGGAAACGCTCGGTCATTACGCAACCGAGCGCAGCATCAGCATGCACGATGCGTGCGACGAAATCGGTTTGCAAGCGCAGATGCCCGAAGCGGCACTGGGCCGATTGCGCGAATTTTCCGCGTGGCTGGCACAATTGCGCCGTCGCTTGCAGGGCGATGATGCAATCGACGCGGTGCGTGGCATGATCAGCGATATGGATTACGAGGATTGGCTGCATCAAAACAGCTCCAGCCCAACCGTTGCCGCGCGCCGCTTAGCGAACGTGATGACGCTGGTCGAGAGCCTGCAAAACACCATGACGCGCGCCGATGAAAACAACGATGACAACAGCATCGAAGCGGCGATTGCAAAATTGGTGCTGCGCGATTTAATGGAGCGCCGGGAAGACGAAGACGACGGCGACAAAGTGCAGTTATTAACGCTGCACGCGGCCAAAGGCCTCGAATTTCCTCATGTGTATATGATCGGCGTCGAGGAAGATATTCTGCCACACCGCAACAGTATCGACGGCGACGCAATCGAAGAGGAGCGCCGCCTCTGTTATGTCGGCATCACCCGCGCACGGCAAACCTTGACGCTGAGTTTTTGCGCAAAGCGTAAACAATACGGCGATTATTTGAATTGTTCGCCGAGCCGTTTTCTCGATGAGTTACCGAGCGAAGATGTCCAGTGGGAAGGTCGCGATGCGCTCGATCCGGCGCAAAGCAAACAGCGCGCAAACGCAACGCTGGCCGGGCTCAAAAATCTACTCGATTGAAATGTAATTTCGTATACTGCCAGCACACTTTAAAGCGCCGATCGATCGCTGATCGGATTTTTTGACTACAGCGAAGCATTGCGATGGAATGGTTATCCGATCCACAAGCCTGGGTGGCACTGGCCACGTTAACCGGTTTGGAAATTGTGCTCGGCATCGACAGTATTATTTTCCTGTCGATTTTAGTCGGCCGCCTACCGAAAGCGCAGCAGGCATCAGCGCGCTTCCTCGGTTTAGGTTTGGCGATGTTGACACGCATTTTGCTGCTACTGTCGTTGACCTGGGTAATGGGTCTTACCGAGCCGGTACTCACCGTGTTGGCGCACCCACTTTCGGGACGCGATTTAATTTTGCTTGGCGGCGGTTTATTTTTGCTGTGGAAAAGTACCAGCGAAATCCACGAAAGCCTGGAGGGCGAAATCGACGCAGCCGCGCATCATTCGCCGCGCAAAGCAGCGTATTTTTCCACGCTGATTCAAATCGCGTTAATCGATATCGTGTTTTCGCTCGATTCGGTGATCACCGCAGTCGGCATGGTGAAGCAATTAGCGGTGATGGTGGTCGCGATTATCCTGGCGGTAGGCGTAATGATGTTCGCCGCGAAAACAATCAACGATTTTATCGAGCGCCATCCGTCGCTAAAAATGTTGGCGCTGAGCTTTCTAATGGTGGTCGGCGTGACGCTGATGAGCGAAGGTATGGGTGTCGAAATGCCGAAGGGCTACATCTATTTCGCGATGGCGTTTTCGCTGGCGGTGGAGGCACTCAATATCCGCCATCGCACGCGGGGTGCAATTGCGCAAACACGAACCTCCGCAGGCCGATTGAACATACATTAAACCGCCGCTGTGAGATATCACCGATTCTATTGCCCACGCTATCGTTCGCAATCAGAATCGGCTTTATTCACATTGACTATGCGCGCAACTTAAACGGTCTCCTCGGCTTGACTGAAGTCTGCAAGGGTAGCACGCAACCAATCGCGGAGTTTCTGCCCTGATAGCTCGGCCGGAGAATTCCGAAATAATTCCGCCGAGCGCTGCGTCTCATCAAGACTGCGTATAAGCTTAAGCGCCTGCGGAAAGCTTCGTGCATTACTGGAGTCAATCGAATGTTCCAGATTGTTGCGATTGATACAGCCTTTTTCCAGACATTTGCTAACTTGCTTTTTACAACGACAGCGGTTGTTTTCATTCACAAGTCCGCAGTTGTTGCTCATATGTCCTACGATGCTTTGACGCGCTCGGGATAAGCGCTTGCGATAGCTATCCGGAGTGATCTCTAGGATAACAGCCCCTTCCGCATGCTCGATTTCCAATATCTCGCCGATAATGTATGCCATACGCGCATCGTCATCGAGGCACTGCAGCATGGCCAAAGTGCAGCCGACACGAATCTCCTCCATCAGACGCAGATAATCTGGATTGTTTTTTTCAGCAATATCGTTGTCGTCCATACCGTCTTCTAGGTTTTCAGTGAACTCTTCGAAGCTCATTACTCTACCGTTTTTATTTTTGCGTTTGATCGATATCAACGTGTTGCATGCTATGCGATGTGTCCACGTTTTAAACTGACTATCTCCCTTAAAACTCTTCAAGTTCTTAATGATACGCATGATGATTTCTTGGCTGGCATCCTCCGCATCGTGCGAGCTCGACAAAAACCTGAGGGACAAGCTGTAAACCTGCTGCTGAATTTCGACAATAATTTTGTCGAGTGACTCCAGATTCCCCTGCTGAGCGAGTTGAACGTGGGCTTCCAGTTGTAGCGAATTGGTATCAATTTCCATATCGTATTCCTTGGTAACAAGAGTTTGCTAGCAGCCGGATTGATGATTTTAGTTGCCGCAAACCCATATCCGGCCCGAAGGCGGCTGCGCCCCACTATTGCCACATACTGACATTTAAATGGCAATAGGTAATTTAATAGGATCTGCTTTCATTTTTGTGACATGGCCATCAGCACTTAAAAATATCTAATAATTAAACGCCATCCGTCATTGCCTTATTGAAATTCATAAATTTTTTAAAAAGTCAGTCACAGATTGCTCTCTCAACCAGTCTATATATCCGTGCACGCCAAATAATGGCTTTTAAATCTGAATACCGATTTCTTATCGACTCAGTTAGCAGGTTTTCTAATTAAGCAGGCAAAGTTTAATAGCGTTTAATAAATATTAAAATTTAGCTAATTATCAGCAGAATACACAAATACACAAATACACAACATTTTATAAATTGAGGAATAAATTTTATGCACATAAAAACATCACAACCAAGTTTGCCGATGGGTTTTCTGAATGACTCAATTGGTTAAATTTATTGGCAGACAGCACCAGACCTGGATAAATAATGTTCGAAATGTAAATTTTAAAAAATCAAGAGGGATTTATTATGAAATTTTCAACAACAATCAAAGCTATCGTATTAGGTATTTCTTTTGCTGCGGGCACCGCCTCACACGCACTCGCAATGAATGAATCGTTAACGCCGGTAAATTATGATTTACGCAACCGTCAAGCCTACGCTGATATCGTTATTCCTGCGGTTATCCCGGCGATTCTAACCACCGTGTCGCCGACAGGTGGTGATGCCACACTGGTTCTGCGCATCACCGCAATACTCACCAATGCGTGGTTCGATGCCATTGCGCCATATCAATCCAGCGCGGTTGGTGTGTACTCTAATTTGGGACGACGCCCCAGTAGCGAAAGCACTGACAACTACTACATGAACATCGCAAGCCTGTACGCGTCGTACCGCGTACTGAACAATTTGCTACCGAGTCATGCGGCGGATTGGCGGAAGATGTTGACCGATGCCGGGTTGGATCCCGATGACAATCAAGAAAATAACACCAGTGCTGTCGGCATTGGCAACCTTGCTGGCAAGGCTGTCGTGAAAGCACGCCAGAATGACGGTATGAACCAGCTTGGTAATGCGGGAGGACGCAAATTTAATCTTACGCCGTATGCTGACTACCTCGGCTACCGCCCAGTGAACACGCCAGAAACACTATTCAATCCTTCGCGCTGGCAACCCGACATCAAGCAGGTCGGAATCGGTATCTATCGCGCACAACAATTTGTCACACCACAAATGCGCGTCACAAAACCGTACAGCTATGCAAATCCGAAGCAATTCAAGGCGCCCCGGCCAATCGATAGCGACGTTCGCAACTGGGGCGGGTACACGGCGCAAGCTGACAGAGTATTGACCGAATCGGCGAACCTCACCGACGAACAGAAAATGATCGCAGAGCTATTCGACAACAAATTAGCCAGTCTCGGCCAATCGGGTCTCTTCGCCACGCAGCAGCTCGGGCTTGGGTTGATTAAGTCCATTCACTATGAATTTCTGACCAATATGGCTGAGTTCGATACCGCCATTGCCGTCTGGGACAACAAATACCGTTACGACGCAGTACGGCCATTTAGCGCGATTCGCTACGTTTATGGCGATAACGAAGTAACGGCGTGGGGTGGGCCCGGCAAAGGAACGGTTTATAACATGCCGGCCAAACAATGGAGACCTTATTTAGGTACTGCGGATCATCCGGAATACCCGTCTGGCTCAGCTAGCTTCTGTGGCGCTCACGCCGAAATCAGCCGAATGTTTTTCAATAGCAATAATCTCAATTGGTCGGTGCCGGTATCGAAAGGATCTTCGCGCGTCGAACCGGGCGTAACCCCTGCAACCGATATCGTCCTGAACTTCGCTACGTGGACTGATTTTGAAACGAAGTGCGGCCTAAGTCGTATTTGGGGAGGCGTTCACTTTCCTGCTGCGGTTAACGCTGGCCATGACATCGGCCACGATATCGCGCATCGCGCCTATGCGTTTGTGCAATCGCATATAAATGGTGGCATCACCGTCAAAGACAGCTCGCTGTAATGGAAGGAAGAACATTATGGCCCTTTCAACACCTAAAGACTGCAACCACTCAACGCCGTGGTCGGTTCGACAAGTCGAGGAAAGTCCAACGTTGTTTCTTGAAGGCTTCAAGATGTATCGAATTTTAGATGATTCGGGATTCGAGGGGGTTGGTTGCGAATTTGTTGTCATCGAGCCTGGCAAAGTACTTGAGCCGCATGTGCACAAGAAAGGCCATGCGGTGATTTTAGTGCTTAAAGGTAACGGCTTTGCACTGGTTGCAAACCAGCGTTATCCGTTGCGCGAGCGCTCAGTCATTAATGTGCCACCCGGTGTGGTTCACGGACTTGAAGCCGGTACCGAAGAGCTAGTGGTATACGGATTTCAAATGCCCGCGATTATCGACGAGAACAATGACGCCGATATTTATTTCACCGTTAATGATCGCAAAGGCGAGGTCGAGATCGAGATCGAAACGGCAGCCCTTGATTAAGCGCGGAAGACAAAACATGAATGCTATACGAGCAAGTGGCGCCAATTTTTAAATAGGCACATCACACAAACTGCTACTAATTCCAACGGGAATACGGAGATCAATATGCAAACCGCGCTCGATGACTCGCGTTTTAACATCATTGCCAAATCGTACGAACATGCCATCACGACGTTTCCAGATGCGCGCAAGGATGGCGACTGGCTTATGGACACGCTCGCTGTTCGGCCGCAAGATGTGATTTTAGAAATATCAGCTGGTACCGGGTTTTTAACGAAAATGATTGCTCCGAAAAATACCGGCGGCCTACTCTACGCGCAGGATATCGCACCACGTACGTTAGAGATCAATCAAAAAAAATGCGCGCAATACGGGCACATTCGCTACATCACCGATCTTTCGTTGGTACTTGACGAGAGTTGTGATAAAGCAGTTTCGCTCGGCGGCTGGCATCATATGGAAGATCAGATCGCAATCACCAAAGCTGCGCTGAGCAAAGTAAAACCGGGCGGCTATTTCTGTGTAGGCGATTTTGCCGACGACTCCAGCATTCAGCGCTACTTTGACGAAGTCGTCGATAAAATAACTCAAACTGGTCATCAGGGTCTGTTCCCATCTCGATCAAGAATGGTCAACTTGGGCCGCTTCGCACACGCCGCTGCTTCGGAAGTCGTCGAGTTTGATGTGCCATTTCTGTTCGACTCCAGGGAAGGGGTAGGCGAATTTTTTCAGAGCGTATTCGCGCTTGATCAGCCTCCCGAAGAAACCTATATAGATATCGCGCGCTACTTTGCTATCACCGAAGTTGGCGGCCAAATTGCTGTAATGGTTCCGTATATCTACGCCAAGTTCACAAAATAGTTAGCGGTATTAAACCAACTTTAGTTAACCCGGCATTACTTGCTGCCGGGTTAACGCTGCTGCCACAAAATAATATCGATATCTAAACGCTTTCACATGAGGCAACTCGCTGTGCCGCAAACAACCTCAACACCGAAAATACGATCCGCATTGATTTTTGGCGCAAAGGATCACATTGGTATCCACGTCGCGCGTTACATTCAGCAGCGCGCACCCACCGTGCGCCTTCGGGTCGCGACGCATAAATTTGAAAATATACCGGCGTTGCAAAAACTACTGCCCAATGTCGAAGTGGTTGTCGCCGACTATTTTGATGCATCTTCAATGCAAGACGCTGTGTCTGGCATGGAGGGAATATTTCAAGTTTCGCCCGATGTCTTTGACGAGGACACATTGGTCAGCAATATGGTAAGCGCCTGTCAGCAGGCGCTTAGTGTGCGGCACATCATTCGCATCTTAGGCACGCCTCCCGGAGCCACGATGGATATGGTATCGCCAGCGCTGAGGCAATATCGTCACTATCCGGCGATGCAGCATTTGGTTGCAACCGAACTATACCGAGCAGCAGGACTTCCCGTCACCTTCGTCAATGTCGCCGGCTACTATATGGACGATTTTAGCCGCATGTTTGCGCAACCATTACTGGATGAACAAGTGATTCGTGTTGCCTTCGATAAGCGTCTCGCCTGGATCGATGCCCAGGATGTAGCCGAAGTTAGCGCTGAATTGCTATTGTCCGAACCTTCTCCATACAAAGGATCGATCGTCGATGTCACCGGCAACGATCTTTGCAAAATTAGCACCGTGGCCGATCTATTTACCGAAGTGCTCGGCCATCCCGTGCGTTACGACGGCGACGAAGCTAATTTTATGGCGGCGATAACACCAGTTTTTAGTCGGCTGTGGGGCGAGCAGGCACCCGCCTACTTTTTAGAATACTTTAAATGGGAAACTGCACACGACCATCTATTTAAACTAACACCACACGTACAGGCCATTTTGGGGCGGCCACCGAAATCATTTCGCGCATGGATTGCCGAAAATAGTAACTTCTTCCTTCAGGCTTGGCGCAATGCGAATGTCGAGCCAACGCTGTAGCGATCGATTAACAAATTAAACGGTTATTGATTCAGCTAACCCAAGTCGTGCGTTATGCAGCCATCCAATTCATGGCTTTCTCGACTGGATTCCTGCCTGCGCCATGCCCCGTGCAACTCCTCCAGTGAATTCGGAAAAATTTGATCCATGAATTCAATCGATAAAATTCGATCCGTACGAAAATGTCGAAATCCACTCCGCACCTCGCACCATGCAACAATTAATCGCACGACCTCAAAGTAAGCGATAGCTATCGGCCAAATAATGCGCTCGCTCTCTCTATTGTCCTCACTGCGATAGCGTAATCGAAGCTTATGACGCCGATGTATCCACTCACGCACTTGGTCTATGTCGATAGCATCCTTTGCAGGCGAACGCAGCATCGGGGCCATCAATGTTTCATTGACTATAAATGAGCGAAGATGCAATGGCGTGACAGCGCAGATTTTCGCGATCAGGTCGCGGGCGCCGCGCACTAGCGTGGAATCGCCGCGCTGCGCAACCCATTGCGCGCCTAACACCGCCGCCTCAAGCTCGTTAGGGCGAAGCATTAGTGGCGGCATATTGTAGTTTTTGTCCAATACATAGCCGACACCGGCTTCGCCACGAATCGGTACCCGCTGCGCCATTAATTCGGCGATATCTCGATAAATCGTTCTAGTGGACGTCTCCAGCTCATCGGCAATTGCCGATGCAGTAATCGGTTGTTTAGCACTTCTAAGCAGCTGGATTATTCTAAACAATCTAGTTGTAGGTCGCATCGCGTAAACTCACCCGCAATAAGAGGTCAATCTAAAAATTTATTTGGTGTGGCAACCCCTATAAATTTCCGCTATCTAATAACTTTTACAAATCTGAAAATTATCATTTTTTAATAAAATTTATTTCCCATGAAAACCATCATGAAAGGCGACGAATCTAATTCGTCGCACTCAACCTAATTACTGCGGTAGCGATTTTTGAAATCCAGGTATATCGAGCATGCGACCATACCATTCCGCCGTCTTTCCGGTTGGTTTTATTGCCGCAAGACCAAGCTGAAAAATATTCGACGCTACCGATAAGTCAGCGATGGTAGGGTGGCTGTCAACCAAAAATCGTGAAGTAGCGAGGCCTCTTTCCAATATTGGCAGCAATTCCGTTAACTTACGCTGGCCACGCTCGATGGCGACACTATCTCCCGCAACACCTAGAAACACTTTATTTAATACGATGTCGATAACCGGCTGGGCCATGCGGCATTGGTTCCAGTCTAGCCATTGATCGGTTAAGCCGCGCTGTGCGGCACTCGGCGGGTACCACTCCATCAGCTGATGCTTATTGCATAGGTAGCGCAAAATAGCGTTGGACTCAAATATGTGCAGACCACCATCTTCGAGCACAGGCACTTGGTGGTTTGGGTTTATTCCAATAAAATTCGCACTCAAATGCTCCCCCTTATCCATTGCCACATGCCTAACCTGATAAGGTAAGTTGCATTCCTCCAGCAGAGAGACCACGCGGCGACTGTGTTGTGAGAATTGAAAGTGATACAAAATATACATAATTAACTCCTTGATAAATGTTCCTGTCGAACGGCAATCGTTACCGCCAATCAATTCTAATCAGGCGCTACTAACACCGCTCTGTCAGTAGCAATCTATGTTTTTTAAAAATTATTAATTTTTTTCGAAAAAAATTTAAAGCTGATCGCCTTTAACCCATTCGATCAATAATTTTTTCATCGCAAAAATATTCAAGACGACAAATAACCAACGCGCATCGGCGATGGCGTTTTGTTTTTGCTTTTCGGATTTGTTTAGCGGAAAAACGGAGCAGGCGCATGGCCTGCCCCGCTGTTGTTAGCGCGGCCGTTTGGAGCAAATTTTCTCTGGCGTTAGCTTGGTTCTTGCTAGCGATTCGATGACGCGCTCTGGAAACAATATCGAACAACCTTCGACAATGGTGAGACGCTGATCGGCGCGAACTATGCCAAGCTTCTGCTTAACACCGTCGGGCCAGGTTGCAACCAGCTCAACCTTATTCTGCTCTTTGAGCCCGAAGTGCAGCAGCCGCTCGCTTGCCGAATATGCGCTGCCACCGCCGTACACAGTATTGATCTGCTTTATTCCAGCTTGCGTGTTCGCTTTGCTTTTTATCTCAACCTTAGCGCCAACGGCATTGTGATTGGAGCCGTTTTTGCCGATCAAGCGCAGCTGTAGCCAATGGTTGTCGGTTTTCGTGCGATTTTCAAACAGATGTGGCTTACCGCTGCCCGCAATTAGATTGAACGGCGGCGTATTTTCGTACATAGATGTGTTGACAACGTAAAAATCCATTAAGCCATCTTTGTTGATATCGGCGCTTGCAGTACCGCGCCCATCCATCCACCCGCCAGGGCCAACATTTGCAGCACCAGCCGCCTCAACCTCTTCCTTGAAGGTACCGTTGCGCTGATTGACGAACAACCGACCAGGTCCGGCGCCATTTCCAGCATCACCGATAAGACCGACGAATCCCAGGTTCTGCGCCATGTAGATGTCCTGCCAGCCATCGTTGTTGAAGTCGGCAAACACCGTACCCCATGAGACTTCGTAGGGCACTTTAACGCCGGCTTGATCGCCGACGTCGGTGAAGGTGCCATCACCATTATTACGGAATAATGTTGGCCACGGTTGATCCCAGGTTTCTGGCGGCGGCACTACGATCGGCGGTCGCGACGGATCGCGCGTTACTCTCACATCGCCGAGATTAGTCGCATAAATATCCTGTAGGCCATCGTTGTTATAGTCGCCAATGGCAAGCCCCATCCACGCGCCATAATCTTTTAAATCACCCGATTGTGCGGTGACATCGGTGAAGGTGCTATTGCCATTATTCTTGAATACCGCGATGGGGCCCTGTTCATGCCCCAAGAAAATATCGATATCGCCATCGTTGTCGTAATCAAACGCGGCCACCGACCAAGTCAGGAAATCGCTGCCCATACCGACCTTCTCGGTGACATCGGTAAATGTCAGATCGCCATTGTTGTGATAAAGATGGCTACGCACGGTGGGATTGGTGCGATTGGCGCCCGGATCAAAAGTGTCCATATCGATGAAGCGCGCCACGACAATATCTAAAAAACCGTCGCCGTCATAATCGAGAAAGGCAATCGATGTGGTAAATCCGTCCTCATGAATGCCCGCGGGCACTCCTATTTCCCGGAACGTACCGTTCTTGTTATTAATGTATAACTTGTCGGGACCGTCGGGAAAATTAACGCCGTCGCCCATACTGGGTTGATTGCCAACGTATATGTCGTCGTAGCCATCATTATTCAAATCGCCGACCGCGACACCAGTGGTGTAACCGAGATCCGCAACACCCGCGCTCGGCGCAAGATCGACATAGCTTCCATTGCCTAGATTTCGATAAAGTGCATTGGGCTGACCATCGCCATTGGCAATATAGATATCGATCCATGAATCATTGTCGTAATCGATAAACGCCACGCCCGGCATAAACGAGCGCCCCTTCATTTCAAAGCTAGGATTAAATCCTGCAAGCACATCCTTGAAAATCAATTCGCTATTTTTTTCTGCTTTTTTTGATGCTTTGGTGCTTTCTGCTATGGCGGTCGTCGATATTGCCAACGTCACAGCAAGCGGCATAGCCAGCCAAATTAGTTTGCGGGTATTCATGACATCTTTCTCCTCACCCTAGGTTTGAGAGTCTATTTTCTTCCTAAGCTTTTCACCTAATCACTTAGTGGTTAGTTTGACGTTATTAGTGACGCGGATGTGACGAGACGAATTCATTTTTAAATAGAGATTTTTTGTCACACCTTTGAAGGCCGTGCAGTCAAATGATTTGCAACTGCGTGTAGCGGAGGAGTGGATCGCTGTGATATCTACCGAGTACTGTCATAAAACTGCGCCACCGACCAACTGGATGAAGGCGCTGGTTTTACGGTGCCCATATCCAGACTGCCCGCTTGGCATTTATCTGAAGATCACTAACAATCGCCCGAATACGCTGCTGCTCGAGTCGTCAGACATCAATAGCAAGCGAAATTTGAAAAGCATTTTATTGACGCACTCCGCATTAAAAATCGAAAGTCGAAACGGTCTGATTGAATTTACTGCGCTCTCCGACAACGGCCACAACTTATTGCTATCACTGAAGAAGAGATTCGAAGGATACGAAATTTCGGCGACGGATTGCCAACTATCCGTGTATTTGGGCGAGATAAAACTGGATCTAGATGAACATGAAAAATTAAAAATATTGTCGACGCTAGATGGGCTGCGGGTCTTTTTGAAAGAGTTTAGTGGGTCCACCGATCCGGATTTTCCAATTTTTGTCTGCGGCATTTTCGGCTACGACCTCGCCGCCAACTTTGAACCGCTGCCAGAGGTTCCCACCGGCTTTAACGACTGCCCGGATTACCTCTGCTATGTGTCGGAAACGATGCTGATTCTCGATCATGAGCAGCTATCGGCAAAGGTGGTTAGTCATTTGTTCCCCGGCGCTGGCGAGGCGCCGATTACTCATGCAATTGCCAAGCGCAACGGCGATATTCGCGCGCTGTGTGCAGGTTCGACCTGGCCCACCACCGCAGGTAAGCCGGTGCTCGATGCGGTTAGTTTGAGCGACAGCGACGAGCAATTTCGCGCCACCGTTGAAGAAATGAAATCCTATATTTTGGCGGGCGACATCTTTCAGGTCGTTCCGTCGCGAAGCTTCCTTTTGCCTTGCCCCAACCCGCTGGGTGCGTATACAGCGCTTAAACAATCCAACCCCAGCCCTTACATGTTTTATTTGAGCAGCACCGATTTCACCTTGTTCGGAGCCTCGCCAGAAAGCGCCTTGAAATACACTGCGGCCACCAATCAAGTGGAAATATACCCAATAGCCGGCACGCGTCGGCGTGGTACGTATGCGGATGGCAGCATAGACCACGATCTTGATAGTCGTTTAGAGCTGGATCTGCGGTTAGATGCAAAGGAGCTGGCCGAGCATTTGATGCTGCTCGACCTTGCTCGGAACGATATTTCGCGCATCTGTGTACCCGGCACGCGACGCGTTCCAGAGTTGATGAAAGTGGATCGATATTCGCACGTCATGCACCTAGTTAGTCGTGTTGTCGGTGAACTGAGAGCGGATTTGGACGCGCTGCATGCGTATCAAGCGTGCATGAACATGGGCACATTAGTCGGCGCACCGAAAGTGCGGGCGGCCCAGTTAGTAAGAACAGTGGAACAGCAACGCCGCGGGAGTTATGGCGGCGCGATCGGCTATTTCAACTCAAATGGCGACATGGATACCTGCATTGTTATTCGGAGCGCTTACGTCAAGGACGGCATCGCCTGCATTCAGGCGGGAGCCGGTGTTGTTTTCGATTCGGATCCGCAGGCGGAAGCCGACGAAACCCGCAGTAAAGCGCAAGCTGTCATCAGCGCGATTCAGCAAGGTGGCGGCTGATGAACGTAATTTTGCTCGATAACTTCGACTCCTTCACTTACAACCTGGTCGCGCAGCTGCAATTGCTTGGACATCGAGTTCGTGTTTTTCGCAACGACTTGCGCGCCGAGGTTATCGCCGATCATTTGCTGAACGATGTAGAAAGCTGCCTATTGGTGTTATCGCCCGGACCGGGAGCGCCACGCGAGGCAGGCTGCATGATGGCGTTGCTGAAATTGGTGGTCGGTCATGCTCCCATTCTTGGTATTTGTTTAGGACATCAAGCGTTGGTCGAACATTACGGCGGCACGGTCGGCCGAGCAGACTCGGTAGTTCACGGCAAGTCCAGTTTAATTACGCACACGGGTGAAGGTGCGTTTAAAAATATTCAAAGCCCATTAAAAGTCGCTCGCTATCACAGCTTGGTAGCCACCGCAGTACCCGAGTGCCTCGATGTAACCGCAGTTACCTCCGACTCGCAGATCATGGCGATCGCCCATCGCAGCGACGGTGTCGTGGGTTTTCAATTTCACCCCGAATCTATTTTAACCACGGCAGGCATTGTGCTGCTCGCCAATACCATAACGTACTTAAGGATGACCCAGTATGACGCTGCCCTGGATAGTCTCGCTGTTTGACGGTAACTGGTTGGTAGGCAGCACACTAATAACGTGCCCGCAATTTAGGTAGTGCTCGCGCACAAATTAAAAGTTGCGAGCACCGCTGCTGCCAGAACCAGCATCATGGCCAATTTATCCGGTCGCGGCGACAAAGATATTTTCGCCGTGCAATGCGCGCTGGAAACACCACAAGGATCGGGTAATGTCGATTAGATATCACACCTTATTCAAACAGCTTGCCGCAGCCAACGAAGGTGCATTTGTTCCGTTTGTTGTCTTAGGCGATCCCGACTTAGAGTCCAGCCTACACATCATCCAAACCTTAATCGATGCCGGTGCAGATGCGCTTGAGCTCGGCATACCATTTTCAAATCCGGTTGCAGACGGCCCCGTTATCCAAGCTGCGCATACGCGAGCACTCAATGCCGGTATCACTTTTGACGACAGCCTCGTCATCATTGATCAGATTCGTCGCGACAACCCGACTATCCCGATTGGCTTGTTGCTGTATACAAACCAAGTGATCGCGTACGGCTTAGATGCCTTCTACGAGCAAGCCGCAGCCGTAGGTGTCGACTCGGTACTGGTTGCCGATCTGTCATTGCAGGAATTCACACCGTTTGCGGCAATCGCACGAAAATACGGCGTGCAGTCCGTTTTGATCTTGCCACCCAATGCCGAGCCACAACTCTGCGCGGAAATTTCAGCACGCAGCGAAGGATATCTGTATCTGGTATCGAGACCCGGTGTCACCGGCATTGATACCGCCGTGAATCTTCCGCAACGCAATTTATTAAAACAATTAAATAACCACACCGCTCCACCTGTATTGCTAGGTTTTGGCATTGCTACCCCTTCGCACGTGCAAAGCGCATTAGCCTCCGGGGTTGCCGGGGTTATCTGCGGCTCAGCGATCGTGAATCTTGTCGCGAGATTGCCTTGCGATGTTGATGCGGTTAAAAAAATTAGCGACTTTGTAAGTAGCATGAAAGCCGCAACTAAACAGTAGTGCCGTAAATTAAACCCACCCACCCTCTCGAATTATTAGCACGGAGAATTTATGAACAATGGATTAGGGCTTTCACGGCGCAGCCTACTCGTTTCGATTGGCGGTTCGGCACTACTGATGCCGCTATATCACCAGGCAAGTGCAGCGACAAACCGGCTGACTGTAGACGACACAGCTGCGCTTGGAGTGTCGAAAAAATCAACCACATCAAGATTTGTCAGCAGAGATTTTTTTTCAAATCGATTGGAGTTGATTCGGCTACTCAAGGAGGTGACCGAGGTCGAGCACTCATTAATGCTCCAATACCTGTACGCAAGCTTTTCGATAAAACCGACATTTTCCAGCCTTATCGGAGACGGTAGCCCGAATAGTCATAGCTTGCTTGGCGTGGCGGTGCAGGAGATGCAACATCTGGGCAGTATCAACAAGCTGCTGGTCGCACTTGGCGCCACTCCAAACCTTGATGTGCAGGATTTCCCGTACGAAATTGATATTTATCCTTTCCCAATGTCACTTGAGCCATTGAGTCGGCATAGCGTGGCAAAGTTTACATTCTGCGAAGCGAACACTCGCTCGATTGCAGCTGACGACGAAGCCAATGCGGAGTTTGCTCGGCAGCTGCACACCGTGTTGGGCGACGAGCGCGGCATTAATCATGTCGGCAGCGTCTATGCCACTTTGCTTACATTGCTGGATGATCTGCACAAAACCGATCGCACGCTACGACTTGATTTTGATTTTTGGACAACCGAATTAACTCGAATCATGCAAGAGGGTGAAGACCACCACTTTGCTTTTTTTAAATCGGTATTTATGGGGACTCATCCAGCTTTTAAGGACGCACCGAAGTGGTGGCAGTTCAACCAACACAGCCAGGAATACCCCGCATTTGACACCGTATCGAATCCAACTGCATTTCATGGGCACGACCATCAGATCAAAGATTCAACAGCGCAGCAATTGGCATGGCTCGCCAACCTCCACTACTGGTCAGTGCTCGTGTTATTAAATTTACACTATCGATCCAGCGATGCCTCAGCCAAGTATCTTGCCGTTGGTTGTATGCTGTTACCGTTGAAATCGCTGGGCAGCGAGTTAGCCAAGCGCGGCTACGGCATTCCGTTCGACCGCCTAAGCCTTGGCTATTCACCGTCGCAAAACGCCGCTGAAAACATCGGATTCGCAATACAACTACAGAAAGAGGCGGATCAAGTGCGTAACAATATCATTCGGCATTTGCCCGCCGATTACCCACAAGATATCGAGTTAAGCAATATTGTAAAGTTGCAGGAGCTTGCTGCCGCATGGTCAAAAAAATGGCCCATTGCCGCATCTGGAAAGACTATATTTTCAGTTTGAGACTATGCGTGGGAAAGGTAACGGTCAAACCTTGGAATCCCGTGTAGTTTCGCCAACTTCCGTAGATTGCTAACAATGAAACATTCCGAGTTTTTAGACTATGTCGTAGAACACATGTCCTTCCTTCGAGGGCTGCATGCGCGCGCCATGTTCGGCGGGTATGGTATCTATCAAGACGGACTTATCTTCGCAATCATCGTCAACGACGCCCTCTACCTCAAGTCGGATGCCGCCGTTCGACGCGATTTTGAAAAAAAGGGGTTACTGCCCTTCACTTATGCGGTACATGGCAGGCCTGTGACCATGCAGTATTTCGAGGCTCCGGCGGAAGTATTTGAGGAGCCCGCCGCAATGCGCGATTGGGTTGGAAAGGCATTGGGGGCTTCTGTAAGAAAAGCCCCCGGGGGCTAATCTACTTGCTGTGCGCGACAATGTAATCGACCGCTGCTTTAACCTCGTCTTCCGAGCACGCGGCGCAGGTACCTTTCGGCGGCATCGCGCGAATACCCGAAATCGCATTGCTGTGCAGCGTAGCAGCGCCCTGCGCGATACGAGCCTGCCAAGCGGCCTTATCGCCGTATTTAGGCGCGCCACCGACGCCGGCACCATGGCACATTGCGCAGGAGGCGTTATAAACCTCTTCGCCAGATTTCGGCTTACCGCCCGCCGCTGCTACCGCGCCACCGCAGCTGCTATCGCCTTCGAGGCAGACGCTGCCGACCGGCTTAATGCGCGTTTTCACGTCCTGTGTTTGCTTTTCGGTCAACGCATAACTGGAAAGGCTCATCGCAGCGCCCAAACCCAACACAGCAACCAAGCCAACGGTCTTTTTCCACATCGATTTCTTCACGTCTGATTCCTCGGGTTCTCAACTGGCTACGCGGGCCGCGCCGATCCAACAATGAGCGGGCAAAAACTGGCGCGAATTATAGCTAGAACAGAGCGCTAAAACCAATCAGATAGTAGGGCTAAGTTGCCACAGCGGTCGGGAGGATAAGGAAGAAAGGGAAAGAGTGGTGCGCCCAGAGGGATTTGAACCCCCGGCCTCTGCCTCCGGAGGGCAGCGCTCTATCCAGCTGAGCTATGGGCGCGCATACCGTTTGATGTGAGCTGTTGCAGGTGCGGGGCGCATAATACCGTTCGCACTGGGTGGCGTCCAACATAAACAACGGGGGTTAGCTATGCGCGAAATCTGGCGGATGAGCTTTGTCGCCAAGGCGTTATCGATGGTCGACGTTTGCGCGCATTGCCGGTTATCGATAACTACAGCAGCGAGTACTTGGTGATAAAAGTGAGGCAGTAAAGCCCCCCCGCTACAGCCGCTCGAAAGTTAGCGGCAGATTATCCGCAGGGCGCGGCATCGGTAGTTTAATCATTTTCGGGGCATAATTATCTGGCGTTTTAAAACGGTATTTAAGCAATAGTTGATGCATAAATACTTTGGCATTCATCGCCGCGAAATACATTCCGACGCATTTGTGCGCGCCGCCGCCAAATGGATAATAATGCGCACCGTGCAGTTTTTTATGTTCTTCGCGTCCGGGTGCAAATCGGCTTGGATCGAATGTCAACGCGTTTTCCCAGAATTCCGGCAATGTGTGATTAACGATCGAGGGAATAAACAGCATCGTGTTTGCCGGAATACGATAGCCGCCCATTTCGCAATCGACGGCGGTGCCGCGCATCGTGAATGGCGTTGCCGGATACAGCCGCAGCGTTTCCTGAAATGTGTAATGAATGCCTTTGAGTTTTTCGAGATCGTCGTAATCGGGTTGCGCTTTGTCGAGTGCGCGGCTTTCTTCGCGCAATGTTTCTTGCAGTTTCTGATCCATACCGAGATGCATCAGCATATGCGTCAGTGTTGTCGTCGTGGTGTCGTAGCCAGCAAAAAACAACAGCGACAAATGATCGATCAATTCTTCTTCGGTGAGCGTCGGCGGTTGCTCGTCGAGGCTGGCGCGCACCATGTACGCCATCAAATTGTTGCCCAGCTCTTTGCCGCTCAGCGTTTCAGCCTGCGGCGGCAGCAGCGATTTCAAATATTCGCGAACCAGTTTTTTACCTTTTACGCCGCGCCTATATTTGAACGGCCAGCTGTCGATTTTGATCAGCGTTTCCATGCCGCTGAGCATTGCTGAAAAAGCATCGCCGAGCTTGTTCGCGCCAACCGATAAATCATCAATGCCATAAAATATTTTTGCTGCGACGTGGATAAGCAGCTGGCGTAAATGCGGCAACGCGATAAAGTTTTTTTCGTCACCCCAGTTGACTATCGCGTGCTCGACAATTTCGTTGGATTGAGTTACATAGCCTCGCATTGCGTCGGCGCTGAACGCCGACATCACGACGCGGCGCTGCAGTCGATGGTCTTCGAAATCGCGAAATAAAATGGCTTTTCCAAACCACTCCGCCACCGTGTTGGCGTAGCCTACCCAGTTGGAAAATTCGCGCTCGGTATTGAGTTGGATGCGCCGCACATTTTCCGGTCCATTGATCAGCAGACCGGTATTTAAAAAAATATTCGAGCGGCATATGTTGCCGTACTGTGCGTAAAATTTTCGTATCGTGCCTTCAAAATCGAGCGCAAGCTGAACGCTGATGCCAAGCACCGGCAAACCCATATCACCAGGTATATGCGCAAGATCGCGCGCATTGGTCGAACGAATCGGTGGATACAAGTCTGCGCTGCTTGGCATCAGCGGGCTCATGCGACTTTACCGCGCCCAGTTATCAACGTTAAATCCTTAGCGGTGACGACACCGGGTTTGGCAGCGCAGACTTGCGCGATCGCATTGACTACCGGCAACGCAGTCGATACGCCGACATCTCTGGCGATGTCATTCGGTCGCAACGAGAATGTCATTTTCACATTGACATCGGCTTTGATATTGAGCTTGTAGCCGTAAAACATTTCCCAATTTGGTGTTTCGGTATGCCCAAAAACACCGCCTAATTTCCACAAGGTTCTCGATTCAACAAATACGTTGCCGTTGACCCAGCCTCGCCATATTGCATCGATCGCCGCGACGGTGCCTTTGGCAATTTTCATAAAGCCGATATCGCGATCAGCATCGGCGACGGCGTATTCGACATCGAGCGTCATGTCATCGAGTTTGACATCGAGTGTGTCGGCCATGACTTCAAGCATTTCGCGGTAATCAGGTTCCGCATCCCACAAATCCTGTTTCAGTTTGGCGTGATCGAGCGGATGCCCAAAGCCGTATGCATCCCAAGTGCCGAAGCCTGGATACATCGCGCAATCGACGTTTTCGTAAATCGAAATTTTGGTCACTTCGGTACACATCGCAGTGGCTGCCAACGTCAATGTCGGGATGAACATCGGGTTCATACCGGAGCCATAAAACGAAGCGCCGCCTTTTTGTGCGGCGGCTTCGATGCGCTGACCGATATTATCTTTGTAATATTTGCCGGTGACGATGCGCGCGGTAGTGACGATATTGATGCCGCTGGCGAGCAACTGTTCAAGCTCGACAATATTGAGCCACTGCGACATGTACACCACGCAATCGGGTTTAAGCGCGATGATGTCTTCGATGCGATCGATCGCTTTTACGCCAACAGGTGGAGCATCGATCAGTTCGCCAGCATCGACACCGACTTTGTCTTTGCTGTGGCAATACACGCCGACCAGTTCGAGCTTGGGGTGAGCGATGATCGATCGCAGCGATGAGCTGCCGACTATACCGGTAGTCCACTGTACAACGCGCAGTTTTTTCATGGGCTGGTTCCTCTTGTCTGTAATGTTATTAATTATTGAACACTGGGTTTTTTGCTTGCTGTCGTTACTCGGTATTAATTTCAGCGATCGCAATCGAGCACTGCTTCAATCGTATTGCATCAATTTGTCCCACACATTTTTCAAAAACTGTTTCAGCGTTTCGATATGTTGTTGTGAAAGCGGATCGTGCGAACCGGGCACCACCACTTGCATCAGATTGGCCGATGCGAAGTAACCGAAAATCAGGTTGAACCAACCGGCGACGAGAAATGGCAACTGTTCCACAGGCCAACCGTTGATGTTGCTTTCCTCCAATCCCGCGACCGAGCGCTGCAACATGCTTTCAAACATGCCGCCGGACAATTTGCGCAGCGCAGCGCCGCCGTTGATCAGCTCTTGATACATCAGGCCGGCGAGATTGCGGTTTTGATTGAGTTGTTCGACGAAAATATCGATAACGTGGTGAGCAACTTCGGTGCGCAGATTTTCGGTTTTATCGCTCAGTGCTCCGTAAATACTTTCTGTGATAATCGTCAGCATCGGTGCGAGCGATCGCGCTAGCACGCTTTCGTAGAGTTTTTCCTTGCTGCTGAAGTAGTTGTAGAAATTGGGCTGCGACATCTCGACCTGCTGCGCAACCAATCGCAACGAGGTGCCTTCATAGCCGCGTTTCGCGAATAATTCTTCAGCCGTATCCATAATGCTGGCCAGTGTTTTCTCGGCATTGCGGGGTTTGCCGCGCGGGTTAACCGAGCGCTTTTTGGCGATCACATCCGAATAGGTATGAGACAACATGGCGAGCCCTATCGAGCATTAATTAACTATCGATAATAAATTAGTGATTCGAGGGATGCAAGCAGCTGGTGCATTCGCGGTGGCGGATTTACTCGTCGTCGGTGCCACGGATCGCTTCGAGGCTCAGGCTGACCTTGCCACCGCCGCTGGCGGTGCCTTGTTCACATCGCGAGGGGCCATTACACTGGTCGGCCTTGCGTTTACCAAGCGCGCATCCGCATCGCTTGGAAAAAGGAGATCGTCTTGTCCGAAGCTCTTCAACAGCGCATAGCACAGCTGTCTAACACCGCAATATTGCCGCTGCTGCGCGAATTGCGTCGCGGCATTGAAAAGGAAAGTTTGCGGATCGATGCGGCGGGCCATTTGGCGCACACGCCGCATGCTGCAGCGCTCGGCGCCGCATTGACGCATCCACTGATTACCACCGATTACTCCGAGTCGCTGCTGGAATTTATTACCCCAGTGTCCAGCAAGGCCGAAGACAGCCTTGCGCAGCTGGAGGCGATCCATCGCTTTGCCTATGCGGTGTTGCCCGACGAGGCGTTGTGGACGGCATCGATGCCGTGCGTGCTTGAGAGCGACGACGCGATTCCGGTGGCACGCTACGGCAGCTCTAACATCGGGCGCATGAAAACGATTTATCGCGTCGGCCTCGGTTATCGCTACGGGCGTCGCATGCAAACCATCGCTGGCATTCACTACAATTTTTCGCTGCCCGAGGCGTTATGGCCGTCGCTATTCGATCTGCCACCGGATTCCTCCGAGCTGCCTGAGCGCGTCACCACCGCCTACTTTGGTTTGATTCGCAATTTTCGCCGCTATGCGTGGCTATTGATTTATCTGTTCGGCGCCTCGCCGGCGGTGTGCAAAAGTTTTCTTGATGGCAAACCGCATCGCTTGCAGGAGTTGGACGATGGCACGCTGTACCTGCCGTACGCAACCTCGCTGCGCATGGGCGATCTCGGCTACCAAAGCAACGCGCAGGAAAATTTAAAAATTTGCTACAACCGCCTCGAATCGTATGTCGATACGCTGAAAAATGGCATTCTCAATCCGCACCCGGATTATCAACGCATCGGCGTACAAGTGGACGGCGAATATCGCCAGCTATCGACCGGGTTACTGCAAATCGAAAACGAATTTTACAGCTCGATTCGACCGAAACGCGTCGCGCGGCGCGGCGAAACTGCGTTGACTGCGCTGGCACATCGAGGGGTCGAATATATCGAAGTACGCTGCATCGATGTCAATCCGTTTATGCCGGTCGGCATCGATATTGATTTGATGCGTTTTGTCGATGCATTTTTATTGTTTTGTTTATTCAGCGAGAGCCCTCCATGTGATGACGTGGGTCGCGCCGAATTGATCGCTAACAATAAAATCGTCGTCACTGAAGGGCGCCGTCCGGGCGCGGCATTGCAGCGCGATGGCCGCGCCATTCCATTGCAGCAGTGGGCCAGCGAGTTACTTGAGCAGATCGATCAGACCGCGACATTACTTGACAGCGCACACGGCAGCAATGCGCATCGCGATAGCGTGGCACAACAGCGCCGCAAAATTGTCGATCCAGAGTTGACGCCATCGGCGCGGGTGCTGCGCGAATTGCGCGGCGAGCATATTTCGTTTGCGCAGTTCGGCCGCAACAAATCGTTCGAACACGCCGCGCATTTTCGCGCCAGCCCGTTGCCGCCCAAATCGTTCGCCGAATTCGTCGAAATGGCGGAGCACTCATTGCAAGCGCAAGCGGATATTGAAGCGCAGGATCAACTGCCTTTCGATGTCTATCTGCAACAATATTTCGATCAGTATCGGGCACTGTAAAATTGCGCGCGCAGCTACCGCACATCGAACAAATTGCTCAGTACGCGGTCATGCGCTGAGCGAGCGGATCCAGTGATTTATCGTTGAATAATTAAATTAGTAAATAATAAATCTTCGACTAACGGTTTGCCTTCCTCGGCTTGCAATACCTTCTGTACTGCAGCCAGCGCCTCTTGGCGGATCTGCTCCTTGCCCTGCATCGTGCTCAAACTTTCATCGGTTTGACGACTCAGCAACATCACCAGAATGTGACGAATTTGTGGCAGGTGATGCTGCACCGCGGCATTCGTCTCCGGATTTTTACCGACGCGCAGCGATATTTCCGCTTTGATAAAGTGGATTGCACCGACGCCGCCAAAATTAGCGACGATGGCCGGCCTCAAATCGAGATACTCGCCGGTATTGGTGGGCTTTTCGCTAGCCTTCTCTGAGCTGGCATGTGCCCCGCCACAGCCCAAGACTACGCATAGCAATAGCCAAGGAAATATCCAACTCCGTTGTTTTGTCATTTTCGGTACACCTAGTATTGCCAGTATGTCGGCCGTCGTTTTGATCGGCGTTGGTTAGCCATCCGCGTTGCGAATCGCGAACATAAATTGTAGCTGTCTTATTGTTTTAAGCGGCGTGCTAAATGATGGCGATCTTGAGTAGTCCGCGGCTTTGCCCTAATGTAGCCGCCTGTCCAACAGGAGTTGAGTTTATGTTGTTTGTCCTGGCGCCGCGCGCGGTATTTCTATTGATTGCCGCGACGATCGCGAGCTTGTTTACAGTCGCGCTGTATACACAATATGTCGGCGGACTCGATCCGTGTCCACTGTGTATGACGCAGCGCTTTTTCTACTGTACGACGGCGTTAATTGCGGTGCTCGCGGCTGCGCATAATCGCTATCGCCCGCTGTACGGCGCGCTATTAGCGGCCAGCGCGGCGGCGGGTGCCGCGGTTGCTATGCGCCAGGTGTGGTTGCAGCATTTGCCCCCCAATGAAGTACCGGCTTGCGGCCCGAGCCTGGAATATATGCTGCAAACCTTGCCGTTTGGCGATGTACTGGTGCGCTTGTTTAAAGGCGACGGCAATTGCGCGGTGGTCGATTGGCGCCTGATTGGTCTGAGCATGGCAGAGTGGTCATTGTTGTGGTTCCTGCTGCTGGCGACTGCGGGCGTTGGGCAGGCGCTGCGCAAAAAGTGACTAGCACTACTCCAAAGCTATCGGCGGATTGCTTTGATCGACGCCAGACCAGCTCCTTGCGAAGCGAATGACTTTTGGCAATATTTTCAATGGGGCCGTGCTGTTACAGCTTGCTCTTAATCTGATACTTGCATATATTGACGGTGGTTCTTCAAATACCGATAACAATCAATTAACGAGAACAACTGCGACGGTAGTATGCTGCCAGCAGTACTGATCCCAAACATAGGGCTCTTGTTGGGGTGAGAGATTTGCTGGCTTAATTGCACCGTTACTTTACTGGGGCCTCAGACCATGTTGGAAAACTGCGATATCAAAACACGCTGGAGCGGCGTCAATAAACTGATCGAGCGTTGGCTAGCCGAGCGACAAGCAGTAATTGTGCAGTACTGCACCATCAGTGGCATCCACGAGCTGTCACCGCAAAGCAGCGCGGCCAATCGGCAGCGGTTGCAGAAGTATTGTCAGTTGCTGTTGGATTATTTATCCGCAGGACATTTTGAGGTCTACTACGAATTGTTGCGCGAAGCGGAAGCGTTTCAAGATGGCAGCGCGGAAGTAGCTACCGCTTTGATGCCGAAAATCAATGCGACGACGGCATTGGCGCTGGATTTCAGTGATAAATATGCAGAGGCCGACGAGCCCGCCGCTATTGGGCTGGCAAAAGATTTGTCGCGACTCGGTGAGATTTTAGCGGAGCGCTTCGATTACGAAGATCGCTTAATCAATGCGATGCATGTCTGCCATCGCGAGCTGGTCGCCTAAAAAATCGCCCGCCTGATTACTCGCGGCGGGCGTTTTCGAGATTATTTCTTTTCTGGCTTCTTGATATCCAGCAATTCCACTTCGAATACCAGCGCTTGGTTCGGGCCGATTGTACTGCCGGTACCACCGGGGCCATAACCTAAATCGGACGGAATATATAGCTGGTACTTGGAGCCAACCGTCATCAATTGCAACGCTTCGGACCAACCAGGAATAACACCATTCACTGGGAAGGTCACCGATTGGCCACGCTTGTACGAACTATCGAACTCGGTGCCATCGACCAATGTACCGCGATAGTTCACCTCTACCGTTTCCTCTGCCTTAGGCTTCGCGCCCTTGCCTTCGGTGACGACTTTATACTGCAGACCGCTGGCGGTGGTTTTTACGCCCTCTTTCTTAGCGTTCGCAGCCAAGAAAGCTTCCGAGGCAGCTTTATTTTTCTCGCCCTGCGCCTTCTGATCGGCCTCTTTCTTAGCCATTAATTTTTGGCCAAATGCCTGAATCGTAGTTTTGATTTCTTCTTCGGTCATTCGCGGTTTGGCGTCGCTGCTGAGCGAGTCTTTCAGGCCGGAGGTAAATGCATCCACATCGACATTAAAGTCCTGCTTGAAGCGTTTGCCTTCCATCAAACCAATACCGTAGGAAACTTTCTGCTCGTCGCTTTCCAGTTTCGGTCCTTGATTGGTTTCGTTCTTCTCGGCCTTGTGATTACAACCGGTGATGGCTGCGGCCAGTGCGGCGCAGAGGAGTAGCTTTGTACGCATGGGAGTTCCTTATGGTAGTGGTTCTATACAGGGTTGCTGATCAATATCATCGCTGCAGCACATAGACCTGCGCGTCGATTATTGGTTCGAGTTTGCCGTGCAGAGCGCGCCACAGCGTCAGTGCGGGTCGCAGTGTACTACTGCCGCCGTTCGTTTGAATAGCG
This sequence comes from Spongiibacteraceae bacterium, assembly GCA_043786385.1. Lineage (GTDB taxonomy): Bacteria > Pseudomonadota > Gammaproteobacteria > Pseudomonadales > CAMLJR01 > CAMLJR01. The sequence continues at coordinate 10,128 of JAYVWC010000083.1, read as the reverse complement.
TGTGTAGTTACGTTTGCCAACTGTGTAGCTGAGCCTGCCAAGTCGATCGCAGGCCGATAGACGACTATGCTGCGCGCGGATTGTTACGAATCAGCATTTATTTAGATGGTCTACACAGATTTTCATTGCTATCGCCTGGATTATCAGAGACAAGTTTGTATAATCAAGCTGATCTAATTTTCGTCGACGCTTAGGAAATGGATATGACGAGCCAGAAAAAGCCCCCTGTGAAGAAAACCGGCGGATCGATTGCCAAATTAGAGCAGCAGCTGGAAACGCTACGCGCAAAGCTGCAAAAGGAGCGCGACAAAGAGGCGGCCAGTGCAAAAAAAGCGGCCCGCAAAGCCAAGTCGGACAAACAAGCCGCACCAGCCAAAAAGGCCAAGGCTGCAGCCGTTAAAGCGAAGGTAGCTGTTAAACAGGTTGCCGCAAAAAAGACGGCGGCGAAAAAGGTCGCTGATCCGAAGCTGGCCGCCGCTCCGAAACCAGTTGCTCCTAAGCCACCCAAGCCAATACTCACGCAAAAAATAGCCGCGCAAAAAGCCACAGCGGTTAAACCGGCGAGGACTGTTGCGCCGATCGTTACACAGCCGGCAGCGGAGAAGTTGCCGGTAGCGCCAACCAGCAAACCCACAGTGAAAAAAAGCGAGCCAGCGCCGCAAACCACTAAGCCCGCTGTACCGACACCGGTCGCGCCGAAGCCAATTGACGATGCCAAACCGATAGTCCCTTCTGCACCGAAATCTCCCGCGCCGCAAACAGAGAAGCCCGCCGGGCCAGTTGAGCCGGGGCGGATGCGCAGCTTGTTCGATCCAATCGACGATTAAAGCTGATCGACTCCACCAAGCCCGCCGCGTGCGGGCTTTTTTATCGGTGCGAATCGGCTTGAATCTCGGTCAACCGCTCGATCAATAGCGCAACCGCTTGCTGATGATGGCCGGCTGTTATCGCCGCTAATGTGGCCAGATACGTTTTCAGATTGTGCTCAAGTACCATTGGATGATCGACTGCGCTTGCGATGCTATCCAGATCCTGCGCGGCGTCCTCGATCCAAGATAGCTGCTGCTGTTCGGCGGCCAGTTCCAACGCTTTAAGATGCTGATACCAATCGTCGTTTGCGATCAGCTCCCTCATATCGCGCCGGATCTGGCGCAGCGGCAGTAAGCAGCGCGCGCGCCACGCCGCGCAACTCTGCACGATCGCCGAGACCTCCGCTGTTTGCCAGCGCTTACCATCGCCCGCTAGCCAAGCCGCAGTCAGTAGCATATTGACGTCTGCCTCGGCCGCATCCTGCAATGCGAGGCAAGCTTCGGCGACGCCGACGTGCTGATAACACTGAGATGCGAATTCCCATAGTGGGGCAGCCATCTTTATTCTCCAAATTGCGCGCGCGGTCAGCGCCCGATGTGGCTATAATCCGCCGCCATGATTGAACTACAGTCCATTACTTTACATCGCGGCGATAAAACGCTGTTAGCAGACGCGAGTCTACGCATCCACCCCGGCGAAAAAACAGCTCTGGTCGGCGCCAATGGCGCTGGCAAGACGAGTCTGTTTTTGTTGCTACAGGGGCATTTGCAAGTCGATCGCGGCAGCGTGTCGATTCCCTCCGATTGGCGCATCGCGCATATGGCGCAGGAGGTCGCGGCTGGCGATAGCAGCGCGATCGATTTCGTGCTCGACGGCGATAGCGAGTTGCGCCGCATCGAACAAGCATTAGCGATCGCCGACGACGACAACCAGCTCGCCAAACTCTACGGCGAGTTGGATGCCATCGACGGCTATCAAGCGGGGCGACGCGCCGAGCAGTTGTTGTTGGGGCTCGGCTTTCCTTCGTCGCAATGGCAGCAGCCGGTCAGCTCGTTTTCTGGAGGGTGGCGCATTCGCTTGAATTTGGCGCAGGCGCTGATGTGTCCGTCCGATCTACTGCTGCTCGATGAGCCGACCAACCACCTCGATCTCGATGCCAGCTTATGGCTCGAAGGTTGGCTAGCGCGTTATCGCGGCACGATGGTGTTGATTTCACACGATCGCGATTTTATCGATAACGTCTGCGAGCAAATCGTGCATGTCGAAAACGCCACGCTAAATCGCTATCGCGGCAACTATTCGGCGTTCGAGCGCCAGCGCGCCGAGCGTTTGGCGCAGCAGCAAGTTGCGTTTGAAAAACAACAGGAGCGCATCGAACATATTCAACATTTCATCGCGCGCTTTCGCGCTAAAGCTAGCAAGGCGAAACAGGCGCAAAGTCGTTTAAAAGAATTGGATCGAATGGAAAGCTTATCGCCAGCGCACGTCGATTCGCCGTTTGATTTTTCGTTTCCAACGCCGGAGCGATTTTCCGATCCGCTGCTGAATATATCGCAGGCGACGCTCGGTTATAGCGGTGCGGGTTTATTGAAAGACGTCAGCCTCAGCATTCATCCCGGCACGCGGTTGGGTTTATTGGGTGCGAACGGTGCCGGTAAATCGACATTGTTAAAAAGTTTAGCGGGCGATTTAAGTTTGTTGGCCGGCGAGCGTACCGGCGGCGAGCATTTGAAACTCGGTTATTTTACCCAGCATCAATTGGAAGCGCTCGATCTCGATGCCAGCCCCGCATTGCATTTGCAACGCATTAGTCCAAAAGCGCGTGAGCAGGAAATTCGCAGCTTTCTCGGCGGTTTTAATTTTCGCGGCGATGCGGCGCTGACGCCAATTCGCAACAGCTCCGGTGGCGAAAAAGCGCGGCTGGCGCTGGCGATCGTGGTTTGGCAAAAGCCGAATTTATTGTTGCTCGACGAGCCGACCAACCATCTCGATTTGGAGATGTGTCACGCGTTGACGGTGGCGTTGCAGGAATTTGAAGGCGCGGTTGTGGTGGTATCGCACGATCGACATTTGCTGCGCAACACGGTTGAGGAATTGTTGTTAGTTGCCGACGGTCGCGTGCAGGAATTCGATGGCGATTTGCAGGATTACAGCAATTGGCTGCTCAGCGATGCGCGCGCGCAGCGCGATAGCGAGACCCGCAAAGACGGCGCGTCTAACTCCGATAACAACAAGCCTGAAAAAAACAAGCTCGATAAAAAAGCGCAGCGCCAACAATCGGCCGAACAGCGCAAACAGTTATCGACACTGAAGCAGCAATTGCAAAAACTCGAACGCGAACTGGCTGCTACGCAAAGCAAAGTGGCCGATATCGAAATGCGCTTAGCTGAGAGTGCGCTGTATGAAGATACACAGCGCGAACGCCTGCAAACGTTGCTGAAAGAACAGGCTACATTGCGCCGACAAGCTCAGACACACGAAGAATCGTGGCTGAGTCTGCAGGAGCAACTGGAAAAGTTGGAAGCTGTCGTTGCAAATTAAAGTTGCGAGTTAAAATAACGGCAAGTTAATGCGCGGTGAATTAAAAATTAATCGCGCGGATTTTTCTCGATGATTTTTTCGACGATCGCGGTGGTCGAGCAGTCGTCGAAAAACGACAACACTTTCACTTCGCCGCCGTAGCCTTCGACGATCTGCCAGCCGACGACCTGTTCTTTGGTGTAATCGCCGCCTTTGACCAAGATGTCCGGATGCAATTGCTCAAGCAGTTCTTCCGGCGTATCGCCATCGAAACCAACCACCCAATCGACTGCTTCGAGTCCCGCCAACACCGCCATCCGCCGATCGAGCGGATTGATCGGGCGGCCCGAACCTTTCAATCGCGTCACCGATGCATCGCTATTTATCGCGACGATTAAGCGATCTCCGAGGCGGCGCGCCTGCTGCAAATAACCGACATGACCCGCGTGCAAAATATCGAAGCAGCCATTGGTGAAAACGGTTTTTTCGCCGTGCGCGTGTGCGTCGTTAATTGCCACCTGCAGCTGTTCGACATTCATGACGCCGCGACTGCCGCCAAATTCGCGTTGCAGTGCGCGGCGCAACTCCGGTGCGCTGACCACTGCGGCGCCCAATTTGCCGACCACGATACTCGCGGCGAGATTAGCCAGTATCACCGCGTTTGGTAAATTTTCGCCGGCTGCCAACGTAGCAGCGAGCACCGAGATCACGGTGTCGCCCGCGCCGGTCACATCGAATACTTCGCGCGCGCGCGTCGGCAGATGCAACTCGGCTAAGCCGGGGCGCAGCAACGTCATGCCGTGCTCGCCGCGCGTAATCAACAGTGCATCGAGCGCCAGCTCGGCGATCAACGCGAGCCCCTTTTTCACTAACGCTTGTTCGCTGTCGCAAGGCCCGACCACGGTTTCGAATTCGTGCAGATTTGGCGTCAGCAGTGTGGCGCCGCGGTAGCGTTGAAAATCACTACCTTTCGGATCGACCAATACCGCCACGCCGACTGCGCGCGCGGCGCGAATTAATGGTTGCGGATCGGCCAGCGCACCTTTCGCGTAATCCGATAAAATAACAGCGCCGACATTGCGCATTGCCCGTGTCGCTTGCGCCACCAATGCAACAGCTTCTTTATCGGCAAACGGCTGTTCAAAATCCATCCGCAATAATTGCTGATGGCGACTGATCACGCGCAATTTAGTGATGGTGGGATGATCGCTCACTACGTGAAAATGGCAATCGACTTGCGCGGCACTGAGACGATTGCTCAACGCGCTCGCCGCCTCATCTTGACCGGTCAAGCCGAACAGCGAAACCTGGGCGCCGAGCGCCGCGATATTCAGCGCGACGTTGCCGGCACCGCCTGGTCGGTCTTCGATGCGATCGACTTGCACCACCGGCACCGGTGCCTCTGGTGAGATGCGCGAGGTGGTGCCGTGCCAGTAGCGATCGAGCATGACATCGCCGATCACCAGTACTTGCGCCTTATCGAAACGGGGTACCGATAGGGTCATAACGTTTGCAATTCCGAGCGGGGATAATGGCGGGAATAATAACATAGTGGCTACGCGGTCTTCGTCCAGCAACTGTGTCGCAACAGGGCTACCGACAGCAATCCGTTGTTGTTTCCATTACATCGCTGCAAATAGTGCAGCTCGGCATTAGCCCGTATACTAGCGCGATAATTTTTAGCGAGTTATTGGCCCGAGATGAAATTCGAGCGCGCGCCGTCCCAAAGTCGGTTCCGAGTTTATTTACGCCTGCTAGCCTACGTTAAACCGTACGCGGGTCTGTTCGTCCTGAGCGTGATCGGGTTTCTGGCGTTCGCGGCCACCGAGCCGATGCAGGCCAAATTGCTCGGTGTGCTGATCGAAGCGGTGCAGGTGAAGGATTTCGATGCGCGTTTTTATATTCCTGCCCAGTTGATAGGGCTGTACATCGTGCGCGGCATTGCTTCATACGTCGGCACCTATTACCTATCGCGTGTATCGAACAACGTCGTACACGATTTGCGTACTCAGATGTTTAATCACATTATTTACCTGCCGACTAAATTCTACGACGACAATAATTCCGGGCATATTATTTCGCGCGTTATTTTTAACACTGCGCAGGTTACCGGCGCCGCTACCGACGCATTGAAAACAATCATTCGCGAAGGCCTTACTGTCGTCGCATTGCTGGGCTACATTTTTTTCTTGAACTGGAAGATGTCGCTGGTATTTATCGCAGTCGCACCTTTCATCGGTTTGTTGGTGACCAATGTCGGCAATAAATTGCGCAAGCTCAGCACCAAATTACAGAACTCGGCCGCGGAGCTGACCCAGGTTTGCAACGAAGCCGTCACGGGGCACCGCGTGGTGCGCAGTTTCAGTGGCGAAGATTATGAAATAGAACGCTTCAAGCTAGCCAGCAAGGATAATATGCGGCGCGCGTTAAAGATGGTCGGCATCGCTGCGTCCAGCACGCCGGTACAACAGTTGTTGGTGATCTCGGCGATGGGATTTATCGTCTTCCTAATTTTACAGCCGACTTTTCTCAACGAGATGACGATTTCCGGTTATGTGGTTTACCTCACCGCAATCGGCATGGTACCGAAGCCGCTGCGCCAGTTAAGCGAAGTGAATGGCGTGATCCAAAAAGGTATCGCTGCGGCCGAAAGCGTATTCGAAATTATCGATCTCCCGAAAGAAATCAACACCGGCCACCAATCCGCCGTGGGGTTGCGCGGTAAAATCGAAATTAACCATTTAACGTTTCATTACCCTGAATCGACCAGCGCCGCTTTAATCGATATTAACTTGACCATTCAACCGGGGCAGACGGTGGCATTAGTGGGGCGCTCGGGCAGCGGCAAATCGACGCTAGCGAGTTTGATCGCGCGTTACTATCGGCACGAAACCGGCGCAATTCGAATCGACGATGTCGATATCGACGCGTACGATTTGTACAGCCTGCGCGAAAATATTGCGGTCGTGACGCAATCGCTGACGCTGTTCAACGATACCATTACTAACAACATTGCCTACGGTCGGCAATTGAGCGATCGCAGTCAGGCCGCGGTGCGCGCCGCTGCCGAAAACGCTTACGCGCTGGAGTTTATCGACGTGCTGCCGAATCGCTTCGAAACATTCGTCGGCGAAAACGGCGTTAAATTATCCGGCGGACAAAAACAGCGCATCGCGATTGCGCGCGCGCTACTAAAAAATGCGCCGATTATGATTTTGGACGAAGCGACCTCGGCGCTCGATAACGAATCCGAACGCTTTATCCAGCTCGCACTCGAACGCGCGATGCGCGACCGCACCACCATCGTGATCGCCCATCGCCTGTCGACAATCGAATCCGCCGATCTAATCGTCGTGATGGATCAAGGGCGAATCATTGAGCAAGGCACGCATGTAGAATTACTCCGGCGCGAAGGCGCCTACGCAAAACTACACAGCAATAATTTTGAGGTGGAGAGCTGATGCAGCTTGCTCATCACATTGCTGTACAGTGTGAGTCGCACGCTTAATGGCGCGAAGCTTTTGTTATCGTTTACTCAATCGCGGCCGTCGGCGTTTCTTTGCCGAATAATGAATAGACATTGTTATCGGCTACAGGCTCGATGGATTTCTTACGCCATGCAGCATCGCTGCTGGTGACGGTGCCCCTGAAGCCTTTCACGATTTCGGACAGAACGGTTTGCAGTAAATCATAGTTCTCCGTATCGCAAGCACTTTTTAGAGCGGCCAAGCTCTCGATCAATTTTTCTTCCGGCAACCATTCTTCGCGCGCACTGAGGATTTTGGGGTGGCCGGTACCGACCACATTTTCGCTGAGCAATAACTCTTCCACTAACTTTTCGCCGGGACGTAACCCGATAAACTGAATTTCGACATCGCCTTCGGGTGTGTCCGCGGTTTTTTCGGCGTGCCCCATCAGCTTGATCATGCGCCGCGCTAAATCGACGATAAATACCGGCGCGCCCATATCGAGCACGAAGACATCGCCTTCGTCGCTCATCGAGCCCGCTTGTAGCACCAGCTGCGCGGCCTCGGGGATGGTCATAAAATAGCGTTGCACTTCCGCGTGCGTGACGGTCAACGGTCCGCTTTTGTTGATTTGTTCTCTAAATAGCGGCACCACCGAGCCGGATGAACCGAGCACGTTGCCGAAGCGCACGACGCAGAATTTGGTTTGCTTATATTTGCGTGCGAAGGCCTGCACGATCAATTCGGCGACGCGCTTGGAGGCGCCCATAATATTGGTGGGACGGACCGCTTTATCGGTGGAGATCAGCACGAATGTTTCGACATCGGCAAACGCCGCAGCGCGACTTAATGCCAGCGTGCCGAATACATTGTTTTCGATGCCGGCGGAAATATTATTTTCGACGATCGGAACATGTTTGTACGCCGCCGCATGGTAGACCGTAGCCACCTCGTAGTGAGCCAGCACACTGCGCATGCGGCGTTCGTTTTGTACGTTGGCTAACAATGGCGTGATCGTTGCGCGCAGGCATTGCTCGGCGGCACGCTCTTCGAGTTCGCGCGAAATCGCGTAGAGATTGTATTCGCACAAATCGATCAGCACGATTTGCTTCGGTTCGCAGGCGAGAATTTGTCGACACAACTCCGAGCCGATCGAGCCGCCCGCACCGGTCACCAGCACAACTTTGTCGGTAATGCATTGCGTCAGCAAGTGATGCTGGGGCGGCACAATTTCGCGGCCCAATAAATCTTCGACATCGACATCGATAACATCGCCAACCTGTGCCAAGCCCGACACCAGCGCTGAAAATGACGGTATCGTTTTCACATTGACCGGTAGCTGCGCGAGCCGATCGATAATTTTTCGTTTGCGTAGGCGATCGACGTTAGGCAGCGCCAGCAACACGTACGCGATATCGATATCGGCGATCAACTCCGGCAACCGGCGCGGATCGAACACCGGAATACCGTTGATAACGGTGCCTTGCAGGCTGCGGTTGTCATCCAAAAACACCATTGGCGCGAATTCGCCGCTTTGGAATAACGAGTGCAGCAACTGTCGGCCCGAACCGCCAGCACCGTAGATCGCGATTTTTTTGCCGCTCCAGCGATGCAGGTTTTGGTAGCTAGTGCGCACCAGCAGACGGCTGCCGCCGATAAAAGACAGCGCAATCGCCCAATAAATGAAAGGTGTCGAGCGTGGCACGGTACTGTTCAGCAGAAATAACACCAGTGCCAACACGATTGCCGAGTAGGTGACATCGCGCACCACGGTCATGATCGTTTGCTGGCCCATGTAGCGCACCATCGCGCGATACAGGCCGGTACGGATAAAAATCAGCGCCGATACCGCCACGGTGATCAGTGCGGCGAGCGCTTCGATCTGGGTAAAGCGAAACGCAAAACCGCCCCAGCGTAAAACCACAGCCAACCAAATCGCGAGCGGTATCGCACAGAGGTCGAAGGTCATCAGCAGGGTTTGTTTGGCCCAGCGGGGAATGTCGACAAGCCGATCAAAGGCTGCAGCGCCGTATTTCTGTGAGCGGAGGTTTGCGCTTTGATCCATTTATAATTTGATTCCTGCGTTGGGTTATCAACTTCTGCTTGTTGTTTCAGCGACTAAAGCACATTGCGAGCGCGGATTTATACCCCAGTCGTCGTTCGAATGCCAGCTTTCAGTGCACAACAAATCGCCAGTAGTGGTGAGTACGCAAGCGCTAGTGCTAGCGGCCAGGCTACCCAGTTGTTTTGCAATAGCCATGCCCATGGCAGCAACCAGCCGACATTAAGCAGCGCGACCAACACGACCGTGCGCGGATGGCCGAGCCGACGACTAACGATTTGATAGGCGTGCGAGCGATGCGCTTGGCGCCAACTTTGGCCGGTGGCGATGCGCACCAGCAACGTATAACTGGCATCGACGATAAATACGCCGAGCAGAATTAACCAGGTAACGAGTTGGGGGCCGTGCATTGTTGTCGACCACAGTGCGAGCGTGCCGAGTAAAAACCCCAGAAATGCGCTGCCGGCATCGCCCATAAAAACTTGGGCGACTGGAAAATTCCACAGCAGAAAGCCGCCGATGATAAATAAGCTGGCGCGAATAAACGCGTGCATCGACATCGCTAAATCGCTCGATAGCCATAACGCTGCGGCCAACACAAATAGCGCTTCGAACGCGGCGATGCCATCGATACCGTCCATGAAGTTATACAAATTGATCAGCCACAACAGCCCGATAGCGCCGAGCAGTGTTGCAGCGATGAGCCATGAGCTGTGGATTGCTTGCGTATTGCCGCGCAATACCAACAGCACGACTGCGGCTGCGCAGCCGGCATATACGATAAATCGGCTGCGTGCCGATAGGCCGCGCAGATCGTCGCACCAACCGGTTATTGCCACGACCAGTCCGAGCAGAATACTCGCGGCGATATCCAAATGCGGCCGCAAGTAATAAAGTGCTGCGACGGCAACGAGCGTTGCCATAACGATACCGGCGCCGCGCGGTGTCGCGCGCGTGTGCGAGCTGCGTTGATTGGGATTATCGAGCCAGCCGCTACGGCGGGCGATCACGATATACGCACCCACCATCAGCGCCGACAATATTCCAAAACCAATATCGATTGGCGTCATTTAATCACGTCGTAGCAAATTTATTTTTCACAGCGATCCTGCAAAATTTCCAACATCGTATACGGTGGCGACCAATTCAGCGCGCTGCGCGTAGTACCGATGTCGATTTCAAAATTGCCGAATAAGCGGCGGCAATTATCGCCGCCTAGGATCGGCGTTGCGATGGCATCGAGCAGCGATTGCGGCAGCGAAAACAGCC
>JAYVWC010000082.1:0-82296 GCA_043786385.1 Spongiibacteraceae bacterium | reverse complement strand
ATTTGTGCGGTATCAATTTTCGAAAGCAGCTTATTTAAAGGGGTTTTCTCAAATATTGTTAGGCTCAGAATCTGTAACATTTCATAAAGGCTGGCTTTTAGATTTAAACGTTTTTTGACGATAGCTACCAGACACGGCGATCCGCCGATCGCTTGCGGCGGATCAAATGGCGAGGTGAACACAAACATAGGCGCTTCAAACTGCGCTTTCCAGTACGGATCGTTAAAGTTGTAGTTGTCATCGGAAACAATCGCGTATTGCACACCATCGCGTTCAACTAACACCGCACTTTGCGCGCGCTGAATATTGAGACGGTCTTTACGCAGCGCATTATTGGGTTGCGATAAATCGAGCGCTTTAGCCTCGGCATTTTGCAAACCACCGGTATTGTTGCGGGTGATTTCGAGCGTGATCAAACCGTGGTTGTAATCGTCGATGCTTGCGACCATGAACTGATCGGAGTCATGCGTGGCGTTGATCACTTGCGGCACGAAACCTCTACCACCGTTGACCGGCATATTCACGACCACACGACTGCCTTCACCGAAGGCCGGATTGTCGTGGCTTAAATCGATTCGACTGAGATCGTACTGCGCACCACTGTTCGCTGAAATTGACACAAAACTATTTGCTATGCGGCTCCTGCTCCAACACCAGCTCGCCACCTTTCAACGACACATGCACCACACCGCCGCTATCGGCCAACGCACCGAATAACACCATTTCCGCCAACGGCTTTTTGATGTGCTCTTGAATCACTCGAGCCATCGGTCGAGCGCCCATCACTTTGTCGTAACCTTTTTTAACCAACCACTGGCGCGCGGCATCGTCGACTTCCAACTGCACGCGCTTGTCGTCCAGTTGACCTTGCAGTTCAAACAAAAACTTATCGACAACATTCAAAATTACTTTTTCTTGCAGCGGTTTAAACGTAATGATGCTGTCGAGCCGATTGCGAAACTCCGGCGTAAACATCCGGTTGATTGCTTCCATCGCATCGGTTTCGTGATCCTGCTCCGAAAAACCGATGCTGCGTCGACTGATATTTTCCGCACCCGCATTGGTGGTCATAATGAAAATGACGTTGCGGAAATCGGCTTTGCGGCCATTGTTATCGGTCAACGTGCCGTGATCCATCACCTGTAACAATAAATTAAACACTTCGGGGTGCGCTTTTTCGATCTCATCGAGCAACACCACGCTATGCGGATGTTTAGTCACCGCATCGGTCAATAAACCGCCTTGGTCAAAACCGATATAGCCCGGCGGCGCGCCGATTAAACGCGAAACCGTGTGCCGTTCCATGTACTCCGACATGTCGAAGCGCACCAATTCTAAACCGAGAATTTTTGCAAGCTGGCGCGTGACTTCGGTTTTACCAACCCCGGTCGGCCCTGCCAACAAAAAGGAGCCGATCGGTTTTTCGGCAGCTTTTAATCCGGCACGCGCCAATTTAATCGAAGTCGCCAACGCGGCAATCGCTTCATCTTGGCCGAACACCACCATTTTCAAATTGTCTTCGAGCTGTTTCAGCGCTTGGCGGTCGTCACTCGATACCGATTTCGGCGGAATGCGTGCGATCTTCGCCACGATCGCTTCGATCTCGGGAACGTTGATCACTTTTTTGCGTTTTCCGGCAGGCTGTAATTGTTGATAAGCCCCCGCTTCATCGATCAAATCGATCGCTTTATCCGGCAAAAACCGATCATTAATATAGCGCGCAGATAATTCGGCAGCCGCTTGCAGCGCCTTGTCGGTGTAACGCAGGCCATGATGCTCTTCGAAACGGCTCTTTAAACCGCGCAGAATATGGTACGTGTCTTCGACCGAAGGTTCGGAGACATCGACCTTTTGAAAGCGTCGACTCAATGCGCGATCTTTTTCAAAAATACCGCGGTATTCTTGGAAGGTAGTCGAACCAATGCAGCGCATCTGCCCCGACGTCAGCAATGGCTTCAATAAATTCGACGCATCCATCACGCCGCCCGAAGCAGCACCAGCGCCGATGATGGTGTGAATTTCATCGATGAACAAAATTGCGTGCGGACGTTTCTTAAGTTCGGCCAACAAACCTTTGAAACGTTTTTCAAAGTCGCCGCGATATTTTGTGCCTGCCAGCAGCGAGCCGAGATCGAGCGAATACACGACGCTTTCGCGCAAAATGTCCGGCACTTCGCCTTCGACAATTAATTTCGCAAGGCCTTCGGCGATCGCAGTTTTACCGACCCCCGATTCGCCGACCAGCAGCGGATTATTTTTACGGCGCCGCGATAATATTTGCGCGACACGCTCGACTTCGTTTAAACGCCCAACCAGCGGATCGATACGACCGGCGCGCGCCTCTTCATTTAAATTGGTGGAATAGGCATCGAGCGGACTGCGCTCGCTTTCAGCGCCGACCTGCTCATCGTCGGACTGTTCGCGGCTATGCTCGAGACCGTTGTCCGAGCTGTGATCGGCCACCTTCGAAATACCGTGCGTGATGTAATTGACGACATCCAAGCGCGCCACGCTTTGTTGCTTTAGAAAATAAACCGCCTGGCTTTCCTGTTCGCTAAAAATCGCCACCAACACGTTCGCGCCGGTCACTTCTTTTTTGCCCGAGGATTGCACATGAAACACAGCGCGTTGTAGCACGCGCTGAAAACCCAATGTCGGCTGCGTCTCGCGACTTAAATCGGTATCGGGAATCAGCGGTGTCGTCGAATCGACGAAATCGGTCAGTTCGTGCCGCAACTTACCCAGGTCGGCTCCACACGCCCGCAACACTTTGGCCGCTATTTCATTGTCGATCAGCGCCAACAGCAAGTGCTCGACCGTCATAAATTCGTGACGCTTTATCCGTGCCCCTTTAAAGGCTTGGGTCAACGTCATCTCTAGGTCTTTACTCAGCATACGCTCACCTCGATACTGCTAACTACGCGGACTACGCGCTTAGTCATCCACCGCCTCGGTATCCGCCAGTAATGGATGCTGACTCTCTCTGGCATATTGATTCACTTGGGCAGCTTTAGTTTCCGCGACATCCCTCGTAAATATACCGCATACCCCTTTACCCTGCGTATGCACCGCCAACATGACCTGCGTGGCGCGCTCTCGACCCATATTGAAGAACGACTCCAGCACCTCAACCACAAACTCCATCGGCGTATAGTCATCATTCAATAACACTACTTTATACAGGGGCGGCGGCTTTAACTGCGGCTTTGCGGTCTGAACCGCCAGACCGCCATCATCCTGTAGCGAGTCATCGTCGCCCATGCTTAATGTTAGTCGAAGATTTTTCGTCTTTCCCATTGCTGCCTCAAAACACTCTCAAAGAATTGCAAATTACTCGGCCATGATAATGCCACAGCGCCCCCGGAACCAGAAACGCGCTTGACTATTGCTCAAAAAATGTTTAAACAGGTTACGTTTTGACCACCCGACCAAGCTCAGTTCATTTATTAGGCTTAGGCTAGGTGAGCCGCTCCCAAGGAAGCACACATAGGGCCATTGTCATGCAAACAGGTATTGTTAAGTGGTTCAATAATACGAAGGGGTACGGGTTTATTCTTCTAGAAGGCGGCAGTGGCGATGTGTTCGCGCACTACTCCGCAATCGATATGGATGGCTATAAGACCCTGAAGGCTGGACAAACTGTACAATTCGAAACCGAGCAAGGCCCCAAAGGATTGCACGCTTGCAAAATTCAAGCGATGGGCCAACAGCCTGAAGGCTCACACACCAAGCAAGTCCAAATCGCCGCAGAGCTACCGATAGAAGTATAAAAACGGCCCCATTCGCCGCGATTGTTCAGCTCCGCAACTCAAAATTGGCCCTGTGATACTGGCCCTGGTTTGTTGTCGGCTTCAAATCGGGCCACTGACAGGTACTCGCTTGATCCTGGACCGTGCATTCGACGCTGCTTTGCAGGCGCCATTCCCCCTTCAAACATGTTAGGATTCAGCCCACTCGAGAGCAGGTCTAGACTGCAACACAGCGTGTAGATTCGCTCGACGAATTAATAGCCAGTGGCAGGTTTTGCAGGCAGCATACCCCTGTTTTGCGCTGCGAATACGTATAGAAAAGAGGTTAATGTAAAAAATGACTGAACCAACATCGAAAATAATTTACACCGAAACTGATGAAGCTCCAGCACTCGCCACGTACTCATTACTTCCAATCGTCAAAGCATTTACCGAATCGTCTGGCATCGCCGTTGAGACCCGCGACATTTCTCTGGCCGGCCGGATCATTGCGAGCTTTCCCGAGTTTCTTACCGAAAGCCAACGCATCTCCGACGATCTGACCGAACTCGGCGCACTCGCCAAAACACCCGAAGCCAACATCATAAAACTGCCGAATGTCAGCGCCTCGGCACCGCAGCTGCAAGCTGCCATCAAAGAATTGCAACAACAGGGTTACAAACTTCCGGACTATCCGGAAGATGCGAAAAACGATATAGAAAAAGCGATCAAAGTCCGTTACGAAAAAATTAAAGGTAGCGCGGTCAATCCAGTTTTACGCGAAGGCAATTCGGATCGTCGTGCACCGCTGTCGGTAAAAAATTATGCGCGTAACCATCCGCATAAAATGGGTGCATGGAGCACCGACTCCAAATCCCACGTAGCACATATGAGTAACGGCGATTTTTATGGAAGCGAAAAATCCGCACTGATTAGCACTGATGGCAGCGTCAAGATCGAACTCATCGCGACCGATGGTAGTGCCAAAGTTCTGAAAGAAAAAACGATGTTAAAAGCTGGCGAAATTATCGATGCGTCGGTATTGAGCAAAAATACACTACACAGTTTTATTGCCGCTGAAATTGCCGATGCCAAAGCCACCGGCATACTGCTTTCCCTACATTTAAAAGCAACGATGATGAAGGTTTCCGACCCGATCATCTTTGGTCATTTCGTTTCAGTATTTTATAAAGAAGTTTTGACTAAACACGCTGAAACGCTGAAACAACTCGGTGTTGACGTCAACAACGGCATCGGCGATCTATACGCAAAAATCAAAACACTGCCGACAGTGAAGCAAGTCGAAATCGAAGCCGACATCAAAGCGTTGTACGCCGAACGTCCGCAACTGGCAATGGTGAATTCCGACAAAGGCATCACCAACCTGCACGTACCGAGCGATGTCATCGTCGACGCATCGATGCCAGCAATGATTCGCGACTCAGGAAAAATGTGGGGCGTCGACGGCAAATTGCACGACACTAAAGCAGTGATCCCCGATCGTTGTTACGCCGGTGTGTATCAAGTTGTGATCGACGATTGCAAAAAACACGGCGCATTCAATCCAGCCACGATGGGCAGCGTGCCCAATGTCGGCTTGATGGCTCAACAAGCTGAAGAATACGGTTCGCACGACAAAACATTTGAAATTCCGAGCAACGGCACGGTGCGCGTAGTTGATGCTGAGGGTCAAGTACTGCTCGAACACACAGTCGAAGCCGGCGATATCTGGCGCATGTGCCAAGCGAAAGATGCGCCGATTCAAAACTGGGTGAAGCTCGCAGTCGATCGCGCACGCGCCAGCAATACCCCTGCCGTATTCTGGCTCGATTCGGCACGTGCGCACGACACGCAGATCATCGCCAAAGTAACTCGTTATCTGAAAGACCACGACACTAACGGGCTCGATATCCGCATTCTGTCGCCCGTCGAAGCCACGCAGTTTTCGCTCGATCGCATTCGCGCAGGTAAGGATACAATTTCGGTGACCGGCAATGTGCTGCGCGATTATCTGACCGATTTTTTTCCGATCATGGAGCTGGGCACCAGCGCGAAAATGCTGTCGATCGTACCGTTGATGAATGGCGGCGGTTTATTCGAGACGGGTGCTGGCGGCTCGGCACCCAAGCACGTGCAACAGTTTCTCGAAGAAGGCCACCTGCGTTGGGATTCGCTCGGTGAATTTCTGGCGCTCGCTGAATCGATTGATCATTTGGGCAGCACAACCAACAACGCCAAGGCAAAAATTTTTGCGAAAACACTCGATCGAGCTAACGGCAAATTTCTCGATAGCAACAAATCGCCATCGCGCAAAGCGGGCGAGCTCGATAATCGCGGTTGCCACTTTTATTTAGCACTGTATTGGGCACAAGCATTAGCTGAACAAACCGACGATAAAGAACTGCAGCCGCGCTTTGCTGCACTTGCTAAACAACTCGGCGACAACGAAACAAAAATTGTCGAGGAATTAAATGCCGCGCAAGGTAAGCCAGTTGATATCGGCGGTTACTACCACCCGAACCGCGAGCTGGTCTCCGCAGCAATGCGACCGAGCGCAACGTTCAACTCAGCACTGGCGGCGCTTAATTCCTGAAACTCATTAACAACTGAGATGCTGCAACTTGTTTGCACGAAAGCCCCGGTGTAATAACCGGGGTTTTTGTTTTACGGATTCCCTATGAGCCGGCTGATTCTTTTTAACAAACCGTTTCGAGTAATGTCGCAATTTTCACCGAGCGATGACAAACAAACGCTCGCCGATTTTATTGATATTTCCGCAGTCTATCCGGCTGGCCGCCTCGATTACGATTCCGAAGGTTTGCTGCTATTAACGGACGATGGTGCGCTACAACATCGCATTGCTCATCCTGCACACAAGCTACCGAAAACCTATTGGGTGCAGGTCGAAGGCGAGCCGAGCAACACCGCACTGCAGCAATTGCAAGCCGGGGTAATGCTAAATGACGGCCTCACCCTACCCGCCCAAGCGCAACTAATCGACGAACCCAACGTATGGCCGCGCGATCCGCCAATTCGGGTACGGCAATCGATTCCAACACACTGGCTTGAAATTATTATCAGCGAAGGCCGCAATCGACAGGTGCGGCGGATGACTGCAGCGGTGGGTCTGCCGACGCTGCGCTTGATTCGAATGGCTATCGGCGATTGGCAGCTGACGAATTTACAACCCGGCGAATGGCGCAAAATTGAAATCGCTGCATCGCTCGCAAGAAACCCAGCCAGCACTGCAAAGCGCCCGCAACGCCGCGTATAATGCCCGCTGCATGCATTCAAATCAGGACGTGTAATGAGTTGGTATCCCCACGTAACAGTAGCTACGGTTATTGAAGATAACGGCCGCTTTCTACTGGTCGAAGAAGCGGCCGCCGATGGCCAATTGGTATTCAATCAACCCGCCGGGCATCTCGAACCCAACGAAAGTTTGATCGAAGCGGCGGCGCGCGAAACGCTCGAGGAAACCGGCTGGAGCATCGACGTGCAAGGCATCGTCGGCATCGGCCTCTACACAACACCGGACGGAAGCACTACGTATTACCGCACTACTTTTTTTGGTAAAGCCTTACAGCACGATCCGCTACGCACGCTGGATACCGGTATCGTGCGCGCCGTATGGCTTACTCGCGCCGAGATTGCCGCACTGGCCGACCGTATGCGCAGCCCTATGGTGCCAAAAGTGATCGAGCAATATTGCAGCGGCCATCGCTATCCACTGTCGATGCTGACGTTGTAACCTCACAGAATGAACTCAACAAAGCGCGTTATCGTAGGTATGTCAGGCGGCGTTGATTCCTCTGTCGCCGCTCTGTTGTTATTAGAGCAAGGCTTCCAGGTGGAAGGCTTGTTTATGAAAAACTGGGACGAGGACGACGGCACCGAATACTGCACTGCGCGCGTCGATCTCGCCGATGCACAAGCCGTCTGCGAGCGCATCGGCATTACGCTGCACACCGCGAACTTTGCCGCCGAATATTGGGATCGCGTGTTCGAGCACTTTCTCGCCGAGTATCGCGCCGGTCGCACGCCAAACCCCGACATCTTATGCAACAAAGAAATTAAATTTAAAGCCTTCCTCGATTACGCAATGCTGTTGGGTGCCGATTACATTGCCACCGGCCACTACGCGCGAATACGCAACACCGGCACAAACTCCGCAACACTGTTAAAAGGCCTCGATCCGAATAAGGATCAAAGTTATTTTCTGCACGCTGTGGGCGGCGCACAATTTGCCAAAACGTTATTCCCGGTCGGCGAATTATTGAAACCGCAGGTGCGCGACATTGCGAAACGCCATCAACTCGTTACCCACGCGAAAAAAGATTCGACCGGCATTTGTTTTATCGGCGAACGCCGCTTCAAAGATTTTCTGCAGCAATATCTGCCGGCGCGCCCCGGTCTAATCGAGGCCGACGATGGACGCACGCTCGGCGAGCACCACGGCCTGATGTACCACACGATTGGCCAACGCCAGG
Source organism: Spongiibacteraceae bacterium (assembly GCA_043786385.1). Lineage (GTDB taxonomy): Bacteria > Pseudomonadota > Gammaproteobacteria > Pseudomonadales > CAMLJR01 > CAMLJR01. The sequence continues at coordinate 74,078 of JAYVWC010000082.1, read as the reverse complement.
GGCTCGGCATCGGTGGCATTCACGGCGGCGGCACCGAGCCGTGGTACGTCATCGATAAAGATTTATCGCGCAATGTACTGGTCGTCGCGCAAGGTGCCGATCATCCGCGCCTGTTCAAACGCGCATTACTACTCTCGGACATTCATTGGATCAACGGCACCGCGCCGACTCTGCCATTTCGCGGGCGCGCCAAAACGCGCTACCGCCAACCCGATCAGGATTGCGTGCTAACCCAGCTGCCCGACATAAATGAGCAGCCCAGCGGTGTTTTTGTACTGCGTTTCGAGCAACCGCAGCGCGCGATTACCCCAGGTCAATCCGCCGTGTTATACGATGGCGAAATCTGTTTAGGTGGCGGCGTGATCGAGCAGGCGTTAGATGATTGACTCTGCGATGACGCCCATCGAGCAACAAACCCTCGCGCTGGCCGGCATTTTACAAGCCGCCTACTTAGTCGATCGTATCGCGCGCACCGGTACTGCCGACAACGCTGCGGTGAACGGCATTTTGCACAGTCTGTTTGTCTTCGATAGCGACGAACCGATCGTTGTCTACGGCGGTGTGCATAACGTACAGCTCGGCTTGCGCGTGCTGCGGGATTTATTGGCCGGGCAGCGGCGCGATGAATACCGCAGCTGCATTCGCTATGGCCTCGGTATTCTGCATCTGCAAAAAGCGCTCGCCGCCGATTCTAAAATGCAAAGCACGATTCGCAGCCGGCTCCAGCACACCGAGAAAAATCTTGAGCACTTCAGTCAGGATATCAATCAGATATCCAGCAATATTGCGGCAATCTATCAAGATACGATTAGCCACATGAAGTACCGCATTCAAGTGACTGGCAGCCTGCAACAATTACAGAATACCGATAACGCCGAGCGCATTCGCGCGTTACTGCTGGCAGCGATTCGTTCCGCCTGGCTGTGGCGGCGCGTCGGCGGCAACCGTTGGCAACTCATATTAGGACGCAACAAATTACTGAACACCACCAATGCGCTGCTGCAGCGCTGATGACTCGCGCCGCACAAAAGCTCACGAACAATTTTTCAGATGAATCGCAAGCCGGTATTATTGCGTTCGCTGCCGTTAAGCACCGCCTCTGCACCAGGCACTCTCTTTTTAAGGGCACTTTTTTATGGGATTACCAGCCTCTATGAAATTATCCGCGCTCAGCGCCATCTCCCCGATCGACGGCCGCTACGGCAGTAAAACCGATAGCCTGCGCACCACCTTTAGCGAATACGGATTGATCAAATACCGCGTGCTGGTCGAAGTTCGCTGGCTGCAGCAGCTGGCCGCGCATCCCGGCATCGACGAAATTAAATCGTTCACCCCAACCACGCAGGCGGTCCTAGAACAATTGGTGCTGGATTTCGATGAGAGCGCCGCACAACGGATCAAGGACATCGAAAAAACCACCAATCACGATGTTAAAGCGATCGAATACTATTTAAAAGAATCAATTAAAAGTATTCCAGAACTTACTGAATTATCAGAATTTATTCATTTCGCCTGCACCTCCGAAGATATCAACAACCTCGCCCACGCGCTAATGCTGCTGGAAGGCCGCAAACTGGCGCTGGCGACGATCGACCGCATCATTGCCAAGCTGACTGAGCTGAGCCACCAACACGCCGATGCGGCAATGCTGGCCCGCACGCACGGCCAAGCCGCCACACCGACGACGATGGGCAAGGAGCTCGCTAACGTCGTGGCGCGTCTGCGACGGCAGCGCGAGCAAATCGCCGCGGTGCCGCTGCTCGGCAAAATAAATGGCGCCGTGGGCAACTACAACGCACATCAAGCGGCTTATCCAAACGTCGATTGGCAGGCCAACGCGCAGCAATTTGTCGAAAGCTTAGGGCTGTCGTGGAATGCATACACGACGCAGATCGAGCCGCACGATTATATCGCCGAGCTGTTCGACGCGATGGCGCGCTTCAACACGATTCTGATCGATCTCGATCGCGACATCTGGGGCTACATCGCACTCGGCTACTTCACGCAAAAAACCGTCGCCGGCGAAGTCGGCTCGTCGACGATGCCGCATAAAGTTAATCCGATCGACTTCGAAAACTCGGAAGGCAATCTCGGCTTAGCCAATGCGTTATTTGAACATCTCGCGCGCAAGCTGCCGATTTCGCGTTGGCAGCGCGATCTGACCGATTCCACCGTGCTGCGCAATATGGGCGTCGGTTTCGGCTACAGCTTTATCGCCTACGAAGCGCTACTGAAAGGTCTCGGCAAACTGGAAATTAATCGCGTGCGCTTGGCCGCCGATCTCGACAATAGTTGGGAGGTATTGGCCGAGCCGATTCAAACAGTGATGCGCCGCTACGGCGTGCCCGAGCCCTACGAAAAATTAAAAGCATTGACCCGCGGTCACACCATCGATCGCGCGACCATTCAACAGTTCGTCGAAAGTCTCGCGATTCCGGACGATGCCAAAGCAACGCTGTTAGCGCTGACGCCAGCCACCTACATAGGAAACGCGATCGAACAAGCGCGTTCGATTTAACACGATGCCAACCGAGCTGCCAACATTCGACTTCAATCCGGATAAATTCGATCGAGCACAATTTCTACGCGATTACTGGCAGCAAAAACCGCTGCTGATTAAAAATCCGTGGCGCGACTGGCACAACCCGCTCGATGCCAATGAGTTGGCCGGGCTCGCGTGCGAAGATGAAATCGAATCGCGTATCGTGCTGCAAAAATTTACCGCGCAAAAACCTCAGCAATGGAATTTGGAACACGGACCGATTCCGGAGGCACGCTTCAGTAAATTATCGGAACAGGATTGGACTTTATTGGTACAGGCGGTCGATCACTACGTGCCCGAAGTCGCCGAGCTACTCGAACCGTTTCGTTTTATTCCGAACTGGCGCATCGACGATGTGATGGTCAGCTATGCGGCTGATCGCGGCGGCGTCGGGCCGCACTTCGATCAATACGATGTTTTTTTAATTCAAGGCCTCGGTCAGCGTCGCTGGCAAGTCGGTGCGCGCTGCGATCAGCACACCGAATTATTGCCGCACGATGAACTGCGTTTGCTCGCACACTTTGAACCGCAGCACGAATGGGTATTGGAGCCGGGCGACATTCTGTATCTACCGCCACGCTATGCGCACAACGGTATCGCGATCGGCACCGACTGCATGACCTACTCGATCGGCCTGCGCGCACCGAGCCACAGCGAGTTGCTTGGGCATTGGAGCGATCACGTTATTGCGCAACTCAACGATGACGACCGCTACAGCGATGCAAATTTGACCATCGCCGATAATCCCGGCGAAATCAGCGCGCAAGCGTTGGTAGAATTACAGCGACTCGCCACCGAAAATCTGCACGATAGCGCTGCGTTCCAACACTGGTTCGGCAAATTCAGCACCGCGCGCAAATATCCCGAACTCGAACAACAACCCGAAACACTGCTGACCGCAGCGCAATTACAAAAATCATTGCGCGCTGGCACGCCGTTGCTGCAACATCCGGCGAGCCGCTTTGCATTTATTCGCCGCAGCGCGGATTTATTATTATTTGCCGATGGCGAAGTCTTTCCATGCGCTACACACACGGCCGCGTTGGCCGAACAAATTTGTGCCGGCAATGCGTACACTGGCCTACAAATTAATGCCGACATGTTGAAATCGGAACCAGCGCTAAACTTGTTGCTGGCGCTCTACAATCAAGGCAGCTTGGTGTTCGAGGATGACGATTGAAATACGATCTGCGCAGTGGTCGCGCGATGAAAAAATCCTAGCGGAAATTCGCCGTCTCGTATTTATCGAGGAGCAGTCCGTACCCGAGTCGCTCGAATGGGATGGCGAAGATGACACGGCCGAACATTGGCTGGCGCTCGTTGAAGGGCAACCGATCGGTACCGTGCGACTATTGCGCAACGGCCATCTCGGCCGCATGGCCGTGTTGCAGCGCGGACGACGACGCGGAGTCGGCGCGGCACTGCTGCAAGCCGCACTCGCACAGGCACAAAAAAACCAATTGCGCGAAGTGTATTTACACGCGCAAACACACGCGTTGGAATTTTATCAACGTCACGGTTTTAACGCCGAAGGCCCGGAGTTTAGCGATGCCGGCATTCCGCATCGCACGATGCGTTTAGTGTTGCGCGAACAGCGTTTGCTGGGCAGCGACAGCGGTCGCTTTGGCGCCGAGCGACGCGCCACCGCGCTCGATCTAGCGCAACAATGCCGACGTCAATTGCGTTTACTCTCGAATGACCTCGACCACGAATTATTTGATTCGAGCGAATTTGCCGACGCGTTAACGCAACTGGCGCGCCACAGCCGCTATAGTGAAATCCGTATTTTAGTCGTCGACGTGCGCCCGATCGTACAACGCGGACACCGCCTGCTCGAACTGCAGCGTCGTCTCAGCAGCACGATTCAATTGCGACGTGCCGATTGCGACGCCATCGATATCAAAGAAAATTTTCTCGTCGCCGATCAACGCGGTGTATTGTGTTACTCGTTACAAGCGCCGGAAAAGGCCTGGAGCGATTACAACAATCGACCGGCCGCCGAAGACTACAGCGCGCAGTTCGACGAGTTATGGCAACGCAGTATCGACGATCCCGAGCTGCGCCTTTTGCACTTATGAAGACTGGTAATTTTAAAGTACGGGTAATTTTGCGCCGAAATAGGATGTTGCTGCTTATGAAAACGCTGCTCGCAACCAAGTCATGCATGAAAATAGCGCTGCGTACAGTGCTCGTCATCGGGCTGTGTGCCACCGCTATCGCAGCGCTGGCCGAGACGCGCGTATTCGAGCTAACCAATCCAAACACTGAGAGCGTACTACAACTTTTGCGCAGCACGTTCGGCGACAAGGTACGCGCCGATCTGTTTCAAGGAAAACTGGTAGTCGTGGGTACGCCAACGCAGCTTGATGAAATCAGTACGCTGCTCACTAAAATCGATCGCGCCCCTACTCCATTACATTTGACATTGCGCGAACGGCTGCCACCAAGCAGCGAACAAAACGGCACCATCGTTTATTCGAGCGGCGACGATGGCTATACGGTCGATACCGTTGAAAGTGCATTCGTGACGATCGATTATCAAAAAATTGCGCAGCAGCCGGTCGCCAATGGTTGGCTTATTGCCATCGATAATGTACCGCAAAAAATCAGCTCATTGCTGCTGCAAATTCAACTGTTAAATAATCGCAGCGCGCAAATTTTGGTGAGTTACAGCAAACAGGAAAATCAAGATCGGCGCGTATTCGGCAACACGCTGGTCGGCGAAATCGGCGCGTGGATTCCATTGCTACCGCAACCGAGTGCGCCACCGCCCGGCACGATCAACACAGGGCGGAAACCTGGGCAGCAATTGTATTTGCGGATTGAAAAGAAATCGGCGCGCTGATCAGCGATCGATCACCGGCGCTGTTAGCGCACATCTCAAGACCTTGTATCTTGCTGTAAAATAAAGTTTGCTTTAATCGATTGGGCATTACACCGCCCCTCCCCTCTCCCTTTAGGCCCGCCGGGTCTAGATGGTAGAGAGATGATCAATTACGAATAATCGAATTTTTTCTCGAAGTGTCTGCGCAGCGGTTGCCATTCGCCGAGTGCAACTTTGACATTGCGTTCAGCGAGATACGCGGCGAGATCGAATAGATACGCCATATCGGCATCGCCGCCGCAGATTTGAAATAATTGTTTGCCGATCGCGGTGAGTCGTAGTACCGGCAGTTGCACGCCTTCGCTGCCGAGTTCGGATAATTGCATGGCGCGATTGTGGTTGATCAATAGTAGCGGTTGTTGATCATCGTCTTGCGCGCGCAGCGTTAAATTGCGTTGTGCATCGATCGGATGTAGTAGGCCCATCAATGCTGCATTGCTTAACCAAACACCATGCAAATCGGGTTGAAAGTAGCGGCCACGCGCATCGAAAATAAATTCGCCGAATACGTAACGCGATAGCAAAATAATGCCGTGAATTTCGTGTTCGCCGATGGTGCCGAGCGTATCTAAAGTCGCCAGACTATAGCGGCCCGGCATCGCGACTTCGCGCACCAGTAAGCGCGCCCATAAGCGTTGCAGCTCGAGGCTCGATACATCCTGCGCCAGTTGGCGCCAGCGCTGCAGCCAATGCGTGCTGAGTTCGGCGGTTGCCAACCCACCGAGCGCGAAACCGGCGAGCACCTCCTCTTCCGCAAGCAATGCGATGCGACGAATATGCAGCGAGCGTCCGAGATCGCGATGCGAGGCTTCGCTGACCACTGAATCGAGCAGATGTTCGGGATTTGCAAAGCGCGCAAAAATGGCATCTTGATCGGTGGGCGCGCGCTCGATAAAACTGTACATCGGTACGTCGCCGACAGCGACCGCATCAACCAAATGACCACTATGCCCCATCACTTTGCGGCCGCTGCGCAACTCGGCCAGCTCGCGCTCGGCGGTGGCAATCGCGGCCACTTCGGCAGCGCGCACGCGCACACGATCCAGACCTTCGCGGCGGATTTGTCCGGGCGTTACCAGCACGCCGCTATCGCCGAACAAAACCATCCACACTTTGTCCAGCCAGTGCTCCTGCATTTGCTGGTTGCGCAACATATTATCGTTCTCCCTACCACCGTTCGCGGATCGACACTCTTAGCGCAGACCGACATTCCCATCGCATCCGCAAGTGTGTCGCTTTTACTCAACGCCAGCAAGAGCCCAGCGCGCGGCGAAGCCGCACCGACACTTGCCGATACTGGCAAAGTCCATTGCGATCGGACCATAATAGATCGCATGCAACAAGGGTATCTTTTAACCGCTATCTTTAACGGTTGTCTACATCAGCTATCTGCGACAGTTATTATTTGCAACAGTTATTATTTGCAACAAGGACTCATGCTCATGGTTCGGATTATAGCGATCGATGCCCCCATAACAAAACGGGTAGATCGGTTGTGCAGCGTTGCAACTCGTCATCGATAACACCCCAGTGATGTTGGTGGTGTTGATTGCAAGCATGCTATTGCCGACATCGGCATTCGCCGCCGAACCCGATCGCGAGTATCGAATCAAGGCCGCCTACCTTTACAACCTCAGCAAATTTATCGAATAGGCTTTAATATCAGTGCCAATCTGCTCGAAATAGCGCATAAACTACAATGATCAATGAAGCTATCGGAGAGCGTCTTTGAAGCGGCTTAATTTATCGATCAGCAGCAAGCTCGTATTACTCTCGCTGGCGACCAGTCTTATCGGCTTATTGGCGGCGATAACCGCCATCGCTGCGTACGATCAGTACAGTCTGCGCGCTGTGTTGAGCGAAGAATTAGGCGCGATGTCAAAAATCATCGCCGATCGCAGCGGTGCGGCGATCGTGTTTGGCGATAGCGCACTGGCGCAAAATAATTTGAACACGCTGCAATATCGCAAAAGTGCCCTGCTCGGTTGCGTCTATCGCAGCGGCACCAATGAAAGCACCGAACCACTTTCGGCACCGATCTTATTTGCGCACTTTCAGTCCGATACCGAGCAAAGCTGCCCCACCACCGCAATCGTCACCGCCGCGCAACACATACAATTCACCAATCGTTACCTGGAGGTATGGCAGCCGATCTTGGTCGATAACAGCGCCGTTGGCATGCTGTATTTGCGCGTATCGCTCGCGACTTTTAATACGCTGCTGCAACACAAGCTATTGGCGATGATCCCAGTGGTGTTATTTGCAGTCGGCGTCGCGGGGCTGATTGGCATGCTGTTATCGCGACATCTATTGCACCCACTACTGATGCTGGGCAAAGCTGCCACGCTGGTGACGGAGTACGATAATTACTCGATTCGCGCCGATAAATTCAGCGACGATGAAGTCGGTCAGGTGGTCGATTCATTCAATCGCATGCTGGCGTTGATCGAGCACGAAGATCTGCGGCTGCGCGAGAGCGAAGAAAAATTTCGGTTGATCAGCGAGTCGTCGAAGGTTGGTATTTTTCAACTCGATAGTCGCGGTCAATGCACTTACGCCAACGCAGAACTGGCCAACATCACCGGCCTCAGCATCGAGCAATTGCTCAATCACGGTTGGCTGAAGGTCGTTCATCCCGACGATAAGCGCCATGTCAGCGAACAATTCAATGCGTTGATCCAAAAAGCCAGTCCGCAAATTGCGATCGATTGCAGCCTATTGCGCGCCAATGGCTCGATCAAATGGATCGCCGGCGACATTGCACCGCTGCGCGATGCCAATCACCAACAAATCGGTTTTCTCGGCACGGTATCGGATATCTCCGAACTGAAACAAGCGCACGATCAACTCGAACAGATGGCGTTTTACGACATCCTAACCGGGCTCGCCAACCGCCGTTTATTTCGCAATCGTTTGGAACACATGCTCAGCAACACGCAACGCACCCATCATAGCGTCGCGCTAATTTTGATCGACGTCGATCATTTTAAAAACGTCAACGATTCGATGGGCCACGATTCGGGTGATACCTTACTGATCGTGATCGCGGAGCGCTTGAAACAATGCGTGCGTTTTACCGACACCGTAGCGCGACTCGGCGGCGATGAATTTGCGGTGATTCTGCCTAACATTCCCGATATGTTGACGGTATCGACAATCGCCGAAAAAATTCTACTCGGCCTCAGCAAGCCGACATTGCTCGATAGCGAGGAAGTGAATGTCAGCGTCAGCATGGGCATCTCGGTGTCGCCAGAGGACACCACCGAGGCCGAAGTGCTGATCAAAAATGCTGATATGGCGCTGTATCGCGCGAAAGATCAAGGACGCAATAATTTCACGTTTTTCACCGCAGAAATGAACACGGTGTTGATCGCGCATCTGCACTTAGTGCAACAGTTGCGACAGGCGATCGAGCAGCAGGCATTTCTGTTGCACTATCAACCGCAGATCGATTTGAACACCGGCCAATTGATCGGTTTCGAAGCCTTAGTGCGCTGGCAACACGCTGAGCGCGGTATCGTCAGTCCGCTCGAATTTATTCCAGTCGCCGAAGAAACCGGATTAATTATTCCGTTGGGCCGTTGGATTTTGCGCGCCGCGTGCCAGCAGATGCGCGCGTTATGCGATGCCAAGCTGGTCAGCAATCGCGCGGTGATGGCCGTCAATTTGTCGCTAAAGCAGTTCGAGGATACGCAGCTGGTACGCCATATCGGCGAAACGCTAATCGAATTCGGCCTGCGCCCGGCACAGCTCGAACTCGAACTGACCGAAACGATGATCATGGAAAATCTGGAGACCACGCTCGCGACGATGCAGAATATCAAAGCGCTCGGCATCGGCTTGTCGATCGATGATTTCGGCACCGGTTATTCGTCGTTGAGTTATTTAAAACGACTGCCGGTCAACATCATTAAAGTCGATCGCTCGTTCGTGATGGATATTCCCGACGACACCGACGATATGGAGATCACCGCTGCGGTGATCGCGATGGCGCATAAACTGCGTTACAAAGTGGTCGCCGAAGGCATCGAAACCGAAGCGCAATGTAAATTTTTGCGCGAAGCCGGTTGTGACTATGGCCAAGGCTATTTTTTCAGCCGTCCGCTACATCCGAGTAATTTGCTCGAATTTTGTAGCCGTTATCAAAGTCGTCTTGAAAACGAATCGAACCGGCGTAGAACATAAATCAATTTAAAAATGGCCGACCGTTGGAAATAACATAATCCACGCGACATTGACCAGAAAGTGACTGAGCACGCTCAGCGAGAGCATACCGGTGCGCCGATAAATTGTGCCGTGCAATACACCACTCAATACGGCCAATCCGGCAAACTCCCAACCGCGCGAAAGATGCACTAAACCGAATAGTAGCGCAGTGATAATAATTGCCGGCCACGGCGCCAGATACAGCATTAACTCGCGTTGCAGCGCACCGCGAAAAAATAATTCCTCGGCGAAACAAGTTTCCATCAAATTGACGAACACAAACGCCGCTGCGTACTGCGGCACGGTCGGGTGCAGCGGAAAGCCCAGCAGGCGCACGAGCAATAACAACGCGCCGAGACCGACCGGCAAGATCCACAGCGCGCGCCAGCTTTGTTTTTGCGGATGAAATTGCGCCGCGATCAATGCCAACAACAAACCCGCATACGCTTTATCGATCGAAAAATTAAACGCGAGTAATTTGCTGCCGTACTGCCACCACTTCGAATACAGCGGCACGCTGCCGATGCCCGGCACCTCGTGAAAACCCGCCAACAACCCCAGCGCCATAGCGCCGTAACGCACTTGGCGCCGCCAGTATTCGGGCAATGCGAGATATACCGTCGCAATCAGCGTGTAGCAAATCATCGCTGCGATCGCTGTCGGCAGCTCGACATAACCCGCTGCGGTAAAGCCGAGCAGGCTGACGATGATCAGCGCGGCGAGATACGGCACCAGTTCGCGCTTGCCGCGATCGATCACCCACATCGCCAACATCACCGCGGCGGCGTATAGCAATTGCGAGAACGCTAGTAAAATTAATTCCGATTCCTGCATGTGATTCCTATCTTTCAGCAGTAAATTGTACGATCCATAATAGTTGCGTCTTTAAACTAGCTGCGGCATTAAACTAGCTGCGGCATTAAACAACATATCGAAGCGATAGGACAAATCATTGCGAAGCGCGGGGTTGTGCTGTTGCCGCGAACCGCGATCACTCTCGCTTTCTACAGTCCAGCATTAAATTACTGCAACGTCCTGAAGTTATTTTGCAAGCTGGATCGCTTTCAAATTACACTGATTTATTTCGGGCAATATAAGGCGAGCACATGTACAACAATCAAGGCATCCTGCTGCCCTCCGATGAATTACTGATCCATCAAACGGCAGATACTTTTGGTCGCGTCAGTCAATCGGAGAAATCGTGGACTGAGAAAGTCTGCGCGATGTCTGCGGCAAAAGATGGCTCGGTGCAATTAGCCTTCGGTCTCGGCAAATACATCAATCGCAATGTGATGGATGGCTGGGCCGGTATTTCGCGCGGCAAAGAACAATGGACGGTGCGCGCTAGCCGCGAGCTAGGCGCCGATTCGGAGACTACGCAAATCGGCCCGCTGCGCTATGAAATTCTGGAGATGAAACCAAAACGCGTGATTCGGTTTTCGCTCGCGGAAAACGATGCGCAGCCGATCGCGTTCGAGTGGATCGCCGAATCCGAAATTCCACCGTTTCCCGAAGAGCGCGAAATACATCTCAGCCGCGACGGTTATCGCGTTAATGCCGATCTGCTGCGCTTTCATCAAACAGGCTCTGCAACCGGCTGGTATTCGATCGATAGCGTAAAAAAAGAATTCAGCTCCGACTGGGTGGCCACACGCGATCGCTCGTGGGGTGTGCGCTACAGTGTAGGTCCGCCGGAGAAAGAACTCGCTCCGGCAAAAACGCCGGCAGGCATTGCACTCTACGCGTTGTGGTTTCCCGTCTACTGTCAGCGCCCGGACGGCTCTCATTACGGGCTGCATTTTTATTATCAAAATTACTCCGGGCCCGGCTTCGCGCATCATTCATTCCAGGGTGGCATCGAGCATGCCAACGGTAAGCGCACATTATTTGTCAGCGGCAAACCAAATCTGCGTTTCGACGATCGCACTCGCCGCATTCTCGGCGGCACATTTAGCGCGGTCGATGCCCAAGGCGTCGAGCACACCTATCGCTTCACGCCGGTATCGAACACCGGCTTCCATCTCGCCACTGCTTTGTATGGCAGCTACGGCGGCCATTACCACGGCGAGTGGCGCGGTAAATCACATTGCGACGGCGATTACATCGCCGATTGCACCGACGAATCAGCATTACCCAATGTAAGACATCACCGCATGGCGCTGGTGCGCGTTGAAGATGAGAGCGGCGGCGTCGGCTATGGCGATTTACAAACGTTGATCAAAGGTGCGCATCCCGATATCGGCTTGACCGCCAACGGTATCGATCCGTAATTCATTAAAATCCATTAGGAGATTCTGATGCCGACCAAACATCTCGACACCGAATTATTGAAAACCGGATTCGCACGCTGGCTAACACATACGCGCGGCGTTAGCGATATTCTTATTAGCGAACCGGTATTTCCAACGGGCGGTTTTGCTAGCGAAATCGCCATGATCGATGTTACGTGGCAAGAAAACACCGACGTAAAGTCATCATCCTGGGTGATACGCATGGCACCCGAATCGAGCAGCGGTATCCACAGCAATTACAGCTTAATCGCGCAGGATGCATCGCTGCGACTCGCCGCCACCACCGGTGTGGTATTGGCGCAGCCGTTCACCACCGAAACCGATCCGCAGTGGCTCGGCACACCGTTTATGGTAATGCCGAAAATTGAGGGTCACGTCATTGGCGGCGCTGCGGCATTCGATCCTTGGCTGATGCAACTCGACAGCGCTGCACAGCGGCTCATCAGTGAGCATTTCATCGATATCGTCGCCACCGTTCACAGCGCGGATATTACCTCGGCGTGTGCGAAAGACATTCCGGCGCGCGATAACGCCGCCGATCTCGATTATTGGTCGAATTATTTGATGTGGTCATCCGCCAGCGCGCCGGATCAAGTGCTGTCCGATTCGCTCGCGTGGTGTGTAGCCAATAAACCGCGCATCGATCCAGCACCAGTGCTGCTATGGGGCGATGTGCGCTACGGCAACGTCATCTATGGCGATGATTACGCGCCCAAAGCGGTGCTGGATTGGGATATGAGCACGATCGGTCCGGCAGAGCACGATCTCGCGTGGTTTTTTGCGCAAGAGGACATGACTATCAAATTGACGCGCAAGAAAGTGCCCGGTTTTCCCGATCGCCACCAATTGCTCGATCGCTACCAGCAGAAAACTGGCCGTCAATTGCAGGATCTTTATTGGTACGAAACGTTTGCGCTGTTTCGCGGCGCTGCATTGCTAACACTGATCGATTCATTGCGACGGCAGGCCGGCGAGCAACCGATGTTCGCATCGCCCGGCGCTAATCCGCTTTATCAAGAGTTGCTACAGCGAATCGGCGCCGGCTAACACTGTCGCCACGGATGGCACCTGATCAGCGATAACTCCGCGATAGAGTAGTAGCTCGGCCCCCAAGTTAAAACAGCTCATTCACAGCTCTAATCCCGAACTATGGCAGAAAGTCATCAAATCATGCGACCAGTATCTTATGAATGCTTAACACACCCACTATGCGCCCAATATAATTACTTGCCATATAGAAATAAATTGATTATCGTTAAAGCCGTACTACTTATACGCAAAAGATTAAGTCCACATAAATCAAAAAGGGAATGTCCTCATGTTGAAAAGGTCTATTTTTGCAGCTGCCGTATTTTGTTTAGCGACCCCGTTCCAAGTATATGCCGACGCACCGGCTCAAGATGCAAAGCCAAAGCTTGAAAGAGCCTCCAAAGACGACGGCCTCAATCTATTTACCGATTGCGGTATCGGCGCGATGATATTCGACGAAACCAAGTGGGCCGCCGTAATTTCTAACGTTATCTGGGATGCTGGCATCACTGCTACGACATCTGCTGTTTCATCAAAAAATACTTGTGAAGGAAAAAGAGTCGTCGCGGCACTTTTTATCAATGAAACGTACGTTAACATTGAAGAAGAAACAGCCAGCGGTAGCGGCTCGCACGTTACGGCCATGCTGAACATTCTGGGTTGTGACAGCTCTGCTCAAAAAGATATTCTGGCCTCGATGCGCACCGATTTCAGTAAATCGGTAAATACCGCGTCCTATGTACAGAAGAGCAACACCGAAAAAGCTCAGGAATACTATTTGCTGCTGGATAAAAAAGTTTCCGGTCAATATGCAAATCAATGCCAAGCGTCGTAACAGTTTAAGCGCCGCTTAAAAAGAGCCTGGTATTTTATACCAGGCTCTTTTATTTCCCCACACCCTCAAGCACTTCATATATGCGCCGTAGTTTATTTGCCGCTTTTTCTGCACTAATTACTATTACTTTCGTCTCAAGCGGGTTGGCGCAGCCAACGCATCCCGATCGTGAGTTCGATGCAACGCCAAACATCTCAGGCCTGATTCAGCAAGCCGATAAACTACATTTATCTGAGAATCGCTATTGGCGCGCACTATTGCACTACCGTCAGACCCACAACAACCAAGGCGTCAAAAGTAGCGTTATCTCTCCAGAATTTTTCCTCTCTCCAGAGGGCTCTAAAAACCCATCTGCCGAATTATCCGCGACGCTAGCGGCATTTTTTCAAGCACCCGGTGAAGATTTAAATCAACATCCGCAATGTCGATTTGTCGCGCGCTACCAATGGTTACGCAAATCGCTAGATTGGGGCGAGCTAACACCACCCGATGTGAAATGCGAGAAATATCAAGCGTGGTCAGTCAATGGACGCGTCAATTCGATTAGCGTGATATTCGCAACCGGTTATCTAAGTAATCCCGCATCGCTATACGGACACTTGCTACTAAAATTTAATACGCCCGATGCAATAGCTGCGAATGAGCTACTCGATCCGAGCATGAGCTATGGTGCGTTAGTACCTCCCCAGGAAAGTGGAGTTGTTTATATTTATAAGGGCTTGCTCGGCGGATACGACGCAGGCTTTTCTCACGAAAAATTTTATCGCCACAATCACAGCTACGCCGAAGTCGATTTACGCGATTTATGGGAGTATCAATTAGCACTTAGCAAAGCAGAAACGGATGCGGTCGTCGCACATGGCTGGGAGTTATTGAGGGTTAAATTTAACTACCTTTTTTTTAGCGAAAACTGCGCAACCGCAATTGCCGAGCTATTGAGCCTAGTAATCGAGCAGCCTCTACTAGCCGACACACCGTGGGCAATTCCATCGACCGTATTTAATAAATTGGTCTTAATTGATAGAGACGGGGTGCCATTAGTCGCTAAAGTAGGACGCATTCCGTCGCGACAAAACCGCTTTTACGATAAATATTTTGCGCTCTCACCAGCTGAACAGCATGTGCTCAGATTATTGGTAAATACGCCGCAGCAATTCAACGCCGAGCAATATCTTCAATTATCTGAGCCTCAGCAGGTTCGAACGATCGAAACACTGATTGACTACTATCAATTTCGTAGCGCCGATGAGCATCAGCCCGAAAAATATCGAAGCGTTAAGCAAGCCCTGTTAATCGAACGGCTACGACTACCCAGTGGCAATTCAATCTGGCCGACAGACAACCCACCCGCTCCGCACGAGGGGCAGCCGCCGATGCTGTTGCAAGCCAGCACCTTCGAAAATAGTAACTTAGGCGGTGGTATTGAGCTGCGCATCAGACCTGCGTATTACGACTTTTTAGCACTCGATGCCGGTAGGGCTCCAAATTCGTCGCTTTCAATGTTCGATCTCCGTACCGTATTTGAAAATAATCGTATGCGCTTTAAAAGCTTAGATTTAGTTGAAATCGAAACGTTAAATTTATCTCGAACAAACTTACCTGGCGATGGCGGCAACGCTTGGAAAATAAAATTTGGCTTCGAGCAGCAGGATTTAAGTTGCGATAGTTGCACCGTATTCAACATTGAAAGTGGAGCCGGAAGGGCCGCACGTATCACTTCGAGCGCGGTAGCGTACGGGATGTTAGAAGGACGAGCACAAAGCAGCGCCTTAGAAAGCGGCACTCTCGCAGCGACGGCACGCATCGGCTTAGCATGGGACATTCTGCCCGGCTGGCGCACCCGATTTGCAGTCGGCGAACGCGCCTACATGAATGGCAATCGAGCCGTTGATCCGATTATCCATTGGGAAAACCGCTTTGGGAACCATCACGATTGGGACTGGCGCCTAACCTACGAAAAGCATGTGGCCTCAGAAATAAAGGCCTCCGCCTCGTTCTATTGGTGAATACAATTTAACAGCAGTGCAACCCAAGAATGGTGCTGATCAGCGTCATCCGGCATTACATATACGCCTGCGTGCGATCGCTGTGATCAGTCACATCGCGCACGCCTTTTAATTGCGGAATTTGTTCGAGCAGGGTTTTTTCTACGCCTTGCTTCAGTGTCACATCGACCATACCGCAGCCTTGGCAACCACCGCCGAATTTTAAAATTGCGAAATCTTCGCTGGTGATTTCAACCAGGCTGACTTCGCCGCCGTGTGCCGCCAGCGATGGATTCACTTCGTTATACAGCAGATAGTTGACGCGATCCTCCAACGGACTATCGTCGCCGACCTGCGGTAATTTAGCGTTTGGCGCTTTGATCGTGAGCTGCCCGCCCATGCGATCTTTTGCGTAATCGACTAACGCATCCTCCAAAAACGGCAGGCTGCGGCGTTCGAAATACGCGGTGAACTCCGGATAATTCAGCACCAAATCGTCGGGCTTGTTGTCGTCGGCGCGGCAATACGCAATGCAGGTTTCAGCTTTTGGTGTGCCAGGCTGATTGATAAACATGCGCACACCGAGCACACCCTCCTCCTGCTTCGTTAACAACTCGGCGAGGTATTCGCGGGCATCCTCGGTGATTGTCAGCTTTAAAGCCGCGCTGCTATCGATCGTAAGCTCATTCATAAGATGCATGTACCCGCAAAACATTTGTTCAAAACGTGTGTCGACAAAAACTGATAGGGCTTCAGTGGGAAACCACCAAGTTACACGGTGGCCGTTACTGTAGAATCGCCAATCTACCATAAAGCTATGCCCTACTTCTACAGTCGGGTATTTCGGGTGAGCACGGCGAATCCAAAAAAATGCCAGCAAACCTATATCAACAACTTTTGATATAGGTTTGAATCCCTCTTATACTGCACCACTGGAAAAGATTTTCCGCCAAACCCTACTGGAGCATTTATGAGCACCGACCGCGAGCATCGTACCGCCCTCCTCAAGCAAGCCTTGCAGCAACGCATTCTGCTGCTCGATGGCGCGATGGGTACGATGATCCAGACTTACGGGCTGCAAGAGGCCGATTATCGCGGCACCCGCTTTGCCGATTATCACCGCGACATCAAGGGCAACAACGATCTGCTGGTATTGACGCAGCCGCAAATTATCAGCGCGATCCATACCGCCTACCTGGAAGCCGGTTCCGATATTCTTGAGACCAATACGTTTAACTCGACGCGAGTTTCGCAGGCCGATTACGGCATGGAGGAACTAGTCTACGAATTGAACGTCACCGGTGCGCGGCTCGCCCGCACCGTCGCCGATGCGATGACCGCGAAAACGCCTGATCGTCCGCGCTTCGTAGCGGGCGTGCTCGGCCCGACCAGTCGCACCGCAACAATTTCGCCGGACGTCAACGATCCAGGTTTTCGCAATGTCACCTTCGATTTATTGGTCGAGAATTATCGCGAAGCCACCAAAGGTTTAATCGATGGCGGCGCCGATATCATCATGATCGAAACGGTGTTCGACACGTTGAACGCGAAAGCGGCAATTTTCGCCGTGCACAGTTATTTCGACGACATCGGCTACGAGCTGCCGATTATGATTTCCGGCACGATTACCGATGCCTCTGGCCGCACATTATCGGGACAAACCACTGAAGCATTTTGGTATTCGGTCGCACACGCGAAGCCGCTTAGCATCGGCCTTAATTGCGCGCTCGGCGCTAAAGAATTACGGCCGTATGTGTATGCGTTATCGCAATGCGCCGATACGCTGGTCAGCGCGCATCCGAACGCCGGCTTGCCGAATGAGTTCGGCGAATACGACGAATCCGCTGCTGAGATGGCGGAAATCGTTGCCGAGTTCGCGCAGAGCGGCATGGTCAATATTCTCGGCGGCTGTTGCGGCACCACACCTGCGCATATTCGCGCGGTCGCCAACGCGATTGCCGCGATGCCGCCGCGCAAAATTCCAGAGCTGAAGAAAGCCTGTCATCTCAGTGGTCTGGAACCATTTGTTATCGACGACAGCTCGCTATTCGTCAACGTCGGCGAGCGCACCAATATCACCGGCTCGGCAAAATTTGCGCAATTGATTCGCGATGAAAATTACACCGCAGCGCTAACGGTAGCGCTGCAACAAGTCGAGAGCGGCGCGCAGATTATCGATATCAACATGGACGAAGGCATGTTGGATTCGCAGAAGGCGATGGTGACCTTCCTGAATCTAATCGCTGGCGAACCGGATATTTCGCGCGTGCCGATCATGATCGATTCATCCAAATGGGATGTGATCGAAGCCGGCTTGAAATGCGTGCAAGGCAAATGTATCGTCAATTCGATCAGCATGAAAGAAGGCGAAGCTGAATTTATTCAGCGTGCGAAATTGTGCCGCCGCTACGGTGCCGCGGTTATCGTTATGGCATTCGATGAAAAAGGTCAGGCCGATACCGAAGCACGCAAAAATGCGATTTGTAAACGCTCGTACGATTTACTGGTCAACGTAGTCGGCTTTCCGCCCGAGGATATTATTTTCGATCCAAACGTGTTTGCGGTCGCCACCGGCATCGACGAACACAATAACTATGCGGTCGATTTCATCAATTCGTGCAAATTTATTCGCCGCGAATTGCCGTACGCAAAAATTTCCGGCGGCATCAGTAATGTCTCGTTCTCGTTTCGCGGCAATAATCCAATGCGCGAAGCGATTCACGCGGTGTTTCTATATCACGCAATTCGCGCCGGGCTCAGCATGGGCATCGTCAACGCCGGTCAATTGGCGATTTACGAAGACATCCCTGCCGAACTGCGCGAGCGCGTCGAAGACGTTATTTTAAATCGGCGCGCCGACGGCACCGAACGTCTGTTAGAGATCGCCGATAAATACGCGAAAGAAGGCGGCAAGAAACCCGAAGAGGATTTGGTGTGGCGCAGTTGGCCGGTGGCCAAGCGCATCGAACACGCGTTGGTGAAAGGTATTACGGTATTTATCGAACAAGATACCGAAGAAGCGCGGCAACAGTTCGCGCGTCCGATCCAAGTCATCGAAGGTCCGCTGATGGACGGCATGAATGTGGTCGGCGATTTATTCGGCCAAGGAAAAATGTTTCTGCCGCAAGTGGTTAAAAGTGCGCGCGTGATGAAACAGGCAGTCGCCCACCTAACGCCTTATATCGAAGCCGCGAAAGAAGTCGGTGCAAAAGCCAACGGCCGAATTTTAATGGCCACTGTCAAAGGCGATGTGCACGACATTGGCAAAAATATCGTCGGCGTGGTATTGCAATGCAACAACTATGAAGTCATCGATCTCGGCGTGATGGTGTCGTGCGAAGAAATTTTGCGCGTCGCCAAAGAAAAAAATGTCGACATCATCGGCCTAAGCGGCTTGATCACGCCATCGCTCGACGAGATGGTGCATGTCGCGCGCGAAATGCAGCGTCTCGATTTCCATTTGCCGTTGATGATCGGCGGCGCCACTACATCGAAAGCGCACACCGCGGTAAAAATCGAACCACAATATAAAAACGATGCAGTGGTGTACGTGCCCGATGCATCACGCAGCGTTTCAGTGGCGAGCAATTTGCTCAGCGACGAATTGAAAGACAACTTTATCGCAGCTTGTCGCAGCGAATACGAAGCGTTACGCGTGCGCAACGCGAATCGTCAACCGAAATCGAAACCGATCAGCTATGTCGAAGCGATTGCGCGCGCACCGCAACTCGATTGGAGCAATTACACGCCGCCGAAACCACAATTTACCGGCGTTAAAGTGTTCGAAAATTATCCGCTGGAAAAACTGGTCGCAACGATCGATTGGACACCGTTTTTTATCAGCTGGGAATTGGCCGGCAAATACCCGGACATTCTCGACGATGAAAAAGTCGGCGAAGCCGCGCGCAATTTATTTGCCGATGCACAGGCAATGCTCAAACGTCTAGTTGATGAAAAACTAATTCGCGCTAGTGCAGCGATTGGTTTTTGGCCGGCTGCTCGCGTCGGTGGCGACGATATCGAGGTGTACTCTAACAATGAGCGTACGCAGACATTAGCCACGCTGCATCAGTTACGGCAACAGATCGAAAAACCGAATGGTAAGCCGAATCAAAGTCTCGCCGATTTTATCGCGCCGAAAGATAGCGGCGTGGCCGATTACATCGGCGGCTTCGTCGTCACCACCGGGCTCGGCGCCGATGAATTATCGAAACAATTTATCGCCGCCAACGATGATTACAGCAGCATCATGGTGCGCGCGCTCGCCGATCGCTTGGCCGAATCGCTCGCCGAGCATATGCACCTGCGCGTACGGCGCGAATTCTGGGCGTACGCCAGCGATGAAAATCTCGACAACGATGCGTTGATAAAGGAGCGCTACCGCGGCATTCGCCCCGCGCCGGGCTATCCTGCTTGCCCCGATCACACCGAAAAAGCCACACTGTTCAAACTGCTCGATGCCGAGCAAATCGGCGTCGAACTCACCGAGCATTTTGCGATGTTGCCAGCGGCGAGCGTCAGCGGCTTCTATTATTCGCACCCCGAAGCCGACTATTTTGCGGTCGGTAAAATTCAGCGCGATCAAGTCGAGAGCATTGCGCAACGCAAAGGTATGTCCATTGCGGAAATGGAACGCTGGCTGATGCCCGCATTAGGTTACGAGCCCGCGGAGCAGCCTGTGCCAAACGCTGCAGCAACGTAAACAATTCGGCCTGGTGAAAATCCAGCCATGATGAGAGCAAACCAATGAGTGAAAATATCTCAAAGCAGCCACCAAAACAGCAACAACCACCGGAAGAGCAATCAGAGTTCGGCGTAAAAGATGTACTGCGCAGCGTCTTATCGGCAGCGATCGGCGTGCAAAGCCGTAAAAACCAGGAGCGCGATTTTAAGCACGGCAAAGCGCGGGTTTACGTTATTGCGGGAGTGGTGTTTACGTTGTTGTTTATTGCGACGGTGTTTTCGATCGTAACACTGGTGTTGAAACAAGCGGGCCACTGAAAGGCCCGCGGGTAAATCACATACTTTTCAGCCAAAACACCACTGTGCTAACCACCAGCGCGATCAGTGCGATAGTTGCAATGACATCGGCTTTAGCATCGCCGTTATCAGGCGTATTCGTAGTCGATGAGGCCGGAGCATGGTCGTGTTGAGACATGAAATCACCTAAGCAAGCGGGAGTTAATGGGGTATTGGCGCGATATTATAGCAATAACTGCATAACAACAAAGCTATTGCGTAACAACAAAACCATTATCTAACAACAAAACTATTGCCTAAGAACAAAACTATTGTCTAAGGACAAAACTATTGCCTAACAACCCAGCTCCGCCATTTATCTCAACGGGTATCGTAGATCGATAACCCTACAGTTACCGATCCACCCTCTGAACGATCGCGTGCTGTTCGGAAAAGCCACTGACACATAGCTCTGAATACGGATAGGCGCGCGACTGTATTTATTATAGTTTTCTACCCTTACGTTATAAACAAGCGCTGGTTTTGCTGACTCGCCAAATCTGCTAAGGTACACGCCTGTTTTTATTTACCTCGCTCGCAAGCCGACATCTATTTTTGACTTGCGAGCGTATTATTTTAAGGCGAAAAGGTTTACTGCCGATGTATCAATACAACCCCCAGGATCAACTGCTCGTCGATCAGCGCGCACGTCAATTTCGCGGCCAGGCCGAGCGTTTCGCCGCCGGCGAATTAACCGCGCAACAATTTTTGCCGCTACGCTTGCAAAACGGCCTGTATATGCAGCGTTTGGCGTACATGCTGCGCATCGCAATTCCCTACGGCACGCTGAGCGCGCGTCAACTGCGCAAGCTCGCCGACATCAGTCGCCGTTACGACAAAGGCTTCGGGCACTTCAGCACCCGCCAAAATCTCCAACTGAACTGGCCCGAGCTGGAGGATACACCGGAGATCCTCGAACAACTCGCCAGCGTCGAAATGCACGCGATTCAAACCAGTGGCAATTGCATTCGCAACACCACCGCCGATCATTTCTCCGGCGTGGCCTTCGATGAAATCGAAGATGCGCGTCCGTACTGCGAAATCATTCGCCAGTGGTCGACGTTTCATCCAGAGTTTGCATTCCTGCCGCGTAAATTCAAAATTGCCGTGTGCGGCTCGGCAAGCGATCGCGCCGCGATGCACGTGCACGATATCGGTATCGAAATCGTGCGCAATAGCACCGGCGAACACGGCTTTAAAATTTTGGTTGGCGGTGGCTTGGGTCGCACGCCGGTGATCGGCGAAGTGATCAATGAGTTTCTGCCCAAGCAACATTTGTTGACGTATCTCGAAGCGATTCTGCGCGTTTACAATCAACTCGGGCGTCGCGACAACAAATACAAAGCGCGGGTAAAAATTTTAGTGCGCGCGATGGGCCCCGCTGCATTCCGCGAGCGCGTCGAAGCCGAATGGGTTTATTTAAAAGATGGTCCGAATACGCTGACACCGGAAGCGATCGCGCACGCGCAATCGTTTTTTCAAGCGCCCGCTTATCAACTGCTCGATGCCGCCGCAGAAGAAGCTGCACTACAGCAACGCAGTGCGCAACAACCCGCGTTCGCGCGCTGGCTCAAGCACAATACCGCGCGCCATAAGCAACCCGGCTACCGCATCGTCACGCTGTCGTTAAAAACCACCGGCTACGCGCCCGGCGATGCGACCGCCGAGCAGATGGAAGCGATCGCCGAGTTAGCCGATCGCTACGGCTTCGGTGAAATACGCGCCAGCCATTATCAAAATTTAATTTTGCCGGATATTCGCCAAAGCGATTTATTCGCGGTGTGGGAAGCAGCGACCGCCATCGGTGTCGCCACGCCGAATATCGGCCATCTCACCGATATTATTTGCTGCCCCGGCGGCGATTATTGCTCGTTAGCCAACGCCAAATCGATTCCAGTTGCAGAGGCGATTCAACGGCGATTCGACGATCTCGACTACGTCTACGATCTCGGCGAACTCGATTTAAATATTTCCGGTTGCATGAACGCGTGTGGCCACCACCATGTTGGTCATATCGGCATTCTCGGCGTCGATAAAAAAGGCGCCGAGTTTTATCAAATTTCGCTCGGCGGCAATCAAGGCAAAGACGCCAGCATCGGCGCAATTCTCGGCCCTTCCTTTTCGCAAGCCGATGTACCCGATGTGATCGAAAAAATTCTAGATATCTATGTCGAGCTACGACACGAAGGCGAACCTTTCCTCGCCACTTTTCGCCGCGTAGGCATCGAATTGTTTAAGGAGCGCGTCTATGACAAAGCCCACTGAGACCAGCGCTGCGGTGACCGGCAGTACGGTGAATGCGACGCGACTAATTAAAAATGGCGCGGTAATCGACGACCGCTGGCAACTATTGCGCGAAATCCCCGTTGATGGCCTGCCCGCTGGCGCGTTGATTGTGCCTCTGGCGTATTGGCTCGAACAGCGCGAGGCATTGCTCGCGCGCGGCGAAATCGGCGTATGGTTAAGTGGCGAGCAACCGTTGGCGGATTTGGCTAACGATTTGGCTCAGCTTGCCGTGATCGCGATCGACTTTCCGGTGTTCATGGATGGCCGCGGCTTTTCTACCGGCCGCATGCTGCGCGAACACTACGCCTACCACGGCGAAGTGCGCGCGATCGGACAATTTATTCGCGATCAATTGTATTATCTGAGCCGCTGCGGCTTCGACGCATTCGCACTGGAAACCAGCGACCCGGAAACGGCCATCGCCAGCCTTTACGATTTCACCGATTCGTACTCCGCCGGCGTCGATCAACCGCTACCGTGGTTTAGGCGTAAGGGTTAAAACGCCCATCTTAAAAGTTAAGTAACCTATCGGGTCGCAACCACGCAAAAACCAACAACGCCGCGCAGGCGAGGCCCGCTGCCATCCAAAAAGCGCTGGCTGGATGCAGTAACCACAAAGCGCCCGCGAGTAACGATGCCGGTAAGTACATCAACCCCGTCACGAAATTGTAGAGCCCAATCGCCGATGCACGTCTCTCCAACTCGATATCGGCGATAAACGCCTTGCTTTGCGCTTCATCGATTGCGTAAAACACGCCATAAATAACGAACAGCACGATGATCTGCCAACGCGCAGTCGCCAATGCAAAGCCAACGCTCACCGCCAAATAAATCGCGTAGCTCAACATAATTATGCGCGCCCTGCCGATATTATCGCCGAGCTTACCGATCGTCGGTGCGACGGCAACGATCGCAATATTGAACAACGCATACAGCAACACGATTTTTTTAACGCTGAAGCCAACGCTGTGCGCGCGCAACAATAAAAAACTAAAACTGAAATACGCCAGCGAAAAAATTCCCGCCGGCACCAGATAGCGTTTGAACGCCGGACTTAACAGCGCCCAGGCCGCGAATATATTTTCGCGTGGCCGCTGTACCGCAGGCCGCTCTGGCACCCGCAATAAAATCGCAATGCAGAGCAGCGCAGCGCAGCGCAGGAATTAGCGCAATCCAGAACAATAAACGAAACGTCGAAGCACCATCGCCGAGCCAGCTCAGCACGCCATACGCCGCTAACGGGCCGAGCACCGCGCCGGATTTATCGAGCGCTTTATGCACGCCGAACGAATAACCGCGTACGCGTTCATGCGCCACCGAAGACAACCACGCATCACATCGGGATGCAGCTTTATTTTTTTATCTGTCGGCTCAGAGGGTGTTGTTATCGGTTGGGATGACATTGGCAACTCACGATTTATTTTCGTCGGCGAATTGTCGATCGTCAGCGCTAGTGCGCGATCGTCGCAGCCGGAATTATTTTTGCTATCAAAAGTGCAATCGAAATGCATGTAGCGCATGCCTCGTGCGATGCATAATACCGGATAGTGATGGTGGGCTACCCTAGCGAAGTTATCGGGCGCGCTATTGCGACACGATCGCTACGGATAACACGAATGTGATGTCGACTCCCTCACCAACCCTTGATTGATACTAATAGTGATACCATAATAGCCATGCCTCAAATACAGAAACTGCTGGCCGCCCTGCGGCAAAACCCGCAAAACGTCGCGCTCACCGATCTGCAAAAGGTCTGCGATCACTACTTTGGCGAGTCGCGCCAGTCCGGCAGCAGCCACCAAGTCTACCGCACCCCTTGGCCGGGCGATCCGCGCGTCAACATTCAGCGCGGTAAAGATGGCAAAGCGAAGTCCTATCAGGTGCGACAGGTATTGGCGGCGATCGAAAAACTGGAGAGCCTGAATAATGGTTAATCACGAACACTACACCTACCGCGTTACATGGTCCGAAGAAGACGGCGAGTTCGTCGGTCTGTGCGCAGAGTTTCCCAGCCTGTCGCATTTGGCAGAGTCATGCGGCTTGGCGATCGATGGCATCGTCGAGCTGGTGCGCGATGTCGTCGCCGGCATGATCGCCAACAAGGAGCCTATTCCCGAACCGATAGCTGATAAAAGCTTTAGCGGCAAATTTCAAGTACGCATTCCACCGCAACAGCATCGCATGTTGGCGATTAAAGCGGCAGAAGCCGGCGTAAGTTTGAATCGTTACATAAGCGCAAAGCTTGGATAAAGGAATTTGCCCATCCGGGCAATAAATCAGGGTAGGGTCAGAAGCATTGATGCGCTAATTCCTGAGGTGCCTCTAAAATTTATCTGCACTAAGCGAAGGTGCTCGGTGTAGCTGGACTACTTACGATTTACTTACAGCGATTTTTTCGCAGAAATAAAAAAGCCCCAGCTCAAGGGGCTTTTGGCTACTGCCTAGCAAGTACTTGCACCGTTCGGACGCTGCGAAGTTTCGCTGAATTACTTGTTTAAAATGGCGGAAGCGGTGAGATTCGAACTCACGGAGGCCGTGAAGCCTCGACAGTTTTCAAGACTGTTGCATTCAACCGCTCTGCCACGCTTCCAAACCGCGGAGCATTTTCGGGCCTGGCGCCCGATTTGTCTACCCGCATTTTTAAAAGGCCTACTAAAGAACACAACCTTGGTCATTTTTGCAGCAGCTCAAGATGTATGGCCAACGCCAGCATGAGTGCGGCCTCATAAGCAGCACGCAACTTTCACGTCGAACGCTGTCAAAGGGTGGTATTCTTGATTTTGCGAACCACCCCGGTATGATGGTCGAACCCGACTCAACAGCCGGATCGATCAGCGAATCAGTCTTAACCCTTGGAGAAAGACGCGATGCAAGAGCAAAGTATTTTATCGACTAGTTATGCGGCGGACCGCGCGCTCGCGGTCAACAAAGTCGTCAAAAATACCTATCTGTTATTGGGCATGACACTGGCATGGAGCGCGTTTGCTTCGTACCTGGCGCGCGATAACGGCATGCCGAATATCTGGATCATGATCGGCGGCACCTACGGCTTATTGTTCCTCACGCAAATGCTCGCCAATAGCGTATGGGGCCTCGCCGCAGTATTTGCGTTCACCGGCTTTATGGGCGCGATGCTCGGCCCAATGCTGAGCGCGATCATGCACACGCCGCTCGGTGCAAGTATGGTGATGCAGGCGTTGGGCGGCACCGCAGTGATTTTCTTCGCGCTGTCGGGCTATGCGTTGGTATCGCGCAAAGACTTCTCGTTTCTGCAAGGCTTCTTGTTCGCCGGCAGCATCGTATTGGTGATCGCGATGATCGCCGGTATTTTCCTGCACATGCCAGCGCTGCAATTAGCGATTAACGCCGGCTTTATGTTGTTTGCCAGCGCGATGATTCTGTTCGAAACCAGCGCGATCATTCACGGCGGCGAAACCAATTACATTCGCGCCGCGGTGGCGCTGTATGTATCGATCTACAATTTGTTTATGAGCCTGCTCAGCATTCTGATGTCGCTGAACGGCAATAATCGGTAACACGATTATTATTCGATAAGCCTCGGCTCGCGCCGGGGCTTTTTTATTGGCGGCGCCGTTTTATCAACGCACGACGCGATCCTAGTAGCTAGCGAATGATTTAACGATGACGATATTTGCCTTGATGGTGCTCGGTGCACCGCTGTCAACGCAAGCGCCGCACAGCGCGTTGGCGTTCGCGCGCGCGGCAGTGCAGGCCGGTCATCGCGTGCTGCGCGTATTTTTTTATCACGATGGCGTGTACTGCGCGAATCAATTCGCGATTCCGCCGACCGGCGAACCCGCGCTCGCCGAGCAATGGAGCGAACTCGCTGCGACGCATCAAATCGATTTAGTGGTCTGCGTCGCCAGCGCGATCAAACGCGGCATGCTCGATGCCGATGCAGCCCAGCGTCACGGTAAATGCGCTGGTAATCTGCAACCCGGCTTCGCGTTATCGGGCTTGGGGCAATGGGTCGAAGCCTGTCTATTGGCCGATCGCGTTGTGACATTTGGTGCGTGAAATGAAATCGCAGATGAGAGCGTTGCGATCGTGATCAAAAAAAGCTTTCTAATCGTTTGCCGACGCGCGCCGTACGGCAGCTCGTATGCGCGCGAAGCGCTTGATGCCGCACTGGCCGCAGCGGCGTTCGATCAATCGGTGGCGATGTTGTTTCTCGGCGATGGCGTCGCGCAATTGCTCGCGGCGCAGCACGGCGAGCGCATCGGCCAGAAAACGCACGACAAGCAATTAAGTGCGCTGCCGCTGTACGATATCGAGACGCTGTACGTCGATGCCGAAGCATTGCAAGCGCGCCAACTAAACGCAGCCGATTTGATCTTGCCGGTGCAATCGCTCAGCGTGCCGGAAATCAGCGCACTGCTCGCGAAGCACGATGTCGTGCTGGAGTTTTAACGATGCTGCATATCGTCAATCAAGCACCGTTTAGCCGCAGCTGTCTCGCCGATTGTCTGCGCGTGTGCGATGCGCAAGCAATCGTACTGTTGATCGAAGATGGCGTGTACGCCGCGATCGCTGGCAGCGAAGCGGCGCAACAAATTCAGCAGAAAACGCAACGCGCTTACGTGCTCGATGCCGATGCCGCCGCGCGCGGTTTAACTGAAAAGTTAGACGCCAATTTTAACGTCATCGATTACGCTGGCTTTGTGCAACTGTGTTGCGAGCACGCCAGCATTCACAGTTGGTATTGAGCGATGTCGAGCGAAAACACGCCCATTAATCTAGTTAATGGCGCCACCGATGCCGATGGTTTTTTGGCCGATTTCAATGCGTGGAATCGCGCCATCGCCAACGCTTTTTCGAAAGCGGAACGCATCGAGTTAAGCGCCGCGCACTGGGAAATTATCGAACTGCTGCGCGAATTTTATCGTCAGTACGAACAAGCACCGGCGATGCGCCCGCTGGTGAAATACGTAAGCCAGCAACTCGGCAAAGACAAAGGTAACAGCATTTATCTGCTGCAATTGTTTCCCGGCAGCCCGGCCAAAATCGCCAGCAAAATCGCCGGCCTGCCGCGCCCGGAAAACTGTTTATAGCCGCAAATTAGTAGAGGTACGTGGTGAGCGATTTAATTGCCAAACCCAACGAACACCGCTTCGCGCCGTACGTGCGCATTCTCGGCAAAGGCAAAACCGGCTCGCGCTCGCTGACGCGCGAAGAAGCGCGCATCGCAATGGAAATGATTCTGCGCGGCCAAGTCAAAGACGTGCAACTCGGCGCGTTTCTGATGTTGCTGCGCGTGAAAGAAGAAAGCGCCGATGAATTAACCGGTTTTGTCGAAGCCGCGCGCGCGCAAATCGATGCGCCCACCGCACTCACCGCCGATCTCGATTGGTCGAGTTACGCCGGCAAGCGCAAACATCTGCCGTGGTTTTTGTTGAGCGCACTGACGCTTGCCGATCATGGCGTGCGCGTATTTATGCACGGCGCTGGCGGTCATACCAAAGGCCGCCTGTACACCGAATCGGCATTGAATGCGCTTGGCATCGCTAGCTGCGAAAATTGGCAAGACGTTGCGAGCGCGCTCGATAAAACTCAATTCGCATTTATGCCACTGCGTCACATCTGCCCGCCGCTGCAAGCGATGATCGATTTGCGCAACGAATTCGGTCTGCGCTCGCCGGTACACACGTTGGTGCGTTTATTAAATCCGCTCAGCGCACCGCACAGCATGCAAAGCGTATTTCATCCCGCGTACGCGTTAAATCATCAACAAGCCGCCGTCGATTTAGCACAACCGCACGCCAGCGTATTTAAAGGCGAAGGCGGCGAAATCGAACGCAAACCCGAAGCGCAAAGCAAAGTGTACAGCGTTCACGACGGTGTGATGAGCGAAGAAACCTGGCCAAAAATGATCGAAGGCCGACAAGAGCAAGACGAACAACTCGATATCGAATTACTACGCGGCATTTGGCGCGGCATCACCAGCGATGAATACGGCGAGCTGGCAATTATCGGTACGTTGGCGATTGTATTGAGGTTGTTGCAGCGCGCGGACAATCCGCAAGCGGCATTGGTGTTAGCGGAAGAGTATTGGCAGCAGCGCGATAAATCGCGCTTGTAACTTATTCCAATCCCCCTTCAAGTTTCGCCTACTGGCAGGTAACGCCTGCGGCGCGCGTCACTTTTCTTGCCTCGCCAAGAAAAGTAACCCAAAGAAGGCGACCCCGATTCCGCAGTTTATCGCTACGCGATAAATCCCCTCCTTCTCGCGAATATTTTACAGGTCGGCCTGACGCGACATCGTGTCGCGACAGACCTAAAGCGGCCATCCTTGGCCGCTTTCCCCGCAAAATTTTCGCTTCAGTCGGCTGCTACGATGGGGAATTAAATCCGCAATTCTAAGAAAATAATGCACACACTCACTCTTTGGATCAAGGCCAACTTTCTACGGGGTAAAATACATCTACTTCATATTGGGGTAATATATTGTATTCGCACCATGTTTCCTTTTTACCGCCCCAGACAGAAGTTACCGCTGCGCTCGACTCTTCACCTGCTTCGAGAATATAAGGTTTTTTTTGGAATAGAAAAATATTTACGGAAGACCACGGGTCGCCACTTCCCACGTTTTTTATCGGCCCTCTAGTAATTCCACCGTTAAGAACCTCTTTAAGCGAAGCCGAAGATGACTCCGGCACCAATTCTTGAAGCCATTGACTAGAACCACCGCAGCCTGCACTAGACTCATACAAAAACTGACCGATTTTTTCGGTCTTTCCATCTGCATTAATGTCTATTGCAGTCGTCCTCTCCGGAATGGAAGTATGACCGTAATCATCAATTATTTTCTCAGCAACGGGCTCACTAGACCAACTAACAAACTGCACCGAGCCACTCTTTAAAGCACCACAAAGCGCCGGGTTTTCGTTGCGGACTATTTCACGTCGTGGTGGTTTCCCCGAATCAACGCGCAGATAACACAATGCTCGCTGAGCGCCATCCGGCGCCAACCAACTGACCAATTCAGCTTTTGAATATCCCCAATCGAACTCTCCTTTAATTACAACGGGCTCTCCTTTAACCCAAAGAAAATAAACCCGATTACCCCAACCCGACCAGCGAAGCCTTTCTTGATCATCATCGGGCGGATACATGAACATCGCTGTATTTTTTGATGAAATTTCGATGATGTCATCATCGCCACAAGTGCCGGTGCCATGAACTAAACCTAGTGCCTCCTAGCTTTGAGGTTATATTTAAAGTTTGACTCATGTAATAAAAGCTAGAAGAGGATTTTTTCTTCTCTAAAAATAAGTTTTGGTCTTCTTTACTCGCAGGAACAAATTTCTCAAATCGATTTATAATAGAACCCTCATTAATCGCATCGACCACATCTTTGCATATAGACTGCTCCTTCTCATCAGTCATCCATTCGGATGCGGAGGCCAACTGTATAATTCTTAAGCGATATTCAATTTCCAAACAGCTAGTGTCTAAACACATATTGCGAACATTACGCAACCACGTTAGCTGCAGGTCTTTAAGTAAAGCGACATCCTTTGCCGCAGCTAATGCATTCTTATATGAAACGGCTAATTGACTATCCAATTCTAATAATTCAGGATTTTTGCACACAAGCTTTTCAATTGCCGTAGCGGCTTTCGCGCAATCGAAGCCAGCACCTTGAACTAAGCTAGAGAATAAAAATAAAAACGAAACTACCAGCCTAACGCGCATATCCGTGCACTCCTAATCCACTCACTCCCCATACCCCATCGGATTCATCTTCTGCCAATTCCATGCATCGCACGTCATCTGCTCAATGCCGCGCTCTGCTTTCCAATTTAATTCTTTAAATGCAAATGCCGGATTGGCGTAGCAGCTGGCGATATCGCCGGGGCGGCGTGGGTCGAAGCGGTAATTGATTTTTTTCGCGCTGGCTTTTTCGACCGCGGCGATCATGTCGAGTACCGAATAGCCGTGGCCAGTGCCGAGGTTGATCGCTACAACGCCCGGGTTTTGCGCGAGTTTGTCGAGCGCTTTTAAATGGCCGATGGCGAGATCGACGACGTGAATATAATCGCGTACGCCGGTGCCGTCGGGTGTCGGCCAATCGTTGCCGAATACCGCGAGTTGTTCGAGTTTGCCGACTGCTACTTGTGTGATGTATGGCACCAAATTATTCGGAATACCGTTCGGGTCTTCGCCGATTAAACCGCTTTCGTGCGCACCGACCGGATTGAAATAGCGCAGCAAAATTAAATTCCAATGCGGATCGGCTTTGCCGAGATCGCGCAGAATATCTTCGACCATCAATTTCGAGCGGCCGTACGGATTGGTCGCGGAGAGCGGAAAACTTTCGGTGATCGGCACGGTGTGCGGATCGCCGTATACGGTGGCCGACGAGCTGAATACCAGATTGAATACATTGTGACGCGCCATCGCCTCGCACAATGTCAGCGTACCTTCGACATTATTCTGATAATAACGCAGCGGTTGCTGCACCGATTCGCCGACCGCTTTGAGGCCGGCAAAGTGGATTACCGCATCGATCGGCTGCTGCGCAAATATGCGTTCGAGCGCGGCGGCATCGCGCACATCGGCGCGCTCGAAGCTAACCGCGCGGCCGGTGATGCGCTGCACGCGGCGCAGCGATTCTTCGCTGCTGTTGCTCAGATTATCGACCACGATTACCTCGTGGCTCGCATTCAGCAATTCCACGCAGGTATGGCTGCCGATATACCCTGCTCCGCCCGTCACCAACACTTTCATCGCAACTCATCTCCCTCGTCGTTTATCGCTGCCGTTTGGCCGCTAATTGTAGTCGATACGGATAACTTTTCCGTCGATTTCGCCATCCTAATTTTGAGCAATAATGCCCTTCACGAAATCTGCGATAATGGCGCGTGCCGATTTCGATTTTACTTTCACCCCGCTACCAGGCAATCAAACTATGTCGCTCGATTCCAATTCCATCGCGCAGCTGCTACAGCTTGATCGCGAACATATTTGGCACCCCTACGCAGCGCTGCCAAATACAGCGCCGGTGTATCCGGTGGTGGCCGCGCACGGCGTGCGTTTGCAATTAGCCGATGGTCGCGATTTGATCGATGGCACCAGCTCGTGGTGGAGTGCGATTCACGGCTACAACCATCCGCTATTGAACGCGGCGGCACAGCAACAATTAGCCGCGATGTCGAATGTGATGTTCGGCGGCCTTACGCATCCGGCTGCGATCAAACTCGGCAAGCTGCTGGTGAATTTCACGCCGACACCGTTGACGAAAGTTTTTTTTAGCGATTCAGGTTCGGTAGCTGTCGAGATCGCAATAAAAATGGCGCTGCAATTTTGGCGCGCACAAGGCAACAACCAAAAACAAAAATTGCTGACCGTGCGCGGCGGTTATCACGGCGATACGTTTATGGCGATGTCGGTGTGCGATCCGGTCGAAGGTATGCATCAATTGTTTAGCAGCGTATTGCCACAACATTTTTTTGCCGATAAACCCAGCCCGTGCTTCGATGAAAATTTTGTCGAACAACATATCGAATCGCTACGCGCATTGCTTGAACACCATAGCGACGAAATTGCTGCGGTTATTCTCGAACCGATTTTACAAGCAGCCGGCGGCATGCATTTATACGCGCCAGCGTATTTGCAGCACGTGCGCGCACTGTGCGACCGCTACGATGTCTTGTTGATCTGCGATGAAATCGCCACTGGCTTTGGGCGCACCGGTAAATTATTTGCGTGCGAGCACGCCGGCATCAGCCCCGATATTATGTGTTTGGGTAAAGCGCTCACCGGCGGCTATTTGAGTTTAGCCGCGACGCTGTGTACCACGCGCGTCAGCGATGGCATTTGCAGCGGCGGCGCCGGTGCGCTGATGCACGGCCCTACATTTATGGGCAATGCGTTAGCTTGCGCGATCGCGTGCGCGAGTATCGAGCTATTAATTTCGCAACCGTGGCAGCGCCAAGTACAAACGATTGAAACGCAATTGCGAGAGGGTTTGGAGCCAGCGCGCCAATTAGCGCAGGTCGCCGATGTGCGCATACTCGGCGCGATCGGCATTATCGAAATGCGCGAGACGATTAACGTCGCGGCGATTCAAGATTTATTTATTCAACGCGGTTTATGGGTGCGGCCGTTCGGGAAATTTATTTACGCGATGCCGCCGTTCATTATAAATGCCGACGATTTAAAATTATTGACGCACGGCATGGTCGAGGTTGCGGCGTTGGTCGAGGTTTAGAAATTAAAACGATTCTGTTGCAAGGTGGCCGCCTGTACAGGCCCGCCGAGTTGCTGCAGATGCAGTTCGCTCGACTCGCGTCGCGCCAACCAGTTGAACAGCGGCAACCACGCATCAAAATCCTCTTGCACCTGCTGCTCGGGCATATCGCAGATACCAAGCCCCTGCGCCGCTGCGTTGATGTAGTTCTGCGTATCGCGCAGCGTGGTCAGAAAGGGAATGCGCAGCGAGTTCAGAAAATACACCAGGCGTTGGTACGCCAAAGTATTTTTGCGCACGCGATTGGCGACCACCGCAATGCGCCCATCCTCGCGCCGAATTTTTGTCGCAGTCAATAAATCAGCAATGCAATTCGACGCCGCATGAATATCGCCATCGGCCGGCAGCACCGGGATAACGATCGCCGAAGCTTCTTGCAACAGACGTTGCTGTGTGCCGAAATCAAGCGCTGCGGGGGTATCGATGATTAACGTTTTAGTCTGCGGCGGCACCCGTAAAAACCAGCTACGAGTGACACCGAGCGGCTGTTTATACGCCGAGATCACCTGCACCGGCGCGTGCTGGACTGAACGCTGCCCCACCCAATAAGTGCTCGAACCTTGGCTGTCGTAATCCATCAGCACTGTTTTATCGCCGCGTTTCGCGAAATAACTGGCAAGATTGGTGGCCAGCATGGTCTTGCCGGAGCCGCCTTTTGGATTGAGCACCACGATTCGTTGCATCGGACCGGCCTGTCGTCAGAATATTGTTATTAATATAGCCTTAAGCACATTTTATTCCATGCTGCAGCCCACAAGATAGCACAATATTTGTACTGCCAGACCGCACTACCGATCGACCGACTCGCCGCCTTCAACTCGCAAACTCAAGCCCGCAAAAACTGCTGCACCAATTTATTAAATGCGATCGGCTTTTCGGCATGCAGCCAATGCCCGGCAGCGGCGATCGTTTTAAATTTAAAATTTGGAAACCACTCGCGCAGCGCGACCTCGTGCGCGGCGAGTAGATAATCGGACAATTCGCCTTTGATAAATAACGTCGGGCCGGTAAAGGGCGTACCGCTCGGCCCCGCCAACAACTCGGCATAATGATCGATTAGCGTCGGCAAATTGAACCGCCACTGAAAGCCGGCATCGGCGCGATATAAACTCTTCAACAAAAACTGTCGCACCGTCGGCTCGTCGATAAATTTTGCTAGCACCACATCAGCCGCGCTACGCGATGCAAGCTGTGCGAGATCGACCGCCTGCAACGCGGCAAAAATCGCTTGATGATGTGGCGCATAGTTTACCGGCGCGATATCGGCGACGACCAAGCGCGCGACGCGCTCGGGTTGGCTCAGCGCTAATTGCATCGCCACTTTGCCGCCAAGCGAGTGGCCAACCAGATGGCTGCGCGCAATGCCCAAGCGATCCTGCAGCGCGGCGATATCCGCCGCCAGCAGCGCTAGATTCATCGTCGGGCGGTGCGGCGAGCGACCGTGATTGCGCAAATCGATCTGCACGACACGATGCTCGACCGCCAACACCTTCGCCAGCGCGCCGAGATTTTCACCCGCACCGAACAGCCCATGCAACAACAATACCCACTCGCCCGCGCTACCGAATAGCGCATAGTGCAAATGCTCAGGTACAGGTACAACATCAGCTTTTTGCATTTCCCTTCTCAGTCGGGGTGGCCAGCGTTAGAATGGTGCGCGCTTCGACCCCTGTCATGGAATTATCGTTAATGTCACGCATTCTACCGTTTTCTTTTTTACGACGCCCATTGATGCGCAGACCATTAGTGCGCGTCGCGATTGGTGCCGTTATCGCGGTGCTCGCCGCGTGCGCCAGCACCAGCCACAACCCCACCGTATTTCCCTATGAAATAAACCAGACGGCGATCGCGCAAAAACCGCTGAAAAAGCTGGTGATCGCCACCACCAATGTCAGCGGCGAGCCGACGCGCTTCTATTTACAAAAAGCTTCGACGCGTATCGATGAAATGGTGAAAGCGTATCTGGAAAAGCACGGCTATCAAATTGCACCGGGCTACGTATTCGATAATGCGTGGAATCAAGCGGTTCGCACCTACGGCGATATGTACGATCCAACCACCGGCCACGTCGATCCCGCAACTTGGCGTGCGGTGATGGTTACCACTGCCACCACATTACGCGACACCACCGATATCGATGCGATTGTATTTACTGACGTTGTCGAACGCGACTCGGCGCATACGGTCGGCATGGATCATTTGGCGCGTTGGGATGGCGTCAGCCGCAAACCGAGCATGGCGTCCGCCGGTGCAGAAGGTGTACCGGAAGGGTTTGATTGGAATCAATCGGTTAAAGTGGCGAGCTTGGTCTTGACGATTTATTCGACCAACATGGAAGGCTTGTTCAGTAGCCACGGTGGACTCGACACGCTACAGACGATCGATACCAAAGGCGAGGCCAAGTTTGCGCGCCGCAAACACGTACTAAACGACGACAGCGATATCGAAGAAGGTATCGAGATCGCGTTTCATCCGTTTATCCCGATGCGAAGTTACCCGGGCGATAAATAAATCAGGCCGGCACGGCCTGCATGCTCATGCTGCTAATACCATCGCTGCTGTTATCGGCTGCGCTACCGACCACCGCCGCATACGCGCGCACTTGATATTTACGGAATAGATAATTTTGCAATGCATCGAACGCCAGCGCAGGCTCGATACTGGCATTTAATTTTTCAGAAATGCGCGCCGCCAAATAATCGGGATTGATAATACCGATCGCCAACATTTCGATATCCTCGTGCTCGACCACGGCGAGGTGATCGATACTGCCATTTATCAAACGCTCCAAATGTGGTACATCGAATTCAAAATAGCCGAGCATCTCCTCGCCGCTTTCGAGCAGTGCAACTAACATCGGCACTCCACTCAATTGGCGATTTAACAGCGGCATCAACCGCGTCGATAACGCTTTGACGGCGTAACGAAAAATTTCCGACTCTTTGACGTCGAGCCGCAATGCAATTTCCTTAACGCGCCGCAGATCCGCGACACCCAACCGCACCGAAATATTTTTCTTGATCGCCATCGCTCACCCCTTGACCTTGATCCAGATTTTTTATTTAACTCAATTCTGTGCTTCAGTGCTGCTCCATCGCATCTGCCTACTACTCAACTGCTGGCGATTGCTGACCGGCAACCGGAACCTTTTCCGCAGCAGGTGCAGCAACACTTAAATCATCGATCCGATAGCGATAATCCTGCACCAGATTTTCTATTTCGACTTCTTTAAGACCGGTGAACGGCTCCT
Organism: Spongiibacteraceae bacterium; assembly: GCA_043786385.1. Lineage (GTDB taxonomy): Bacteria > Pseudomonadota > Gammaproteobacteria > Pseudomonadales > CAMLJR01 > CAMLJR01. The sequence goes on along the minus strand of JAYVWC010000082.1, from coordinate 37,478 downwards.
TCTGACTGACCGCATCGAGCACGCCCTTGTGCTGATAGCGATCGAGCAACTCGCGATTAACATCGAGCAATTGTTTATTATTGCCGTAGCACATTGAAAAATTATCGGTTTGAATTTTAAGTTTTTCCTCCAGCTGCGCACGAAGCTGGGTTTGCTCCTTCAATTGCGTACGTAACGTCGTCAATTGACCACCGGCCTTTTCATCGTGCTGTTTCCATTGCTCGATGGTACCGCTGAATTTCTCTTCCATTTTTTGCTTATTTTCGCTAGCGGCGGATTTCACCGTGGCCAACTCCTTAGTCAGCGTATCGATCTGTTTCTTTAGCGTCTCGGCTTGCTGTTGTGCTTCAGATTTTTCGCTAGTCGCCTGACGCAGCATATATTGCGCTTTCGCCAACGCATTTTTTTGTGCATTGGCATTGGTATCCTGCGCGGCTGCGTTGTTTATCGCAAAACCATTCACAGCGAGCAAATTGGCCAACAACCATGCGATCGAGAAGCCTTTATAACGATGTTTGCTCAACATGCGCGACCCCTTAAAATTTCGCATTGATATCGAGCTGCAGAGTGTCGATGCCGAACGGCCCCCCGCCGCCGCCGATCAGATCGCCCTCGATCTCGTCGGAACTCATCCATTTCGTGGTTAACCAAATATCCTCGTCGAGACCGTATTGAAACTCGAGCACGTAACCTTTAGCATCGGTACCGCCGAGATGGAAGTCCGAATCGGTAAAGGCATCCAGCACCGCATCGCGTTCCAGATAACGATACGATAACGCAGCCAGCCAATTGCCGCGCTGCGCCACCACCGGCCAGCCCACAGCTGCGCGCACCATCCAACCGGTGATTTCTTCATCGATTGGCGAGCCGCGCCGCGCAACGATTTCATCCTGATCGAAGCCGATATTTTTGACGTAATCCGCAGTCAAAAATATGTGATGCGGCGCCAGCGTCGCCAAATCGTAGCCGGCCGTGACGTTGGCGAGATGGTAATCCGGCAACAACCCTAGCAACACAAGACTGGTATTGGCCAAATCGTTGCGGATATTGAACAGGCTATTGCCTTTCTGCAGGTAATCGGGCGCGGTGTAATCGGTAAGATTGCTATTCGGTTCGTTCCTAACACCGGCCACATTGGCGTAGTGATAATACGCCGCGCCCAGCTCAAGTTTAGATTGATCCGTAAATGCGTAATCCAAGCCGAACTGCGCAGCGTAAAGCCATTTGTCGTCGCTGGATTTCTCCACCTCGCCAAGCGGAAAAACGCCCACCGTAATGTAGGGGTCGGCCTGCCGGAACTGCTCGTCCATACCGTCGCTGCGCAGCCAATGCCAACTGCCCGCGACGCCTTCGAAGGTCAGATCGTTGTCCCACACTAAATCGGTGCTGAAAAATGGATTTTTGATTCTGCCACCCGCGAGCTGCACACTGCGCGTCTGATTTTTATAGCTTAGATACGCGAGATCGAATGTTGATTGATACTTCTCACCGTAGTTGCCCAACGTTTGATTGGTGCTCACTGGATCGTTGCCATTGCCGGTGACTAAACGCAAACCGGCCTCGACCGAATTGCTGATTTTTGCCTTCATCCCGAGCCGCATCCGCACGCGCATCCGCTCGCGATCCTCGGTAGTATTGATAAATGCAGAATCGGTTAATTTATCGATATCACCGACGGCATTCACTTCATTGATGTCGAGGTATAGACTTTCGCTGTTGCCCTCCGCGAACATATCGCCCTGATAACGCAGTCGGGCATCGCCGTAGAATTGAATTGTGTCGATCCACTCCGGCAGTGCGCCCGGCAATCCCCAGCGCTCTTGTTTGGCCTGCGCCAATACATCGCGCGACACATCCTCTTTCAAACCGATGCGCACCTCATCGCGAATTTCATCTTTGATATATGCCGGCACGTACGGCACGCGGATCACTTGACCCTCGGCAGCGGGCTTCACATCGCGCTGTGTCTCTGCAACGCTATCGACCGCCGCCCCAGCCGCTGTTTTTTTGCGCTCTTGAATTTTTTCGGTTAACGCTTTTAATTTATTTTTGTCGATCACGCCTTCGTCGACCAGTAATTTCAGCAAATCTTGCGCAGTGACATCGCCCAATGCCGCGTTTTCTCCATGCGCAATCGATGTAACTCCTAATAAGGCGACCAGCATGGCTTTTCTCAATCGATAATTCATCGTTTTTCTCATAGACAAAAAATAATTTTATAAAACCGATTTAATTCTTAACTTCACCACGCTCGCCGCTTCTAACGGGCGCGGCTTTGCCAGTTTTCGTTTATCGGCCAATATTTTACGAATCAACTCGGCGGCCACTTTATCGCCGCTAACAATTTCGACGTCGTACTGCTCAAATTCGCCACTCTCGCCGATTTTTAACGTCAGCACGGCGATGTAATCCATGTGTTTTAGCCGCTCGTTTCCCAAAATAAATTCGTTGATTTCTTGGCGCACATGCTGCTCGTAAGCGCCGCCGGTGCCGGCACCCCAACCGCGTCCGGTATTTTTTCCCAGACCGAAACCATCGTTGCCAACTCCTGCGCCTTCGGCTGCCTCTGGTGCAGGGCTATCTTCAGCAGACTCAGCGGGCGGCGCTTCGGTCTCTTCTTTAATCGGCTCATCCTTTATCTCCGGCTCCTTGATCTGCTCTTGCGGAGGCGGTGGCGGAGGTGGTGGCGGCAGCTTCAGCATCGTGATCTGCTGCACCATTTTTTTCTTTTGCGTCTCGTCCTTATGAAAGTGATTTTTTAAGTACACAACGCCGACAATTGCCACCACGATCACCAAAACGATCAGCGCAGCAGGCAGCCTTTTTAACCATTTTTTCGACATGAGAACCGATTGTTAGGGTGATTGATTGTCAGACAATTATTTAACAAAGTGATGACAAAATAGTGACGATGGCAATTTATTTTCGCCGCACTCGTTTTGCCGTGGATAATTTTGACCGAGGATAATTTCGCGACTGTTCACTTCGCTGCCTTCTGCGTCACCAAACCGAGCTGGGTGATTTCGACGCGCCCCAATACATCCAGTACATCGACGACCCGCTGGTACTGCACCTGCGAATCAGCTTTCACCACCACCGGTAAATCGGGGTTAACTGCTTTGTATTGCCGCAGCAGCGATTCCAACTGATCGAGACTGACCGGATACGCATCGAGATAAATGGTGCCGTCCGGCGTAACCGTAACCGCCTTCGTCTGCGGTTTGTTTAAGCTCGGCGCGTTGCTCGCTTTCGGTAGATTGACTTTGATGCCCTGCACCGTTGCCGTCGTTAAAATAATAAAAATGATTAACAATACATACGCCAAATCGAGCATCGGCGTTACGTTGATGTCATCAAAAACCTTGTCGTCGTCGGATACGTTCATTAGGTTTATTTCCCGTAATATTCAGCAAGCCGTGTGACAAACTCATCGGCAAATACACGCATATCGGCGGTCGTCGCTTTTATTTTCGACATTAAATAGTTGTAACCAAACAATGCTGGGATCGCGACCAACAGCCCCATCACGGTGGCCGCCAGCGCTGCCGCTACACCCGGAGCGATTGCGTTGATATTGACATCCCCCGAAGCGGCAATCGCCGCGAATACGATCATCACGCCGACCACAGTGCCGAACAGACCGATGAATGGTCCGCCCGCAACCGCGATCGTTAGCAACACCATCTGCGAATTGAGACGCTGCATTTCAAACACCATTTGCGTATCGAGCGTCGCGCGAATCGACGCGATTGCCGCATTGGATAAGCCGCTGGCCCGCGCGCCTACCGAATTACCCAAGCGCGCCTGCGTTTCCTTCACCGCGCGATGATAAACACGATAAATCGGCGAGCTTTGGAAGTGATCATGATTACCAAACAGCGCTTGCGTGATCGGCGACTTTTCCAACTCTTTATCTTCAGCGGTATCGTCGCGATCCAACTGCGCCGGGTCTTGATCGCCGAGCTCGCGGTATTGATCGAGGAAGTGCTTGTTATCTTTTTGTACACGACCGACATAAATCGCCTTGCCGCCCATCACGATCCAACTGATCACGGCCATTATCATCAGCACGCCTAGAATGGCCCAGCCAACCTCATCCTGGCTGCCGATGATCACTGACCAGAAGCCAGATTCTTTACCGCCAGACCCTAACTGTTCGGCCTCTTGTACACTCAACAGTTTGTCTTGAATACCTTGATTGTTGATTTGCAAAGCCACCCAGCTCGGGCTGCGCGCCACCGTATCGATCCGGAACTCATCGAGTTCGCCGACAAACGGATGACCGCCTTGGGCACCATCGCCCAACGTAATCGCGCCGCCGAAATCCTGCAACTGAATGGCCGCTGTCGCCACTTCTTTACCGTCGACGAGTAACGTCAATCTATTCGGCGCGATAATCGCGGTGACCAATTGCCAGGCATCCGCGCGAACGCTCGGCGATTTATTGGTTTCCACCAATTGGCCATTCGCGAGCTTTAAACGCGCGTACAAATTATTTTGTTCGAGACCGATAACCAGCTCACTGTTGCCGCCGCTGCGCTGCAACAACCAGGTATTACCTTCCAGTTTGGTAGGCTTCAGCCAAAAGCTGATCGTCGCACCCTGCGCGGCCTTCACCGCCAGCGTAGGTTTATCGTCGATCGATACGACATTACCGCTCTCGAATTTCAAGCCCGAAGCAATCGCCGCGCCGATCACTGAGGCGCTGGCCGAGGTCGCGTGATTGCCATTTACGCCGGCATCCTGCGGAATTTTTTCACCGGCGTTAAAGTGGTACACCAACGCGGTATTGTTATCGTAGCTGCCGCCACTATCCTGGGCTCCAGGCACCTCGGCATTGCCGTAGTACATCCACAGGCGAGCGGTGTTGATGCCGCCAGCTACCTGCGGCACTTTCACCCACACGTACAGCAGTTGATTCACCAAATCAAAATTTTCGACGTGAAATTTCAGCGGCGTTTTATCATCGTCGCCGATAAAACGCAGATCGGATAAATCTTCTTTTACAGAAAAGAAATCCTGAAAATTGCCGGCGTGCAATTTCACCAGCACGGTAACATCGCTATTATTTTCGCTGACCCCGGCACCGGCAGCAGAGGTATCGACCGTTATCGGCAATCGATTCGGCCACTTATCGTTCCACCACGCGTGCGATAAACTCGATACCATCAGCAGTAATACAAAAAATAATTTGCGCATCTTTCTCACCTGTAAGAAACCACCAGTAAAAAGTCACCGGTTTACAAAAATTTATTTACCCACGCCGGCTCTTTATTTACCCACACCCAATATGTCCACCGTCACAAACGCGACATTGCCTTCAGCAAGGGCAGTGGTGGTTTCGGCCAATGCGGAGTTCATCGAGTTGGTCGCGCTTTCCGTTGCGGAGTTGGCTACATCGCCGACGCCTGCGAGCGCCGCGCCGGTATTGCTACTAACCGGAATACCGATCGCAACCCCCCCAAAATCGATGTTGTCCGCACCCAACACCTGCTGCGCGCCGAGAAATAAGTCGCCCTGCGAAGTAATACCGGCATCCCCGGCATCGATTATTCCTTTCGGTGCGAACAAATAGCTGGCGCCGGCGGCCGATACAGTCGCAAACAGCAGCGGCGCATCGGCAGCGCCGACCGTCAATTTGGCAAAACGCGCGGGAGTCGACGTCAGTTTGTTATCGCCAGACTGAATGCCGCTGCCCGATAACGCAGCCGGCAGCTCGGTTTCGAATTGACCGGTGTCGGGATTTAATACCCGCCGCGGCGGCGGAATAGTCAGCGAGGTTTTTGCGCCTTTGCCGGCGTCGACATCCTGCTCCGACGACCACAGCAGAATATCGCCGGCATCGAGCGCAAATATCCGCGAGGCATTAATGTTGATATCGTTCTTGACCACAGCGCGCACGCTGCCGAACGACTGCGCCATAATGCCGAGCTGACCACTCTCCTTGGTAGTGCCGGCGAACGTGCCCGCCAGTCCCACATCGATGCCGCCGCCCGGCATCAATAAATCGATATTGCCGCCGCGCTGCGTCTGCACCGTGCTGAACACCAGGCTGAGATCGCCTTTCCACAACTCACCGGGGAACAAAGTGTCAATGACCGCATAGCTGCGCGCGAAACCGTTGCCATCGCTTCGCTGACCCTGCACGTCTTCGACACCGCCGCGCTGTATTTCCTGCAGATAAACAGCGGTTATCAGATCGCGCTGCACCAGCGCCGACGATTGCGCATAGGCCTGTTTTGCCATCGTCAATACAGCGCTACGCGGCAATTGTTGTAGCGCTACGATTGCGGCGTCGCGATTGTTGTAGGTCTGCCCGGTTTGCGTCTGTAACAGGTCATAGACCACTGCATCGGGTGCCGACCAATATAGGAAATGCGCGAACTGCTGCGGGAATTGCTCCGGTGCCTGTAAATATTTTGCCTCGAAAGCGGCATAGGCAGGCGCCGAATTGATGCCAGCCAACAAGCGGATATCGGCGCCCTCGGATGATAACGCCGGATTATCGCGATCGCCGATCGACACGATGCCGCCGGCAGCGCCGAGGTCAATGTCGCGGCCTGCGGATACTTCGAGCACGCCGGGGCCGGCGATGGTAACGCCGCGATCGTTGCAGCTCTCGCAGCGATAACTGACATCGCGACCGGCGCCGATTTGGCTGTGATCGGCCAGATTATTGTGCTGTAGATAAAACGTCGTGTTGGCAACATCGTTGCCGGCGTCGATCAGCGTCTGCTGCGCCAGCTCGAAGGTCAGCGCAGCACTGCCCGCGCTGGCGTCGGCGCCGATATCGCCGCCGGCCGCAATCACCGAGTGCGCAGCGTCGCCGGCGTGCAGCGGCTGCGCCGCGTGGGTTAGCAGATTTTCGTGCAACGGGTTGAACAGTTTGCTGAACACATCGTCGATCAACGCAGCGCTCAACGTCCCCAACCGCGCCACCGGCCGCAGCGCCGTCGGCAACAGCGAAGGATCCGCATCGGATTGACGTAGCGTAAACGGATTTGCTCCGCTGTTGACGATATCGCCGCCGGCGACCAGACGCAGATTGCCGCGCGCCGATGGATACAGGGTCAGCCTATCGTCGGCAAACTCGATATCGCCTTGCAAAGCTTCCAGGTTCAGCACCGGTGGCAACATCTGCAACGCCGATTTTGCGGTGGCGCTGTTACTGGCCAGCTGTAGATTCGGAAACGCAGCGGCGAACGCCGTGGAGTCTGCCTCGGTCGCGAAAGACACATTGCCGCCGCGCGACTGCGCGTTTAATGCCGCTTGCTCGCTATAAGTAAAAAAGTAGCTTTTTCTGTTCTCCGCAACGGCTAAGCCTTTATTTTGCAATATGCTCTGCGCCAGCATCGTTTGGTTGAATGCGCCGGCGAAAGCGATATCGCCGCCGGCGCGGAACGATGCTTCCGCAGCGCCGATCGCAACCAGCGTTTCGAAGCCAACCGCGGAGCCATCGACACTGCGCCAGGCGCCGATATCGCCCTCGGCATTAACCCGTGCGGTGCCGCGATCGACCAGCAGGCGTAGCGAGTTGATGTCACCGCCGGCGCGCACGTCGATATCACCGCCGCCGTTGATCTCGATCGCCTGTTCCAGCGATTGTGGCTGCGTCAGACTGCCGAGCTGCTTACCGGTAGTCGGTGTCGATACCGAGAGATTGCTGATAGTGCCGCGTGCGTGAACATCGATATTGCCGCCGCCCAGAGTGGCGACTCCTTGCTGGAAGCGCGCCGATGCCACCGCCCAGGTGTTGTAGACGATGTCATTCAACGTTCCCTGCGCGCGCTGCAACCAGTCCGTAAACAATTGATTCGAATTCGCCGCATCGATATCGCCACCGACGTCGATACTGATATCGCCACCCTGCTCGGCATAGGCGACACGGTTCGGCAACACATTGCGATACAAGTCGATCGGTGACAACACACCGGTGTCCGGCTGTAGCGTCAGCGGCGCACTCGAGGTTGCACCCTCGCTCAGAACGTAGTCGGCGCGGCCGACGGTGTAGATCACCGAGGTCTGGGCGGCCAGTACCAGATCGTCGCCGGCAAAAATTTCGATAGCGCCGGTGCCGGTGCGCAGGCGGCTATTGGCGGCTAGGCTGACGTCGCCGACGCCGGTTACCGTATCGCCGTACCAACTGCTGGCGCTGTCGCTGCCGGCCGCCAGACTGAGCGACCAGGACTCGCCCGTCTGCACAATTTTGGATTCGACAGCGCCGCTCTGCGCCCGAATCACCGTATCGGCAGTAGTCGTACCGGCCACCAGGCCATCGCTCAGCTCGCCATTCAATGTCAAATCGCCGCTTGCCGAAATCATCAAGTGGCCGGCTTCTTTATTGACTCCATAACGATAGGTGGATAAATCGATCGGACCGGTAATCGTCAGATCGCCCGCTGGTTTTACCACGGCACCCGCCTGCAAATGGAAGCCGCTAGTTGCGGAGAGATTGGTCAGACGATTTTTTATGCTCGCCTCGTTAGCCGTGAAATAACTATCGGTATCCGAATTGATCGCAGCCATATCAGCGGCGTTCAATACGCTGTCGCCGCCCAACGCCGAGTAATCCTTGCTCGCCACCAGATCGATGCGGCCGACGCCGCGCAAGCTGCTGTCAAAATTGGTGATCGCCACATCGTTGGCGGTGCGAGTCGTCAACAACGTTAAACGGCCATTTTCCGCTGCCGCATCGGTGGCGGACAGATCGACACTCGAACCGGTGCGCGCGTCGATTTGCCCGGACAATGCCGATAGCATTAGCTCGCCGCGGTGATTGGCGCCGCCGGCGCCAATACGCAACGATGCGCTGGCGTCGAGCAACAGGTTTTGACCTGCCGCCAGTAGCACCGAGGCCTTTTCTCCGAGCGCGGTAATGGCACCCGCGATCGACAAGTTGCCGTTATCGGTGCGCAGCCGTACACGCTCGCTATCGATGCTATCGTCGGCCGCCACATTTAGATCGCCGCTGCGCTGCCGAATATCGATCGACTCGGTAAACCCGGCCGCACGCAATAGCCCGAACAGCGCCGAGCTATCGTCGAGCGCCAGTGTATCGAGTGCGAATGCGCCGCCGCTGCCGCCGGCCCCTGCCGCCGCATCGATACTGCCGAGCAGATTCACCGCACCCTGCGTAGCTGCAATATTCAGCGCACCGGCACTGCCGATACTGGTGGCGGACACATCGATGCGCGCACCGACCGCCGTCCGCACATCACCCTGCTGCGCATTGAGATTCACCACACCGCCGTCGGCGCTGGCGACTATAGTTTCGCCGAAGCGCAGCGTTACGCCGCTGGTATCGAGTAGTGTGCCGCTGCGCAATTCGACATCGTCGGTGCGCGCGATCAGATCGATGCGGCCCGCCGGCACTCGCAATTGAGTATCGATGATCACTTGTTCGCCGCTCAATGCCAGCGCGCCGGCAAAATCCAACGCCGAATTCTGTGCGCTGCCGGCGCTGTTGCGAACGGTCATAATGCCGGCCGCATCGGCCGTTAACTTACCCGCCCCGCCCAAGGTCAGCAGCGGTGTATCCAGCGACAGATCGCCACCGCTGTTTAATGTGAGATCGCCGCGCCCGACGATGCGTCCGCTACCGCTCAGATTGGTCTGCGCGAAGCTATCCACAGCCAGCGTCGCCGTTTGTTTAGCGTCGCCTAGCACCAACTCGCCGGCAGCGATCGAGAAGGTGCCACCCGGCGCCCCCGCCGCCGTACTCGCCGTACTATCGACACCTTTTACGGTGGCCTGCGCGGCCACTTTGAACAACACATCGATCGCCGCTCCGGCGCGATTGCGAAAGCTCTGCCCCGCCAGCTCCAGCCGTTGCAAACCGATGTCTACAGCACCGTAGAAATCGATGGTGCTGCGGCTATTGATACGCAACTCGTCTATATCGAGCGCGGCCAGCGTGGCGCCGGAAAAATGCAAGGCATCGTCGATCGCGGTATCCCCGCCGAGTGCAATGCGACCCGCATTCAGCGACAGCGAGCCACCGCGCAGATCGAGATTGCCGGCAAAACCCGCCGAACCGCTGGCATCGAGCAATACCGCGGCATCGGCGCGCAGCGTTGCGCCCTGCTCGATTTGCAATTCGCCCGGCGTGGCACCGGTCGCAGCGGTGCGCGTAAAATCGGTTTGCCTGCTCGACGATACGCGCACCAGCGCGCCGTCGCGCCCGACACTTAACGCCTCCGCTTGTTGGGTTTTGCGGCCGGTGCCGGCCAGGGTGGAATCGCGCGCCAGAGTTACCGAATCGGTGGCGGCCAGAATGATCTCGGGCCCGCTCAGCGAAGCACCGGCACCCATTTTTACTGTCTGCGCGGTGGTCTCGATGACCATGTCGGTACCTTCGACGCTGCGGCGGCCGCCGAGCAGCAGGCTGTCGACGCCGAGCCCTTGCAACGCGCTATCGAGCAGCTCGATGAAGCCTGTCTCGGTACCGGTCTGCGCTACCACTGCAAGCCGATCGGCGCTGATATCGAGTCGGCCACCTAGGCCAGTGCTGCTGCCGGAGGCAATCGTGCCGGCCAATTCCAGACTGTCGGTGGCGGATACCAATACCGCGCCCGCATCTTTCGGCGTCAGGCTTTTAGTGGCGAAATAGGTATCGGCATCGGCAATGGTGTATTCGCTGCGCGTTATCACGCTGCTGCGCGGCGCGACCACAAAGCCGCTCCAGTTCGAATCGGTAATCGCGGTGCCGGCCACGCCCATTTTGCCGGCCACCAACCACGAGCCATCGAAGCGCGGCAGTACCTGGCCGGGTGCAAGGTAGCTGCTGTCGCTGCGCGGCGTAACTAGATAGGCGCCCGGCAGCAATGCGTAACGCGCCGGCAATACCGTGTAGTTGCCATCGGCGAGGCCAGGTACCCCGCGCAAGGTGACTATATTGCCCGCGGTTAAATCTACGCCGTGCATCTCCAGCGCATCGTACGCGGCGATGCCGCTGCTCAGTGCCGGCATAATGGCAAACGCGGCGCCGGCATTTTCCGTCGCTAACACATCTTTCGAGCCGCCCGGCCCCGGGGTAAATTCCGTGGCGTACACCTTACCGCCGCCGGAAATATCGATAGCGGCGCCCTGTTCGAGGGCGACTGCCGGTGCGTCGATTTCGACGCGTTTCTCCGCCAGCATCGTCAGACTGGCCTGGCCATTAAGCGGGTAGATCCAGTCCAGATCGCCGCCAAGAACCCGCCCGAGCGGAATCGTCAGACCATCTGCGGAGACGCTGGTTAGGCTGCCGCCGGCGAGCGTTGCTTGTTGCGAAGCGTCGATGGCAATCTGCCCGAGCGGTGCCATAATCGCACCCTCATTGCGAAAAATTCCGGTGGTGAAACCCAGCTTGCCGCCGGCCGACAATACCGGCTGCCGTTCGCCCGGCGCTCCGACGATACGGAGGCTGGCGGCAGCGCCGCCGGCGCTGTTGTCGAAACGGTAGTCGGCTAGGCTGGTCGGGTACAGTTGCCGCGCCTGCAGCAGAATATCGGCATCGGTGGTTAACGTGGCCGGCGCCAGAATTTGACTGGGGTTTGACGATGCCACCGAGCGAGCGCGGATATCGTCGCAAGCCTGCAGGTTCAAGAGTCGCGCCCCGCCGACCGCTAGATTGCCGACCAGATCGATCAGCTTGCCCTGCAATGCCAACAGACCCGTGCTTTGCCCTAGCTGTGCCAACGCGCCGCTATCGCTTTGCTGCAGACGCGCATCAGCATTGGCTAAACCAAGCTGCAGAAACGGCGCTTGCACCTGCAAATCGCGCCCTTGCAGATCGAGATTGGTAGTGGCGAGCGCGATACTTTTTTGTGCGCGTAATTGCACATTGTCGAGCACCTGTAGGCGTCCGGAGGCCTGTAGAGTATTAGGCCCCACACTCATCCAGTTCTGCACTTCGAGCGTGAGCGTATCGAGTTGCGCTGCGTTAATTTTTTGCGCGCCGATCACCGCGCGCCCGCGATCTGCAGCAGCGATGCCGTCCAGCGGTCCGACCGTCACCGTGGGCGCGACATCGACCAGTTGCAGCGCCAGATCGAAGCCGCCGGGCGAGTTGCGCCCGCTGGCGTTGGCATTCAGGCGCAACGCCAGTGACGCGCCCTCGGCATTGGCGAGTGCAGCGCGCTCGGTGCGCAACGTGCTATCGAAGAAAATCCCCTGCTCGGCGCGAATATCGATCGCGCCGGCGGCAAGGGCGTGCTCGATCGAATCGATGCGAGTGCCGAACAGCGGGCTGGTCTGCACGCGGTCGATCGTCTGGGCCGCGCCGCTTACGTCGAGCAGCGAGCCGGTCTGGCCGACCACATAGCCGCCGCGCGCATCGAGCATAATCGAACCGGCATCGAATAATCGGCCATCGAGTGTGCCGAGCTCATTCTGCTGCGGGACAAAGGCGGCCGCGACCGAAATCGCAGCCTCGTCGAGCAGCCAGATACCCTGGCTGGAGCCCCGCCGGACATCGTCCTGGTCCGGCGAAATCGTCATGGTTACGCTACCGCCGGGCGCCTCGATGCGACCGTCGAAAACGATGCGCTGGCCGGCGTTAAACGCCAGCGCAGCACCGGGGTCTGCGGCGATCAACGCGCCTTTGCCGATCCGCAATTCCGCGATCGGCAGATCGTTGATCGTCTGCCCGAGCGCCGGCACCAACACCGACTGGAGTGCGCTCAGACTGAAATCGGCAGCCTTGCGGGTCGCGGCTGCAACGGTCTCTACAGTCGCGATCAGACTCAACGAGCTGCCGCTCGGCAGCAGGCCGAGATAACCCGTATCGACCACGTCGCCGCTAGCCAACGCGCCGGCGCCGATAGGCGCAAAGTTACGCTGTTGCAGCCGCAGCGTAGTGCCGGCCTCGATTTCGGCATCGTAAAGATTGGCGGTCAACGCGTAGCTGCCGAAGCCCTGCGTGGCGAAAAATTCGGGCGCGAATGCCAACGTCGTCGCCGGCAGTGTCGCTGGGCGATCGCTGCCGATATAAATACCGTTGGCCTCGATCGCGAGCTTACCGCTGTCACCAAACCCGAACGCGTGATAATCGCCGGTCAATGTTAGCGCCGAGCCGCCGAGACGGTAGCTGGCAAGTTCGATCGTGCCACCGTCGCCGCCGCGAAAGGACAAAGCGCTGTCGCGGTAAGCGCCGGCATCGGCGTTCAGTATGCTGCCGGCCTCGATATCGACATCGCCGCGCGCGCCGAGTGCGATATGGCCGCCATTGGTGACCACCGGCGTGGTTAAGTCTGGTGTCAGCAGCGGATTGTCGTTGACCCACAGACCGGATACATCGAGCAGCGCACCGTTGCGCACCGCTAATACATAATTGGTCTCGTCATCGTCCGGAATGGGCTTGACGAACGCCGTCGATTTTGTTTTCAGATCGATGGTACCGCCGGCGACGCGAATCTGGCCGGCGATATCGACGCCGCTGGCACTCACAGCCAGCTTGCTATTATTGCCGGCCGCCAATTCGAGGCGACTATCGGCCTGTTGGACGACGCGGCCGTTGGTGGTCACACTCAGCTGCCTCAGACCGCTATCGCGCACCAAGCCATCTGCGATTGCCAATACCGGCGGCTGCAGTTGGCCGGAATCGTCGAGCACAGCGATAGGATCATCAAGCTTCAGACGGGCCTTGCTCTGCAACGGGGTGAAGACAACATCCTGAGCGATACCGCGCGTATCGATCGACAGACTGCCGGCCAATACCTGCTTGTCGGGTGTGCGCTGATACGGCCCGCTACTCGCGTGCGCGGCGATATCACCATTAAATACCGTGCTGCTGGCACTGATGGTAATTGCGCCGGCGGCCGTGCCTTCGGTAAACGAATCAACGTAGGTACCCATATTAAAAATACTGTCGGCACCGAATTCCTTCGCGACGCCCCAACGCGCGTCGGTAACCGAGCGTTTACCGAGAATCGCATCGACCGGCTGATCGGGATCGGCGTCCGAGATATCCACCACCTTGCCGTTTTGAAGGAGCTTAGTGGTTTTCAACCAGCCCGCCTGGTAGCGTAATGAGCCGCCAGAGATATCCAGTTTGGCGCCTGGATTGACGATTAAATCCCCTTCCGAACGCAACTTGATCGTGCCGCCCTTGGCGAGACGTTCGCCGACCGTGCGCTCGTTCAACGCCAGATAACCTTCGATATTGGCAAGCTTGGTACCCTTGCGCGCATCGACCAGGACGGTTTCGCCACGCAAAACACCATTGCGTTGCAGCGGCGCATCCGCTAACTCAGTACCGCGAAGTTCAGCCTCGACGACGTTACGCGACATTGGCAACTCAACATCGCGCGTACCGGATACATCGATCAGCGCGCTCGTATCGATATACATGCGGCTGGCATTTTGGCTGCCAGGAATATCCTGCAGGGTGGCGGGATACTGAGTGGCGTTGATGCGTACCTCGCCGCCGGTGGCGCGCACAGTGGCAGCGCCTTCGATGGCAACGGTGCTACCCATAACATCGACCAGCGATAGCTGTTGCGGTTGCGCATCAGCGACCTTAGTGACTGCGGCATCGGGTAACACCTCAGTGGTGCTACCAGCACCGATCGTGACAATGCCGGTGCGACTGGCGCGCGCCAGATTGGCGGGCAACTCTTTAGGGCCATCGAAACCCAGTGCGGCGAACTCCGCCTGACTGGCGGTGACATGGGTAGCTTTGTCGCGCGCCAGCAGGCGAATTGCACCATTGTTATCGACGGTGGTGGTGGCGCGAATCAAACCGTTCTGATTTACGGCGAGCCCCAGCAAGGTCACGCTACCGCGCTCGGCGATAATTTTGCCGAGGTTATTCACATCGCCGCCGGTATCGACTTCAACCAGAATGCCACCTAAATTACTGCCGGTTTCCTCCGCGGTATTTGCCGTTAGATATACACGATCGTGGCTGGCCGCTAGCACCGCGTTGCCGCCCGGCGTTAGTAGATTGCCCTTATTCATCACCTCGGGCGCGAAAATTAAAATATCGCCGCCCTCGCCGGTTTTAATCGTGAAGCCGTTGTCTATCTTGACGGCGCCGGAGGTTAGCGCATTACCTTGATCGTCGGTATGTCCAACCAACGCCGCCTCGCCATTGTTGATGGCCTGAAATAAATTCGAGTTCAAAAACTGCGTATCGTTGATGTTCAACGTAGTCGCTAAGAACCGACCATTCACATCGACCTGCCCACCGTGGATGCCGTCGCCGAACACGATGCCGTTGCGATTGATTAAATAGATCGAACCGTTGGCGCTGATCTTGCCGAGAATAGCGCTCGGCGCGTTATCGAAAATACGGTTGAGCGCCACCGCGCTGGCGCTCGGCTGCTTGAATACGACTTCGTTACCGACGCCGACATTAAAGCTCTCCCAATTGAAAATTTCGCGTTCGCTTTTTTGATTGATAGTGCCGACGGCCCCGCCGCTACTGACTTGATAGTTGCCGCCACCGCTGCTGAGATTGGCTCTCGGCACCGGCAGCTCGGCGAACGCTGGCAAGCTAAGACCGCTCCACGTAAAAGCTGCGCAACTGATCCAAGCTGCACCGATTTTGCCGCGTGAGTTACGAATTTTTATCAGCAAAGCCATGACCATTTCCCAGATAACTAGAACGCGTATTGCAAACCGACGTAATATTGCGCTTCGCCCTTTTGCACATCACCGCTGTCTTGCAGCGGATATCCCCAATCGAAACTGACGTCGAAACCCAATGGATTTTTCAGTCGCAGACCTAGCCCCGCGCCCAACAGATCGAAACTCTCGTCCTGCTGCGGCAGCGCGTCGACGACTTCGAGATGAGCCCCTTCGATAAATCCCAGCAAGCGGGTTTCGCTGAGCCACTGGCCGCGGCTCCACAGCGACGGCGTTAGCATCTCCACGCCTAGCCGCAAGCCGTTATCGCCGAGCCGCTGCGATTGATAATAACCGCGCACCGAGCTCGGCCCGCCCGCCGAAAACTGCTCGTTGTTGACCAGCGGCGAGTTCGCTATCTGCACTTCGCCGGCGCTGTGTATTTGCCAATCGTGAGCCAGATAATCGACGCGATCTAAATTGGCGCTTAGGTACGCGAAGTTCGGCTTGCCGTTATAACGTTTGAACGCAAATTCGGAATCGGAGTTGACCAAGCCACGAATACCAAAATTGGTGGCGATACTGAGCCTGGTGCTGGCCGCGCTGCTGGGCAACAGCACAGCGTATTGCATGGACCACATGCCGTAACTGATCGGTGTTGTGTCGCTGGTCTGCGGATCGAGACGAATGATCTCCTGAAAATCCTTGTAATCGAAACCGAGCGTCAACGAACGGATTGCACGGCGCGACGATTGCAGCGGCATAATCATCCGCGCACCGTAAATACTGCCCGTGCCGATAACATTGTTTACGCCGACCGTGGCAACATCGCTTTTCGAATCGAGTGCATAAAATGCCAGGCGCTTGTCGCTGTCTTGCAGCGGCAACATATACGTCGCAACCCACACGTTAACTTCATCGGTATTCTCTGGCGCCACTTGATACTGCAACGCCAGGCTATGCTGTTCCTGCCAAAGATTGTCGTAACTCAAACTAACGCCAAGCCGCGTCGGCGAAGTATCCGCCGAATGATAATTATTGAGCTCGATACCGCCGTGCAACGGCGAGCTGTCCTTCACTTTCAACTCGACATCGACGCTCCCCGGCGTTTTTCCCGGACTCAATATCGGCGCCACTTTCAGATCCGACGACCGCGCATTCAAAGCGTTCATATCGCGCTGCATACTCGGCACGTGGAGTGGTGCACCGGTTGCAATCGACGGCAAGCCGGCGCGAATCTCGCTCGGCATGAAATAACGCGCCTCGCTGACGCGCACCCGCGCAACAGTGCCCTGTACAACTCGCAAAGTAACGATGCCGCCCAACACATCCTGCTCCGGCACTTCGACGAAAATAACCGGGTAACCCGCCTCTTTGAATGCGCGCTCGAGATTGCTCGCAGCTTCGTTGACGTCCGCGATGTGACGCTGCGGCCCCAGGTAGGGATATACCGCCGCCTCAATTTGCCTCGAATCCAACAGCGTGTTGCCTTCGACGCGGTACTCCCAAATATCGAAGCGTTTTTCAACCGCGGCAGATTCGGTCGGCGCATCGCTGGCGGCCGTCCTAGCGCCTGCGTTTTCAGCCTCATCGGCGTTCGCGAAAGCGGCACAAACAAGCATCAACGCCGATAAGGCCAGAACGAAATGAAACCAGCCGAACACGGTCTGTAACGCGTTTTTTTTATGCCGGGCAAAAACCATCAGCCGTTATTCCCATCAAAACAATTCAGCGCAGCCCGAAATCAACGGCAGCAAATTTAATCGGTGCAAAAAAGCGAATCGCGCATTTATTACCCAATGCAGCACACCCGCGTAGCCGTGCGTTGTAGGCGACGGCGTTGTAGGCGACGGTTATTTACAGAACCCGGCCAAGGTAATCGCTAGATATGACAAATAAGTGAAATTTACGTGACGCAAAGAAAGATTTTTTAAACTGGTTTAGAAAACGCACGGGTTATCGATTTAGCCGGCGCAGAAATAAAAAAGGCCGGCTAAAGCCGACCTTAATTTATTGCTGTACTTAATTCATTACTGTACTAGCCCGGCATTGCACCGGGCAGATCTATCGTATTACGGCAGCATTTGCGTGTTGCCGGGGATCGTTGCGGTTCTGCAGGTATTGCCGCTGCGTTGCGAGGACATGATTGGGCTGGCTTCGCTGAACGGAATGGTCGGTAGGTAACCGTTTTCGAGCGTCGCTAAGTAGCCGACATCCACCTGGTTCGCAGCACCGGTACCGGCACCCGATACTTTGTACATACGGATGTTATAGGTATTGGCGGCAGCGAGTTTGGCCGGGGTGTTGGTGTCTTTAGCCAGACCTTCAACAAAACGCTTGTCGTCGTTGGTGAAGCTGCCGCTCAGCGCTGCGCGGTATTGCAGAGTCGAGCCGGCCCAATCCCAGTACTTGTTCGCTGCAACGTTAGCCGTGGTTGGCGCTACACCGTCGATTTTCACGAAGCGATATTTGTCGCTGCCTCGCTCCGTCGACTGCACGCCAACTGCCCACACCGTTTGATCCTGCAGATTGTTCAGGCAACCATCAACATCGCCGGAACCTTGGTTCTCGTGGATCACCGGGCCTTCGGCCGGCGCGCCAACTGCATCTTTCAAATCGGTTGGAGTGCGGAAAGCATTCAAACGGCTGGTACCGATGTAGTTGCCCGGCTCGTAAACGCCGCTCGAACCTAAATCGATAAACTCGTCGTTATCGCGCAACGGGATATCGGCACCATTCGCGCAACCAGAGTTCAAGAACAGCGCGTTGAACTGCGTTTGTGTGCCGGAGCCCGGCGAGCGACGACAAACGTAGGCGCGCTGCGCCGGATCGGAGGACTGCACACCAAAAGTATTCAAACCTTGGCCCGCTGCGTTTTTGATCTGCGACCACGACTTGATGGTGCCGGTGAACAATGACGCCACCTGCGTTTTGGTCAAGCTCGGTGCATTCGCTTCCAGATCGCGATCGGCTGCGCTCGTGAAGGTCATGCCTTGGAAGTCTTGCAGCGCGTTGCGCAGATTCAAGGTCACCGGAATACCGAACGTCAACGCGTTGGTGGCAATCGCCGGGGCCAACGTGCCCAAGTTGGTCGCTACAGTGCCGGGCGCACCGGGCGCTGTCTGAGTGCCGCCGAAGAACGGACTGTTCTCGAGGATGGTCGCGTCGATCAGGTTGGCGGAAGCATTAAACAAGTTGGGCTCGACATCGGAGATACCGGCATCCGGAACCACTGCGGTGGTGCCGACGCATTTTTGCTCGCCGTCGGCGGCAACCAAGGTGCCTACTGCGGTGATGGCGGCATTGGTAGCGATCGCTGCGTCAGGTGTACAAGCAGCATCGGTAATAACCAAACGGTCGATTGCGGAAGCGCCGGCAACCGGGCCAACACCCCAGCCGGAGCCGCCTTCGCTACGTTTGTGCAGCAGCACGAATTTCGGCGCGCTCATGCCGGTATACGACATTTTTTCGGTGCAGAAATAGGCGCTGTAAGAAGCATGCGGCACAGCAAGCGTGCCTTGAGATTGCGCGAACACCACCAGCTGACCGCCGACAGAGGTACATTTTGCGGAAAAGGCAGAGGCGAATCCCACATCTTGCGCAGTTGCGCCGGACACGAATACGTCCAGCAGATCGGCAGGTGCAACGGACCAGGGCTTATCGGTAATGGCAGCGTTGGCGCTGACCGCGCACGAAGCGGCGAGAACGGCCGCAGCGATTTTGTTCATATTCATGATAATTCTCCAGGAAAAATGAATAATTGAGCGAGCTATTACTGAGGTAAAACGCGCTGCTATGCAGCGCGATTGCTCAAAGCACTCGAATAGTTAGGCCTTGTTGCGGTTGCGGCGGCGAGCCACACCACCGAGACCGAGTAATGCCGAACCCATCAGCCAAGCAGCAGCCGGCACCGGCACTTCAGGAGCGGCAACGCTGTTATAGGTAAGTGTGGTACCGCTCAGCGTTAAAGTACCAAGGCTCTGAGTGACCCGAGTTTGGCCGGCAGCGTTTAAACCGATGAACTGAAGTTCGAGCACCGAACCGTTGGTGCCGGAGGTGTTGAAGTTGAATTGACCGCCGTAGCTGTTGCCATAAGCGCCATGGCCAACATAATTATTGTCAGTGTTGGTATTCGCGATATAGGCGAAGTTGGTGCTGTAATCAGCATCGACGCCACTTAAAGCGCCGTTCGTCGCGGTCATATTGGTGATCGCGCCACCGATGTTGGTTGGGCTGAAGTTCGCGGCGGTTTTCAGCGAGTCAACGGTGCTGATTACGCCATACCGGCTGCGAGTGATAGTGGTGGGGGCGAGATAGGTGGTGCGACCGGACAATGCGCCGACGTTCCACATAAAGTTTTCGCCGGTCATATTGAAGCCGGTGAGATTCCAAATGCTACCGTTGGCGATATCGCCGTCGTAAATCGCGTCGAAACGAATACCTAAGTCCAGCGCATACGATTTGCTGTCGGTAAATGCTGCCAACAGGAATTCGCCGCCGCTGTTGGTTGTAGCTTTACCGTTCAGAACGCTATCGGCAACGCTAGTGCCGCCGGTGAAGTTGCTCGATTGACCGCCATTCGCTATCGCGCGACCGTCGACGCCTGCATGTGCAGCAGAAGCAGCAACCATCGACAATGCCAGAGCCAAAAGTGATTTTTTCATATTCCATCTCTCCAAGAGTAATTAGCCAGTGAACTTACAGTTAGGTTTTATGCGCATCTAACAGGGAAGCTATATTGCGGAACCCCACAAACAACCAGCTTCCAATTTCACGGTGGCAACCCGGCTGTCTTGACTACATACTGTGTCGACAAGATCCGTGGCTTTCCGAACCCGCCTCGCAACGGGGTTGGCATTTCCGCTTTTCATCAAATCGCCAACAAATCATTTGCTAACGTTTTGACTGAGTGTTTTTTACCAATTTAATAAATACACGCGATGTCTATTCGATGAATGTTTATTTAAATTTTCATCACTCATCTCGTCCACAACTCGTATTACGGCGAAATCCTTTTCTAAAGCGAGGGCGACTCTGACAGAGTTGTGTTGCAGGATTATTATTTTTTGGCACTACAAAACGTAATACACACGCCAAATATTTCGGCGGTGAGCCGCCATCTCGCCCTTAGCAATGTCGAAATAATTGACAATCTCTAACGCTTATCGAGTGCGCCGGCGCACCAAATTGACGCCAAACCTATTACTATCTATATGTTTTTGTTATACTTTTATAACAAAAAACGCGTTGCATGCCGGGTTACTTTTGAGTAATGTAATCTGGCACGTTAGCTGCTTTTAACATCAAAGTTGCCATCTTTAGCGTTTATTTATTGACGGATATAAAAAAGTCATAGGATGCCTTTTATTTAAGGCCACCCATGTACAAAATTATATTTAAAAGCTGCCCATCCATTGGGGATAGTTAGTGCGATGACGCACAGAGAGGGCGAAAAATCAGGGGTATGATTACTCTAATTCCTCAAACGGGGATTCACCGGGAGCAAAGATCGACTGAAATCCCACTCATTTAATGGCCCCTTAATTTTTAAATATGTATTTTAAAAATACAAAAATATTAATAAATATTTAACTCAATTTAAATATACGAATGTTTTCATCAATGCAGTACATTTCTACGACTTTATTTGTTTTTTTTACACGCGCACTAGTTACTTTTTACAAACGTAGTAATTACTTTTTAAACACGGCCATTTAGTGGTAGGCCAAAAAATTCCAACCCAACCAACTCTATCTCGGAGCAATAAAAATCATGAACATTAAAAATTTAAGCTGTGCACTTACTCTTTCATTTGCCGCAGCCGGCAGCTATGCAGCCCCATTAGCGTACCCTGGCATCGGTAGCGAAAACCCCCACGGATACAGCTTTACGGCAGCTAATTCTGGAAGCATCGTTGCCTATTTCGTCGACGCTGAGGCGGGTTACACGAGCACATTGAGCTTATTTGTCAACGGTGTCGAAGTGGGCTCTTCAGTCCTAAATAACCAAACTTCCAGCTACGGTGACTCCATCAGCTTTGACAACATTAACGCCGGAGATGAGCTTATATTGCGGTTAAATGTATTGAATACGAGCAACCAATGGTATTCAGATACGAGCTTAAACAGCGATGGCGCACATCACATTTATTCGTACAACTATAACGGTGACTCGATACTCCCAGCTGGCACGTATATAGGTTTTGAAGATCTAATCAATGGAGGCGACTGGGACTATAATGATGCAACCTTTTTATTAACCAATACTTCAGTCACTTCAGTACCAGTACCTGCTGCTGCATGGTTATTCGGGTCGGGTTTGCTTGGATTGGCGGGAATAGCGCGCCGCCGCTTGGCTTAACACCGGTAGAGCCACTAAAGCCATTGCAAAATAAATTGGATGGCGTTAGCGGAACTGCGACGTAATACCGCAGTGAAAAATAGCGATGGCCGGCAGTCGGTTTGGGGTAAATGCAGTACGCTGCAGGCCCCATCACCCACATAAGTCGCTGGCCACTGCTAATAGCAATTCTCGAAAAGTGACGTTAATTCAGCGATTCTTTGTTAACCACCATCGGCAAACGCAGCGAAATCAACGCGGCAGCAGCAATCATCACTGCGGAAATCCACAGGCATGCGGGCAAACCGTAACGCTGGAATACCCACCCCGATAATAAAGTGCCCACCAAACGCCCCAACGCATTCGCCATATAATAGAAACCCACATCGAGCGCCACACCGTCGGCATCGGCGTAGCTGACAATCAAATAGCTATGCAGCGATGAATTGATCGCAAATGCAACACCGAACAATAGCAATCCACCCAACAAAATCGGTTCGGTCGACAGCGTTTGTTGCATGCCGATGGCAATGCAGGCAGGAATAATCGCCAGCAGCGCCGCCCAACCGAATACTGCATCGCGGCCCGGCAAACGGTCGGCACGGTTGCCAGTTATCTGCGGCGCCAACGATTGCACGATGCCGTAACCGATCACCCACAGCGCCAGAAAACCACCGACCCACCAGAAATCCCAACCGAATGCAGTGCTTAAATAGACCGGCAACGCGACAACAAACCACACATCGCGCGCACCAAATAAAAAGAAGCGCGCGGCGGACAACACATTCACTGCAGCACTTTTTGAAAAAATTTCGCGGAATTTGATTTTATTTTTCGCGACACCAAAATCGCGCTGCAAATATTTCATGCCGAGCAGCCAGACCAATGCCAATGCGGCTGCCATCACCGCAACGGACTGGGTAAAGCCGAGTAGCGTCAACAGCGCTCCACCTAAAAAAAATCCGACGCCTTTCAGCGCATTTTTTGAACCGGTCAGCAGCGCCACCCACCGATACAACGTGCTCTGTGCTGCGGTAGGCACCAGTTGTTTGATTGCGCTTTTCGCGCTCATTTTATTTAAATCTTTGGCGATACCCGATAACGCCTGCGCTGCCATAACCCACGGCACCGTTAATAGCGCGGCTGGCACAGTCAACATCAGTAGCGCAAGCACTTGCAGTGCTAAGCCGATTTGCATGGTGCGATTCAAACCGAAGCGCGCGCCAAACCAGCCGCCTACGAGATTCGTGATCACGCCAAACATTTCGTAAAAAATAAACAGTAATGCAATGCTAAGCGGGCTGTAACCGAGGCGATGGAAGTGCAGTACCACCAACATGCGCAACGCGCCGTCGGTTAGCGTGAACGCCCAGTAATTTGCGGTAACGATGGCGTACTGCCGCACCGCAGCGGAGGATGAAAACATGCGGCTTAGTTCGCGCAATCGGCAAGGCCGACTTTTTTAACCAGCTCGACGGTGCGATTGGCGTAGCCCCACTCGTTGTCGTACCACGCATAAATTTTTACGTGAGTGCCGTCGACCACCAACGTCGATAACGCATCGATAATACTCGAACGCGGATCGCTGCGATAATCGATCGATACCAACGGCCGCTCTTCGTAGCCCAAAATTCCCTGCAATGCGCCCGCCGCTGCAGTTTTTAATAAGGCATTGACTTCGCTAGCACTGGTAGCACGCTGCACTTCAAACACACAATCGGTCAGCGATGCGTTGGCCAATGGAACGCGAATCGCGTGGCCATTCAAGCGCCCTTTCAACTCCGGAAAAATTTCCGTGATCGCGGTAGCCGAACCGGTGGTGGTCGGAATCATACTCATGCCGCAGGCGCGCGCACGCCGCAAATCCTTATGCGGTGCATCCAAAATCGTTTGCGTATTGGTGAGATCGTGAATCGTCGTGATACTGCCGTGCTTGATGATTAAATTTTCGTGAATCACTTTGACCACCGGCGCCAAACAATTCGTCGTGCATGAAGCTGCGGTGACAATGCGATGCGTAGCTGCGTCGAATAAATGATCGTTAACACCGATCACGACATTTAATATGCCCGGCTCTTTGATCGGCGCCGTCACCACCACGCGCTTAACACCCTGTTGTAAATAAGCATCGAGCACGGTAGTTTTTTTGAACTTTCCCGAGGCCTCGATCACCACATCGCAAGCCGACCAATCGGTTTCATCGATCGTTTTGTTGTGGCTTAGTAAAAGACGCTTGCCATCGATCAGTATCGTATCGCCGTCGCAACTCGCCTCGTGCGTCCAACGCCCGTGCACCGAATCAAAATTCAATAAATGCGCAAACGTTGCGGCGTCGCCAGCCGGATCGTTAACGCGCACAAACTCCAGCTCCGGCCAATCCCAAGCCGCGCGCAATGCCAAGCGCCCGATCCGCCCCAACCCATTAATGCCGACTTTGATAGCCATCTACGTGTCTCCTTAAAGCATCCAGCCGATGGTATACGAAAAAAATGAAAAATGGATGCGCGACTTATGCACCAGATGACTTTAGCGCCCATCTTGACGCTGCAATCGGGCGACGGCGATAATTCCCGCCCCGCCACTGGCCGCGTTCGATAGCGGCGCGCTCGCTGCAGAGAGTCCATTGAACTTTTTCGCACAATACGCTCTTAGAGTGATGCCAATTTTTTTTCGAACCCTACTGCGGTGGTTTACTCCGCTTATTTTCGCGCTGACGCTTGTCAGCGGCGCCAGCGCGGCACCGACGGTATTACCGCCGGAGAATGCATTAACCGCCGCACAACTCGGCATTATCGTCAACGACGACGATCCGCTCAGCATTGCGATCGGCAACTACTATAAACAGCGACGCAAAATTCCCGACGACAATATCGTACATATTCGCTTCAAACCCGGCAAAAGCATTATGCAACCCGGCGAGTTTGCCGTATTGAAAAGCAGCGTCGATGCGCGCTTACCGGCGCGTGTGCAAGCGTTAGCGTTAACGTGGACGGCACCGTATCGCGTTGGCTGCATGTCGATCACCGCCGCCTTCACATTTGGTTACGATGTGCGTTACTGCGCAGAAGGCTGCCAAATAACCGCGACCAGCAGCTACGCGAATTCAAATACGCACAAACCGTTCGACGAACTCGGCATTCGCCCGACGATGATGCTCGCCGCCACCAGCAAACCGTTTGCCTTTGCGTTGATCGAGCGCGGTATCGAAGCCGATTACAGCCTGCCGAACGGCGCTGCGTATTTGATCGAAACCAGCGATGTCGCGCGCAGCGTACGCAAAGAATTATTTCCTGCCGTGCTACAACAATTCGGCGCACGCTTGCCAGTGCATATCGAACAAGCACCAACGTTAGAAAACGCCAAAGATGTGATGTTCTATGTGACGGGATCGGTGCAGGTTGCAGCGCTCGATAGCAATCATTATCTGCCCGGTGCAATCGGCGATCATTTAACTTCGTACGGTGGTCAATTAACTGGTCACGAGCAAATGAGTGCGCTCCGCTGGCTCGAAGCGGGCGTCACCGGCAGCTACGGCACCGTCGTCGAACCGTGTGCGTTTATCGCAAAATTTCCGAATCCACAAATTTTGCTGAAGCATTATTTGGCTGGCGAAACATTGCTCGAAGCGTATTGGAAAAGTGTAGTGATGCCAGGCCAAGGCGTTTTTATCGGCGAGCCGTTGGCGCGGCCGTACGGTGCGTATCGAATAAAACGCGAAGGCGCACATTGGTATGTGGGTGGGCCGGCGTTGCAACTCGATACCGTCTACAACGTTTTTGCTGCCGATAATGTCGACGGCCCATTTGAGAGAGTCGCGAGCGGTGTCAAACCGATGTCGTTAGCGCAGTATTTGGAATTACCGGAACCGATTCGCGCGTACTATCGCTTGGAACCGCTGATCGGTATCGACGGCTTTATCCCTTAATTACAATCGCCGAATCGATTGCCGCAGTAATTATTTTAATAAACCCTATAAGCCAAGTTCGCTTTGCCGTTGCCGCGCCGCTAATAATCGCACGACGCCGCTTCTTCGCACAAAATGTATGCAGATTGCATGGGCGAAAATTCACGAAACCTTGATAGATAGCCCTTCCAACACCCGCTAACTTACCCTAGGCCGATCGCTCCGTACTGGCGACCGCGCTCTCGGGCATTCAAAATCAATGCAGCATCATAAATTTCGGGGAGGGATCATGCTCAAATCAAAATCCACACGCGCAGTGTTAACCAGCTTCGCACTATTAATAGGAAGCACAACATCGGCGTTTGCAGCATCGTTACAACTGGGAGTATCGCAAACTGCTAGCGGTATCACCGGCAGCACCGCCACCATCAACACCTTATCACCATCGACATCTTACACGTACGGCAATACCTATTTCGCACCGACATCGCCGATCACTGGATCGTCATACGGCTTTTATGACGATTATATTTTCAGCATTCCGGCAGCGTCAGCTAACTCGATTACTTCAACATTTAACCTTTCAGATATTTTCGGTATTAATAACTTGCAAGTGCGGCTGTATAGCGCCAACCAACCAACGTTGCCACAACTTGGCTTTCCTGTTAATGGCGGTATTGTCAATGGCTGGACTCAAGCCATTGCGCCGGGCGTCACCACCGCACTGATCCAAACCACAGCGTTGGGCGCAGGTAATTACGTGCTCGAAGTTAGAGGCAACGTCACCGGCACCAGCGGTGGCAGCTACGCGGGTGTGTTTAACGTCGCGGCAGTGCCGGTTCCCGCTGCCGCTTGGTTGTTTGGCACAAGTCTGATCGGTTTGGCGGGCGCAACACGCAAACGCAAAATCGCTTAATCAACTCCACCGTTTATGCGCAAGCACCGCGTATAAACGGTGGCCTATCACTGCTACCGAAACAGCTTATTCCTGCCGCAGCGCCTCGATCGGGTCAAGCAGCGATGCGCGCCACGCCGGCATGATGCCGGCGACTAAACCGATCAGTGTCGATAGCGACCACGCTAAAAATAAATACAGCGGTTGCAGCGATACCGGCAAGCCGGGTACGAATAACTTTATTGCACCGACTACGCCGACCACCAATAAAATTCCCGCTAAACCGCCGCTGCCAGCGAGCACGATCGCCTCGCCTAAAAACATCAGCATCGTTTGTTCGCGCGTGGCACCGAGCGCGCGCAACAAACCGATTTCGGCCATCCGTTCGCGTAACGCCGTCGTCATGATCGTTGCGACGCCGACGCCGCCGACCACCAACGAAATACCGCCCAATGCCGCGACTGCAAAGGTGATGATATTTAAAATTTTATCGAGACTTTTCAGCATATCTTCTTGCGAAAAAAGCGTGAAATCCTCGATGCCGTGCATTGCGATTAACTGATGTTTAATGCGCGCGACCATTTCAGCGCTGGTGGTCTGCTCGCTGAACGCCACATCGATTTGCGTTAAGCCTTCGCGATTCAATAATTGCAAGGCGCGACTCGCCGGCACATACACGACTTCGTCGAGATCGAAGCCGAGCAACTGCCCTTTCGGTTCCATCACACCGATGACGCGGAAGCGGCTGCCGCCGACTCGCACCAACGCACCGAGCGGATTAGCATCGCCGAATAATTCGGTGCGTACTTTGTAGCCCAGCACCACGTACGGCCGCGCTGCCGCGCCTTCATCGTTCGGCAACGAGCGGCCGAGGGTTACTTTCAAATTCCACGCACGCTCCAGATCGGGACCGACACCGAATACCTCGACATCGCGCTGGCGCCCGCCGCTATCGACTTTAACGCTGCCCTGCACCAACGGCGTCAGCGCATCGACATACGGTAAGCGTTGTAAATACTCGACGTCGCGCAACGTCAGCGGACGCACCGTTTTTAACATGCCCATGGTACTTTCGGTGGTAGTTTTACCGGCGGTGACGGTGACGATGCGCGTGCCGAACATCGAAAACGTATCGAGTAAATAAATGCGCAAACCTTCGCCGACCGAAGTTAACAAGGCCACGGCGGAAATACCGATCGCCACACCTAACGCAGTCAATACGCTGCGCTGCCGCTGCGATAGCACCGATCGCAATACCCAACGAAAACCGTCAGCTGTTCTCATGGCTTTTGCAATGCGTCGACGGGTTGCAAAAAACTCGCGCGCCGCGCTGGCAGCCACGAAAACGCGAGACCGGTTAACAGCGCGACGATCACTGCAGTGAGCAATGCCCATAACGGTGTGTGAAACGGGATATCGGGAAACGCGGCGCGACCGGCGTAGACAATCGCGGTACCGACGATGACACCGAAGATCGCGCCGGCGCCGGTCATCAACATCGCCTCGGTTAAAAACACGCGCAAAATATCGGACGACGATGCACCGAGCGCTTTCAGCAAACCGATTTCGCGCGTGCGCTGACTGACGCTGATCATCATCACATTCATAATCAACACACCCGCCACCAATAAACTAATCGCACCGATCGCCGCAACCGCCAGCGTCATCG
Organism: Spongiibacteraceae bacterium; assembly: GCA_043786385.1. Taxonomy (GTDB): domain Bacteria; phylum Pseudomonadota; class Gammaproteobacteria; order Pseudomonadales; family CAMLJR01; genus CAMLJR01. The sequence goes on along the minus strand of JAYVWC010000082.1, from coordinate 9,122 downwards.
CCAGCAAGATACCGTTGAATGTTGCCAACATCGAATCGGGGCTGATCACGGTGACATCGAGTTCGCCTTGATGAAATTCTTGCATCGCGGCTTCGATTCTTTTTTTCACGTCCGGCACCGAATACCCATCGCGCACCGCGATCGCCACGCGAAACAAACCCGAGACATTAAATAAACGCTGCGCGGCAGCGACCGGAATAATCACCGCATCGCTGAGATCCATACCCATTGCATCGCCGCGCCCGGAGAGAATACCGACCACGCGAAAGCGCGAATCGCCGATGCGAACAAACTCGCCGATCGCCGCACCGCTATCGAATAATTCCTGTTTTAATTTTTCGCCGATAACCACTTCGCCGCTGGCGCGCCGAAAATCGCCGGTCGGTAAATTTTTACCTTGCGCCAAATATAAATGGCGAATATCAAATAATTCGGCGGTGGTGCCGAGCGCCGACACTTCGCGACCGCGTTCATTGTAACCAACGCGCACGCTGCCGATAATTAGCGGCGCCACCGCGCGAATCGCCGAGATGCGACGCGGCAACAAATACGCTTCTTCCAATGTGATATCGCGCGCTGCTGAACCGGTCATCGGCGGCACGCTGCCGGTGGTTTGCTTACGCCCCGGCATCAAAAACAATACATCCTTGCCGATCGATGCAAACTCATTGATCACGTAACCGCGGGCGCCTTCGCCGAGCGCGGTCAGCGCCAGCACAGCGGCGACGCCCAAACCCATCGCGCACAAAATCATCACGCCGCGAAACCGCTGCCGCAGCAGCGATTGCGCGCTGAAATTCAGCAGATCAACCGGTCGCATCGCCGCCGCTCGCATCGCCTGCAATCTTGCCGTCGACCATTCGGATATGCCGCCCCGCGCGCCCGCCCAGCACCGGATCGTGCGTGACCATCAACAGCGTAATGCCTTCGCGATTCAATTCCTCCAGCAACTGCATCACTTCGCTGCCCGAGCGACTGTCGAGATTGCCGGTGGGTTCGTCGGCGAGCAATAAACTCGGCCGCATCACGATCGCGCGTGCAATTGCCACGCGCTGACGCTGGCCACCCGATAATTGGCCGGGTAGATGATTACCGCGATCGCCGAGATTGAGACGCTCCATCACGACGCGCGCGAGTCGCTGCCGCTCGCGCGGCACTACGCCTTCAAGCAGCATCGGCAATTCGATATTTTCTTGCGCGCTCAAGCGTGGAATTAAATGGAACGATTGAAAAACAAAACCAATTTGTTCGCGGCGTAATTTCGCGCGCAACTCTTCATCCATGCTACTGGTTTCAACGCCGGTTAACCGATAGCTGCCGGTATCGGGTTTATCGAGCAGGCCAAGCATATTCAACAACGTCGATTTACCCGAGCCCGACGGCCCCATCACCGAAACGTATTCGCCTTTCAAAATGCGTAAATTAACGCCATCGAGCGCGTGCACGGTTTGATCGCCGAGTTGAAACGTTTTCGACAAATCGCGTAACTCGATAACGACATCAGCCGCAGGCGCTATTACCGTTTCCGCCGCAGACGCTATTACAACTTCTGTCGCAGGCACGATGCGATCATTCATGTTTGATCTCGGCGAGAACATCTTCCGCAATACCGGGTTGATCCGGACTGCGCACGACCAGCTCACCTTCGCGCAAACCAGAGCGCACTTCGGTGAACGTAAAATTGCCGATGCCGAGTTGCAGTTTTCGTTTATTGAGTTTTCCGGTTTGCGAATCGAGCACCCAAACATTATCGGTATTCACCAATGCTTCAGTTGGCACACGCAATACGCGCGCGGCGCTTTGCAGCACGATCGTTACATCGGCACTGTAACCAATCAACAACACCACATCCTGCGGTACTTCGTCGAAACGCACATCGACATCGACCGTGCGCGCCTGTTTTTCCAAATCGAGCACGTACGGCGCGATGCGCGTCAACTTGCCGGCAAAATCGCGACCGCGAAATGCATCGAGCGTAATTTTGGTCGGCATGCCTAAACGCAATGCGGCCGCATCAACTTCATCGATCGGCGCGGTTGCGTATAAACACGACGTATCGATTAAATCGACCGCTGGCGGCGTCGCCACACCCGGCGGCGACGGTGTTACGTACTCGCCCAACTCACCATTGATTTCAGCCACTACGCCGACGAACGGGGCACGCAATTGAAAACGCTCCAACACTGCCTGTTGCGCAGCGAGTTGCGCCTTTGCCGAAGCGATTTGCGATTGTGCCGCCGAGCATGCCCCCTGCTGCGCTAACGCATTGCTTTGCGCGTTATCGGCCGCATCGATCGATACCAACTTGCGCGCGGATAAAGTTTGCAAGCGCTGCGATTCGCGGCCGCTGCGTTCGGCCATCACACAGACCTGCTGCTGCGAATGTTTGGCCGAACTCAACGCCGCCTCGGCCTGCTGCACTTCGGCGTGATGATCGCGATTCCACAATTCGAGCAGCAACTGCCCCGCTTCGACGCGATCGCCTTTTTGCACCAGTAATTTATCGACCACGCCGCCGAGCGGCATCGATAGCTTCGAGCGTCGACACGCTTTGATAGTGCCGGCGCGAGTATTTGAGACGGTCTGTTCTACCGCGCCGAATTCGACTTTGGTCACCCAAACGGGTAATGGCTCGGGGCGCGCTCGCCACGCAATCAACCCGCCCAGCAATACGACAACGACAACAACGACAGCGATTTTTTTCAAACTGACACTTCCTTTACCAGCGAAAAATACAAAGGGCTTTACCAGTGGGAGACACAAAGGCTTTACCAGCGAACGGTATAACGGGCCGCAGCTCTACAGCTGCTGCCCATTATCACCCGATCGCCAGAGAACCGAAACCCTTGGCCTGGCGCCTCGTCACAATAATGTCAATTCATCGAAACATTGTTTTGTTACGTTGCGCGCCACCTAAAATGTTCTCGACGGAGTTCTCGGCATGAAATTCAAATCTTCTGTTATTGTCGCAAGTATGTTGCTTGCCAACGGCGCGATCGCTGCACCGTCGTTCGTTAATGGCATCGCCATTCCCGGTGCGTCGCTCGATTTATCCGGTGGCACCAGCGCCAATAATGGCCGCGTCGGTTTTTTCTCCGACATTTATTACGATACCAATCGCAAAGAATGGTGGGGCGTATCGGATCGTGGTCCCGGTGGCGGTACCTTGAGCTATGACACGCGCGTGCAACGCTTCACGATCGATGTCAACCACAGCACCGGTGCGATTTCCAACTTTCAAATCGCGCAGACCCTTAATTTTTCTAAAGGTGGCTCGGCGTTAAACGGCTTGGCGCCGACCACCACCAGTACGCTCGGCAACTCGTTCGATCCTGAAGGTATCGTCGTCAATCCGCGCAACGGCAACCTGCTGGTCTCCGACGAATACGGCCCCTCGTTGTACGAAATCGATCGCAATACCGGTGCAGTCGTTAAAACCTATGCCACACCGACCAATCTGATTCCGCGCAACGGCGTCGGCACTTCGAACTTCACCAACGACACCGGTAACACCGCCGGCAAACGTACCAATCGCGGCTTTGAAGGTTTGGCGATCAGCCCCGATGGCCAATTTGCATTCGCGATGCTGCAAAGCGCGATGCTCGACGAAGGCGCCGGCAACGGTACGGTCAGTCGCATCGTCAAATTCGATACCACCACCGGCGAAGCGGTAGCGCAGTACGCGTATCAAATGAAACGCTCGGGTCAAGGTCAGGGAACATCGGCCCTGGTAGCGATCAACGATCACGAATTTGAGGTGATTGAGCGCAATAACCAAGGCGTAGGTATCGGCGCGACTCTGGGTACAGCCGACAAAGAAGTTTACAAAGTCGATTTAACCGGTGCGACCGATGTCACCAATATCGATCTCGATGCGCCGGGCGCGGTGTACACCAAGGTTACGAAATCGTCGCAGTTCCTCGATCTCGATGCCAATACGTTGAGCGCGCTAGGCAACAAGTCGCCGGAAAAATGGGAAGGCCTCGCGATCGGCCCGCAATTGGATGACGGCAGTTATTTATTGCTGGCCGGCACCGATAACGATTACAGCGCGACACAAAATGCCGACGGCACCCAGTTCGATGTGTATTTTCGTTTCACCGACACTAATCCGTACGCAAGCTCGATTCAATGTCCTCTCGGCACCACGATCAATTGCTTCCTGACCAGTAATAGTTTAACCGGAGCCTCACTGACTGCCGAGTATCAATTGCTGCCGGGCGTATTGCACGCATACAAAGTATCGGCCGCCGATCTCGGCAATTATGTGCAGGCCGTGCCGGTGCCGGCTGCCTTACCGTTATTTCTAAGCGCATTCGGTTTGTTGGGTGGCGTTGCGCGCCTGCGTCGCAATATAAAATAAACTCAGTTAACGCCCAAGCCCTCGGCGGCATACTGCCGAGGGCTTATTTATTTTGAACGCTGTCAATTTAGCAACACACAATTTTTGAGCAGCACACGACATTCGAAAAATTAAATCACCGCTGCATGAAATTTGTAATCGCACTGTATTCAAAAATATTAATAAAAATAAAATACAAAATTAACTCCGATTTCACGTTGTCTCGCCACAGTGATTGCCGTTGGTAAAACTTACTGACTGATTTGTAATTTACCTATAAACCTCGGGAGAGCACATCATGCAAAAACGCCTCGTAGCGGCCGCCATCGGCCTCATTGTTATGCAGCAGGCAGCCTATGCTGATAACACCACGTTCGACCAATTCACGCCGCTGGCAAATAGCGTTGCGGCTGGATCACTGCCAGAAACAGCACCGCTGGCACTGCCCAATGCGAGCTGGAGCCAAAGCACCGTCGTGGTCAATAACAGCCCAACCAATTACGGCGACAACTGGGACATGATCGATACCAACCGCACCGGACCGGATGCGGGCCGTTATTTGTATACCCCTTATGAAACCAGTGCCGCGGGCGTAATGCGCGTCGATACTTGGACCAATACCGCACAAACGATCGTTGCACCGGGAACGCAAGGTTTCGTTTCCGGCGATGCATCGCGCTGGACGCCGTGGGGCACTTATTTGACCGCCGAAGAATCGTGGGGAACTGGCAGCACCAAAGGCCGCTTGTTCGAAGTGACCAACCCAACCGCCGATGTCGCATCGATCAATTTCGTCAACCGCAGCACCACGGTATTGCCGCATGTTTCGCACGAAGGGCTGACATTCGATGCGCAAAACAATCTGTACTTTATCGACGAAACCAATGGCGGCAATATCTATAAATTTACCTCGACCAATGCCAATGCGACCAACGGCAACGACTTTTTCGCAGCCGGGCAAACCTCGGTGTTGAGCGTGAATGGTGGCGGCGTCGACCGTGCCACTGGCGCCGCAGTTTGGAATCCGCTGACTGATACCATTGGCAACTTGTTGGCGGCAACCGCTGCCAGTGACCTCGTCGGCGATTCGTTCGATGGCCGCGCCGCAGCGAACATGGTTGCTGCAACCAATTACAACCGCCCGGAAGATATGGAAATTCAGCACACGGCAAACGGCGATATTATTTACTTCGCCGCAACCACCGATCACGAAGTTTATAGCATCAACTTAAACAGCAATACCGTCTCGGTATTTGCTGATCGCAACTCGATCGATCTGGCGACCAACGGTGCGGTCGGCTCACAATTTACTAGCCCCGACAACATGGCGATCGATGCCGATGGCAATATGTACATCATCGAAGATCAGCCAGGCGGCGTCGCCGATATCTGGTTTGCCAAAGACCTGAACCAAGACGGCGATCTGGCCGATGTCGGCGAAGGACTTGCGCGCTGGATGTCGATGTCGACGACGGGTGCAGAACCAACCGGCTTGTACTTCGATATTTTTAACCCGAATGTTGCCTACGTGAATATTCAGCATGCTGATAGCGACAAAGATCGCATGATGAAGATCACATCGCCCTCCGCCGTTCCCGTCCCGGCTGCTGCGTGGCTGATGGGTTCCGCACTACTCGGCCTTGGCGGTGTCGCACGCCGTCGCCAACGCAAATAAAATAATTTAATAAAAACCACCATCGAGTGTATGCCCCGCTAGCGGGGCATTTTTTTTGCCCGCTTGCTTATTTTTGTCCGCTTGCATAGCAACGGTCGTTGCGGAACAATGCGGACCCGTATCGACCGAATTTGCACCAGGAAAATTATGCACCGCTATTTGTTATCAGGCCTTGCGCTGCTGCTTGCGCTATCCAGCGCGCCACGCGCACTCGCCACCGATATCGAAATACCGCATCAAAAATTCGTGCTCGACAACGGCCTGACGCTGATCGTACACGAGGACCACAAAGCACCGCTGGTGGCGCTCAATTTGTGGTATCACGTCGGCTCAAAAAATGAAAAACCGGGGCAAACCGGTTTTGCACATTTGTTCGAGCATTTGATGTTCAACGGCAGCGAACATTTCAACGACGAATTTTTTCGGCCGTTTGAAAAAGCGGGCGCCACCGATCAAAACGGCACCACCTCTAACGATCGCACTAATTATTTCGTCACCGTACCGACACCGGCGCTCGATATGGCGTTGTGGATGGAATCGGATCGGATGGCAAATTTATTGTCGGCCATCGATCAAGCGAAATTGGACGAGCAGCGCGGCGTCGTCAAAAACGAAAAACGTCAAGGCGAGGATCGCCCCTTCGGCAAAGTGTGGACGTATCTCGCCGAGCAAACTTTTCCGGTTAGCCATCCGTATTCGTGGCAGCCGATCGGCTCGATGCAGGATCTCGATGCGGCATCACTCGACGATGTGCACGGTTGGTTTAAACACTATTACGGGCCGAATAATGCCGTGCTGGTGATCGCTGGCGATGTCGATCCACCAGCGGTGAAAAAACAAGTCGAACATTATTTTGGTTCGATCCCGGCCGGCCCTGCGTTACAACAAACGCGCAGTTGGATCGCCAAGCGCAGCGAACCGCGCCGTGCCACGCTGCAAGATCGCGTGCCGAATGCACGGCTGTATATGGTATGGAATACGCCGCCGATCGCCGACCCCGTTTCAGATCAACTCGATCTGCTCGCCGATTTGCTCGCTGGCGATGCTAGCGGTTTGTTAACACAGCGCTTAGTGCAACAACAAAAACTCGCGACGAATGTTAGCGTGCTCAATTACGGTCGCGAAATCGCCGGACAATTTATAATTACTGCCGATGCGGCGCCGGGTGTCGATCTGAATGTGCTCGAACAACAAATCGATAAGGTGCTGCGCGAATTTCAACGCAGCGGTCCTAACGCTGCCGATTTGGCGCGCGCCAAAACCAATTATCGCGCGACGTTTCTGCGTCAGTTAGAAAAAGTCGGCGGCTTCAGCGGTAAAGCCGATGTGTTGGCGAGCGGCACGGTATACACCGGCGATACCAATTATTATCAACAGGCATTGCACACAATTGCCGATACCAACGCAACGCAACTACGCGCAATTACACAGCAATGGCTAGATTCAGGTGTTTACGTGTTGCAAGTAACGCCGCAGCCAGCGTACAAAACCAATGCAGAGGTCGTCGAACGCGCACAGGTACCAGCACCGGGGCCTGCGCCAACACCGAATTTGCCGCCGATCGAGCGCACGCAATTAAACAACGGCATGCAATTAATTTTGCTGCGCCGCCCCGCTCTACCGTTGGTCGAAATGGAATGGCAATTGCCAATCGGCCACAACGTCGATGGTTGGCAGCACGCCGGTTTCAGCGATTTTGCACTGCGCATGTTGTTGGAAAGCAATGCCGGTCTTGATAGCGCCGCGATCGCCGCGAAAACGCGCGCACTCGGCGCCGAGATCGATACCTACACGCGTATCGACGGCGCCGGTGTGCATCTGTCTGCGCTCAAAGAAAACTTAACTGCGAGCACCGCACTATTCGCGCAATTGATTCGACAACCCGATTTTTCCGCAGCCGCATTGCACCGTTTGCAAAGTCAAACGCTGGCGGCAATCAAGCGCGAAGAAAACGATGGCAGCGCGCTCGCACAACGCGTATTGCCGCGTTTATTACTGGGCACCGCGCATCCGAACAGTGGGCCATTAACCAGCAACGGTCGCAGTGCGGTGATTGCCGTTATCGATCGCGCGCAACTGCAACAATTTCATCAACGCTGGTTTAATCCGGCGAAAGCAACGCTGATTGCAATCGGCGATTTAACGCTCGAACAATTCAAAGCGCTCGCCGAGCAATATTTTATCGATACCGACAAAGCCAATCGCTGGCCTGCCGCTGATACGGCGCTACCAAAACAACCAGCAATTAAAACGAACACCACAAATTCGGCAACCGAAAAACCCACGCTGTATCTTATCGATCGCCCCGGCACCAGCCAGGCCAATATCAGCGCAGCATTGGTGTTGCCCGATGCAGCGACACTCGATATGACCGCATTGGGCCTCGCCAATAACGCATTCGGCGGCGGCTTTACCTCGCGCCTGAATTTAAATTTGCGCGAAGAAAAACACTGGAGCTACGGCACCTACAGCGCCCTCATCGAAAGTCGCGGCGCACCGCTGTGGATCGCCGGTGGCAATGTACAAATCGATAAAACCGGCGCATCGCTTTCAGAGATGAAACGCGAGCTAACGCAATTTGCTGCACAAAAGCCATTGACCGCCGACGAGCTAGAGAAAGTCCGCGAACAACGCATTCGGCAATTGCCCGGTGCGTATGAAACCAACAACGCGGTACTGCAAGCCTTCTCGAAAAACGTCCGCCTACAACGCCCCGACGATTATCTCGCTAACGAAAGCGCACGCCTGCGCGCACTCGATTTAGCCGCAGTGCAACAACAAGCCACAGTGCTCGCACCGACGCACGCGGTATGGCTGGTGGTCGGCGATAAACAAAAAATTCTACCGCAGCTTCAGCAATTGGGCTGGGGCGATATCGTCGAACTTGATGTGGAAGGCAACGTGGTGGAACCGCAGCGCTGAAACTACGGATTTATACAGTAGAAAGAAAATCTATTTGCATTCCACTGGACAGCCCGCAGCAGCCGGGTTATTTTACGACGCAACTAGCGGCGTTCGTCAAGGTAGTTGTCGCGTCAGCTGTTAAATTTATGCCGCCTTCTTCATCGGCATTTCTTCTCGCTCAGGGTTGAGATTTACCGCACC
>JAYVWC010000081.1:0-4703 GCA_043786385.1 Spongiibacteraceae bacterium | reverse complement strand
TGTGGATTGAAATTACCGATACTCGAACCGGGGTAAAACACGAGGCGCTTGCCGTGTGGACATTCGAGCGTGAGCGGCTGATGCAAATCGGCGCAATGTGCGCGCACCTCTCGATGGAAAATCCTTCGCTAACCGGCGCGTCGCATCGAGCAAAAATTCGCGCGAAATATCGACGCCGATATACGTACGCGGTCGCAGCACTTCCAACAGCATGCGTACTTTGCGACTGGCACCGCTGCCGAGTTCGATCAGCACAGCGCCGCACCTATCGACACGGCAATATGCGCGCATTGTGCATGGATGGATTTCAGAAATCGGATTGGAGGGTACACAGTACGGCACGCATTCGATGCGCCGAACAAAAGTGTCGTTAATCTATCGCCGCACCAAAAACCTTCGAGCCGTACAGTTGCTTTTGGGGCACACTCGACTCGAAAGTACGGTTCGTTACCTAGCAGCCTGTTGAAAAACACGAACATTTAAATCCTAAATTTAAATCTGTTAAATATTTTTTCGAATTTTCATGATTTTTCTGTTGTAGCGCAGTTTTTTATTCACAACGGTACTTGGTTTTCGCTAATCAACGACCATTGGCGCTCGATACCGCGTCAAATTCGCCACTCTGGCTGTAAATTATTTATTCGCATTAAATTAAACACGGTCATCGTAAACGTTGCCGCCGCGCTTACTCGTTCCAAGCTGCGAAACATCATGCGTCGCAACCCGCCGTACTGTTTGGCCCAACCGAATGTCGCTTCAATCATCTTGCGCTTACGCTGACTGATCGCGTAACCCTCGTGCCGAGTCGTGCGTGCATCAATCGCTGAACCACCGCGTCGCTCAGTGTTCTGCGCGACATGGGGCGTCATATTCATTTCCCGGCATTCGCCCACAAAGCCGGCCGTGTCGTAGCCCTTATCGCCACCGACCGTCTTGCGCTGCGCGCTCGACAAAACTCCAGCAATAAATCCAGCGCTGCATCGCGCTCATGCACGCTCGCTGCAGGCGTCGTCTTTAACGCCACGACCAAGTGATTGCGGTTCTCCACCACGTGGTGCAGGCCGTAACGGAGCCGCGCTTCCATGCCTTTGCCTTTGCGCATCAGCTCGGCATCCGGGTCAGTGCTGGAGCTGTGCGTCGCATTACTGCGTTTTTCTCGGTGAAAATCGCGCTCCTTTCCCAGCGGGACGCCACTCTCATCATCATCGTTAGGGCGAAAGCTTTTATGCGAGGCCCAGGCGTCAAGCAGCGTGCCATCAACACTGAAATGCTCATCGGATAAGAGCTTGCGTTTGCGCGCCAGGGTCAATACGGCTTCAAATAATTGTGGGAGTACATCGTGATCGAGCAGGCGCTCGCGATTTTTACTGAAGGTTGAGTGATGCCAAACGCTGTCGTCAATTTCGAGCCCCACAAACCAGCGATAGAGCATGTTGTAATGGATGTGTTCGACCAGTTGTCGCTCGCTACGGATGGTGTAGAGCACTTGTAACAACGACGCGCGAATCAGACGCTCCGGGGCGATGGAGGCTTTACCTATATCCGAATATATCGCGTCGAAAACCGGATCCATCTCTTTTAAGGCTTCGTCTAACAATATTCGCAACGCGCGCAGCGGATGATCTTTCGGTACGAAATCCATCACCGTGTTGGTGATAAACAGTTTCGGTTGATTGATATCGAATCCGCGCATCGTTTTAGCTCGCTACAATTTACTGTTGCGCAATTTTAACGGAATATGCCGGTGCAATCGAGAATTTCAACAGGCTGTTAGGCATTGAAGTCGATGATGCGCTGGAAATGTCCGAGCAAACCGAAATCTAATGGGTCAATCAATTGTGTCAGCGCCGCTGACACAATTGGCCTGCAACACCTTTAAGCCGGCATTACCGATATCGGCGATATCGGCAAAATATCGGACTTTATCGCGGTTGCTTACTGGGATGCCAACCTGAGCTCCCAGTCGACCGCTTTTCGATAATTTCTGCATGGCCAAACGAGTGCGCGATTTGACGGTGCCGAGCGGCAATCCCAACTCAGTCGAAATGTTGGGTATGAGTATTTATCAGCTTATGGCCACCACCGACCGTGGCGATCAATTGGCGTGGGAAACGGCCGAACAACCGCTCACTGCACGCAGTATCGACGCTTTGCGCAAGCGGCTCGAAAATTTGACTATCGATACCATCGTTCTCCGGCACGACAGTGCTTACGATGAAATGATCGGTCAACCAATACGCTTGCGCAGTGGCGAATGATGCGATCGTGCAACCAGGCCCCATGATCACGGTGAATTGAAATATGAAAACAGTTATCGCTTTCCCGAAATAGTCGGAACAGTAGAGCTGTGAAATTAAAGTTGGGAAATTTCATTTACTCGGAGCAAACGCTATGAGCAAGATCACCAATCAATCTCGCAGAGCACTGCTAAAAAAATTGGCAATCGGTACGGCGTTAATTCCATTGCTGGATCTCAGTATGGCTCGAACTTTCGCTGCCGACGCCCCGTTAGTTACTGCAGACGATCCGACGGCAAAGGCGCTTAAATACGTCGATAACGTCAGCAAGGCTGCCGAGGCTAAACCAGGCAGCAAGTGTGCAACCTGCGCGCTGTATCAAGGTGCAAACGGCGCCGCACAAGGGCCGTGCGCAATCTTCCCCGGCAAACAAGTGAAAGCTGCCGGCTGGTGCGCGTCGTGGTCGCCGAAAAAAGCCTAAAGCAATGCTCGCAAAAGTGCCTTTTTCTGCAAGGCAATTTTCACAATAAGTTTTTAAGCGCGCTTTCAAGATTCGCATAACGAAAAGCGAACTGTTCCTGCAGCAGTTTTTGCGGAACCACGTGCTGCCCACTTAAAAATAAATCCGCCATCTCGCCCGCCAGTAAACGCAACGACCAGGCAGGTGTCGTGATCCATGCTGGTCGATGCAGCTGATGTGCAATCGTTAATGCAAATTCGCGCTGGCTGACACTGTGCGGAGCCACCGCGTTGTAGACGCCGAACATCGTCCGATTCTTTATCGCGCTCGCGATAATTGCCATCACATCATCAAGATGAATCCAGCTCAGCATTTGCGTGCCGCTGCCGATCGGTCCACCCGCGAATAATCGAAATGGTAACGCCATCATCGGCAGCGCACCGCCGCGCCCGAATACCACACCAAACCGCAGCAGCACGAGACGTATGCTCAGGGCTTCGATTTTGTGTGCGGCTGCCTCCCACTGTTCGCACAAATCAGCCATAAATCCATCTCCGGCAATCGATGACTCCGTCAGCAATTCGGTGGCGGGCCGATCGCCGTAATAGCCAATTGCCGATGCGTTGATTAACACCGCTGGCCGCTGCGGCAACTGCGCGCACCACTCGACAACTGCCTGGGTTGTTTGCAAACGGCTTCGATAAAGCGTTTGCTTGTGCGCCGCAGACCAACGTCCGCCGGCAATCGATGCGCCGGCCAAATTAATTATCACGTCCGGAATGTTATCGGTGCCGATTTCTGCGAAGTCTCGAACACACCGCACCGCGTTTTGAAATAGCCGTGCTGCGCGCATGGGGTTTCGCGTCACTACTGTTACGGTGTGGCCCGCACTCAACAATAAATTCACCAGGCTTTTGCCGATAAACCCGGTGCCGCCCGTGATCAGCACACGGCAATGCGGCCCTACAAATGGATTGTCATTAGCCATCTCGCCCGATATTTTTCGCATGCCCAGCTCCTATTCGACCGACCGTTATCGAACTCCGTTAATTTGCGCCGCGCAAAAGCCCGCGCCGAACACAAGCTCCGCTCGCTATATACACAACGACACCTACTTGAAGATGACAATGAATAAAATTTCATGGCCGGTGAACCAAATGATGGCATATTACGTAATACTGCACGCTCACTCACACAAACTGGAATCGCTTGTGCCAGCCCTGCCGATAAAATCTGATAGCGCTTTCGATACAGCGCAAATGATTGAATACCTCTCCACTGCAAGAATTCCGCTGCGACTTGCCAGCAATGGTGGTAGCGGTTTTCCATTGGTGGCCTCCCATTGGTTTGAATACCGCGATGGCAGTCTATTCCTCGCCATCCACGAAAGCTCGAAAGTCGCTGCACTATTACAGGAAAATCCGCGCTGCGGCTTTGAGATTGCTGCCGATACCATGCCTTACCGTGGCGCGCGTGGTCAGGGCACAGCGACATTGTCCAAAGCAAGTGCTACCGAGCAGCTAGATACCCTGATCCGCCGCTATCTGGGCAATACCGAAAGTAAATTGGCGCAATGGCTGCTGAGTCGCGCTGAGGCTGAATTTATCGTCCGCATTGATCCTCTGTGGATTACCAGTTGGGATTTCAGCAAGCGCATGAGCAACTAAACCCGCTGCATCGTTTCTGCGGCGCACTCGATCACCAACAGTTCGAATTAAACCGCCAAGCAAACAGCGCTGGTCGGCAAGCGTGTTGCATCGGTGTGATAGCGCACCGACGCGATGTCCATCTGCTGCCATTGTTCGAGCCCTGGCTTCCCGGTTTTATCACGGTGCGCGGTATCAAAAGGTCACGGCCATTGCGGATTCTTGCGTCTATCCTGGCGCTGTTGGGGCTAACGCTCCTCGCTAGTTGCGATTCACCACCGACCGTCGCGCGTGGGGAGGCGCATGCCAGCCGGCCCGTGCAGCTTGAAGGAAACCACGGACCGCTGTCAGTCGAGCGCA
>JAYVWC010000080.1:0-4706 GCA_043786385.1 Spongiibacteraceae bacterium | reverse complement strand
CTGCAGAAGAGCACACTGCTACTCCGTTCGCCGCGATTCAAACAACCGCCTCGGCCAACGGAGCGCGCATTATAGGGATGTCAAAACCTGTGTCAACGAATGCTTTTATAAATCGGCCATTTTGCTGAAATACGCAACAAGCGAGATCATTAATTATTCAAAATGCGTACAGATTGATTATTGCGCGATCGATTTGCAAGCCACCGACTCCACAACGGAGTTCGCCAGACAAGCAGTAGCGTTAGAATGAGGGCATACAACGCAGGCTCCCAATAATCGGACCGCACCAGCCAGATAAAATGTAGACACGCCGAGATCGCCAACGGATAAATCAGCTGATGCAAACGTCGCCAACGCCGCCCCAGTTTGCGCTGCGCCCAACGATTGGAGGTTACACCCAACGGCAGCAGCATCAGCCATGCAGCGATACCGAGAACGATATACGTGCGCTCGCTAAACGCTTTTGTCAGTTCTGGAAGCGACCAACCGATAACATAAAAGATGCCGGCAGCAAAATGCAGACTCGCATAAAACCAACTGAATAAACCCAGCAAACGCCGCACCTGAATGAAAACGATTTTTCCCGTCATTTCGCGCAGCGGCCGCAGCGCAAGCGTGATCAACAACAATCGCAGCGCCCATAACCCCAAATTATCTACCAACGCTTTACCAGGATCGGGGCCTAGCTCGTTATTAAATCCAAGCCAGAGGAGCCACGCCAGCGGCGTTAACGCGAGCAACCAAATACCACTTTTAATTGCAGCCATCGCTCAAAAATTCCTGCTCAAATCCATTCCGCTATAGAGATTGGCGACTTGATCCGCATAGCCGTTAAACAGCTTGGTGGGAATTCGATTCGGATTAAACAGAGAACCGGGCAGGCGTCGCTCCGACTTCTGACTCCAGCGCGGATGATCGACATCGGGATTAACGTTGGAATAAAAACCATATTCGCGCGGCGCGAGCATATTCCACGTAGTTTTTGGCTGCTCTTCCTGCAAACGAATTTTCACGATGGATTTGATACTTTTAAATCCATATTTCCACGGCACGATTAACCGAATCGGTGCGCCGTTTTGATTCGGCAACACCTTGCCGTATAAACCCACGCTCAACAATGTCAGCGGATGCATTGCCTCGTCGATGCGCAAACCTTCGACGTACGGCCATTCGATCGTCGCGGTGCGCGAGCGCTGTCCAGGCATTTGCTCCGGCGCATACAAAGTAGTGAACGCCACATATTTTGCTTTCGACGTCGGATTCACTCGCTTCAATAATGTCGCGAGCGGAAATCCAATCCACGGCACCACCATCGACCAGGCTTCTACACAGCGCAAGCGATAAACTCGCTCCTCTAAATCGGCGCCTTTTAAAATATCGTCGAGCGCATAATTACCGGGCTTTTCGACCTCACCTTCGATCGCAATAGTCCACGGCGCAGCTTTTAACGCACCGGCATTTGCGGCGGGGTCGCCTTTATCGGTGCCGAATTCATAAAAATTATTGAAATGGGTAGCATCCTGCAGCGGCGTAAGCGTTTCATCGGTATTAAAACCGGCAGGGCTAGTCGATGTAACTTTGCGATAAGACAATGACTTCAGTGTCGACGGCACATCAGCGTCGGCGCGCAATAGCGGCGCCGCAATGCCGAGGCCCGCGAAAAGCGCTGCCTGCGCAATAAATTCACGGCGCCTTAAATAAATGGCCTCGGGGGTAATTTCCGAATTAGGAATATCGTTTGGCCTGCAAATGAGCACGGCAACACCTTTGGCAAAGACTGCATCGGACAATACGCAGACGTTACCAGAAAGCTGGCGCTCAAATTCTCACTTTTTTATAAAATAGCGCCACCGGACCCGACACCGCGTAAATCAAAAAACCCACTAGCAGCGCGCGCTCCTGCCCCACCATAAAAATACCGAAGCCAACCACCACTACCAGCATGGCGACAAACGGTACGCGCCCGCGCAAATCCAAACCTTTAAAGCTATGGTACTTGATGCTGGAAATCATCAAAAAGCCAACCGCAGCGGTTAGACAGCCGGCTAGCAATGTCATCGGAAACGGTAACGCCTCGCCGACCCACTCCTCCTCGGCACAAACCCAAACTAGCGCCGCCACTACCGCAGCGGCTGCAGGACTCGCCAGACCGGAGAAATAATTTTTATCCGCAATATCGATTTGCGTATTGAAGCGCGCCAAGCGCAACGCTGCGCACGCGACGTAAATAAATGCGACCGCCCAACCCAATTTACCGAGACCATTCAACGCCCAGCTGAACATCACCAGCGCGGGCGCCACCCCGAACGACACCATATCCGACAAACTATCGTATTCCGCGCCAAATTTACTTTGCGTATTGGTTAGCCGCGCGACACGGCCATCGAGACCATCGAGAATCATCGCGACAAAAATCGCGATCGCAGCCGTTTCAAATTTACCGTGCATACTCGCAACGATTGCGTAGAAACCGGCAAATAACGCTGCCGTCGTAAATAAATTGGGGAGCAGATAAATACCACGGCGACGCTCTTTGCGACCGTCGATCGAGACCTCCTCTTCGTGCTCGTCGACCGGTAACAACGTCTCGTAATTTATCGGCTCTTGGGGCTTATGCTGTTCGTCGTTCATATCACCATCTTGCGCTACGCAGGGGCAGCCATCATAAATTAAAAACCGGCGGGGTACGATGACCGCGCGGTATCCCAAAACGCTTTGACGAGCGGATCCTCCAAGCGCGCCGCCGCCGCGCACAGGCCCACGACAAACGGCGCCAGCGTCGGCCGCACATCGAGAATGCGAATGCTGGCGCGCTGCGGGCTATTGGCCAACACCAACTCGGGCACGACACCGATACCCAAACCCAAACCCACCATTGAGACGATCGCCTCGTGCCCGCTGACCTGCGCATACACATTCGGCTTGATGGCATTTGCGCGACACCACGCATCGACGCGCTGCCGCGCCAGCCCGCGCTCGGACAGAATCATCGGCAACTGCGCCCAATCAGGCATATCCACGGTGGCCAACTCGCTGACCGCGCACGGCTGCGCCGGTGCTATAAATAGCAGTGGTGACTGCGCCAGTGTTTGCACGCGCAACTTTTTCGGCAGCCGCTCGGGCAGCGCGGCAATCGCTAGGTCTTCACTGCCTGCTAGCACACGCTCTATAGCATCGGCCTGATCGCCGGTATGCAATTTCAATTCGATCGATGGGTAGCGATTGCGAAAGCTCGATAATAGCCGAGCCAGCAAGCCATACGTCGCGGTGACCGAGCAATACAAGCTGATCTCGCCGCGCAACAATTGATAATGTGGCTGGATGCTATCGGCAAAGCTGCGCCATTGCAGCAATTGTTGCTGCGCGTATTCCCGCAGCGCCTCGCCCGCCGCCGTCAAGTGCACACTGCGCTTATCGCGCTCAACCAAACGCTGACCCAGCTCCTCCTCCATTCTTTTCAAACTGCGGCTGACCGCGGACGGACTTAAATGCATACGCTCGCCGGTCTGACCAAAATGCAGCGTTTCGGCGAGGCTGACAAACAACTCAAGCTCATGGGTGTCCACGGATGACTCTCGACTCATTGGATAGGAGCAGCGTTGCGATCTTTGGGGCACGCGGCAAGTACGTCCATGTAGCTCTTCAGCGACATCCCTGTCGCTGAAGGCCCCAAAGATCGCAACGCTGCCCCTATCGCCGCATCAAACCTGTTGCAATAAACGCAACACAGTATGCCAAATAAGTCATTTTACGCAACGAATAAATTGGCGTATTTTTGGCCACCTGAATTCACCGCACCCGCAGGAGTCCATCATGGACCAGAACTATTTCAACAGCTTGCCGTTCCGTCGGCAGATCGAAGAACTCGCCAAATGTCGCTTTATGGCACGCGAAGAATTCTCCACCAGCTGCGATTATCTGCGCGGCAAAAAAATCGTTATCGTCGGCTGCGGCGCGCAAGGCTTGAACCAGGGCCTGAACATGCGCGATTCGGGGCTCGATATCTCCTACACATTGCGCAAAGAAGCGATTGAGCAAAAACGCCAATCGTGGAAAAACGCCAGCGAAAATGGCTTTAACGTCGGCACCTACGAAGCCCTGATCCCCACTGCGGATTTGGTCTTGAACCTGACGCCGGATAAACAGCACACCTCCGTGGTCGGGCAGATTATGCCGCTGATGAAAAAAGGCGCCGCGCTCGCGTATTCGCACGGTTTTAACATCGTCGAAGAAGGCATGCAGATTCGCAAGGACATCACCGTCGTGATGGTCGCTCCCAAATGCCCCGGCACCGAAGTGAGAAATGAATATCTGCGCGGCTTTGGCGTACCGACGTTGATCGCCGTGCACGGCGAAAACGATCCTAACGGCGACGGCCTTGAAATCGCCAAAGCGTACGCGGCCGCAACCGGCGGCCATCGCGCCGGCGTATTGGAATCGTCGTTCGTCGCCGAAGTGAAATCCGATTTGATGGGCGAGCAGACCATTCTGTGCGGCATGCTGCAAACCGGTTCGATTCTGTGCTTTAACAAAATGGTCGAACAAGGCATCGAGCCCGGCTATGCGGCCAAGCTCGTGCAATATGGGTGGGAAACCGTTACCGAAGCGCTCAAGCACGGCGGCATCACCAACATGATGGATCGCCTGAGCAATCCCGCCAAATTGAAAGCCTTCGCATTGGCCGACGAACTAAAAAACATCATGCG
>JAYVWC010000079.1:0-11261 GCA_043786385.1 Spongiibacteraceae bacterium | reverse complement strand
TTAAACAAGGCCTTTCTCGACACGGGCGACACAACCGATCAGGATGCTTGTTGTAACCAGCTGAATTTGTTTAACTATTAACCGGACACTAGTGAGTTTGTGTAACGATTTAATTAATTGACCCGTTTGAAAATCAGCGATGTATTGATTCCGCCAAATGCAAAATTATTGCTCATCACGTACTCGCATTCGAGGCGTCGACCTTCACCAGTGATGTAGTCGAGTTCGGCACACTTCGGATCGATATTATTCAAATTGATGGTGGGGTGGTACCAGTTTTCGCGCAGCATGTTCAATGCTACCCATGCCTCCAGTGCGCCGCAGGCGCCCAGTGTGTGGCCGGTAAAACTCTTGAACGCGCTGATGGGTATGCGGTTGCCGAGCACGTTGGCAGTGGCGTGGCTTTCAGCGATGTCGCCGCGATCGGTGGCGGTGCCGTGCGCACTGACATAACCGATGGCATCTGCCGAAAGACCGGCACTTTCGAGCGCGAGTTGTAGCGCAATCCGCAGTGGTGTTCGATGTGCAACCCGTCTGCGACGTGCACCACTAACTGCGATATGATCGCACCACTGCGAACTTTCATTTAACCATAAGAGATCACACTATGACCTTCGCGCGCTGGTACATGATTATCAATGGGATGATGCTTGGCCTTTACGGCGTCTACTGTATTTACAATCCACAAATTGTCGCCGATATGACGTTTATGACCGTATCGCCGTCGGCGCTCACCGAAATTCGCGCGATGTACGGCGGGCTCGAAGTTGCGCTGGGGCTGTTTTTCATGGTGATGGCGTTTGATGCGCGTCGCATCGAAACCGCGCTGATCGCGATGACGATGTGTTTCGCTGGATTAGGCTCGACACGCGTGATCGGAATTTTAATGAACGGTCTCGATCCGTACAACACCAATGCGATTATCTACGAAAGCATTTCGACGGTGCTCGCGGTGATTAGCTTGATCAAGGTGCGCAACGCGATAAGTCGATGAGCTAAAATATTTTCCTAAAGTAGGATTTAGGCATCAACCGATGCTAAGAATAATTCGCACCGCATTGACGATCGTCAAACTGGCGAGCGTCGTGCACTAATGTTTTTCAATATCGACGAAGTCCCATTCAGTCGCTACGGTTCGTACCTCGCCTTTTCTGTTTCGCCGATACCAAAACAATTCGCCTGCGTGGCACCGGTGTCGGCATACGATTGCGCTTTGCACCCGAGCTGTACGACTGCGCACTCGCTCGCGCCGATAGTTGGCAGATCAATAGTTTTTCAAATCGAATCAATCTCGCACTGGTGCGAATATCCGGTGCGCTCACTGCCGAAAGCACGCGGCGCAAACTCGACCACAATAGCGGCCTAGGCATGTCATCGGATTCTTTTATCTGGCACTTGCGCCACATATGGCATAGGTGTCACTTTTGTACTATGATCCATCCGATAGTCTTGAGGAATGATTCATCATGCTCACCGAACCCAGCCGTTTTGGAACTCAACCAAGCTCTCGGGATAATCTCCTGAGCCAGGCCTCAAACCTGTTGAAGTCACTGCGATGGGTGTCACCTCTTGTAACCCTGAGATCGAAAGGCGGAAGCGATTTTGGTCGCAATATCGAAACGGTACTGACGGAGCTTCCTGGGGCACAGGGGATCATGCGCATTCAACTTCATCGAAAGGATGCAGCTGTTGTCATGACCGTCGGCCACTACGAGAAGATGGTCGAGATGAAGGTTTTGTATGAATCCCTTATCGAGCAAGTAAAGGATAAAAAGCTCGCCGAATCATCCAGCGAATTTGACAAACTGTACTCCCAACTGACCTCCGTGGAATCGCTCAAGGCCGCTGATTCTTTGTTCACCGCTACGGCGGATGATTTGCGCGGCACCTATAAGCCAGGCAGGACTGAAAAACAGTGACGAAGGGAGTCATTACTGTCATTGCGGGTATCAATGGAGCGGGTAAAAGTTCAATCACAGGCTCTCACATTACCGCTAATGGCGGCCAATATTTCAATCCTGACGAACACTGTCGCGATTTGATGCGGCAAAACCCCAAGATGACGTTGGATGAAGCCAGCGGCGAGGCATGGAAAGCCGGATATGAGATGTTGAGGCGCGCGATCGAGAATGGCGACCCCCTGGCATTCGAGACCACCCTTGGCGGCAGCTCAATCAGCGACTTGCTGGAGCACGCAATGCCAGGTGGAACACCGGTGCGAATTTTATACACAGGTCTTTCATCGCCAGAGCTTCATATCGAACGGGTTGCTGCTCGCGTCAAACATAATGGCCATGACATTCCGGAAGATAAAATTCGCGCGCGATGGAAGACCTCCGTATTAAACATGATCCGACTGATCCCACATTGCAGCGAAATCGTCGTTTATGACAATTCCGCACCCTCCGATGAAGGCGGCCCGAAGCCCGTTCGACTGTTTTCAATGCGTGGTGATGAGTTCACAGAGCCCCCTGTCAATCCAATGCCGGAATGGGCAAAACCGATGGCACTAGAGGCACTGAAGCGCGCGTTCAAAACGAAAAATGGCGAGGCATAGAGACCGTTGCTCTCAGCTTAACGCAAACAAAATCTTACCCACCTCCCAACAAACATCCGTATGTCCGCTCATGAGCTACTACCGAAAATTGCATCCCTATATGCGGGAAGGCCCCAAATACCCCGAGCACTCACATGGCACGCCGACATTTTTTGCGACAAATCAAACGTCTCGCCGGCCCGTACTGGCACTCCAGACAAAAACGTAAGGTACGTTCGCTAACGTTAGCGCTGTGTTTACTGACGCTCGCGCAAGTGGGATTAGCTGTTTGGACCAATTATTGGAACCGCGCATTATTCGATGCGTTGGAGGCGCGCTCCTTAACGCGTTTGCTGATCGAGGTCGGCACCTTCGTCATTATTTTTTCGCTAACGATGGCCGTCACCGCGCTGCATTTACACGTTAAGCGTTGGTTGCAGCTCGATTGGCGGCAGTGGTTGACCGAGCGTTTGATCGATCGCTGGATGGCGCGCGGTCATCATTACCATCTGACCGCCACGCCGGGCGAACACGATAATCCCGACGGACGCATCGCCGAAGATATTCGCATCGCCACCGAAACGGCGATCGCAATCGGTCACACGCTGCTGTACTCGATTCTGATTCTCGGTAGTTTTGTCGATATTTTGTGGACTGTTTCGGGCGCTGCCAATGTACCGGGCACGACAGTCAGCGTGCCGGGCTATATGGTGCTGCTGGCGTTTCTGTACGCTGGAGTCGGTACCGCGCTCGGTTTGATGGTCGGTCAACCGCTGATTCGCTCGACCAATAAACTGCAAACCGCCGAGGCGAATTTTCGTTTTGGGCTCGCACACTCGCGCGAAAATTCGGAATCGATCGCGCTGATGCACGGCGAAAGCGTCGAGCGTCAAAACGCCTCGCAGCTGTTCGACTCAGTTGCTTGGGGCTGGACTCGACAGACTTTTACGTACACCTGGATCGTTTCCTTTTCAACGGGTTACGGCGCATTGTTACCGGTGTTTCCAATCTTGGTGGCGGCGCCGCAATTCATCGCCGGTACGATGACTCTCGGTGTCTTGATGCAAACCGCGCAAGCGTTTCAGCGGCTGACCTCGGCGCTGTCGTGGCCGATCGACAATCTCGGCGAGATGGCTAAATGCAAAGCCTCAGCGGACCGCGTGTTGTCGCTGTACGACGATCTGCTCGAACTCGAAGCGAGTTATGCGAAACCCGACGCGCATCGCATCGGTCTCAGTGAAGCCACGGCCGCGACATTAAACGTGCGCGATCTGTGTATTGCCAATCCCGATGGGCAAATTTTATTGGAGGGGTTCAATCTCGATATTCGGCGCGGCGAGCATGTGTTGATCGCTGGCGATCCGGCGGTGACCAGCACGCTGTTTAAAGTGATCGCCGGTTTGTGGCCGTGGGGCAGCGGGCAAGTATTGTTGCCGCACGAGCAAACCATCGCCTTTATGCCGCAGCGGCCTTTTCTACCGCACGGCACGCTGTGCTCACTGCTCAGTTATCCGGCCGCGGCGGATTGTTACGATGCGCAGGCGCTGCACTATGCGCTCGAATGCGCCGGTGTTGCGTGGCTGGCACCGCGGCTCAATGAAACCGACGCATGGGATCGCATTCTGCCGTTGCGCGCGCAGCAGCGGCTCGGCTTTGCACGGTTGTTATTGCAACAACCGCATTGGATTTTTATCGAAGAGGCCAGCAATGCGCTCGATGCAATCGGCGAACAACGGATGATGGAAATGCTGCGCCGCGAATTGCCAAACGCCACCATCATCACGATCAGCTTTCATCCGGGGCTCGAGCGTTATCACGATCGCAAGCTGGTGCTAAATCGTATCGTCGAAGAGAAGTTTTTATTTTCCGAAGCGCCGCAGTGCTTGCTCAGCGAGCGTCCGAAAGATATTTCTACCGCACACTAACGCGCGCTTAATCGTAGCGCGCTGGCAACCAGCCGCGCTCGACGCTATCGCGAAAGCACCAGGCCGGCGTCGTTTCGGTTTTATAACTCCAAAAAAACCAGCCCAGATATTTTTCAAACGCAACCAATTGTGCAGCGGCATACGCGCGGCTGGCGACATTTTGCTGAAACGTATCCATGCCTTGCAGCGCGTGATTGAACGGCCCTGCCGCCCACAGCGATACCACTTTCAAATCGAGTCCGAGACTCCATTCACCGGCAATCGTCGGCACTTTCAGTTCGGTATTGATCGCATCCGCTTCGTGGTGCCAATCGATCGCAGCTTTTTGAATGTGGCCGTAGATGTCCATATCGATGTCGTTGCGATCGAAGCATTGATAGCGATGAATATCGAATACCACATTGGCAAATTCGGGCGCGTCGATAAAGCCGACGTATTCGGTGTGCGAGCGAAAGCCATCGTGGAAAATCACCGAGACGTCATCAGCGCTACAAAAACGACGAATGCGCCGATACGCCTGCGTGTAATAATTTTTTAGATAATCGGTCGGTACATCCCAGCGCGGTTCGTTCAGCACTTCGATCGCGTGCAAACAATTGCGCTCGCGATAGCGCTCGGCCAAGCGTTCGAGCACGAGCAGCGAGTGTTCCAAATATTCGGGGCGCGTATGCCATTCGCACACGTTCATAATACCGCCGTTGTCGAAACCATTCTGGCAGCCCGGCGCTGCATGTAAATCCAGCACGATGCGTAAATCGAACTCTTCGGCCCACGCAAATGCGCGATCGAGCACGTCGATACCGCCACTCACAAACGGATGCGTTTGTGCGCCGTAGCTGCGGTGGTACGGATAATCGGGCCCGAAAATCCAATGTCCCACCGGAATTCGCACCGCGTTGATGCCGATTTGCGCGAGCCAGGCAAAATCGTCGCGGGTGATAAAGCTATTCCAGTGTTGATGTAGTTTCTCGGCAGCGCGCGCGCCCATTTCGACGCACCAACTGGTTTCATCGGTCGCTTGCAGGCCGTTAAATAGGCTCGGTACCATCCATTTTTCGAGTACTAACCAGCTGCCAAGATTGACGCCGCGCAGTTTTGTTGATGCTGTTGCGGATCGAGATTGCATATTTTTACTCGCCTGGTTTATTCAATAAAACCAATTGTTTATTGCATGATTTTAATGTGTAAAAAGCCTGCTGGACTAGCGGCAAAAACCTCATGTAAATTAGTTCGTGTATTTTCTATTTTGACTTTTCGAGTTAAAGCGATACTTTAACTCGAATGCAGCGCATACGCGGCGACGGCGAATGCCAATCCTGCCGCTGTCGCGGCAATCACCGCAAGCAGCTGTGCCTGCACAAGCTTTTTCTCCAGCAATGTCGCGCCGACTTGTAAGACTTCGATGGTTTTTTGCATCTCAGTCGCGAGCAATTTTATCGAATCGGCATTTTGCGTTGCGGCATTCTGTAGCTCGGTAATTTGTTGCGCTACCACTTCGGGAATTTTTTCCTGCGCCTTGCTGCGCGTAAACAGCGGCAATGCCAATTGCACGATGTCGGCGACGTACGGTGCAGCCAAGGTAAACCATGCGGCCATAACGAATTCCTCAACTTTGAGTGTGAAGCGTTGCAGCGCTTGATATACATTAAATCGCCAACGATTTATACAGTAAAGGCAGCGGTGTGGTGACGAGTTGTATAGAATCTGCGCGCAACGACTATCTTGAAAAACGCGCAACTAGCGCAACACGAGAGTTAATACGATGAGCGAATACCTACCGGCGATCGAACTTGAAACAGCCCCGAGCCCGACATGCGCGGTGATTTGGATGCACGGCCTCGGCGCCGATGGCAATGATTTTGTATCGATTATTCCCGAGCTGGGATTACCTAACACACAGGGCGTACGATTTATTTTTCCGCATGCGCCGATGATGCCGGTAACTTGCAACGGCGGTTACGTGATGCGCGCTTGGTACGACATCATATCGTTGGACGACAGCATTCGTCGCGTCGATGAAGACGGCATTCTTGTATCGTGCGAAGCGATTCGACGTTTAATTGAGCGCGAAAATGCGCGCGGTGTGCCGACCGAACGAATTGTGTTAGCGGGTTTCTCTCAAGGTGCGGCGATGGCGTACACCGTGGGTTTGACGCATCCCGATACGCTGGCGGGCATCGTGGCGCTGTCGGGCTATCTGCCCTCGCCAACTTTGATCGCGGATAATTTGAGCGCCGCCAATCGCAATACGCCGATTTTTGCAGCGCATGGTGATTTCGATGACGTATTGCCGCTACCACTCGGCGCGCAAGCGCGCGATACCTTGCAACAACTCGGCTATAAAATCGAATGGCACACGTACCCGATGCCGCACTCGGTTTGTCCGCAAGAAATTACTGCGCTCGGTAATTGGTTGGCCGCTAATCTGCTGCGATAGAAAAACTACGGCAGCGTTGCGTAATTCAGCACGTTGCGCTCGGTGGCGATCACCTGCGGTGCCTGCGGATGATATTGCAGGCTGAGGATATCGGCACTGGCTTGATAATCGGCGAACTGCAGGCCGAGTAGATCAGCGCCGGTATGAAAAAGATTTTCGGTACTGAACGCGAGCTGACGATGCTGCGCTGCCGCCTGCTGCCATTGCGGTGCGCAGCCACCGTTGCACCAAATCAAATAAGGCACTTCGAATTCGCGCTTGGTCGGCTTCGAGTAACCGTGGCCCGCGGTCGCGATGCCATTCTCATAGAAGCGCTCGCCGTGGTCGCTGACAAATAACAAAACGCTGTTCGGCTGTTGCTCCAATTGCACTAGGATATTTTCCAGCACGCTATCGGTGTAGTGCACGCTGTTGTCGTACTGCGCCAGCACCTCGTTTTGTTTCGACGTCAGTTTACTGTTTGGGTATTGCTTGCCATTGAACACTGCTGCTTGCGCGGGGTAACGGTTTTGATAACTTTGATGACTGCCCTGTAAATGCACGATGATCAATTTGTACGGATGCGGATCCTGCAGCGCAACCTCCAACGGATGCAGCAATCGATCGTCGACGATGCTGCCGTAAAATTCGGTGTTGGTGTACACAGTGGTATCGGCATCGTGCGCGATCAGCGAAATTTTTGAATCGAACTGCCCGACGCGCCCTTGATTCGATAGCCAGTACGTGTGATAGCCCGCTTCTTTGGCGGCGCTGAGCAATGACGGCTGCGATAAATATTTATCGGGATCCTGCACCGTCGCCGCCGACAACATCATCGTAATACTGGGCACGGTTTGATTGGCTGGCGCGATCGCCTGATCGAACACCAATAACTGCGCACGTCGTGCATCGAGATGCGGCGTGGTTTTTTTATCGTAACCGTACAGGCTGAGATTGCCGCGTCGCAGCGATTCGCCGAGCACAATCACCAACGTGCGCGGCGTATCGATGCCCAAGCTCGCATGAAAACTGTAAGTCGCGCGCTGCGCTTGCTGCTGCTGCAACCATTCGCGATACGCAAACCACTCGCCGACATTGCGAATAATACGCAGGCTCGGCACTTGATTATTGAGATTGTTAACGCGCGACCAAAATTGCCATTCCTCGACAAAGGCTTTGTTTTGCACCGCGACGGCCGGATGCTGATACGTCGCCAACACCAGCGCGATCACCAGCGGCCAGGCGATAGTGTGCGCGGCAATATACGCTTGCTCGACATGTAAGCGACGACGCACCCACGCGATGCCAGCGATCAATAGCGCCGCATAACCGAACGCGGCGGATGCAAGCGGCAGGCTCCATTGAAAACTCAGATATTCGAGGGCTTCGTGCAAATCGGTGCCGAGCAACGCATCGATTGCGCCGACCGAAATCGGCGCGCCGTACAGCAGTACGTGTCCCGTCGCGATCAGACCGAGTAAGGTCAATACACTCAGCAGCAGCGTAAAGCCGACGCGCTGCCAGCGCCCGAGGTATTGCGTCAAACAACCGAGGCCGAGCGCTAACAGCAAGATTATCAACGAGGTATCAAGGCCGTAAGTATTGCGATTGTCGTACAGCCAATAGACGCCGCTGTAGTCGTTCAACCATTCCGCAATAAACGGCGGCAACAGCGCCAATAGATAGCAGCAGGCGATCAGCCCGAGTTCTTTCCCGTGTTGCCAAGTGAAGTGCTGCATAACCGTTTGTCACAACTTGCCGAATGGCGTGCAGCGGTGGTTACCGCGATGTGACGATTATATGACAGAAGTATTGACGCGGCGCATAAATGGGCCGGATTTGGCAGTTAAATTTAGCGAGCTGCGCAGTCGCATCGGGCCACCAGCGCGTCGGCGTTTCGCACTTAGCGATTACGTTAGATTGCCGTAACCGCCGACCGGGCCGATAAACATCTCGATGCCCTCCTCGGCGATCGCGGCCAGCGCTTCATCGAGTGCGGCTTGCTCGCTGGCGAAGGCATCCTCCCAGTTTGTGATGTTGGCATTGTTGTCGATCAGCTCAAGCAGCCAACCGCCTTTACCATCAGCGACGATGTCGATATGCAGCGTGTTGCCGTCCTGCACGACGGTGCGGCTCAGTGCAGATTTTTTAGGTTCGGTGGTATCGTTCATTTGAAAATAGACTCGCTCAGCAATCGCGCAATGATACTACTAACGTCGAAGCGACACACAACAGCTCGATGGAGCAACCAATTACCGTAGTGGCGTTACGTAGTTGCGTTAAATCGAGGCGCTAAATCGAGGGAATTAATTGCTCGAGTGCACGAATCGCCGAACGGAAGCCAAAGTCCAGTACATCGTCGCGCCGAATATTGCTGATATGCTTCCGAGTGATTCGATACTCGGCCTGCTCTTCGGCATTGAGTTCGCTGAATACTGTGCTCGCTGCGCACTGCTGACGCGAAGCATGCGCAAAGGTTTCGATCATCATCAGGCCAATGGACTCGCTGGCGAACCAAGCCATGGCAAACGTTAACGCCTCATCGGTTAGGCCAAGACTTTTTAATATTCGCGTCGGCGGCGTCATCACTCTGATCCATGCCACCGACGATTGGCCTTCGGTCGAGATGATTTTGATCGCGACCGGATGGCTGTCGAAATGATGCTGTAGCGCCCATAACCACTCCAACAAGGCTTCCTGCCAAGGCTGCTGCGGCTGCACGTCGGGGAATTTAAATAGCGAAAAAGCGTAGTCGCTTACCGCATTTAATAGCACTTCTCGATTTGCAAAATAGTTATACAGCGACATCGTGGGTATCGACAGACTCTCTGCCACCATCGCCATATTGATTGCGTCACTCGAGTGCGTACTCAACAACGCCATCGTCTTCTCGATGATGGCTTGTTCGGAGAGCTTTGCCGGACGACCGCGAGGGCGTTTTACGCCCTCGATGAGGGTGATTGTATTTACAGCTGTAAGTGATTTGGATTCTCGCATAGTAAGTCGACAAACCCTGTATTTGACAAAATTATTATTGGCAACGAGTACAGCATTCGCTTCATCTTAGCACATGGTATTCGGTACGACGAGCAACGCGGAGAGTCTAACGAGTATGCCAGGCGTCAACACAAATTTGTGTCGCCGCTATTATCTGCAATCGCAATTGCACTGTCAGTATTACCTAGCCCAAAGCGAGAACGGTCTTCTCGAAAAATTTAATCTTCACGAGGTTTACGCAACACAATAATTTTCAAAAACTAGCGTTTTTTTCAAAAATTTATTTTGCGATTGCGCATCACTGCGCACGCTGCGCGCCAACACCGCCGGTGGTCGATATCGCCAAAAAAATCGGGAAAATTTACAATGAGCCGCACAAGCACGGCATTAAATGAAATTATTCTTAGTGATATTATTAATAGTACTTTTTAGATATGAAACTATAGTAACCTGTCGATCAATAAATGTAGAAAAATAATTTTGCATTTCAACTAATAAAAATTGACTCGCTCAAATGGAGACGGCAATGTCAACAATAGCCAAACGGCCGCGCGGCCGTCCTGCGCAGCTCTCTCAAGAACGCATTCTCGATTCGGCCCTTACTTTGTTGCGTAGCGTACCGCTCGTGCAACTGACGATGCAGCGATTAGCGAGCGAATTGGGTACCACGTCCACCTCGTTGTATGGCTACTTCAATAACCAGGAAGATCTGTTTCGGCATATCTCCGAACGCGTCATGGCTGGCGTCGATATGTCCGCGGCGCGCAACGAGCAGGATTGGCGCGCGGCGATCCGGAGTTGGGCAAATGCGATTCGCGACCGTCTACTGTGCTATCCGCATGCAACAGAGTTACTACAAGCGAGGGCTGGGCAGACGCCGGGAAGCTGGTTTGAGCTTTCGGTACCACTTATCCAAGCTCTGCGACGAGCCGGCTTAACCGGCCATAACTTGATAAACAGCCTACGCTGTACCTCGCGAGTGGTATTTGGCTTTGTCGTCAACGAGCACAATATGTATGTGGAGCAGACCAGCGCGGAGACCGCACTACAGAATTTGTCGACGGAATCACGGGCCGAAGTTGAATATTTATTACAGTTTCTCGGTGAGGGGGACAACAACTCATTATTTGCATTTACCATCGAGCGACTGATCGATGGTATTGGAGTGCTTTGCAATAAACTGAATGACGAGAGATAGATCAGCCGCTCGTTACGCACCCGTCAGCGGCGGGCTTTCTATATTCAGAACTGGTAGTATCCGGTAGCTAATTGAACAAATTCAACTGGTTATCCGATCTGCTATCAATTTGTGCGGTATCAATTTTCGAAAGCAGCTTATTTAAAGGGGTTTTCTCAAATATTGTTAGGCTCAGAATCTGTAACATTT
>JAYVWC010000078.1:0-4761 GCA_043786385.1 Spongiibacteraceae bacterium | reverse complement strand
ATTTCGCTAGCCAGCCTATGGCGCCGTCATTTGGTGCTCGATGCACTGCAACTCGATGGCCTTGCGCTGCAGATTACGCAGACCGCTGCCGATCGCTACAATT
Organism: Spongiibacteraceae bacterium; assembly: GCA_043786385.1. Taxonomy (GTDB): domain Bacteria; phylum Pseudomonadota; class Gammaproteobacteria; order Pseudomonadales; family CAMLJR01; genus CAMLJR01. The sequence continues at coordinate 4,658 of JAYVWC010000078.1, read as the reverse complement.
TCAGCGATATTCTCGATCGCCAAACGTCGCCATCCAATAAAACAGCGCAGCCGACAACAACACACAGCTCATTGCCAATTAGCATCGCGCAGATCGCGATCAATGCGCGTCATCTCGGTTTGCGCGCACCGTATTTAAGCGCGCCGCTGACGACCGACATCAACGATGTGCGTATCGCGCTCGCCAATTTTTCAACTGCCGCAGCCGAGCCATCATCTACATCCGCCACTACATTGCATGGCGACACTATTGCGCTCGATATCGATACGATCGCAGCACAATTTTTGCGCGCCGACAAACCGTTCGCCGTACAGTTACACAAATTGCAACTGGCACTGCCTGAGTTTTCGAGTAATTCGATGACAGCGCAGCGCTATACACTCACAGCGCTCGATCATAGCGGCGGCAGCGTGCAGCTCGACGGCCAGCTATCGGTTGCCGCACAGCAAAGCAGCGGCACGTTACGGTTACACAATTTCGATCTACTGCCTGCATGGCGGTATCTATCGAACAAGTTAGCATTTGAGGCGCAGCGCGCGCTGCTCGATAGCGAGCTGCATTACGCAGTGAACTGGAGTGCGCCGCTGCGTTATCGCATCGATAACAGCACGCTGACGTTGCACGATCTACAACTGCAGTCGCGCGCCGACGCCGATACCGGCGCTGCGATCGCTGTGGTGCGCATCGAAGGTATTCAAATCGATAGCTTGCAGCCAAGCGCGCAGATCGCGAATATTGTCGTCGATGCGCCGCAACTACGCGGCTGGAATCGCGATGCCAAAGTCAGCTTACTCGACATGTTGTATTTTCCGAGCAGTGCGGAAACTGACGCATCGTCGCCGTGGCGAATTCAAATCGATGCGCTGGCGGTGCAAAACGGTCGCATCGATTGGCGCGCGAACCAACTCGATAATCGCCAGCTGACGATTGCGCCGCTGCAATTGCAAATCACCAACGTCCATTGGCCCGATCCCGCGCCGCTGCAGCTCGATCTGGAAACCGCGATCAATACCGACACCAAGGTATCGATAAAAGGCAATTTGATTCCTGGCGATCTAACGGGCAAATTCAGCTGCGATATCGAAGGACTGCCGCTGACCTGGGGCAACACACTGCTCGGCCAGCAATTGAGCGCGCAATTGCAATCGGGTAGTGCGAGTGCGCATATCGAATTCGCGCTCGACAAAGGCAAACCAACTACGCTGCATAGCGACGGCCATATCGACGGCTTCGAATTGCAGCGCCTACCCGATCAGCAGAAATTGCTGGCATGGCAACAATTGCAATGGCAAAAATTATCGGTGGATTTTACTAAGCGCGCACTGCAGCTTGAGCAGATCACTGCGACCAAACCGTGGCTGCAATTTCGCATCAACGCCGATCGCACCAATAATTTTCAGAAGCTGTTGATCGATCGATCAACAGCGAATCCCGTTAACACAGCAACGACTAAACCCACCGCCAAAACATCGGCAACCAAAACCGCTGCAAACGATAAACAGCCGTGGCATTTCGCGGTTCACAGCATCCGCAGCGATAACGGCCTGCTGGATTTCCGCGATAGTTCGTTGACGAAGCCTTTCCACGTCACCGTCGCCGAATTCAACGGTGCCATCGAAGGTCTCAGCGATAGCGCACCGGCTAAAATCGCTTTCAAAGGCACCGTCGATGGCTACGCGCCGGTCGCGCTGACTGGCAGCGCGAATTTATTTGCCACTATTCCCGCGCTGAATATCACGCTCGATGTCGCCAATCTCGATCTCGCCACGTTGACGCCCTACTCCGGCACTTACGCCGGCTATTTGATCAATGGCGGTCGCCTTAGCGTGCAGCTTGCTTACACGCTCGAAAATAATCGCGTTAAAGGCAGCAATCATATCGTCGTCAATCAACTCGAATTAGGCGCGCCAGTGAGCGGGCCGAAAGTGATGGATCTACCGTTGCGCCTCGCGATTTATTTGCTGACCGATGCCGATGGCGTGATGGATTTGGGTGTCGATGTCACCGGCAATGTCGACGATCCCGATTTCAGTGTCAGCAGCATTATTTGGAAAGCATTTCGCAATGTCATCGTCAAAACGGCGACGTCGCCGTTTAGTGCATTAGCCAAACTCGCGGGCAGCAGCGATCAAGATTTCGATCGCATCGAATTTTCTGCCGGTAGCGATCAACTCGCGACCAACAGCAACGACAAATTAAGTTCGCTAAGCGGCGCCTTGCAGAAAAAATCCGCGCTACGCCTAAACATTACCGGCCACGTTGCGCCGAGCCACGATCTGGAAGGCTTGCACGATAGCGTACTCAGCGAGCAATTAATCAAGACCGCAGGGATCGATAACAGCGATATCGCGCAGCAATCGCCGCGCTGGCAAAAAGCGGTTGCCGAGTTATACAAAAAACGCTTTCCCGCGGATAGCAGCGGTAAATTAGTCACGATGCAAATGAACGATGCGATGCGCGATAACATCGAATTGCCGCCGCGCGCACTCGACGACCTCGCGACGCGGCGTGCAGTGACCGTGAAGCAGACGCTGGTAATCGAGCACGGCCTGGCGGCCGATCGCATTGCGATCGCACCGGTCGATCTCGGCACCGATAAATTGCCCGGCCTGCACGCGACGCTGGCGATCGAGTAAAAATGCTTGTTAGGGATAAGATAATGTTGTCGTTGTGATGCGCGTCAAGTGCAAATCGCACTTGCAGCACCGGTGATCGCTATACTGAGGACAGTTTTTGCCGATGGTACTTTCACCTATGATGGTATCTTCACCTATGCAGATGACACTTTAGTATCGATGCGAGCATCTATGCGCCACAGCCGAACACTGCTGTTTTCTTTGCTATTTATCGCTACTCTATTGAGCGGCTGTACCGGCACGCGCGTGATGGGGCCGACATTAACTCCCGCACCCGCACCACTCAATCTATCGAACGCCGACTGGGTCAAGCAAACGTTGTATACGCAGTACGAGCAGTGGAAAACGGTTAAATATAAAAGTGGTGGTATGTCGAGGGATGGCGTCGATTGCTCCGGCTTCGTATCGCTGACCTACGATAGCCAGCTCGGCATTAAATTACCGCGCAGCACCGACGAACAAGTCAATATCGGCGTCGCCGTTACGCAACCCGAACTAGTGCCCGGCGATTTAGTATTTTTCAAAACCGGCCGCAATACGCGTCACGTCGGCATCTATCTCGAAGACGGTAAGTTTCTGCACGCATCGACCGAAAAAGGCGTAATGATTTCGCGCCTCGACGACCAATACTGGACTAAAACGTATTGGAAATCGGTGCGAGTTAGTCCATCGTATACAACATATAACATCAAACCCTTGGTCGGCAGCATCTAACATCATACCAAGCCGCTATGCAGGCGCAAAAACCCCGCCCCATCATCTGCGTAACCAAGCAAATACAGCCCCTCAAGGTCAGCCAGCCTGCCGGTAAAGCTCAGCATCTGCAATTATTATCAAATTATTTCAGCTGTACAATTATTTTTGGATAAAGAACCAACCGCTAGACAACCCACCCCAATTGAAGGACTATGGAAGTGCGGCCGTTAATGCGCCCGCAAATAAAGGTGGCATCGCGCCTTTTGAGGAAATGGGAAGTGCGATGTCAAAAATGGATATTTTCAAGGATATTTAATTATGAAAGCCAAATTTGGTTTATTCATCGGCATCTGCGCCACTTTAATTACCCCAAGCTCTTTTGCATCCTCGCTAATGACATTCACCGGCTCTATTAATAACCTTTATCAAGGAACGAGTTTTAGCAACGCCGCGTCGGGTGAATTATTATCACATTATACGACTGCCGGGATCGGCATTGGTCAGACAGTACAATTTGAGGCAGTTGTCGATTTCTCGCGCCAAGGTCAAATGACCAACGAGGATGGCTCAGTGACCGTATTTGCGGATGTTCCTCTAACAAGAAATTGCGATACTTGCTATGGTTATAGTGGTGTTTCTAACGACTATGCAGAATTGATTTCAAGTAGCGTAGACTTCTCTCATTCGTCTTATTATTCTGGACAAAAATCTTACAACGTAGCCACCAGTAATTACTATAGCGGCATGGCCAGCGACTCTCACTCCGGCCTGTTACAGCTAGGTGATTATTTATCAATAGATTCAAACCAATTCGGATCGACCAGCGCACTAGTATATAACTGGTCTCCATCTCAGCAATCTTATTTTCTCTTTGACCTTTATTTTGACGACGGGGCAGGGCTTGTTCATGCCAGAGGAAATATGCGATTGGTTTCGTCCGTTGAATCTCCTGCAGTTCCGGTTCCCGCTGCCGCATGGTTAATGAGCTCTGCATTATTAAGCCTTTCTGCGGCAAGGCGACTAAAAAAATAATTTTCAGAAGTCATAAAAGCCAGTAAATATTACTGGCTTTTTATTTTCCATCGTATATGCAATTAAATAAAATTTAGTCCTGTCTAAGCTATGGCAGATTGGATATGGTTAACACCCGCTCACCTTGTCAACGTAATTACCAAATAAATCACGTACAAAACACCGTTACCGAGCAACACCCAAACGGGAATACCTTGCGCGCGCATATTGATGCGCAACCACGCGGCCGCCAGCAGCGTGATCAACACGCCGCTGAGCACTTCGATACGCGGCTGCCACGGCGTTAGCATGATA
>JAYVWC010000077.1:0-33894 GCA_043786385.1 Spongiibacteraceae bacterium | reverse complement strand
TTTTTAGAAAGATTCTGGGTAATGGTCAGGCTGGGCGCATTTTGCTGGAGGTCGGTAACACCATGCACGCCTCGGGCTTCTAATTGTTCAGAGGTATAAGCACTGACCGGAATCGGTGTATCTGCCAACATCTCAGCACGTCGCCGCGCAGATACCACGACCTCTTCCAATGCCCCGCCCGAGCGGACCCCGCCCTCCTGGGCATGCACCGGAACTGAAAAGGTAGCAGTAAGGAACGCCAAGCTGGTAAAACGCAATGGCAATTTTTTCATCATAATAGACACCCACTTAAATTTATGCGCGTTGATTAATCGATTAATTGCGAAGGTCGAGTATCGCAACCGCTCCAAAACTCGATAGCAGACTAGCTTTCTATGAATTACGTGATGGCATTCCGCGGCGATGCTCACCGCAGGCGCGCAATAGTATCGTCTTTATTTCTAAAACTGCAATCCCTGAGTCGCACTTAGGCAAGTACGCACTTAACGGCCTTAATAAATCGAGGCGATCTGGGGATCGCTATGGGTAAACCATGACAACGCAAATAGAAGGGACGCGATTAGCGCGGGTGATCAATAACGTACATCAGATGAAACGCGCATCATATAAACAGGCACAATTTGGCGCACATAAATCAGTGCAACTACGGCATTACTGCGTTGTCCCAGCTAAACTGAGACGAATGCCACGTAGACGACCGCCGCCGCATAGCGCGCAGACGGCAAAGTACACGTTGGCATGTATAATGAGCCCTCGATTTTTACCGCCCTACCCTTGAGAACCCGCTGTGACATTGACTCGCAAACACGTCGCCCATTTTGCTTTAACGCTGCTCATTGGATTTACTGGATCGTTATCGTTAGCCCTCGCCAAAGGTGATGCGCCGAACAAACCGCTGACGTGGACGCCGCAACTCGGCAAAACCGCAGTCGAAGTGGTCAACGATTTGGAAACCCGCCACTACAACAAGCAAGTGCTCGACGATGCGCTATCTGGGCAACTGCTCGATGCGTACTTGAAAAGTCTCGATGCATCGCGGCTGTTCCTGTTGCAAAGTGATATCGACAGCTTCGCCAAATACCGCACAACACTCGACGATAGTTTGCACAAAGGCGATCTCGAACCCGGTTACGTGATTTTTCGACGCTATCAAGAGCGCTTGAATCAGTGCTTAGAAAAAATGATTGCCAATTTGCCGACCACGATTGCGGCGATGGACTTTAGTAAAGACGAATCGCTTGACCTCGAACGCGATAAAAATCCGAAATGGCCGCAAACAGCAGCCGAAGCCGATGAACTGTGGCGGCTGCGCTTGAAAAACACCGTGTTAAGTTTGCGGTTAGCCGGAAAAAAGCCCGATGATTTAGTTAAATTGTTAGAGAAGCGTTATCGCAATCAAATTGTTCGCGCCAAACAGTTTAGCGGCGACGATGTGTTCCAAACGTATATGAACGCGCTGACCAGCCTTTACGATCCGCACACCAATTATTTTTCGCCGCGCACGTCGGAAAATTTCAACATCAACATGAGCCTGAAACTCGAAGGCATAGGCGCCGTGTTGCAGATGGATGATGAGTACACCAAAGTTGCGCGCCTGGTACCAGCTGGACCGGCCGACAAAGAAGGTGAGTTAAAAGCGGCCGATCGCATTGTCGGCGTCGGCGAAGGCAAAACTGGCGAGATACAAGATGTGGTCGGCTGGCGGCTCGACGATGTCGTCGATTTGATTCGCGGCGCCAAAGGCAGCACGGTGCGGTTGGAAGTAATTCCCGCCACGGCTAAAACCGAAGCCGAACATAAAGTGATCTCGATCGTGCGCAACGAAGTGACGCTCGAAGAGCAAAGCGCACAGAAACGCGTGTTGAATTTAACGCAAAATGGCCGCGCGGTAAAAGTTGGCGTGATCACGGTACAGGCATTCTATGTCGATTTCGATGCGATGAAACGCGGCGATAGCGATTACAAAAGCACGACTCGCGATGTCCAGAAACTGCTATCTGAGTTGATGGCAGAAGATGTCAGCGGCGTCATTATCGATTTGCGCGAAAACGGTGGTGGCTCGCTACAGGAAGCGAATTCGTTGACTGGATTGTTTATCGATGCTGGCCCCACTGTGCAAATTCGCGAATCCTCGTCGCGCATTTTCCGTGAAGGCAAACCGCGTAGCGCGCCGTATTACGATGGCCCGCTGGCGGTGATGACCAATCGCCTCAGCGCATCGGCTTCGGAAATTTTTGCCGGCGCGATTCAAGATTATCAGCGCGGCCTGATCATCGGCGACCAAACCTTTGGCAAAGGCACCGTGCAACAATTGATGGATTTGCAATACGGCGCATTGAAACTGACGCAATCGAAATTTTATCGAATCTCCGGCGAAAGCACGCAGCACCGCGGCGTGCTGCCCGATGTCGCCTTCCCATCGCTGTACGATCCGAAAGAAGTTGGCGAGAGTGCACTGGATAATGCGCTGCCCTGGGATCGCATTAAACCCGTCCAACATAAAATTTATTTCGACATTCAACAGGTACTGCCGAGCTTGATGGCGAAGCACGAAGAACGCATCAAATCGGATCCGGATTTTGTGTTCCTGCGCGCACAATTGGCAGTGGGCGACGAGGCCCGTAAGCACACCAAGTTGTCGCTAAACGAAGCCGTGCGTAAACGCGAAATGGCCGAGGAGAAAGCTAAAAATCTTGAGCTGGAAAATAAACGACGCGTCGCCAAAGGCGAAAAACCGTTGGCAAAACTCGATGAACCCGCCGACGATGAGGATGCCGTCACGATTGCTGCGGAAAAGGCCAAAGCTAAAGACAAGCCCGATCCGATTCTCAACGAAGCCGGTCGAGTGCTAATCGATGCGATTCCAATTTATCAAAAGCCGAGTTTTGCTGATCGTTACAATTAAAGCGGCTGCTACGAAAAAACACCATCGGTATAGATATCGACCCCAGCGCCAGGGTCGATCAGAGCAGCAGGAATATCTTCGCCTTGTCGCCAGCGCGTTAGCGCCGATAATTTATCGGCGCCGGTCGCAAAAAATAATACAGAGCGTGCGCGACTTAGCCGCGCGCGGCTCAAGCTGATACGTTGCGCGGGTGGTTTCGGCGCGTGATCGATTGCCAGCGCAATACTCGTAGCCTGCAACGCAGCGCGATCGCCGGGAAATAAACTGGCGGTGTGCCCATCTTCGCCGAGCCCCAAAATCACCAGATCGAACTCACCGATATCGGCCAGCATCGTGCTGTACTGCTGCGCGCCAACCTCTGCGCCCAACTGCGCAGGTATCGAGTAAATTTGTGCGTGCGGAATCGGTACGTGATCGAGCCACGCGGCGCGCGCCATCGCATCGTTGCGCTGTGGATCGCCGCTCGGCAGACAACGCTCGTCGCCAAAATAAACAAACCAAGCGGTCCAATCGGTGGTCAGGGTGCGCAACAGCGTATAGATCGTCTGCGGCGTGCGACCGCCCGCCAATACGATATGAAATGCGCCGCGCAATTTGATCGCGGCTTCCGCACTGCTAACGATATGCGCCAACACGGCACGCTGTAACAACGGATGATCGGGCAAGCTATGCCAACGACAGATCTGCATCAGCGCGAATAAAAACAATAGGCGCCAGCATCGGCCGACGCGGCCGCTGAGGCGCTGGTCAATAACGCGTTAAGCGTCTCAGTGGCAACGGATAGCTCATCGAGCTCGAGACCATAGCCGCGCGCGGCTTTATGCGCGACCCGCGTGTTGAAACGCAGCTGCTGCCCCTGCGGCACGACACGCGACAGCAACTCGACCTCCAAACGATCATGCACGCTGACGTTGCGCAAATCGGTTTCGATCAGCAAACCATTGCGACTGACGTTGCGCACAAAGCCGGTCGCAATCGGAATTCCGAGTTTATAAATCAACAATTTTATATTGCTCTCTAGGCGCGGATCGTAACGGTGTTCCATGGCCGCGAACTCCTCTGCAATCGGCAGTAACGGAGTTATCAGTATGATTCCGTTCGATAGCAAAAGGGGGGCAAGATCAATGCAGCCATTAGATTGTATTTTCTTTAAAGCCGAACGCCATAGAAAGATTAGGCCGCGCCACACCCCAACATCATCACAAAGCCACGTCAATTCCGCCCATAAAAAAGGGCGCCGCAGCGCCCTTTTCGTTTACTACTTAGAAACCGCTATTTCCAGCCGGTTACTTCTTTCAACGTTTTGCCGATATCGGCCAGCGATTGTACCGTGTGCACACCAGCGTCTTGCAGTGCAGCGAACTTCTCTGCTGCAGTACCTTTGCCGCCAGAAATGATCGCGCCGGCATGGCCCATACGTTTGCCCGCAGGTGCGGTAACACCAGCGATATACGATACAACAGGCTTGGTCACGTTGGCTTTGATATATGCCGCTGCTTCCTCTTCCGCCGAGCCGCCGATTTCGCCGATCATCACGATCGCTTCGGTCTGCGGATCCGCTTGGAACAGTTTCAGGATATCGATAAAGTTCGAGCCTGGAATCGGATCGCCACCGATGCCGACGCAGCTCGATTGGCCGAAGCCGTAATCGGTGGTCTGCTTAACGGCTTCGTAGGTCAGCGTACCGGAGCGCGATACGATGCCGACTTTGCCTGGCTTGTGAATATGGCCCGGCATAATGCCGATTTTGCATTCGCCCGGAGTGATCACGCCCGGGCAGTTTGGCCCGATCAATACCACGCCGAGTTCGTCGCATTTAACTTTTACTTCGAGCATATCGATAGTCGGGATGCCTTCGGTGATGCAGACGATCAATTTGATACCGGCAAATGCTGCTTCCAGAATCGAATCTTTACAGAACGCAGCTGGTACGTAGATCACCGATGCATCGGCGCCGGTTGCAGCAACTGCGTCGGCAACGGTGTTGAACACCGGCAGACCCAAATGCTCGGTGCCGCCTTTGCCCGGCGTTACACCGCCGACCATTTTGGTGCCGTACGCAATCGCTTGTTCCGAATGCAGAGTGCCCTGCGAGCCGGTAAAGCCTTGGCAGATCACTTTGGTATTTTTGTTAATTAGGATGCTCATTTCGCGCCCTCCGCTGCTTTAACAACTGCCTGTGCAGCTTCGGTTAAGCTGTTCGCAGCAATAATATTCAAACCGCTTTCGGCCAGCAGTTTCGCGCCCAATTCGGCATTGTTGCCTTCGAGACGCACGACCACCGGCACTTTCACGCCGACTTGCTCGACTGCGCCGATGATGCCTTCGGCAATCAAATTACAGCGCACGATGCCGCCGAAAATATTGACCAGTACCGCTTTCACGCTGTCGTCGGACAGAATGATTTTGAACGCTTCCGAGACGCGCTCTTTGGTGGCGCCGCCGCCGACATCCAAAAAGTTCGCCGGTGCGCCGCCGTGCAGTTTAACGATATCCATCGTGCCCATCGCCAAACCGGCACCGTTCACCATGCAACCGATATTGCCGTCGAGCGCGACATAATTCAGTTCAAATTTGGCCGCATGCGCTTCGCGCGCATCGTCCTGGCTGGGATCGTGCATTTCGCGCAGCTTCGGTTGACGGTACATCGCGTTGCTATCGATCGAGATTTTGGCGTCGAGACAATGCAAATTGCCTTCGCTGGTGATCACCAGCGGATTGATTTCCAGCAGCGCCAGATCGTAATCAACGAACATCTTCGCCAAACCCTGGAAGATTTTGACGAACTGTTTAACTTGCGTGTCGTTCAGGCCAAGCTTAAACGCCAACTCGCGCCCCTGGAATGGCTGCGCGCCGACCAGCGGATCGATCGTGGCGGTCAGAATTTTTTCCGGGGTATCGTGCGCAACTTTCTCGATTTCGACGCCGCCTTCGGTGGACGCCATAAATACGATGCGTTGCGTTGCGCGATCGACAACCGCACCGAGATATAACTCTCTCGCGATATCGGTGCACGATTCGACCAGAATTTTCGTTACCGGCTGACCGCTGGCATCGGTTTGATAAGTGACTAAGCGTTGGCCCAGCCATTTGCGCGCGAACTCTTCGATCTCTTGCTTCGAGCTGACCAGCTTGACGCCGCCCGCTTTGCCGCGGCCGCCCGCGTGCACTTGCGCTTTGACGACCCAGCGGTCGCCCCCAATTTTATCGGCAGCTGCCGCTGCTTCTTCCGGCGTGCCGCAGGCAAAACCCTTGGACACGGGCAAGCCATATTCGGCAAAAAGCTGCTTGCCCTGATACTCGTGCAGGTTCATGTGATTACCGTCTCGGTCTGTGTAGTGAATTGACGCTTCGCGATTACTCGGCAACTGCCGCGCAAACGAACCGCCCCCATCGTCTTGGCCTGCCCAACTGCAATCGCCATTGACTGCAAACCGACCGGCCACTTGAATTCATAAAACGCGGATTACAAAATCCGGGGCGGCATCTTCGCGAATTTTGCCGCTAACCGCAAATCTATTTCTACACGGTGTATTCGACTCCCCGCCCCCTTTTCCTAACGCATTACCTTTTTCGCTATTTGCGCGGCTTGCGGTTGGCGATATGGATCGCATGACCGTGCAGCGCAAGTGCAGCCTCATGCAATGCCTCGGATAGCGTCGGATGGCTGAATACCATCAGGCCGATATCCTCGGCGCTCGAACCAAATTCCATCGCGATCGCCGCTTGCTGCACCAGCTCGGCCGCGCTTGGGCCAATCACATGCGCGCCGAGTAAACGATCGGTCTGCGCGTGCGCGATCAATTTCACCATGCCACCGGTCTCGGCCGCCGCCATCGCGCGACCGCTCGCCGCGAACGGAAAGACGCCGACTTTGTATTCGACACCTTCGAGTTTGAGCTGCTCTTCGTTTTTACCAACCCATGCAATTTCCGGATGCGTGTAAATAACGCCAGGAATTAGCTCGTAATTCATCGCGGTTTTTTTGCCGACGATGCGCTCGGCGACCATCACGCCCTCTTCCATACCTTTGTGCGCCAACATCGGTCCGCGCACCACATCGCCGACCGCATAAATACCGGGCATTTCGGTTTCGCAAAACTCGTTGACGAAAATAAAACCGCGCTCGTCGAGTTTAACGCCGCAATCGGGTGCCAATAAATTTGCGCTCTGCGGACGGCGACCGACCGCGACGATCAATTTATCGAATACTTCTTTTTTCTCGCCGCTGGTATCGGTAAACGACACGGTGATTTTATTTTTCTTCACTTCGGTTGCGGTAACGCGCGCGCCGAGACGAATATCGAGCCCCTGTTTGCGCAGCGTTTTCTCGGCATCTTTGGCGATCTGCCGATCGGCCAGCGGTAAAAACTCTTCCAACGCTTCGAGCACCACCACTTCAGAACCGAGCCGCGCCCACACGCTGCCCAATTCCAAACCAATCACGCCGGCGCCGATCACGCCGAGCCGTTTTGGCACTTCGAGAAATTCGAGCGCGCCAGTCGAATCGACAATCGTCGTTTGATCGACGGGCGCCGGTGGAATCTTCATCGGCTGCGAGCCGACCGCGATGACGATGTAATCCGCTTCGACGATTTCTGAACTGCCATCGTCTTTAATCACTTCGACGCGTTTGCCGGACAGCACTTTGCCAGCGCCTTCCATTACATCGACGCCATTCGCTTTGAACAATTGACCGATGCCCCCGGTCAGCTGTTGGGTGATATCGTCTTTGCGTTTAATCATCGCCGCGACATCGATGCTGACCTTGCTGACTTGAATGCCGTGCACCGCGAGACCATGCTGCGCCTCGGCATATTTATACGACGAATCAAGCAACGCTTTCGACGGAATGCAACCGACATTCAGGCAGGTACCGCCAAAGAAGGGTTTGCCGAATTTATTTTTACCTTTTTCGATGCACAGCGTTTTTAAACCCAACTGCGCCGCGCGAATCGCTGCCACGTAGCCGCCGGGACCCGCGCCGATTACTACCACATCGTATTTTGCCATTTTGTTTCCTATTGTCTTGAGCAGCGGTCAAAGCCGGAGAAGCTGGCCGCTGAAATTTTGGGGCCGATCGAAATTCACACTTCCAATAAAATGCGCGCCGGATCTTCGATTAATTCTTTGATCGCGACCAAAAACTGCACCGCTTCTTTGCCGTCGATCAATCGATGATCGTACGACAGCGCCAGATACATCATCGGCAGAATAACGACTTGGCCGTTCACCGCCATCGGCCGCTCCTGCGTTTTATGCATGCCGAGTATCGCCGCCTGTGGCGGATTCAAAATCGGCGTCGACATTAACGAGCCAAACACGCCACCGTTGGTGATCGTAAACGTGCCGCCCTGAATTTCTTCGATCGCCAATTTACCTTCGCGCGCACGCAGACCAAAATCGCGGATTTGATTTTCGATTTGCGCAATGCCCAGTTGATCGGCGTCGCGCAACACTGGCACCACCAAACCTTTGTCGGTGGATACGGCAACACCGACATCCTGATAGCCGTGATATACAATATCGCTGCCATCGATCGACGCATTCACTGCCGGAAAACGTTTTAATGCTTCGCACGCAGCTTTGACAAAAAAGCCCATAAAACCGAGGCGAGTGCCGTTGTGGACTTTCTCGAACAATTCTTTGTACTGATTGCGTAGGCTCATCACCGGCTGCATGTTGACCTCGTTGAACGTGGTCAACATCGCGGTGTTTTGCGACGCTTGCAATAAGCGCTCGGCGATGCGCGTGCGCAAGCGCGTCATCGGCACGCGTTTTTCGACGCGCTCACCGATCACTAGATCCGGCACGGCGGCCGTCGGCGCTGCGGCTGTCACCGGCGCTGCGATCACCGGCTGCGAACTCAAATAATTCGCTACGTCTTCTTTGGTTAGTAAACCGCCTTTGCCGGTCGCAGAAATTTTATTCGCGTCGAGTCGATTCTCATCGATTAGTTTGCGCGCGGCCGGCGCAACTTTCAGCTCGGCACCGTAGCCTGGCGCTGATGGAGCAGATGCTGCCGCTGCTGGCGCAGCAGCAGACGAAACTGCGGCGGCTTTGCCGCTATCGTCGAGACGCGCAATCAACTCAGCGCTAAGCACCGTGTCGCCTTCTTGTTTCAATACTTCGGCGAGCACACCGTCGGCCGGCGCCACCACTTCCAACACCACTTTGTCGGTTTCGATATCGACTATCAGTTCATCGCGCAACACCTTCTCGCCGGGCTTTTTATGCCATGTTGCGATGGTGCCATCGGCGACGGATTCTGGAAACGTCGGAGCTTTAATGTCGATACTCATGCCTGGTCCTCGATCGGCGACTGCCGTATATGAGCGTAAAAAAACGTTACTCGCTACGCGTTAGCGCAGCTTGCGTAAATTGTTCAAGCTGCGCCAAATGCAGCGCCATATAACCCGCCGCGGGCGAAGCCGATGCCTCGCGTCCCGCGTACTCCAAATATAACTCGCGGTTGTGGCGATTGATCACGCGACGCATATGGTGTTGGCTGCTGTACCAGGCGCCCTGATTCATCGGCTCCTCCTGACACCACACCACTTCCGTTAGATTGGGATAGCGCGCAAATACCGCACTCAATTCCTGTTCTGGAAATGGATACAACTGTTCGAGACGCACCAACGCCACGTTATTTATTTTTTGTGCGCGACGCGCTTCGCGCAAATCGTAAAACACTTTACCGCTGCACATCACCAAGCGCGTAATCGTGGCCGGATCACCGACATCGGTATCGTCGAGCACATTATGGAAATGGCCGTTCGCCAATTCTTCCAACGTCGAAATCGCTTCTTTATGGCGTAGCAAGCTTTTCGGCGACATTACGATTAACGGTTTGCGCAGCGGTCGCAGCGCCTGACGCCGCAGCATATGAAAAACTTGCGCCGGCGTGGTCGGCGCGCACACTTGAATATTGTGCTCTGCGCTCAATTGTAGAAAGCGTTCGAGCCGCGCTGAACTGTGCTCCGGCCCCTGCCCTTCGTAACCGTGCGGCAGCAATAATGTTAACCCACACAGCCGCGCCCATTTATGTTCGCCACTAGTGATGAACTGATCGATCACCACCTGCGCACCATTCGCGAAATCGCCGAACTGTGCTTCCCAAATCACCAGCGTAGTTGGAATCGTCGTGGCGTAACCGTACTCGAATGCGAGCACGGCTTCCTCGGAAAGCAGCGAATCGTAAATCGTAAACGGCGCTTGTTGTTTGGCTATATTTTGCAACGGCACGTAGGTGCTACCGTCTTTTTGATGATGCAACACGGCGTGTCGATGCGAGAACGTACCGCGACCAACATCTTGACCGGTAAGCCGCACCGAATGATTCGACTCTAATAGCGACGCGTAGGCGAGAATTTCCGCGCAGCCCCAATTGATCGGCATCGCACCGGCCGCCATTTTCTGCCGATCTTCGTAGATTTTAGCGACCTGCCGCTGCACGATAAAACCGTCGGGTACCGCGTTGCTGCGCTGCGCGATCTCCTGCAATTTTTTAAGTTCGATACGCGTGTCGCAGGAGATATCCCAGGCGTGGCCTAAGTACGGCGTCCAATCGACATACAACTCGGTGTTGGGCTTTTTCACCAAACTTTTCACCACGTGCTCGCCGCTCTCAAGCACTTGGCGATACTCGGTGACCAACTGATCGTCTTGCTGCTGAGTAATCATTTGCGCCGCGATCAACTTCTTCGCATACAGATCGCGCGTAGTCGGTTGATTTTTTATTGCTTCGTACATAACGGGCTGCGTCGCCGAAGGTTCGTCGGCCTCGTTATGACCGCGACGTCGATAACAGATCAAATCGATCACGACATCTTTTTTAAATTCGTGACGATAATCGACCGCCAATTGCGTGACGAACAACACCGCTTCGGGATCGTCGCCGTTGACGTGAAAAATCGGCGCCTGCACCATTTTTGCAACGTCGGTGCAATACTCGGTCGAGCGCGCATCCTGCGGATTGCTGGTGGTAAACCCGACTTGGTTATTGATGACGATGTGAATCGTGCCGCCGGTTTTGTAGGCGCGGGTTTGCGACATCTGGAAAGTTTCCATCACCACGCCCTGGCCGGCAAAAGCCGCATCGCCATGCATGATAATGGGTACCACTTTATCGCCAACCGCGTCGTTGCGACGATCCTGGCGCGCACGCACCGAGCCTTCGACCACCGGAGAAACAATTTCGAGATGCGATGGATTAAACGCCAGCGCTAAATGCACTTCGCCGCCCGCGGTCATCACATTCGACGAAAAGCCTTGGTGATATTTCACATCAGCCGAGCCGATGTAAGTTGCTTTACCTTCAAACTCATCAAACAATTCGGAAGGACTTTTACCGAGAATATTCACCAGTACATTGAGGCGACCGCGATGCGCCATGGCGATCACGATTTCTTTGGTGCTATACGAGCCGCAGCGCTGAATCATGCTATCGAGCATCGGAATTAAACTTTCGCCGCCTTCGAGCCCAAAGCGTTTAGTACCTGGATACTTCGAAGCCAGCGCTTTTTCCAAGCCCTCGGCAGCGGTTAAGCGCTCGAGTAAATGCAGGCGCGCCTGGCGACCGAAATCGGGCTTTGAACGCACGCTCTCCATGCGCTGTTCGATCCAGCGCCGCTCTTCGGTGGCAAGAATGTGACGGAACTCGGCGCCGATCGTGGTGCAATACGTTTGCTCTAACACATCGATAATTTCGCGCAGCGTGGCGCGCTCTTTACCGAAGTACGGTCGACCGGTTTGGAACTCGGTATCGAGATCAGCGCTGCTGAGTTGGTGATAATCGAGTTCTAAATCGGGCACCGGATCGCGGCGCCACAAACCGAGCGGATCGAGCAGCGCCTTTTGGTGACCGCGCTGGCGATACGCGCTCATCAATTGCAACACGCGCACCTGCTTGCGCTCGATTTCAGTGCCACCAGCAGTGCCCGCGTTGGCGGTCGCACGCATGCGCACGCGCCCGAGGCGCACGAACTGTTCGCGAATTGCAGCGTGCGGAATATCTTGCGTGGAGTTGCCATTAACGCGCGGCAATTTCGCGAAATACTCGCGCCATTGCTCGGAGACCGCATTCGGGTCCATTAGATAAGTTTCGTAGAGCTGCTCGACATAGGTGGCGTTACCGCCCGACAATTGCGAGCTACGCCACAGCTGCTCCATGGTTTCTTCGGGGACGAATCCTTCGGAGACGGTGCCTTCTTGCATCGCTGCCCACCTGAATTGAGGGATGCTTGTCGCACGCAATCCGCATCGGCGAGTTGAATCGAGCGAAGCGCCTCGACTAACTCTCGACGGCCGGTGAAGTTAACACTGGGCCGATCGGATTGCGCACGACAATGCGGGGGTTGCCCGCATACATCCGCAGTTGGAAATGATTAAAGCGCGTCTGTGGCCCGTAATTGGCGTGCCACAGACTGATAGTGCGTAATTGTAGAACTGTTCACTCCATTACGCTGCAACGATTAACGAATGTTGACAATATTAATCGCAGCGCTACACGGCACGGAAATTAACTGGCGCGCTGTAACAACATATTGCGAATGTGACCGATCGCCCGCGTCGGGTTCAAGCCTTTCGGGCAAACATTGACGCAGTTCTGAATACCGTGGCAGCGGAATACACTGAACGGATCGTCGAGATCAGCTAGGCGCTCTTCGGTGGCGGTATCGCGGCTATCGACCAGGAAGCGATAGGCTTGCAATAAGCCGCTCGGGCCGATAAAGCGATCCGGGTTCCACCAGAACGACGGGCATGCAGTCGAACAGCACGCACACAAAATACATTCGTACAAACCGTCGAGTTTCTCGCGATCCTCAGGCGATTGCAGCCGCTCGATCGCCGGTGCCGGGGTGTTGTTGATCAGGTACGGGCGAATTTTTTCGTACTGTTGGTAGAACAAACTCATATCGACGATCAGATCGCGCACCACCGGCAAACCCGGCAGCGGTCGCAACACTAATTTATTGCCGCCCTTCAGCGCCTCGGACAACGGCGTGATGCAGGCTAGCCCATTTTTACCGTTGATATTGATGCCGTCGGAACCGCACACGCCTTCGCGACACGAGCGGCGAAACGTCAGCGATGGATCGCTGCCTTTCAGCAACTCCAACACGTCCAGCACCATCAAATCTTTGCCGCCGGTATCGATCTGCACATCGCGCATTTGCGGTGCGGCATCGGTATCCGGATTGTAGCGATACAAACTCACTTGCAACATAAACTCTCTCCTCCACTCGCCCAGTTATCAGGCGCTCTAGTAGATGCGCGGCTGTTAATACGTCCGCGCCTCTTAATAAGTGCGGGCCTTGGGCTGGAATGTTTCAACCGTTTTCGGCGAGAAATTTACCGCGCGTTTTGCAACGCGTTTTTCGCCGGGGAAATATACCGAGTGACACAGCCAATTTTGATCGTCGCGCTCGGGGAAATCTTCGCGCGCGTGCGCACCGCGGCTCTCTTTGCGCGCCTCTGCGGCAATCGCAGTGGCCTCGGCGACTTCGAGCAAATTCGCCAACTCCAACGCTTCGATACGCGCGGTATTGAACACATTACTCTTGTCTTCAAGATGCACATTGTCGATGCGCGTACGCAAATCGGCGAGCTGCGTAACGCCTTGCTGCATGTAATCGCCACGACGGAATACGCCGAAAAACTTCTGCATCGTGCTTTGCAATTCTTTGCGTAGGTCGGCAGTTTTTTCGCCGCCTTTGCTCGAATTAACTCGATTTAAACGCGCCATCGATGCTTCGACATCCGATTCGCTGGCGTTGCGATGATCGATACCATCGCGCAGCGCTTTCTCGATAAACAAGCCCGACGCGCGACCGAACACCACCAAATCGAGCAGCGAATTGCCGCCCAAACGATTCGCACCGTGCACCGATACGCACGCCACTTCGCCGCACGCGAACAAACCTTCGATCACTTTTTCGTTGCCGTTGGCATCGATGGTCAGCGCCTGACCGTGAATGTTAGTCGGGATACCACCCATCATGTAATGGCAGGTCGGCACCACCGGAATCGGCTCTTTGACCGGATCGGCGTGCGCGAATGTTTTCGACAATTCGCAAATGCCGGGCAGACGCGAATGTAAAACCTCTTCGCCCAAGTGATCGAGCTTCAAGAACACGTGATCGCCATCGGGGCCACAACCGCGGCCTTCGATAATTTCCAAAATCATCGAGCGCGCAACCACATCGCGACCGGCGAGGTCTTTTGCATTCGGCGCATAGCGCTCCATAAAACGCTCGCCATTCTTGTTGATCAAGTAACCGCCTTCGCCGCGGCAACCTTCGGTGACCAATACCCCAGCACCGGCGATACCGGTCGGGTGAAACTGCCACATTTCGATATCTTGCACCGGGAAGCCGGCACGCAATGCCATGCCAACGCCGTCGCCGGTATTGATATGCGCGTTGGTCGTCGACGCATAAATGCGACCGGCACCACCGGTTGCGAATACTGTCGCTTTCGATTTGACGTACACCACTTCGCCGCTTTCTAAGCAAATCGCGATCACGCCGGTGACGACGCCGTCCTGATTTTTCACCAGATCGATCGCGTACCACTCGTTAAAAAATTGCGTGTTATTTTTTAAATTCGCTTGATACAACGTGTGCAACAACGCGTGGCCGGTGCGGTCGGCGGCAGCGCAGGTACGGGCGGCCTGAGTCGGATTATCTGGGCCTTTGGACTGGCCGCCGAATGGACGCTGATAAATACGGCCTTCTTCGGTGCGCGAAAATGGCATACCCATGTGATCCAGCTCGTACACCGCTTCCGGACCGACGCTGCACATATACTCGATCGCGTCTTGGTCGCCGATGTAATCGGAGCCTTTTACGGTATCGTACATATGCCAACGCCAATCGTCGTTAGGATCGGCACTGGCGATCGCGCAGGTGATGCCGCCCTGTGCCGATACCGTGTGCGAACGGGTCGGGAAAACTTTGCTGATTACTGCGGTTTTGTAGCCGGATTGCGACAATTGCAACGCCGCGCGCATACCTGCGCCACCGCCACCGACGATCACGCCATCGAAAGATATAGTGCGAATGTTAGCCATGGTTACTCCACAAAATCTGTACGCCCCAAACGACGTAAGTGAACAGCACGATCGCGACAACGGCTTGGAACAATAAGCGCAGCACGTTGCCTTTCGGCCCCATCAAGCGCTCGGTCATATAATCGGTGGATACGCTCCACAAACCGATCCACGCGTGTGCAGCGATCGACAGCAGCGCCGCCAAGCTAAATACGCGCACCCAGGTCTGTTCAAACAAACCCTTCCACTCGGCGTAACTCAACTGCGGACCGAAAAACACCACACCGGCGATAAATAATGTGTAGGCCAATAAAATCAGCGCGGTGACGCGCTGCATTAACCAATCGGAGAGGCCGTTGCGCCCCAGACTCGTAACTGCGGTTACCATATGCATGCCCCCACTAAGACGACCAATATAATCGTTGCAATAAACACGATGCGCGCACCGCGTATACCGCCTTCCATCGTCTCGCCAATACCGAGATCCATGATCAAATGTTTAATACCGGCGACGCTGTGATAAATCAACGCGGCCAATACTCCCCACACGATTAATTTACACAGGAAGGAATTGAACAACGCTTTGACGGCGTTGAAACTAGCTTCGCTAGTCAACGAGGCATCGAGCAGCCACATCAAAATCGCGACGCCAACAAATAAGGCAATGCCGGAAATACGATGCAAGATGGAAACATAGGCAGTGATTGGCAGCGAAATCGTGCCGATATCGAGATTCACAGGACGTTTTTTGTTCACGGATTCATCACACTGGTTGGGGCTGACCGCTGCTAAAAACTACAGCGACCGGCAATTAACGGAGTGGAACACGCTTGGCGGCAAAGCGAGTAAAGTCCAGCAGTGCAACGCGCGTTGATTATGCACAGAACCACAGGAAATCGCCGCGCATTATAGGCAGTTCATTATCGAATTACAAACAACCACCGCCGCACCGACTGCGCCAACCACAAATTTCAAAGCGTGTTCAAACAATAAGTTACACCGCATAATCAATGAATAGGTAATACTCTGTGTAAGCTGCAGTACATAACGATTGAGCCGCGATTGAAGCTAGCTGCGCATAGAAATTGCATTATAATGTTTAAGCCCTCCCAAGGAGCGCCAGCCTGCGTGGCAATAGTGCTCCAAATTTGCCGTTTGCGTTATACACTGCACTGATTGCGAGCGCGATCTGCGCCAGTCAAAATGATAGGAGTTCGTAATGACCGACAAAAAAGCCACACTTAACATCGCCGGCCGGGATCCAATTGAGCTTCCGATTTACTCTGGAACGCTGGGCCCCGATGTCGTCGACGTCAGCGCTCTCTTAAATAACGGATTGTTTACTTACGACCCGGGCTTCGTCGCCACCGCGGCCTGCGAATCTAAAATCACCTTTATCGACGGCGATAAAGGCATCCTGTTACACCGCGGCTATCCCATCGAACAGCTCGCCGAAAAATCCGATTACGTCGAAACCTGTTACCTGTTGCTTTACGGTGAACTGCCCGATAAAGCGCAAAAAATAGCGTTCGCCGATCGACTCACCAACCACACGATGGTGCACGATCAAATCACCAGCTTCTTTAAAGGCTTCCGTCGTGATGCGCATCCGATGGCAATCATTTGCGGCGTGGTCGGGGCGCTCGCTGCGTTCTACCACGATTCGCTGGACATCAATAATCCGCAGCACCGCGAAACTTCGGCGATTCGCCTGATCGCGAAAATGCCGACGCTGGCCGCGATGGCTTACAAATACTCGATCGGCCAGCCGTTTATCTACCCGCGCAACGATCTTGGCTATGCCGAAAACTTTTTGCACATGATGTTTGCTACACCGTGCGAAGAGTACAAAGTAAATCCCATCCTCGCTAAGGCGATGGATCGCATTTTCTTATTGCACGCCGATCACGAGCAAAATGCTTCGACCTCGACAGTGCGCTTGACCGGTTCGACCGGCGCCAATCCGTTTGCATGTATCTCAGCCGGCATCGCCGCATTGTGGGGGCCATCGCACGGTGGCGCCAACGAGGCCGTGTTGGCGATGCTTGCTGAAATTGGCGACGAAGCGCGCATCCCTGAATTTATTGCGCGCGCCAAAGACAAAAATGATTCGTTCAAACTGATGGGCTTCGGTCATCGCGTCTATAAAAACTTTGACCCGCGCGCCAAAGTGATGAAAAAAACCGCCGACGACGTATTAAAAGAACTCGGCCATCAAAACGATCCGCTGTTACGTATAGCGAAACAATTAGAAACCATCGCGCTCGAAGATCCGTATTTCGTCGAAAAGAAACTCTATCCGAACGTCGATTTTTATTCGGGTATTATTCTGAAAGCGCTGGGCATTCCGCCCAGTATGTTCACGGTGATTTTCGCGCTCGGTCGCACCCCTGGTTGGATCGCGCACTGGCACGAAATGATCAGCGGTAGCTACAAAATTGGCCGTCCGCGCCAGCTGTACACCGGCCCGGCGACGCGCGATTACATCCCGGTAGACCAACGCAAATAAGCAACGAGCAATACTATCGACGCCCGCTCTGCGGGCGTTGTTATTTGACGGTCATGTAAGCAATTTAACGGTCATGTAAACGCACCAAAATAATAAAAAACCATTGCCACAAAATCTGAGTCATGATTTGCTGAGGCGTGGTTTGCTGAAGCGAGCACCACTCGCTGACTAAACTTTCGTTTGAGAGAATCGGTATGAATAAATTCGGCTCGCTGATTATTATTGCGGTATGCGTGCTGCTCGCCAGCTGCGGCGGCTGGGGCGCATGGACCGGCAACTCGCCCGACGCCAAAGACTTGCCAAGCGAGCCGACCCATTTGGCAGCCAATGCTGGCGATAACGCCGTGAGCCTCGGCTGGAATGCACCAACCACCAATGGCGACAAAATCACTCGCTACGATATTGCCATTTCACCGACCACCAACACCGCACAAACTACCGTCGACGGCACTGCCGCAATTATTAGCGGGTTGCGCAACGACACGGCCTACACGTTTTCGGTGACCGCCAAAAATTCTTCCGGCACTGGGCCAGCAGCCTCGATTCAAGTAACACCCGCTACAGTTATTGTCAGTAGTTATACGCAAGTTAACATCGCAGAACCCAACACCGCTAACGGTGATGTTGCCGACCCCTCGTTATTGCACGCTAATAATGGCGCAATTTGGTTGGTTTATTCCGGTGGCAACATCACAGCCTCTGGACAACAAATCCCCAATGCAACACGCCTCGCGCACAGCGATGACGGTGGCAATAGTTATGTATTCGATAAAGAACTCGGCACGCCAAGCGTAAACCCCGTCACGGTGAGCGGTACCGCCTGTGGCAGCAGCTGTATCGGCTTTTGGCAATACCGCACGCCGTGGCTGATCGAAGACAGCAACGATCCCGATGCGACGCATCGCTTTAAATTATTCGCGCATAAATATTTTTTCAAAACATCGAGCCAAACCGCTTATTACGAGGTGGGCGCAATTGTGATGTGGACCGCCGCAACGCCGGATGGGACTTGGTCACAAGAGCGCGCATTGTTAGGATGGGGCGACTCATCTCCGGCATTCAACGCACTGCGCACAATCGGCTCGCTCGATCCCTCGCTCACCGATTGCCTATGGGTTAGCAGTGGCAGCGCATCGATCTACAACAATGCCATCGATTTCGCGCTCACGTGTGTCAATACGATCGACCCCACGCTACGAAAAATCGTTCTACTGCGCAGCACCGATCACGCTAATAACTTCACCTACGTAGCAACACTACTGAAGCCCACCGATGCGCTAAATTACAACGCCATTTATTTTGACGCGCCGACATTATTGAGCATCGCGAATAGCGCACCGGTGTTGATCGCCAGCCCCACCGACATCAATGACAATGCGTTGGGCTGCGTAGTCTTTCCGATTGCGAGTGAGGAAACCGGCAAACTATTTACCGAAAATGACACGCCATTAAAGATTCACAATTTGCTATCGAAAGGTGATGCGGGCGGCGGCTGCACCTGGGATCGCGGCATAACTGCGAAAGGTATTTTGATGGGTGATCATTCGGGATCAGCGTATACGCTACAGGCAACGCACAAATCGCTGTAATTTGGCGCAGTGATGATCGGCTAGTCCCGCCACTTGTAGTCGCACTAACACTAGGACTTAGCGGTCGAATTATTTAGAATTTTTATTGGGAGCGGCGACTCGGAGCTTTTCGGCGTGCAGCTGCCGCAGGTATCGCAACCATCACCGCAACCACCACCCACCGCCATTTTCGCGCCGATACCTTGCAGCCAACGCGGCTGCGTCGGCCGCTGTAACCACGCCGCACAACGTTTACGCCAATTAGGCGCAATACGACCGAGCGCGTACAGCGCACTCAACAGAATAGCGATTGCAACAATAACCCACTGCACACCGTCGTAGAACGTCATAACATTCGACTCGCTACTTGATAGGTGATAAACGACGCGACATACGCCAAACCAAATAAATAAATAGCGGCGGCCGCCATCGTTTTCCACGAATTAGTTTCGCGGCGAATAACCGCCAATGTCGATAAACACTGCGGCGCGAATACGTACCATGCCAACAACGAAAGTGCGGTAGCAATCGACCACTGCGCGGTAATCAACGGCACCAACTGCGCCGCGGCGTTTTCGCTGGTCGCAGACAACGCATACACCGTCGCCAACGCGCTGACCGCCACTTCGCGCGCTGCCAACCCCGGCACTAACGCAATGCAGATTTGCCAGTTAAATCCGAGCGGCGCAAATACATATTGCAGCGCGTGACCCATGCGGCCCGCCAGGCTGTAATTGATCGCCGGCTCCAAAGCGTCGGCCGGCGGCGCCGGAAAACTCGACAGGAACCACAGCAAAACCGTTAGCGATAATATGATCGTACCGACACGACGCAAAAAAATCGACGCACGCTCCCACAAACCGATCGCGATATCGCGCGGATTAGGCAGCCGATACGATGGTAATTCCAATAACAGCGCGTGCTCGGTACGCTCGCGGCGCAAATATTTCATCACCCACGCCACTAGCAAAGCGCTCGCAACGCCGGCCAAGTACAACGAAAACAACACTACGCCCTGCAAATTAAATAGCCCGAATACCGGCTGCGCCGGAATAAATGCGCCGATCAACAATGCGTAAACCGGCAACCGCGCCGAGCACGTCATCAACGGCGTCACCAAAATCGTGACTAGGCGATCGCGTTCGTCCTGAATTGTACGCGTCGCCATGATGCCAGGAATTGCACAGGCAAAACCCGATAATAGTGGAATAAACGAACGCCCTGTCAGCCCTGCCCCGACCATTAAACGATCGAGCAAAAAAGCGGCGCGCGGCAAATAACCCGATTCTTCGAGCACCAAAATAAATAGAAATAAAAATAAAATTTGCGGTAAAAATATCAATACGCTACCGGTGCCCGCGATAACACCTTCGATCAACAAGCTACGCAACAATCCTGCCGGCAACAGTGTAAAGACCGCTTGCCCAAACCAATCGACGGCATTTTTAATCAGCCCCATCACCGGCGCGGCCCAGGCGAATACCGCCTGGAACATAAAAAACATCACTGCCGCTAGAATTACCAAACCCCACACCGGATGCAAGGCCCAACGATCGAGTGCATCGTCGATGGCGCCGGTGCGGCGCGGAATCGTTACGGTATCGGCCAACAGCTGACGCACCTGCGCGTGCAAATCGACATCGGCCGATAATGCTGGCGGTAGCGCAGGCAACGGGCCATCGAGCGCCGCCAGCAAACTAACGGCGCCGCTATGGCGCACGGCAACGGTTTCGACCACCGGCATCCCGAGTGCCTGTTGCAGGCGCGGCACATCGATGCGAATGCCACGCTTCGCCGCCGCATCCATCATATTCAGTGCTAGCACCATCGGCAGGCCGAGCTGACGCAACTCCAACACGAAGCGCAGATGCAAGCGTAGATTGGTGGCATCGGCGACACAGATAATTAAATCGGGTTTCGGTTCGCCGGCGACGCGCCCCAAACACACATCGCGGGTGATCGCCTCGTCGAGACTGGTCGCGGCGAGACTATATGCGCCGGGTAAATCGAGAATTTGGATCGCACGCTTCGAAGGCAACAGACAGCGACCCTCTTTGCGCTCGACGGTAACGCCGGCGTAGTTGGCCACCTTTTGATGACTGCCGGTCAGCAGATTAAACAGCGCCGTCTTGCCGCAGTTGGGATTGCCAACCAGCGCGACGCGCTCGACGGGGCCATGCTTGACTGGGTCATGCTCGACAGAACTATGCAATGCAGCGGACATATTCATGGGCACAACCTGTTCATGAGCACGACCTATATAAGCCCGATCTAGGCAGCCGGTTTGACTAACACGCGCGCGGCCTCGGTGCGCCGCAACGCAAAACGCGTAAAACCGATTTGGATCAACAACGGATCGGCGCCGATCGGCCCGCGAGCAACGATCCGCACCACTTCGCCCGCCACGAAACCGAGATCGCGCAAGCGCCCGGCGATGCTATCGGCCTCGCCGAGCGGCTGCACGCTCTCGACGGTAGCCGACTGGCCGTAAGGTAAGTCACAAAGCCGCATAATCGACAACGATCTACCACGTCTTAAATGAGAATGATTTCTATTGTACGCGCAAACACCGTATTCAGCCAGTTACCGAAATGTCCGTTAACGTTTGCGCGATCGAGCAATTTTCGCTGGCGCACCGCCACTAACATTTGAAATGGGACGCGCACGGCAACCATATAAAAATAGATCGACCACTTGATCGATATGTTGTTTGCGGTGTGCGGCCGTAGCGATGGGCTTGCCATAGTAGGCCAACAAATTGGCAGGCCCCACTGTCATCTCCAAAAACTGCAACGCCGCAAAACGCTTATCGCGCAGCTGCAATGCGCCGTCGCGCTCGGCGACGACGAGCACCTCAGCGATCGCATCGACAATGTTCTCGCTACTTTCGCTATGCAGCGTAATCGCCAGCTCGGGAAAGCGCTCCGCTTCGGCGACGATTAATCGCTTCAGCGCCAGCGTATCCGCTTTGAGCGCCCAATCAAGCATGTGACGGCCGATTAGCGTCAGCTGTTTATCGATGTCCCCGCCGGCGGCAAAAATGCGCGACACCGGCGCTAAAAATTGTTCGCGCCGTCGCTCGATCACGGCGGCAAATAAATCGCGTTTGTCGGGAAAGCGACTGTACAGGGTGCGCTTCGCCACGCCTGCCGCTTGCGCGATCGCTTCAATGCTGGTGCGGTGATAACCATTTTTCAGCATCAACTCCCCCGCCACCGCAATGATTTTTTCCGACAGCAGTTCGGCCTCCTCTTTAGTAGGTCGCCCGCCGGTTATTTTTTTCATTGCATCGCGCTCCCGAGCCGCTCATTCGCTGCTCGCTTTCGATTGGTACTGTTACTGGCCCTAGCACTGTGCAGTCTAGGACAAAACGAAACGCTACGGTAGCGTTGCATTAACGTAAAAGCCATGCTTTAATCGATGCTATCGCTGTACGCAGTTCCCGCACCGGCCCCTTATGATCGCGCGACCACCACCTCCCCTGCTGCTCTGTTCCGGATTACTCGCGCTCGCACTGAGTATCGGCGGCTGTGCCGATGCAACGCGCAACATCCACACCACCGCCATTGCCCCCAGCCAATTAGGGTTGACCGAGGATGCCGCACCGATCGACTGGCCCGCGCCGCAATGGTGGCAATTGTTTGCTGATAACCAACTCGATGCGTTGATTGCGCAAGCGTTGACGGGCAGCCCATCGCTCAACATCGCCGCCGCGCGCGTGCGGCAAGCGCAGGAAGCCGCACTCGCCACGCGCGCCACGCGCGAGCCCGAAGTAGGCTTAAATGGCAAAGTCGATCGCCAACGCTATTCCGAAAATTATATTTTCCCGCCACCGCTCGGCGGCAGCACGGTTACCGACGCTCGCCTCGCTTTGGATTTTTCTTACGAATTCGATTTTTGGGGAAAGCAGCGCGCCACGGTAAACGCTGCGCTCAAGCAACTCGAAGTGCAGCAAACCGAACTCGCGGCGAGCCAACTGATGCTATCGATCGCTGTAGCGCAAAGTTATTTTTCGCTGCAACACAGCGTCGAAGAGCTCGCCTTAGCGCAGGCGTTAGTGCAGCAACGCGAGGCCACGCTTAAGCTGCAAAAATTACGTGCAGAACGCGGTCTTATCAGCCGCGGCGATATCCAAACACCGACCGCGCAGGCTGCCGACGCACACCGCGTACTCGCCGCCAGCGAGCAACGCATCGCCGTGCTTAAGCATCAACTCGCCGCGCTGACCGGCCAAGGCGCCGACGCGCTGCGCGATTTCAAACCGACGCCGCCCGCTAACGATTTCGCTATGTCGCCACCGCAGCAGTTGCCCGCCGACTTGCTTGCGCGACGCGCCGATATTATCGCGCAACGCCTGCGCATCGAAGCCGCATCGCAAGACGTCGAGGCCGCACGTGCAGATTTTTATCCCAATATCGATCTGAATGCGTATCTGGGTTTGCAATCGCTCGGCACCGAAAACTTATTGCAATCGAGCAGCAAAATTTACGGCGCAGGACCGGCAGTACATTTGCCGATTTTTAATCGCGATAAATTGCGCGCGCAACTCGGCGCGCGCTTTGCCGATTACGATATCGCCGTCGCGCAATACAACGACAGCGTGCTCGCTGCGGTGCGCGAAGCCGCCGATGCCAGCAGCAATTTGCGCGCGCTGAGTCAACAACGCAGCGCCGCCGAAGCGAGCCTGCAAGCCTTACAACAGGCGCGCACGATTGCAGAGCTGCGCTATCGTCGCGGCTTCGGCAATTACCTCGACGTACTCAGCGCCGATGGCGCCCTACTCGCACAACAGCGTAGCGTCGCAGCAATTCACGACGACCAACGCCAGGCGACACTCGCATTGATCAAAGCGCTCGGCGGTGGCTACCCGACGACAGCGCCACTCGCACGCCCGAATGAGGTACCCAATGACTGATACCGCCGCCAGCGCGCGCAACGATAATCAAGAAAATCGCAAGCGGGCTTTAACTATTCTTGTTGCAGTCATTGTTATCGCTGCGATCGGCTACGCGCTGTATTGGTTTTTCAGCTCGCGCTTTCACGAAATCACCGACGATGCTTACGTGTCCGGTAATTTGATTCAAGTGTCGTCGCAAATGGCCGGCACCGTGGTCAGCATTAGCGCCGACGAAACCGATTTAGTAAAACGCGGCGCTACGCTGGTAACGCTCGATACCACCGATGCCACCGTGGCATTGCAACGCGCCACTGCAGATCTCGGCGAAGCAGTGCGCCAAATTCACAAATTATTTATTTCGATGCATCAATACGAAGCCGGCGTAACGATGGGCGAAATCGGTCTGCAACGTGCGCAGGATGATTTGCAACGCCGCGATGGCATGGCGGAGCCCGGCGCGATTTCGCAAGAGGATTTGCAACACGCCGAACAAACCACCACGCTGTCGGTCGCTGGCTTGCAATTTGCGCAATCGCAACTCGATAGCGGGCGCGCGTTGATTGCCAACACCGACATTGCCCAGCATCCACAAGTGCAAGCCGCCGCTGCGCGATTGCGCGATACATATTTAGCGTTGCATCGCACTGCGATCCCCAATCCGATTACCGGTTATGTCGCGAAACGCTCGGTACAAATCGGCCAACATATCAGCGCCGGCGAAACTTTGCTGGCATTGTTTCCGATGCAGGAAGTTTGGATCGATGCGAATTTTAAAGAGGTGCAGCTGCGCCATATCCGCATCGGCCAACCGGTCACCGTTCGCGCCGATTTGTACGGCGACGATGTCGAATACCACGGCACCGTCGCGGGCTTGGGGCTCGGCACCGGTGCGGCGTTTTCGCTATTGCCGGCGCAAAATGCCACCGGCAACTGGATCAAAGTCGTGCAACGGATACCGGTGCGCATAACATTGGCGCCCGAAGAATTGACGAAGCATCCATTGCGTATCGGTTTGTCGATGGTGGTAACGATCGACACGCATCAGCGCGATGGCGCAGTGCTGGCAACAACACCGCGCACGCAGGTCGCGTACAGCACCGATATCTACGACAACGAATTGCGCGCTGCCGATGCGCTGATCGCCAGCATAATCAAAACGAATTTAAGCACGACTGCTGCCGACATAAAATCTACTCCATCGCACCACACACGACATCGGCACCACTGATGCGCAGCACAGCACCACGATGAAACCGTTAGTCGGCAAAGAGCGCGTACTAATCTCGCTGGCATTGGCCGCCGCCACCTTCATGCAGGCGTTGGATAGCTCGATCGCCAACGTTGCGATTCCAACTATTTCTGGCGATTTAGGCGTATCGGCAACTCAGGGCACTTGGGTTATCACGTCATTTACCGTTAGCAACGCGATTGCCTTGCCACTGACCGGCTGGTTAGCGCGCCGCATTGGCGAAGTGAAATTATTCGTGATCGCGGTAGCGCTGTTTACGATTGCATCGCTCGGCTGCGGACTCGCAACCAATATCGGCATGTTAATCGCATTTCGCGTCTTGCAAGGCGTAGTGGCCGGACCGATGACGCCGATGTCGCAAACATTGTTGTTGTCGATCTATCCGCCGGAGAAAAAAGGTTTAGCACTGGCGTTGTGGTCGATGACGACATTAGTTGGACCAATTTGCGGACCAATTTTAGGGGGCGTGATCACTGACAGCCTAAGTTGGCCGTGGATTTTTTATATCAATCTACCGATCGGTCTGCTATGCACCTACGTCTGCTGGAGTCGGCTGCACACCCGCGAAACCAAAACCGTTAAACAACGCATCGATGGCGTGGGCCTCGCACTATTAGTACTCGGTATCGGCAGTCTACAGTTGATGCTCGATCAAGGACGCGAACTCGATTGGTTTAACTCGCCCGAAATTATCGCGCTTGCAGTAGTCGCCGCGATTTCGCTCACCGCATTAATCATTTGGGAACTGACCGAAGATCAGCCGATCGTCGATTTACATTTATTCGGGAGTCGCAATTTTGCAATCGGCACCATGGTCAGCGGCATCGCGTTTATGGGATTTTTCGGCTTGGCGGTGATTCTACCGCTGTGGCTGCAAACACAAATGGGTTACACCGCGACGTGGGCCGGTTGGGTGATGGCACCCACCGGCGTACTTGCCATCCTGTTAATGCCGACCATCGGCCGCAACGTACACCGCATGGATGTCCGAAAAATCGCAACGTTTAGTTTTTTAGTATTTGCGATTTGTAGTTTCTGGCGCGCAAACTTTAATACCGACGTTACCATTGCGTATGTTCTTGGCCCGCAATGGCTGCAAGGCGTCGCCACCGCGTGCCTCTTCGTACCGATGACCTCACTGATATTAGCGGGCATGCGCCCCGATCAAATTGCCAGCGCCGCAGGTCTCTCCAGCTTTATTCGCATCCTCTCCGGCAGTTTCGGCACCTCGCTTACCACAACATTTTGGGACCGCCGCGCCGCTATCCATCACGCAACGCTGGTTGAATACATCAGCCCTTACAACACCGTATTTAAACAAACGATCGGCCTGCTGCGTAACAATACCGCCAGCGCCTACGCCATCATCGAACAGTTGATAACACGTCAGGCGTATATGTTGGCGACCGTCGATATATTTTGGATATTTGGCTGGACCTCGCTATGCGCGATCCCGTTGTTATGGCTGGCGAGACCAACGAAGAATCAACTTCCCGCAGAGGTTATTGCAGCGGCGGAGTGATCCCCTTACGCGCTAATGCAATGCGTTAGAATTTTGCTCCACTAGTTCGCAATTACAAAACAGCGCGCAAATAAAAACGCCCTCGACCAATGGCGGAGGGCGTTTTTTTACTTACCGTTTTCGCTGTCTTAATTAAATAGCATCTTTGCGACGACGGATCATCCCCATTCCCAGTAGTGCACTCGCAAATAATGGCAGAGCAGCTGGCACCGGTACTGCGGATGTCGCGGTTAAGTGCACATTAAACGACCCACTGTTGTCAGCGAAATAACCATCGTTCTCCGCGAGAAACAAATACGACGATGATAACGACGGAATATTCAACAGCGCGCTACTACCGACAAAAAATGGTGCGGTATGTGGATCGCCGAACGGGGTAATAACGTCCGCAGTGGAACTCCAAATGCCGACCAAAGAATATGCCGTCAAGCCACGGAAATTACCGTCGTGAAATAGGCAGGTAGGATTACAGGTGTCACCATTGGGGCCAACCGCATTAGGTCCATCTGCGACTACCGAGCCAGTGGCACTAATGGTCAACGAGCTATAGCTAGAGAAATCAAATGCCAATCCACCTGAACTAACAACGCTAGCTGGATGAGAATAGGGATTCGCCAACGCATCATCTGCAGGCAATGTGTACCAATGTCCCCAGCTGGTGTAATACAAGTTGTCGATACCGCTGACGGTTTGATCGATGCTGATAGAAGAGGCAACTGCAAAGGTATTCAACGATAACAACAGCAGACCAGAAAGAATACGGCTCACAAATCAATCTCCAAAAGGCCAAAACAAAAAGCAGAGGTGGTACAACAAAAATCTGTCATCAATCAATGTTAGCGATTAATAAAGCAAGCTTTAAGCCAAATAAAAATAACACTGCTATTCAGCGGGTTAGTCATCGACATGATCATTGCCCTGCGTTGCGTCGTAAACCATATCGACACCGGTGCGCGACGAAAAGCGCTCAACCTGCCCATTCACAGCGAGCCTTACCACGAGACTACGGGTCTGCTGAGCGCGCTCCAACACTGTAAGCTCAATATCAAATTGCCGGCAAAGTTGCGGCACATCGGTGGTAAACAGATCGAGCCGACGATTCTTGCCGCGAAAGCGCCATTGATTAATCCGCGCCCATAAAATCAAACCGCCGCCGAGACCGGCGATCACCAGACTATAGAACGCTAACAGATTCAAAAAGGCGCGGTAACCACCGAGCAAAACCATATGATTGTAAAAAAGATGAATATTCAAACCCCAAGCCAGCAGGCTCAACAGCGGTTGCCACAGATAAAGCAATGCACCCCAGAACAATAGCGTGATGCCGAGCGCAGTAAATTTTTCGCTCGGTCGCACCCAATCGGGACGATCGATAATTAAAGATGGCCTTTCGGTGTTAGATTTCATAATCGATTTTGCACCTGTGTCATTTCGCTCATGGGTGTCGCAAACCGCGATCGGGGCTGATCCACATACCGGTACGGCGGCGATTAAATACCGCATGCGGTACCGCCACCACGGTCGTGAATACGCTGATCAACCAGTACGCCAACGGATACCAAATCATCCAGAAAAAATGCCGTACTAAGCGCCGCTCATAGCGACCGTCGATCAACAGACTGACAAAAAATTGCAGCAAGCAAGTCGTTGCCAACACTACGCCGTGCCAACCCGGCACTAGCGACGGCACATGAATCGACGGCGGCAACGCAACAAATTTTCCGAGCAACCACAGCAGCACGATCGCCGCCAATACGTAACTCCACACCACGCTGAGCCAATACTCCGCGAACACCAACCACATGCGACGCGACTGCCAGCGCCACATGCGGCTTGCATAGCTCATCGCGGCTTCGGCACCGCCGCGCGCCCAACGCAACCGCTGATGCCAAAGACCGGTGTACGTTTCCGGCATCAAAATCCAACACAGCGCGTTTGGTTCGTAGCGAATATCCCAGTGAGCGAGCTGCAGGCGCCAGCTGATATCGATATCGTCGGTCACGGTATCGGAGTGCCAAAAACCAACGCGCTGCAATGCGACGCGACGAAATGCGGTGACCACGCCGGACACGGTAAATATACGGCCGTAAATGCGTTGCGCGCGTTTAATCAAACCGATGATCGACGAGAATTCACCGACTTGAATTTTGCCGAGTAACGTCGAGCGATTACGAATGCGCGGGTTGCCGGTCACTGCGCCGAGACGCGGCGAATCTTCGAAATGGCGCACCAGCCACGTCAACGCATCGCGATCTAAAATTGCATCGCTATCGATGCACACTAAAATTTCGTGCTTGGCCAATAACGCACCGGTATTCAGCGCGCGCGCTTTGCCGCTGTTGGTTTCGAGATGCACCACGCGCAGCCCCGGATAAGCGATGCTGAGCGCGTCGAGTTTGTCGCCGGTGGCATCGCTGCTACCATCGTTGATGCAAATTACTTCGTAGTCGGAATAATTTAGCTGCGATAAATAGTGAACCGTTTCTTCGATATGGTCGGCTTCGTTAAAACACGGCACCAAAATAGAAACCGGCGGATACTGCGTGAGTTGCGGAGGCTCGCCGCTCGGATCTGCAGTCTCCCAGTGATAGCGATAATACAAACCACCGCAAATCCACACGTAGGACATAAACAGCGGATAGTAATACGCAAAGGCCAATAGCGTGTCGATGGTAGGTGCAAAATTCATCGTATATATCCGCTAAAAACGCCAATCGACGCCAGCAAAAAGTGCGCTGTAACCTTCGCGACCGCCATCGTAAACCCGGCTGCGATACAGCGCCCCATAATTAATGCTCAGCGCCGGCCCAAACGCCCAACGCTGCTCATACTCGACACTCCAAATCGGTGTGCGATCAAAATTTTGCTGTTCATACATACCCAAACCGACCGCGACTCGTTGGCTCCAAGTACGCGCAAATTGGCGCGTTAAAATGCCGTTGTAGTCAGCGCCGATTTGCAATGAGCGATCGCTGGCGGGATTAAAATATGGCACGTTGGCATCCGCGCTGTTGTGCGAATAATAAACTTCGCCATTCAATGCCACGCGTTGCTGCGCATCGCTCCACACACTTTGGCTAATACTCGCCGCCACCGTTTGGCGGGTATTTTCGGCAAACGGTTCGCCGTTGCGATATTCGCCGTCGCTAAATTCTGCGCGACTCAGTGCAACGCGCGCGCTACGCGCTTCATCCCAGCGATAACCGACACCGATGCTGCTCGAATAACCATCGATACCCGCGCGCAAACCGCGCAACGGCACCAATTGGCTATCGCTTTGCGCATCGCCGAATAATGACCAATGCGCAGCGGGGCGCCATTCGCCGTTTAGTGCAACACCCAACCTGCCGCCGGGCGCACGCGCGTTGCCGGCGATCGCCACATCGAATGGCTCGCTGCGATAATCGCCGCCGAGCGCAGTGCGATTCGTGTTGCCGGAACCCTCCGGAAAATCGGCCCAATCGTAGCGTTGATGCGCAAAGATTCGGTAGTGATCGAGAATCGGCTGCGAATACAACCATTGCTCAAACGTTAGATCGCTCGATCCAGTGACCGGATTATTGCCCGACTGCCCCGTCATTACTTGTGCGATATATTCGTAGCGATTGAACCAATCCCAGCGCGATTGCAATGCCAACGTATCGGGATGATCGGGCATCGATGTCGCTAACCCAGCAATACCCTCGCCCGCTTCGCGAAAACGTCGCAAATCGAATTGACTCTGCACGCTACCGGTTTGCACCGCGATTGGATCGGCGCCGTCGTCGCCTGCATTTTTATATTCTTGCAACGCACGCGCCCCCCAGCCGCGCCAACGATAAATCGTCGCTAAATTTAATTCGAGTTCAGGATCGTGCGGCGCTTGCGCACGCAATGCTTCGAGCTGCTGCTGCGCGCTCGCCAAATGATTTTGATACGCTGCAAGCATCGCTGCGAGACGCGCGGTCCACGGCGCACGACCATCGACTACCTTATCACCCGCTACCCGCTGCAATTGCGCGAGCGTCTGCGCCGCCAAATCATAGCGCTCGCGATCAAGCTGATTGTAAAACAACGCGCTCAATACCGACGCATCATCGGGCGCTTTGCTCTGCGCGATTTCCAATAGCGGCAACGCTCGTTCGGGTTGCTGCAATTGTGCGTAAGCATCGGCGCCATTTAACAAGCCGTACACCGGCAATGCTTGCGGATCGCCGAGCGATTCAAACAATGTTGCGGCATCTTGCAGCTGCCCAGCCAACGTCAACGCGCGCACGCGATCGAGCTTAGCATTGCGCAATGCTTCGCGATCAGGTGGAGACTCGTTATTTAATAATTCGATATAGCTATCGAGCGCAGCCAAAGCCCACACGGCTGATTCTTTGCGCTCGCCGCGCGGCGCCACCTCGGCAGCTTGCACTGCACGTCGCGCTTGCTCGGCGCTTATTTGTCGTTCGCTCAGCGCACTTTCAGTATTTGTTTTCTCTGTCGATGCAGGATTCATCGCTGCATATTTAGAAGCGTTCATCGAAGGCGATATTTTTTTAGCACGTGTAACCGAATTGTTTGTCGATGTAGGGCGATTAGATTTCTGCGGCACGGAAGTAGATTTGTCGCCAACATGCGCTGCCAGCAATGGCGCTGGTGCCGAATCAGGTGCTATCACCGTGGCTAATTGTGCGATTTCAGTTTCTGCCGCGAGCGGTTCAGGCTGCGGGTTAAGACGTGCCAATAGCGGTGGCGATTGTGGCACGCGCGCCAACCCGGCCTCGATCACTGCACCGGTAAACGAATCGGCACCGATTGCTTGCAACCGATCGACACGTGTCACTGCAACTTTTTCGGGCTCGTTACTCTGTGCAATCTCTGCCAACGCAAAATGTTGCGCACTTGCGATATGGCCAATGCGCAACGCCGCTTCGAATAGCTCGGCCAGCGCGTAATCGGGTAATGGCGGCAAATTCGGGCTAGCGGTAAGTTGTACCGCTTCGGCATCGCGCCCTGCCCAAACCAGCACCGTTAGATAATCGCCCCATACCGCAGCGTCCTCTGGCGCGATTTCGGACAATGCCTTTAACCCGCGCAACGAATCGTCGAATTGGCCATTTTTTGCCAAAGCAACATTTTGCTCGCGAAAGGCAGCCAGTTCTCGATCGGTGTAGATCGGGGTATGTAAAATTTCGTGAACCAGCACCGCCAGCACCAGGATCGGCACGACGAGCGAGGTCAAACGCTTGAGCATAAGGATTCAGAGAGCCTGCTAACGAGCTAATTGGTATCCTTTTAAGCGATCCAACCGTCGATGGCAGGAGGCAATCGTTACAACGATATGCCGCGCGAATTATGGCAGCTGACAGCCGCTCAATCAAATAAGCAATGGTGCTTATTTGATGCAAAAGCCTGCGACGAGGATTATTCGGTTTTTGACTTCGCTGTATCGCCGGAGGCAATCGGGCCAAATGCGCGACAGCAGCGCCAAATGGCGAGTTAGATTGCGTACAGGCCGCCCAGCGCCAAATGCAGATTGACACGTTGCAGCAATCGTTCGTTTTGTAAACGCAGTAAATTTATTTTTGCGCCGATCAAATTCAGTTGTTGCTGTTGTAACTGATAACGATCGCTTTTACCGACTTTAAATTGTGTGAACTGTAGTTCGACAACTTTCTGCTGATCGGTTAATTGCGCACTCACCAGTTGGTAGCGCTCGGCGAGCTTTTGATCGGCGTATAAACCGCCTTCGATTTCACTCAGTGCATTCAGCATGGTTTTCGCATATTGCACGGCAGCCTCTTGCTGTTGTGCGGTTTTTATTTCGACCTGTGCATCGAGCGCGCCGCCCATAAATAGTGGCGCTAATAAACTACCTTGCACGCCCCAGACGGGATTGTTGAGATCCTTTTGCAGCACCAGTAAATTGTTATCGACCACACCCACTCCCGCCACCAATGAAATGGAGGGCAATTTAGCTTTCTGTGCGGCTTCGACATTATAGAACGCGAAACGGAAACGGTTTTCTGCGGCCTGTAAATCCGGACGCCGCTCGGCAAGCTCGGACGGCAGACCAACCGGTAGCGGCTGTGGTTGTTCCGGCAGGTTGTCGGCGACGGCGATATCGGCAGCAGGGTAGCGACCGATCAGTATTTCCAGCGCGCGCTTACTTAAGTTAAGCGCCTGCTCGCTTTGTAACAGTTGGTGGCGATAATTTTTCAGCGCGAACTCGCTCAGCAAAACGCCCTGTTCGGTATCGCGACCGACTTTTTTAGCAATTTGAACGAGGGCTAATTGTTGTTCGGCCAGCGTTACCATTTCCTGCGTCAATTGAATTTGGCGAGTGGCCTCGGCTGTGGTCAGCCACGCTTTAACAACTGCGGCTGCAATCGATTGGCGAGCGTAAGCGGTATCTAATTCGACCGCGCGCAATTGCGCTGCACTCGCGGCTTGGGCGCTGCGTGTTTTACCCCATACATCGAGTTCCCAGCTGGTCACCAGCGCCAGTCCGTTCATCGCCATCGATGAAGTCGGGATCGCCGATTCGCCGGCCTGCCCACCGATTGCCAGGTTGGGTGTTAGCGTCGCACCAGCCGCGATCACCGCGCTGCGCGCTTGCTCGACACGCGTTGCGGCCAAACGCAAATCGGGGTTATGAGTTTGCGCTTCGCGAATCAGCTCAATCAATTCTGCGGGCAGCGCAAAGCCCAGCGTTGCCGCATCGAACTCGCCCGGCGTGGTAGCAAAAGTCCACGTGGCTGGTAGTTGCACGGTGGCTAATGCTTGCTCGGTAAGCTCCGCTCGATCAGGCGCTTTGGCCAGCGTACACGCGGTCAGGATTATCAGCGGGGTGATGGCCAAAAAACCGCGGCGTAACTGAAACATTGCAAGGGTCATAACGGTTTCCCTTAGTGCAATTTCAGCACGAGATAATTAAGTTTGGCTTGCGCGCGAATCATCACCATGCGCAATAAATGCAGTGGTGCCAACTTCTCCGTATAAATAGCACCGCCGCCGCGCGCGCCCATCGGAATAAATAATTTTTCATCGGTGTCGCTGGTATCAACGATTAATTTCACCGCGTATTTCTGCGCTAGCGGTGCAGCTACATATTCGAGCGGAGTGTTGGGTACGGCGCCGCCTTGCATACTTTGACCTTGGCCGTTGGCCCAGATAATCGAATCGACTTTTGCATGCACCAATTCACCGGGCAAACTTTTGAAAG
>JAYVWC010000076.1:0-86098 GCA_043786385.1 Spongiibacteraceae bacterium | reverse complement strand
GACGCGTCTGCATTATCCCTCAAAAACCTACATCAACAGACGAGTCGGGTTCATCTGGCAAAAGCAGACGCGTCTGCATACTAAGTAGTTAAGTGCTTCCATATGCAGCGGTACTTTAATTTTATTGTACAACGGAGGTAGGATTATGAAAGTTGCGCAACTCAGCCCAAAAGCTCGAGAGGCTTTCGGAAAATCCCTAATAGATGTAGGCGTGGGAATATTTAAAGGAATAATGCTACTTTTCACTGTTGCCCCAATGACATTTCTACTGAAGGGTGGACTTGATGGAGCAAACACGGCAGCCTCATTTTCAGAGCTTTGGAAATTAATGAGAAGCCCCATGTATTTCGCTTTTCTTGCGCTTTTGGTTTTGGCGTTTTTTATTGGTGACCTGTTTCGAAGAGAAGGGCTTCGTCACATCCACGAAGCTGAAACCACAAAGGGATAGATGTATTTATCTTCCAAAAATCAACAATGGAGTATTAAACATAAACGCACTTAACAAGCACGCGCAGCACGCCAGTGCGAGCACTGGCTGGACCGTCACACGCTGCGCGCGTGGCTGCCGCTGGCGTGGGCGTTAGTTGGCTTTACTTGCGCCGCAGTAATCTCGGCAATACAAAAGTCAGTAGAAAGCTCATGCTGAAACTGAACGCGGCGACAAATACGTAAAACATGGAATCGGTAACGCACATGGCACTTACTCCTGAAATGACTACTGGTTTAGTTGCAATATTTTCTGCGCTTGCTGGCGCAATGCCGGGTCTTATTTCTGGCTTCTTTGCGCGCAAAGCCGATGATAAAAAGCATCTTCGCGAGCTGGTAATGAAAACAACTGCCGAGAATTGGCGGTTCATCGCTGAAAACAGCAATGCTATCCTTCCGTTCGAGCATTACATGATCCACACCGCAATGATGTGCGACCTCGCTTTCTCCAGCGATGAAATCACTAAAGAAACCACAGATGCTCACCTTATAAAGGTTGATGCAGTAATGGAGGCGCTTAGAACTCATGCACTATCAGTCTCACCAAAGAAAAAAGCCAACTAACAAGCACAAGCAATGGATCGTCAAACGCTGCGCGTTTGCCGCCCACTGTTGTGGGCGTTAGCCATTTCAAGCAAGAGAGTAGTGCGTCATGAAAAGTGGAATTATTTTATTTTTTGGTGCCTTTGCTAGCTGTTTCGCATTACTCGCAGGGGCCGATGAAGATCTGTCCATATTCCAAATATTTGATCAATTTCATATGGCCAGCTACGCCGCTAGTAAGTGCGTTAAACCTGACGAGAAAGTATTGGAGAAATTTCAATCGAATTATGTCGTCGTTGGCATTCGAGCAGCCGAAGCACTAGAAAAGCGAAGCCCCGGAGCATCAAAGCAAGTCATTGCTAACTCGGTTAAAAGACGGGCGGAGTTTCTTGATGAGAAAGTGGGTGAAATCGTTACTAGCGGTGGGTGCGAAGACCCAAGAATACAAGACCTGATAAAAAGGTTTTATGTACAAGCCAATCTTGAGTTCGCCAAGTAAATGGCTAACCATGCGGTCAACCGGACAGTCCCGGCGAGGTTCGTGTGTTTCACCGGCCTCATCCAAGTCCGAGCACCGACAAAGGTGCTGTGGCTAGCATTCGTAAATGGTTAGAGCAGCACGGGGTATCGCCATGAACACCATGACATTAGAAGGTTACCACGCAAAAATTGAGTACGACCCTGAGCTAGATACATTCAGAGGTGAAATCCTAGGCTTAAATGGTGGCGCAGACTTTTATGGTCGCAACCCCAAGGAGCTGAAATCGGAGTTCAAAAAATCACTGCACACCTTCTTGGAGGTTTGCAAAGAGAGAGGCATCGAGCCACGTCGCCACTATTCAGGAAAATTCAATCTCAGAATTTCACCTGAGCTTCATGAGCAACTTGCAATAGCAGCTCAGGCCGCAGGTAAAAGTGTTAACACACTCGCGCAAGAAGCATTGAAGCAAGTGATTTCTAATGTCGGCTAACAAGTCGCAGCCTGCGGCACCGCCTGGACAGTCACACGCTGCGCGCGTGCCTGCCGCTGGCGTGGGCGTTATGCCAATACTGTACGTGCAGATAATTTAATTCAGGCGCGCGAATTGTTAACAGACAAAGCGCGGATTTATCGCCGTAAAAATGCGTATCGCCACTATCGATCGACATCGGTAGCGCAATCACTTTGTGCAGGGTGCAAAATAATCGGAGATTGGTCGCCAGTGAGACTAAAATCTAACACCAGCACTGTGGCGTCAACACGCAATGCAACACAGTTCGCGTTCGAAACAGAAAATAAAATGCCTTGCTTCATCGTCTTCAGTAGACGAATAACAAATCAAATCCCCATAGCACTACCGCTGCGGCAAGCACAAAGCCACGCCCCCGCGGTTTCCTCCATGTCGGCTTGATAAGGCGCCGACCCATTGCGCTTGAGTGCGAGATTCAGAGGCATACCGTTTCGGGCAGGCATCTTATAACCCTTAAACAAACGAACTAACAAGCCGGCAAATATCGATCGTGCGGTAAATTGTGCGACGGTTGTGATTGAACTAAACACCAATTTTTAATAGTATACCATTAACTTTCTTAGCAAAATCATAAATCAGGATATCCAGTATGGCCATCAGCGATAACGATTCGCTGCGCATAAGCGCTGAAGTGGTTGGGGCGTCGATTACTCCACAATTACTCTCGGCCGCTCGCAGCCGTTGGCCCAACAATGAGTTGGCAGTGTTTGATGACGAACGCCTGTTTTACAAGGAGGCGGACGAGCGTTCGTCGGTGTTAGCCCGTCAACTACTCGCATCGGGTGTGGGTAAGGGAGCGCATGTCGGCATATTACTTCCGAACAACGCAAAATTTATTATCACGTGGCTGGCGGTTACCCGAATCGGCGCCGTAGGAGTGCCGATCAGTACATTTTCAACCGCTGCGGAGCTTGCGCAGTTAATACGACATGCGGATTTGCAAAGCCTGATTTTTTGCCCGACCTATCTCAAGAACGACTACGTCAGCCGACTTGAAGAGGCCCTGCCGTCGTTGCAGCCTGGGCAGCAACAATCGCTAACCGAAGCGCCTTTTTTACGCCGACTATGGGCCTGGAGTGACTCCGCACCACAGTGGGCAAGCAGCGTTGAAAACCCAAACGCCGCAACCGTTTCGCCAGAAATGTTAGCGGCCGCGGAAAACGAAGTTCACGAAAGCGATCAAGCCGCCATCATTTACACCTCTGGCAGCACCAGCGAACCCAAAGGTGTTGTGCATAGCCAAGGTTCCTTGCTGCGCCAATCGGTCAAACAGGCACATGCAAAACAATACACGCAGCGCGATAGAGTCTACTCCGCAATGCCATTTTTTTGGGTCGGCGGGCTCTCCTATCATCTACTCCCCGCCATGCAAGCAGGCTCGACCATACTGGGCTGCAAAGCCACTGCTCCTTCTGAAACGCTGGATTTCCTCGAGCGCGAACGCGTCACAATTTTTCTCGGCTGGCCGCACAGCGCGCAAGCATTGGAAAGCGAGCCCAGCTTCGCAGCGCGCAAACTCGATTCGATGCGCGCCGGAAATCTGTTTGCTGCAATGCCGTCGCATCTACAGCCCAAAAATCGAGAGTTGATCGCCGATGGGCTCGGTATGACCGAAACCGCCGGCCCGCATTCGGCAGGACACTTATCATCCTTATCGGAAGAATACCGCGGCTCTTTTGGTTGGGCCTCCCCCGGCATGGAATACCGTGTCATTAACTGGGAGACCGGCGAAGATGTGCCGGATGGCGAGCTTGGCGAACTACTGGTGCGCGGCAACACGCTGATGTCTGGCATGTACAAGCGCGAACGTAGCGATGTATTTCATCCGGACGGTTGGTACGCAACCAAAGACATGGTCATCCGTCGCGACGGCCATATATTCTTTCAGGGACGGCTCGACGACGTTGTCAAAATCAAAGGCGCGAATATATCGCCACGCGAAGTCGAAGCCGTACTCAATGAAATCCCCGGTGTGGCACAATCCATCGTCACCGGTTTACAAGTGGGCGGCACATTGCGCTTGGCCGCGGTATTAGTTACTGCACCAGGCGCGACCATCGACACCGATGCCCTGCCTGCATTGCTGCGAAAATCGCTGTCCGCGTACAAAGTCCCCTCGTTGTTCACGACACTACCCGTGGAGCAGTTACCGTTTCGCTCCAGCGGCAAAGTCGATCGGCGCGCGTTACTAGCGTTATTACAAGAAAGTTTTGTGGAGAAGTAGCCAGTGGAATTCAAATTTTCCCATGAAGACGAACAATTCCGCCAACAAGCGCGTACCTGGCTCGAGGCAAATAAGCCCACAGAACCGCGACCGGAAGATTTTGCAGAGCAAAAAGTTTACGATTTAGCTTGGCAAAAGCGGCAGTTTGAAGGCGGCTGGGCCGGTGCTGCGTGGCCAAAACGCTACGGCGGTTTAGAGATGCCACTGGAGCGGCAACTGATTTGGTGTGAAGAGTACGGTCGCGCCGATTGCCCGTTCGTTCTCGACACCGCCTGGCTCGGCATCAATCACGCCGGTCCAACGTTGATGGCAGTCGCCAACGAAGAGCAGAAGGCATTTCACTTGCCCAAAATTTTGGGCGGCGATGCCGGCTGGTGTCAGGGATTTTCAGAGCCCAACGCAGGCTCCGATCTCGCAAGCTTGCGCACGCGCGGCGTTATCGATGGCGATTACCTGGTCGTCACCGGCCAAAAAACTTGGACTTCGTTCGCGCCGCTGGCCGACTACATGGAACTGCTGGTGCGCACCGATCCCGATCCGGCGTTACGCCATAAAGGAATCAGCTGGGTCATCGCCGACATGCACGCCGCCGGCGTTGAAGTACGACCAATCAAAGCGATGACCGGTGACTTCCACAACAGCGAAGTATTTTTCGACGAAGTCCGCATTCCACTGACGAACGTCGTTGGCGAAATCAATGGTGGCTGGAAAGTAACGATGGCCACGCTCGGCTTCGAACGCGGCACTGCGGGCTTCGGCGAAATATGCCAGTTAATTGCGCTAGTAGAAGAACTGATCGAATACGCAAAAAATCATAAAGGACCAGACGGTCGCACGCTGGCGATCGCCGATGATAATCTCGGCCCTCGTCTAGCCGCTGCGCGCGTTGAAGCGCAAGCGCTGCATTCGCTACTGCGCTTGACCATTTCGCGATTGGACAGCGGTCAATCCGGCCCCGAAGTTTCGATCATTCGGCTCGCGCAGAGCGAAATCGACAAACGCGTTTCGCGACTCGCTATCGACTTACTCGGGCCGCGTGGATTAGCACGCGGCACTAATTCTAAATTCTCACATCAATACCTGTTTTCCTTTTGCCAAACCATCGCCGGCGGCACCGCTGAAATTCAGCGTAATATTATCGGTGAGCGCGTGCTAGGTCTGCCGCGCTGAGCGCAGAGTGGCGCAAATCATTCGGCGCCACTTTTGAATACTCCGAATGATTTGCAATTCGTTGCAACGAAAAACTTTGAAGCATCTGGACAATTAAATGTACAAACTCATACCCAATGAAGAACAAACACAGATTAACGAATCGGTGCGCAGCTTTTTGGCCGAGCAACTACCTGTTGAACGCTGGAGACCCAACTCCAACATCACCAACAGCGATTTTAATTGCTGGCAAAAAATGGCGGAGTTAGGCTTTTTTGGTCTTGGTATCGACGAAGCACA
Source organism: Spongiibacteraceae bacterium (assembly GCA_043786385.1). GTDB lineage: Bacteria > Pseudomonadota > Gammaproteobacteria > Pseudomonadales > CAMLJR01 > CAMLJR01. Next base: position 80,386 of record JAYVWC010000076.1, on the reverse strand, counting down.
AGGCGGCGTCGGTTACGGATTCTCCGAAGAAATCCTGTTGCTGCGCGAGTGCGGTCGCTACTTAACGACACCGAGCATATTTTCTACATTGATCGCCGCCCACATCGCCGCAAACACTAAAAACGGCCAGCTCTGTGAAAAAATCATTAGCGGCGAGCAACGCGTCGCCATGGCGTTAACGGTCGATGCGAATCAAATTTATATATTCGATCGTCGCGAAGGCGATTTAATTTTACTGCAGCAACAAGATACCTTTTTTGTTCTCGATCAAAGTGCGTTAAGTAATACCTGCGCCTTGGAATGTCTCGATGAAACGGTGACGCTGGAATCGGCAACGGTGGCCCTCGACACACCGGTTTGTTTCGAGCGCGACACCGCCGGCATCCTCGCAGCAAAACTGCAAGTGATGCTCGCCGCAGCGTTCGTCGGCCTGGCCGAAGCCGCGCGCGATCTCAGCGTCGATTATGCAAAAGTGCGCGAACAATTCGGCCAACCGATCGGACGCTTTCAAGCGGTCAAGCACCACTGCGCAGATATGGCTGTGCGCGCGGAACTCGCCTGGGCGCTAACGATGGAAGCCTGCCTTGCGCTGCAGCACGAGCTACCTGCCGGACTACTGAAGGCTGCTGCCGCTAAATATTTCGCAGCCGATGCGAGCTATCGCAATAGCGATGCGGGCATTCAGGTGCACGGTGGCATCGGCTTCCAAGCGGAATGCAACGCGCATTTATTTGTGAAACGCAGCCACGTTTACGATCAAATGGGTGGCAGCGCCCAAGAACTGTCCAAGACCCTGCTTAACCAGCCCAATCCCCTGCGTTAAACACCGACCGGAGAAAAATAATGTACAGCAATTATCAAACGCTGCTCATCGAACAGCGCGAAAAAATTCTGACCGTGACATTAAACGCGCCGCCGATGAATCCGGTTAGCGATCAAATGGAAGAAGAGTTAGCGCAGATTTTTTTTGATATCAATCGCGACCCCAGCGTTGCCGTGGTGATTTTCACCGGTGCCGGAAAAGCGTTTTCCGCCGGTGGCAATCTCGATTGGGTATTGGCAGCGATCGAGAAAAATGATTACGACGGCTGGGTGCATTCGATGCGTCGCGTTCGCCGCACCTTGATGAGCATGTTAGATTTGGATGTGCCGATCATCGCCAAGATCAACGGTCATGCAATTGGCCTCGGCGCCACGCTCGCGTTGTTCAGCGATATCACCGTCGCGTCCGAACGCGCCACCCTCTCGGATCCACACGTGCAAATCGGTTTAGTTGCCGGCGACGGCGGCGCGTTGATTTGGCCACAGCTGATCGGTTTTGCGCGCGCCAAACGTTATTTATTGACTGGCGAACGCATGTCGGCGACCGAAGCCGCTAATATCGGGTTGATCAGCCAAGTAGTCGCGCCGGAAGAACTGGACAGCACGGTAGAAGCACTGGCGCAAAAAATTGCTGCATTGCCATCGCGCGGTGTTAAAGGCACTAAGCGCGCGATCAATATTCCGTTGCTGCGCGATGTCGTGCAATCGATCGATAGCAGCCTAGGCTTAGAAACATTTGCGCGACTCAGCGACGAACATGGCGATGCGGTAAGAAAGCTGATCAATCAGATGCAAAAAAAGTCCTGATGCAACGAATTTAATATTGCCGGATTAAATACCGGCAAAAAACCAAATACAGCACCGTCGGAATATCTTATGAACTTTACATGGTCAGAAGAGCAAATCAGCTTTCGCGCCAAATTGCGCGAAACTATTCATTCACTACTGCCGGACAATTGGGACGTTATCTCTCAAGGCGGCCCCGGTGCGACCGAACAGTTAGAATTCTCGCGCGATTTCTGCTCCACCATCAGCGAGCGCGGTTTGTTAATTCCGCACTGGCCGAAAGAATTCGGTGGCGACGATATGGGGCCGTGGGGACAATTTATTCTCGGCGAAGAAATGTCCGCAGCGGGCGAACCGCGCGCATTGCAATACATGAATGTGAATTACATCGGCCCAACCATTATGGCGTTTGGCTCGCCGGAGCAAAAAGCGCTTCACCTCGGCTTGATTGGCAAAGGCCGCACGCTGTGGTGCCAAGGCTTTTCCGAGCCCGATGCCGGATCGGATTTGGCAGCGCTGCGCACGCGCGCGCAACGCACCGACAAAGGTTATGTCATCAACGGCAACAAGGTGTGGACATCGGGCGCACAATGCGCGGATTACTGCATGTTGTTGGCTCGCACTGGCGACGGAAAAAATAATATTTCTGTATTTCTGGTGCCGATGAATTCACCGGGAATCGAAGTTCGCGATATTCATGCGATGGTCGGCGGCGGCGGTTTTCACGAAGTGTTTTTTACCGATGTCGAGGTCTCCGCCGAGGTGCGCTTGGGCGTCGAAAATCAAGGCTGGGAAATTGTCCGCTACGCATTGCAAAACGAACGTATCGGCGTGCCCCACTACGCTAAAAGCGGCGAGGTTATCGACAAACTCGTGCGACTTCTTCAAGAGCGCGGCGAGTTCAATAATCCATTAGTACGAGTACGCGCAGCGCGCGCCAAAATTGCTTGTGAAGCGGCACGCATGCTGGTTTATCGCGTCATTTCGCAACGCGCGCAAGGTCTGCCGCCAACTTCGGATACCAACTTAGCGCGGCTGGCCACGATCAAAGCACAGCGTGTTGCATCCGATTTTCTGGCCGAGGTAGCACCGTCGATTCTCGCAGCAGGTGGATCGGAAGTTGAAGCCCTCTACCGCTACGCGATTGCCATACCCATGGCGAGCGGCGCCACCGAGATTCAATTAGATCTGGTCGCTCGCAATTTTCTCAATCTTCCTAAAGCGCACTAAGCGGAAACAGCATTATGGATTTCGAACTTAATGACGATGACAAATTATTGATTGAGGCGCTGGAAGGGCTGACACGTCGGCACGGACAACCTCCATTACATCATCACGAAAGCTGGTTTTACGGCGAACAGATGGCCAGCGAACTCCGCGACAATGGCTACCTCGATATTGCGCTGCAAGAAGGTTACGGTGCGTTGCACGCTGCGTTGGTGATCGACCAAATCGCCCAGCAACAGTCTGTGGTCGAAGTTGCAGCGTCCGCGCTGGTCGCACCGATGTTGCTGGGCGAAGCGTTGGCCGGGCCAGTCGCGTTAATCGATGCGCGCGACGGCAAGCTCGATAAGCCAGTGCGTTTTCTACCGATCGCAAAAACGGCGATTGTCGATCTCGGTAACGATGTCGCGGTGATCGAATTGCGCGACGGCGATGTCATCGCCATCGATTCGTTTCTGGCGTTTCCGTTCGGCAAATTACGTAATACAGATTTAGCGAATGCAAAATATCTCGGTGCGGATCGCGTAGCCGCGCTGCGGCAGTGGTGGCAAGTTGCGTTGGCACTCGAAATTGCCGGCTGCATGCACGGTGCAATCGATAAAACCGTCGGCTACGTCAAAGAGCGCCGCGCATTCGGCCGCGAGATCGGTGCATTCCAAGCGGTACAGCATCGCCTCGCCTATTGCTCGCAAATGGCTCACTCAACACGCTGGTTGGCATTACGCGCCGCCGATACCGGCAGCGCTGCCGACGCTGCAGTTGCAGTAACTTATGCGCAAGAGATGGCGGAAATCGTGTATTACGATACCCACCAATTTACCGGTGCAATCGGTTTGACCTTTGAATATCCGTTGCATTATTGGACGCTGCGAATGAAAGTTTTGCAGGCAGAATTAGGTGGCGGCATCGTGCACGCCGACCAAGCCGCGCTAGCCCTTTGGCCCGCAGCTTAATTAAACCTTACATCGCACTCATCAACCAAGCTGAGCCTTTGGAGCTTCTTAATGGATAACCGACAGATACCGATCGCAAAATCCGAACTGATTAGCGATACGTCACTATCCGCGCTGCTCGAAGATAGCTCGCTGCTCGCGACCGATGCGTATATCGATGGCAACTGGACCGCAGCCGATAATCAGCAGCGCTTCGAAGTACACAATCCTGCTACCGGAAAAGCGATCGCCACTGTTGCACGCTGCGGTTCTGCCGAGACGCAGCGCGCGATTATCGCTGCCGACAAAGCACTGCGATCGTGGCGGCAAATGCCGGCCAAACAGCGCGCCAAGTTGTTACGCAATTGGTTTGATCTGATCATCAAGCACCAAGAAGATCTGGCGCGGATACTGACGGCAGAACAAGGTAAACCGCTCGCCGAAGCACGCGGTGAAATCGCTTACGGCGCCAGCTACATCGAGTGGTTTGCTGAAGAATCCAAGCGTATTTATGGCGATGTTATTCCTTATCCAAGCAGCGATAAGCGCCTCATCGTTATTAAGCAGCCGATTGGTGTCGTTGCCGCAATCACGCCGTGGAATTTCCCCAATGCGATGCTGACGCGCAAAATTGCACCGGCACTAGCGGCTGGCTGCACCGTCGTCTGCAAACCCGCCAATGCCACACCGCTCTCTGCGCTTGCGCTCGCGAAATTAGCCGAGCGCGCAAATATTCCGGCCGGCGTAATCAACATTATTGCTGGCCATACCGGCGAAATCGGCGCGGCAATGACCAGTAGCTCGCTGGTGCGCAAATTGACGTTTACCGGCTCGACGCCAGTGGGCAAACAGTTGATGAGGGATTGTGCGGCAACGGTCAAACGTACGTCGATGGAACTCGGCGGCAACGCGCCGTTTATCGTCTTCGATGATGCCGATCTCGATGCTGCCGTGCAGGGTGCGATGGTGTCTAAATTTCGCAACGCTGGCCAAACCTGTGTGTGCAGTAATCGCATGTTGGTGCAGGCTGGCATTTACGATCGCTTTGCCGAAAAGCTAACAGCCGCGGTAAAAAAATTAGCGATTGGTAATGGTTTCGATGAGCACGTTACCATCGGCCCGCTGATCAACAACGGCGCTGCCGCCGATGTGCAAGCGATGATCGATGACGCGATTGCTGCTGGTGCTAAACGTGCCAACGACAGTGCTACTGCACCGCTCGGCGGCGCGTATATCGAGCCCACCGTGCTGCTCAACGTCACCGATAAAATGCGCGTTTTCCATGAAGAAATCTTTGGCCCAGTAGCACCACTGATTCGCTTCGACACCGAGGCCGAAGCCGTTGCGATGGCGAACGACACACCGTTTGGCCTCGCCGCGTATATGTATACCCGCGATATGTCGCGCATCTGGCGCGTATCAGAAGCACTGGAATACGGCATCGTCGGTATCAACGAAGGATTGATATCGAATGAGATGGCGCCCTTCGGCGGCGTAAAAGAATCCGGTAATGGTCGCGAAGGTTCTAAGTACGGTCTTGACGATTATCTGGAAATTAAATATTTATGTATGGGTGGAATTAATGGCTGAGCGGCCAGAGATCCAATTAAGCAATGCTAGCGGTTTACTGAATTTGATAGCCCCATTTTCATCAAAAGTTATCGAACATATTGATATACATCAATGGTTGCACCGCCTCAAATAGTATACTATTATGATTCCTGTATTCACTACACCTTGTGGAGGACGCCATGGGCAGTCGCTTTAATTTTCCAATTTACGATGCCGACAATCATTTGTACGAACCGCCGGAAGCTTTCCTGCGCTATTTGCCGAAAGAATTCCAAGGTGAATTCCAATACGTGCAAATGGCAAACGGGCGTACAAAATTAGCCGTTGGCGGCCAAATATCCGAGTACATCCCCAACCCAACGTTCAGCAAAGTTGCTGCCCCCGGCTCGCACGAAATGTATTACCGTGCGATCAACCCCGAGGGATTGAGTCTGCGCGAAATTACCGGTAAGGCAATTGAATCGCCAGAATCCTATTTTAAAGCCGAACCACGTTTAAAACTGCTCGACGAGCAAGGTATCGATGGCACGCTCATCTTCCCAACGATGGCATCCGTTATCGAAGAGCGCCTGAAAGACAAACCCAAAGTTATTGCTGCGCTGTTTCACTCATTGAACCAGTGGATGTTGGAAGAGTGGGGATTCAACCGCGACAATCGCGTGTTCGGCGTTCCTTTCGTCAATCTTTCCGATATCGACAATGCGGTAAAAGAGCTGGATTTCTGCCTGAAAAACGGTGCGCGCGCAGTCGGCATTCGCCCAGGGCCGGTAACAGATGGCATCGGTGGGTCGCGCTCGCCTGGCTTTAAAGAATTTGACCCGTTCTGGGCACGAATCAACGAAGCCGGCATTTTTGTTAGCCTGCATTCGTCGGATTCCGGCTATGACCTGCTGACCAATCTGTGGAAAGGCGTGGATAAAGAGTTTCGTCCGTTTGAGCAGGATATTCTTATGCCTGTCAATACGATGGAGCGCGCAATTGCCGATACGATCGTCGCGTTGATCTGTCACGGTGTGTTCGAGAGACACTCGAATGTTCGCGTTGCATCGATCGAAAACACTGCACGCTGGGTACGCCCTACGGTTGAAACATTGGAGCGCGCTAACGGGCAATATCCGAAAGCATTTAAACGCCGTGCTGTTGAACAATTCCGCGAGCACGTATTCGTAGCGCCTTGCTATGAAGATAGCGTTCAGGATCTGTTGAAGTTCTGCCCAGTGAATCGCCTGATGTTCGGTAGCGACTATCCGCATCCCGAAGGTCTCGCCGATCCAGTGGATTACATCAAAGAATTGAGCAGTCTTGATGAAGCTAGCATCGCGAAAATCATGGGCGGTAATTTGAAAGGTCTTATCGAAGGCGTTCGCAACAAGCCCGAGTAAGAAATCGTCCAGCACTGCACTCAGGGTTGATATCTATTGCTTCGGATATCAACCCTGTAGTTGTTAAACCCCCGCCCATTAATCTTGCTTATCGAATATCACTCCACACTTCGGCTCGACTTGACATATAGTTAGACCTCCATTTTAAATAAAAAAAGGAGCCCCTATGAACTATGTCATATCAATGTTTGTTGACCGCCCCTACGTGGTCAGCTTCGTGCTTACTTTTATGATCGTTGCTGCAGCCGAACGTGGTTGGCTAAAAATGTTAGTCTGGCTTTTCGTGGGAACATTCATCGGCTGGCTATCAGAGTACTGCAGTCAGCGCACCGGTTTTCCTTACGGATTTTACAGTTACTATCCTAGCCGCTTCGAAAATGAATTCTGGATTTCCAACGTCCCGCTGTTCGCATCACTCAGTTATGCAGCATCGAGCTACCTCGGGTTCTCGCTTACCTACACGTTGTTTTCGCCGCTTCGCATTGGCAAGCATGGCGTTGAGCGCGTCGAAAACCCGCGGATAAGGAATTCATTGAAGGTAGCGCTATGGTCATGCCTCGTCATTACATGGTCTGATTTTGCCATAGACCCGGTCACGCATTTGGGTAAGTACTGGTTCCTGGGTGAAATCTATCAATATGTACCCGGCGATTTTGGCTGGATGTCGTTCTTCTACAATCACTTAACCATGACGCATTTTGACGTACCGCTCTCCAATTACTTCGGCTGGTTGGTGACGTTTTTTGTGATCTCCCTTGTCATGCAGCGCATCGATCAATTCATGGAAAGCAAGGGTATGACCGATAAGCCCGCGTTCAGCCTGCCCAGCCTAGGCATATGGAGCATCGGATATTTCATCGGCAACTTCCTTTTTATTCTCGCCGTAAATATTTATCTGTATTTCAACCCAGCAGTGCCGGCAGAAAAACAAATAGGCTTGGTCTTGGTCAACACACTCGCATTTGCCACTTCATTTATTGTCTTCAATCTTTTAGTGTTTCGCAAAAAACTCGCAGACAAAATCCCGCTAGCTGCTGCCGCGCTTTAATAGTTAATTGACGGGGACTCATTGGCGCTTACGATGCAAGCTTCAATCAGCCCCCTGAATGTCCCTCAGTTTAGATTACGAATGAGTTGATTCCAGCAAACGCAGGCGCATACTATTCCGCAACAACGATTAACTGATAACACCTTGGCTTTTCATCGCTTGGATTTGCTCTGCTGCATAACCAAAATTCAATAAAATCGATTCAGTATCTGCACCCGGCGCGTGCTGGCCGTGCGAAACCTTAGAGGGCGTACGACTAAACCGCGGCGCAGGCGCAGGCTGCGTGCAATCGTCGACGTTAATATACGTTTTACGTTCGATGTTATGCGGATGCTGCGGCGCTTCTTCAAAGGAAAGGATCGGCGCAAAACAAACATCCGTTCCCTCCAACAACTCGCACCACTGATCTCTTGTTTTTCTTTTAATGACTGCTGCAAGCTCCTTTTTTAACTCCGGCCAAAGCTGCTGATCGTTCTGTGTAGCCGCGTTAAATCGCTGTTTATCCAGCCCTACTCGCTCAACCAATTCGCTAAAAAATTGCGACTCGATCGGTCCTAACGCAATAAATTTTTTATCGAGTGTTTCGTAAGTGTCGTAGAAAAATGCGCCGCCATCGAGCAAGTTGCGCTCGCGCTGCGTTGCATCCCAGTAACCCGCCGCTTGAAAGCTGTGACACATCCACATTAATTGTGCAGAGCCATCGACCATCGCTGCATCGACCACCTGCCCGCGATCAGAGGATTTTGCTTCGAGCAATGCAGCCAATACGCCGGCGACTAACAACATGGCGCCGCCGCCAAAATCGCCAACGACATTCAACGGTACTACCGGACGTTCACCGGCGCGCCCTATCGCATGCAACACGCCGCTCAGCGCAATGTAATTGATATCGTGGCCGGCCGATTGCGCTAGCGGCCCATGTTGACCCCAACCCGTCATACGTCCGAACACTAACTTGGGATTTCGCGCCAAACACTGTTCAGGACCGATCGCCAAGCGTTCGACAACGCCGGGCCGAAAACCTTCGATGAGTACATCGGATTTATCGACGAGCCTTAACAGCGCTTCGCGACCTTCGAGGCTTTTTAGATTGAGGACGATCGACTTTTTATTGCGCGCACTAACATCTTTCGCGTATTGAGGATCACGGTTGAGGCTGCGCTCGACGCGAATCACCTCGGCACCCATATCGGCGAGAATCATACCCGCCATCGGGCATGGGCCCAGCCCGGCCAATTCGATGACTCGATACCCGCTGAGCACTGCCATTATTTACCTTGAGTACTCACCTTGAGCAGTTGCGGCGTGCGCGCCAGCAAATTAGATCAATAATTGCTGGCGCGCTCGTGGTCGATTAGTAATATTTTGTGGCGCGATTAAGATGCTCTCGGCATTCGGTGACCATGCGTTGAATCAACTCGTCGCAAGTTGGAATGTCGTCGATTAAACCAACCACTTGCCCACCCCAGACCAAACCATCATCGGCAGTTCCGGTCTCCAGTGCTTTGCGACCGCGCACACCAGCAACCAGCGCATGCACGTCTTTAAACTCGCAGCCGCCCGGACGATTTTCCAACGCCACCACTTCATCAGACACCGTATTTTTCAGCACGCGTCCGGTATTGTGTAAGGTGCGAAAAATTAAATTGGTCTGTTGCTCGGTTCTTTCCACCATCATGCGTTTTATGTTTTCGTGAATCGGTGCTTCTTGGGTCGCACAAAAGCGCGTGCCCATGTTGATACCTTCGGCACCCAACACTAACGCTGCTGCAAAGCCGCGACCGTCGCCGATACCACCGGATGCAATGAGCGGAATTTTGATTTTTTTCGCTGCCGCAGCGAACAGGATCAAGCCACCGACATCGTCTTCACCGGGATGGCCTGCGCATTCAAAACCATCGATCGAAATCGCATCGACGCCGTTGCGCTCAGCGGATAAAGCATGGCGAACCGCGGTGCATTTATGCACAATTTTTATGCCGGCCGCTTTCGCTTTTAAAATAAATTCTTGTGGATTGCTACCGGCAGTTTCGAGCAGCTTTACGCCACTGGCAATAATTGCATCAAGATACGCTTCGTAAGGCGGTGGATTAGCCGAAGGCAGAATCGTCAGATTCACACCAAACGGCTGATCGGTCATGGTGCGGCAACGTTCGATTTCGACCAACAGCGCTTCCGGTGTCGGCTGCGTCAATGCGGTAAGAACGCCGAGGCCGCCGGCATTCGAAACGGCCGACGCCAGTTCAGCGCGCCCCACCCACATCATGCCGCCCTGCATAATCGGATAGCGTGTGCCCAACAACTCTGTAACACGATTTTTCATGGCGGGGGCAGGTGTGGTCATCATTGGCCTCAATTAATAATAAATGTAAAAATAAAAAATTATTTCAGCAATTGCCGCGCAATCACCAAGCGCTGAATGTCGCTGGTGCCTTCATAGATTTGGCAGACGCGCACATCGCGATAAATACGCTCGACCGGAAAATCGTCGACGTAACCGTAACCGCCGTGAATTTGGATCGCATCCGAACACACTTTCTCGGCCATTTCCGATGCGAACAATTTTGCCATCGATGCTTCGCGCAAACACGGCAACCCGGCATCGCGACACGCGGCCGCATGCAATACCATTTGCCGAGCCACTTCTACCTGCGTAGCCATATCGGCCAACCGAAACGAGATCGCCTGATGGCCGGTTAACGGCACACCGAAACTTTGTCGCTCGCCGGCATACGCCACCGCAGCTTCTAGCGCAGCACGCGCCATACCAACCGATTGCGACGCGATACCGATACGACCGCCCTCTAAATTCGATAGCGCAATTTTGTAACCATTGCCTTCTTCGCCCAACAAATTTTCTACGGGGATTTCGCAATTCTCGAAAATAATTTGCGCCGTATCCGAAGCGTGCTGACCGAGTTTGCTTTCGATGCGCGCCACTTGATAACCCGGTGTGTCGGTCGGCACGATAAACGCACTGATGCCTTTTTTCCCGGCCGCCGGATCGGTGACTGCAAACACAATCGCGATCTGCGCGTTTTTGCCCGACGTAATAAATTGTTTGGTGCCGTTGATCGACCAACCTTTGTCGGTGCGAACCGCGCGCGTCCGCAACGCCGATGCATCCGAACCGGCCTGCGGTTCGGTTAAACAAAATGCGCCTAGTTTTTTGCCGCTGGCCATCGATTTCAGAAAGTTTTCTTTCTGTGTATCGTTGCCAAATTTCAAAATCGGCGCGCAACCCACCGAGTTGTGCACACTCATGATCGTCGACGTAGCGCCCTCGCCGACCGCAATTTCTTCGAGTGCCACGGCGTAAGCAATGTGATCCGCACCGGCACCACCCCATTGCTCGGGAACCAACATGCCCATCAAGCCGAGTTCGCCCATTTCGCGCAACGCATCGGCTGGAAAACTATGATCGCGATCGCGCTCTGCAGCAAACGGTGCGAGACGTTGTGCAGCAAAATTGCGCGCCATCTCGCGGATCATCACTTGGTCTTCGTTCAAAATCATTTGGCTTACTTCCGCATTATTTGGCTTGCATGCGCAACGCGCCGTCGAGACGAATCGTCTCGCCGTTGAGCATGACGCTTTCGATAATATTGATCGCTTGCTTCGCGTACTCCGACGCGTGTCCCAATCGTCGCGGAAACGGTGTTAATGCCGCCAGCGTCTTGCGCACCGATTCGGGCAAGCTCGCCATCATCGGCGTTTCAAATAGACCGGGGGCAATCGTGCAAACGCGAATACCGACCGACGCGAATTCACGCGCCGCCTGCAATGTTAACGATGCAACGCCACCTTTCGACGCGGCATAGGACGATTGACCGATTTGCCCTTCAAAAGCCGCAATCGATGTGGTATTTACGATCACGCCGCGCTCGCCATCATCCAGCTCGGAAAGCTCCATCATATCGGCGGCGGCCAAGCGCAACAGATTAAACGTACCGATCAGATTCACTTCGATACCTTTGCGAAATTCATCGAGCGGCATCGGCCCTTGCTTACCAACGATGCGCGCGCCGGGTGCAATACCGGCGGTGTTGACGAGAATTCGCGCTGGGCCATGAATAGCCCGCGCCGTCGCAAATGCCTGCTCCGCACTATCGCTGCTGGTGACATCGCATTTAACGGCGATGCCACCGATTTCTTCGGCGACGGCACGCGCCGCAGCTTCGTTGAAATCTAACACCGCTACTTTGGCGCCCGCTTTTGCTAATGCACGCGCAGTCGCGGCGCCTAAACCCGAAGCTCCGCCGCCAACAATGGCAGCATGGCCGTGAATATCCATACTTCTCTCCTGTAAAAAAATTAAAGTATCAGCAACGTGTAACCGCTATTGCGGTGGCTTCGCCGCCACCGATGCATAACGATGCAACGCCACGTTTTAAATCGTGTGTTTCCAACGCCGCCAACAGCGTTACTAAAATGCGCGCACCCGAGGCACCGATTGGGTGACCGAGCGCACAGGCGCCGCCGTGAATATTGACCTTGGCAGGATCGAGTTTTAAATCTTTGATTGCCGCCATCGTTACCACTGCGAAGGCTTCGTTGATCTCAAACAGATCGACATCGTTAATGCGCCAATCGAGCCGCGTTAACAACTTGTTGATCGCACTTACCGGCGCCGTAGTAAACCACGCAGGTGCTTGCGCATGACCGCTATGCCCTTGAATGATTGCATGCGGTTTAATGCCACGGCGCTGCGCTTCAGATTGCCGCATCAACACCAGCGCGACCGCGCCATCGGAAATCGACGACGAGTTAGCAGCGGTCACCGTGCCACCCTCGCGAAAGGTCGGCTTTAACGTCGGGATTTTTTCCGGGCACGCTTTTAATGGTTGCTCGTCGATACTAATTTCTGCTTTAGCAGTTTTAACCGGAACGATTTCGCTGACAAAATGACCCGCTTCAGCTGCGGCTTGCGCGCGCGCCAGCGAGGTCAACGCAAACTCATCCTGTGCAACACGTGTAAATCCGTAGTGCGCTGCTGTGTCCTCCGCGAAAGTACCCATCAAGCGGCCCTTGTCGTAAGCGTCCTCGAGGCCATCGTAAAACATATGGTCGATCATGCGACCGTGACCGAGACGCTGGCCAGAACGAGCTTTGTCTAACAGATACGGCGCATTCGACATACTTTCCATACCGCCAGCAACGACGATATCGGCGCTGCCGGCAACAATTAAATCGTGCGCGAGCATGACTGCTTTCATACCGGAGCCGCACACTTTGCTGATCGCGGTACACGGCACACTTTCAGGCAAGCCTGCACCGATGGCAGCCTGACGAGCGGGAGCCTGGCCAACACCTGCCGACAATACGCAACCCATTAACACTTCAGAAATATCGGCGGGCTGAAGGCCTGCGCGCTCGACGGCTGCACGAATTGCCACGGCGCCCAGCGCCGGTGCAGTAATGTCTTTGAAGTCACCTTGGAAACCGCCCAGCGGCGTGCGAGCAAAACCGGCGATCACGATTGGATCATCACTCATAAGTAACTCCGCCATTAGAGAGAATGCTGCGCGCACATCATGCAGGCCAGTGTTGCGGGCATGCTTTGTCGCCGCGTCGGCTGTGATGTGGTCGAATAACAACGTTACTACCGACGTCTTTTACAGGCCAGCAAACGCGGCAGCGATCAGGAGTAGTCTGAGGTATTCCCACTACGGGGTAAAGCCCAACTGCATTGTTGCCCGCGGCGATCGCCCGATCTTGCACCAGTGCGATGCCGCGTCCGTCTCGTCGTAAATTACTACTGCCTCACATTACCGATATCAAGTCATCGAGTATCTGCAACATCGTGCCTTTGTGCGACTCGGCAAGCCCGCTGATTTCAGCACGCAATTGTCCGTTCGCCAACGCGATCGCTGCGGCCGAGTCTTTGCTATCGACGAGCTTACCGACCTGCGTGATAGTATTCAAAATGGCGTCGATCGGCGTGCTGTTCGGCAGCACCGCATCAGCGGGAAGATGCTTCACACTGTTAAACAGCACGGTCACAAACTCAAAATCCCGATACAGCGCCAGCGTTAACTCCAGCGACCCAATACCTTTAACTGGCTTACCTTCAAAAGTACCGTTCAGTAAAACCGGGCCATGCATATATTCAATCGGAAAGCGTATCAGCGGTGCATAAATTAGCGGCTCCGCTACGATATCCAACCCCAATGAAGGTGAACTCAAACGATGACGAGCAGTGAAATACAGCACGCTATCGCGTTTGTAAACGCGCGGTTTTACGAACGCCTGCACCGGCGGATTCTGCACGCGCTGGTACGACATAATTTCATAGGAAATGTCGCCAAAATATCTACCACCATGCACCGGATCGTAAGTGGTTGCACCGCCAAAGGTGTACTCGTGATTTCGCGCATTGCGATCAAATTGGCGCCAGGCGCTCAGATCCAATCCATTTTCCAGAAAATAGGTGCGCCATTCATGCGATAAATTGCGACCATCAATACTACCGTTAATGCCGCTATGCAGCGGAAACATCTGGCGGTCGACATGGCCTAAACGACCGGTAATCGCTTCGCTGCGATCGCCCCAATTCAGCGTACCATCGAACTGCACGCCCGTTTGGAAGTACGAGAAAGTGTCGTCTTGTTTGAGGATTCTAATTTTACCGTTGTACGTATCGGCACCTACCGGTACCGGAGGATTTCTCACCGTGACATCGGCGATCAAGCTCATTTTATTGCCGTTTTGATCGACCCCTGGGAAATTAACCTTGTATGCAAACGGTATTAAACAGCCGTCTTTATCAGTTGCAGTAGTCCATACCGCATCTTGGTCCGGCAGCGAAAGGCGCAGATCCAAATAACCCGTCTTCGCTTTGACGTTACCGTATTTGGTGAATGTGCCGTATTCTCGACGTTCTAAATCGTAAAGCGTAAAAGAATAAAAATTAAATGGAATGATGCCGCGCAGTCGGCTCACGTAGTAGATAACGATGAATGAATACCTGCGACCGGACTCTTTGCCTTCGAGTACCCCCTCCAGAAACCAGGTGTCGGAATCCATGTTCAGCAAGCGGCCTTCGGAGGCAGGGAAATCCAATACTGGCTCGCTGGGCACCAGCTTATTCGGGTAAGTAAGCGAACCGCTAGTTGGCGCGCTGGGGCTTATCCGAGGCACCACATTATCTCTTTGCCGAAAGGGATAAATAACAGCGCGAACGGCTGCGGTTAATACATCAAGACCGAAATTAGCAGTGCCGACCACACACTGTTTTATTATTCCATTGCCCGATTGATCCGCAGCTTTAACATTCATAAAAATCCTCTCACTGCCACTTACGATAAAATGGCTTGTTATGTTGGGCGTAAAACTTGAGGTTAATCATGTGCGGTGAACTGCAAAAGCTTCAGCACACCGCACAACCAAGAAGATCCCCAGTGCTTTTTGGGACACCCTTTCGGTACGCTTTTTTGGTACTTTTTTAGGTACTCTTTTAGGTACTACACCGCTACGCCAATTGCGTAGCGGAAACAGTTAATTAGCCTTGTTTAGCACGCTTTGATGGATCCCCTGCACCACCCAGCATGCTCATAATCGCGCCGAAGGTAACCGGATGATTGGGATCACGAGCTGCGCTTTTGCCGCCCATCGACCGCAGCGTGGTATCTACATTTTTGGATTGCTCGCGCAGTGCGCCCACCGTGCAATTCTCGCGACCCAAAATACTGAACGGATCGTAGCGCCACTCACGCATTACATTGAGATGGGTAAACATATCGATTTCGTTGTCCGGTATGTTTAGCCGCTCTACGCAGCGATGCAGGTATTCTGGCGATTGCGGCCATACGGTATCGGAGTGCGGGTAGTCGACTTCAAAAGCAATGCGATCGAGACCGATATCGTGACGATTCTTAAGGCCAAACTCGTCATCGATAAAGCAGGTCATAATATGTTTACGGAAAATTTCACTGGGCTTCATACCGGTATTGCGATTAGCGAAAGTCCATTCTTTATGGTGTTCATTGGTGAAGTCAGCGCGCTCTAAGAAATACGGCACCCAACCGATACCACCCTCAGACATTGCAACCTTGAGATTCGGATGATCAATCATAAAGCGCCCGAACACCCAATCTGCCGCGCTGTTAGCAATCGACATCGGCATGGTGGTGATCCAACAATCCATTGGCGATTCTAATGATGGGCTTGGCGGAAAATAGCCCGATCCGATATGGCAGTTGATCATGATGTCTTCATCACTACACACCTGCCAAAACGGTTTCCAATATTCGTTATGGATGCTCGGCAAACCTAATGCAGTCGGGTTATCCGGGAACGTCACCGAATAGCAGCCCTTCGCAGCGACGCGCTTCACCTCTGCAACCACTTCATTGACATCCCACAACGGCAGCACAGCACACGGAATGAATCGGCCGGGATGAGCCGCACACCAACCATCGATATGCCAATCGTTGTATACCTGATTGACAGACAGCGCCATTTTCTTATCTTTCGCCTTAAGCAAAGTTGTCCCAGCGAGACCCGCAAAAGTGGGGAAGCACAACGAACCGAGAATGCCGTTGACGTTCATATCTTCGATGCGCGCATCGACGTCGTGACAACCTTTACGCATTTGCGAATAATTGGTTGGCTCCATCCCGAACTCACTGCGAGGACGTCCCACTACCGCATTCAAACCAATGCTCATCACCTTAATATCTTCATACAGCCAAAAAGCTTGGTCATCTTTTTCAATGAACTTAGGCATCTTATCCTTGAGCGCCTGCGGTGCATGCTTTTCAAACATATCCATCGGCTCAGAGACGTGGTCATCGATACTGACCAGAATCATGTCTTCAATTTTCATGGCACACACCTCGAATTATTGGGAAATAAACCCGACTTCCAGACATTAGCAATCAGGTACATTAATTTCATATAGTATACTATATGAGCCTCTCATTATTAACAATTACCGCCATTCTGCGCTAGTGGCGGTAATTGATTCATCGCAAGATTAAGCTCGAAACATTCTTCAGCAGACAAAAACCGCCTGCTCTATAACCGCACATTAATCCCGATTACGCAGACTTCCAATTAGCCGGGCGCTTTTCAGCAAATGCTCTGGCACCCTCTTGCGCATCCTGAGATGAAAATACCGGCGCCGCAATCACAGCTTGTTTTGCAAACATTTCCGCCACCGACCAATCCGCGGAGTCGCGAATAATTTGCTTACTCGCAGCCAGCGCCAGCGGCGCATTCTTCACAATTTCTGCAGCGAGTTCGCGGGCGACAGCCAGCGCGGAACCCGGCGTAACGGCGCGGTTGACCAGGCCAATTTCTGCGGCGCGTTTACCATCGATCGAATTTCCCGTTAACGCCAACTCCAACGCCAAACGCGGTGCGATCTGTCTCGGCAAACGGACCAAACCGCCGCCGGCAGCGATCAAGCCGCGCTTAACCTCAGGAATGCCAAACTTAGCGTCCTCGGCGGCAATGATCAGATCGCAAGCAAGTGCCAGCTCGCAACCACCGGCCAGCGCAAAACCTTCAACCGCAGCGATCAACGGCTTTTTCGGCGGTGCTTCGGCGACGCCGGCAAAACCACGGCCTTCTACAATCGGCACTTCGCCTTTCAAAAAGCCCTTGAGATCCATTCCGGAGCAAAACGTACCGCCAGCACCGGTAATGATGGCCACCCGAATTTCCGGGTTGCTATCCAGCTCGTCCATCGCAGCGGCAATACCCACCGCCACCGCCTTATTGGCGGCATTTTTGGCTTCGGCACGATTAATAGTGACGGTCATTATGCCGTTGCTAACTTCAACTAACACATCATTACTCATATTTAATGATTCCTTATGTCTGCATGTCTGCCGTTAAGCAAAGAATCGTCCTATTTTGCTAACCGATTCGAAGCGATGATTAATTCTGTTGTAAGTGGTGGCGGCCTTTTCGGCGGGCTGTAAAGGTACACGATTTGAATTAACCAAGACAAGCGATCAAGTCGTGCCTGGAATACCTGACTACGCGCTATCAATTCGCACGCAGCCACGCCAATACATCGTCGTGATGCGTTTTGGTATTGACCTTGGCCATGATGTGCTTGAGCTTGCCATCTTTGCCGATGATAAACGTGCTGCGAAGCAAACCCATAAATTCGCGGCCCATAAATTTCTTCATACCCCAGCAGCCGTATTTATCGGCGACCGCATGATCCTCATCGGACAACAGCGTGAAATTCAAATTTTCTTTTTCGATAAACTTCTGCAATTTAGCAACCGGATCGGGGCTCACCCCCAGCGCAATCGTATCGAGCTTGGCGAGTTCTTTTTGGCTATCGCGCAGACCACAGGCTTGCACTTTGCAGCCCGGCGTCATCGCACGCGGATAAAAATACAGCACGATATTTTTTTGATCGCGGAAATCTTTCAGGTTAACTTTGTTGCCGGCTTGATCGAGCAGCGTAAACGCCGGCGCTAGATTACCGATTTTGGGATGAGGCATTGCGAATTCTCCACCTGGGAATTGAATTTATTCGGATACGGCATCGTGCGATGCCACAGTATCGACCGCCAACCGCTCCGCCTCGTCATCGGCGCGATCGAGCAATTCGCTCGGCAGCGTGCGCTTAGTTTTCGCACCCAACTTGGCCAGATCGTTAACGCGCTTAACCATATTGCCTTTACCCCGCGCCAGACGATCGACGGTGAGTTCGTAGGCGCTGTGCGATTTATCGATCAGTCGGCCAACCTCCTGCAACGCCTCCAACACCAGCGCAAATTGATCGTGCAAAGCACCGGCCTGTTTGGCGATCAGTTCGGCGTTGTTGTTCTGACGCTCGTAGCGCCAAATCGTTTGCACTGTGCGCAACGTTGCCAGCAATGTGGTCGGACTGACGACGATGATATTTTTTTCGTACGCGCTGCTGAATAAGCCCGGATCGTTTTCAAAAGCCGCCAAAAACGCTGCTTCGATTGGAATAAATATCAACACGAAATCGAGACTGCGAATACCGGGTAAGTTTTCGTATTGTTTAACGCTGAGGCCATCGATATGCGCGCGCACCGCAGCGACGTGCAACCGCAGCGCCGCAGCGCGATCGGCATTATCCTCGGCGCTGCAATAACGCTCATAATGAATCAGCGCAACTTTGGCATCGATGACAATGTCTTTATTATCGGGCAGATGTACCACCACATCGGGATAACGGCGGCGACCTTCGTCGCTGGTGATCGCGAGTTGCGTTTCGTATTCGTGGCCTTTGCGCAAGCCGGATTCTTCGAGCACGCGCTCTAGCACCACCTCGCCCCAATTGCCCTGCGCTTTGTTATCGCCTTTCAGCGCGCGCGTTAGATTCAGCGCCTCCTGACTCATGCGCTGATTCAATTCTTTTAACTGCTGCAATTCGACGCGTAGCGATGCGCGATCCTGGCTCTCTTTGTCGTAAACCGTATCGACGCGCTTGCGAAATTCGCTCAACTGCTCGCGCAGTGGATTTAGCGTGCCGTCGATATTGGTTTTATTTTGCTGCGCAAAGCGCTCGGATTTTTCTTCGAAAATGCGCTGCGCGAGCACTTGAAACTCGTGGCTCAATTGCTGCTTCGCATCGCTTAGCAACGCGAGTTTTTCCGTAGCTGTGCGCTCGCTGTGCTCCAGCGTATTACGCAATGTTGCAACTTCGGTTTGCAGCGCCGCCTCGCGCTGCTGCAGCTGCACAAGCTGTTGTTCGCGCTCGGCAAGCGACGCACTCAAGCGCAGTGACTCATTCTCGCGGCGACGCAAGGTCAGCCACATAAAGCCAAGCACTGCGATCAACGCGGTAAGTACGATCCAAACGATGGGGGTAAACTCAACCATCAACTCACTGGTCCTTTTCATTATTGGTGTCGCGCTGGAACCAACCGCGCCAACCGGGATCGATGCCCGAAGCACGCACCGGATAAGCACCGCGCCCGCGATCGGCAAAAAACTCGCGCAGCGTTTCGACTACGACTGGAAAAGCCAATTCGCGCCAGGGGATTTCATGCTCGTGAAACAACGCCACCTCGGTACTCTCGGGGCCGACACCGTATTCGCCATCGACCAGCTCGCCACGGTAGAACATATACACCTGATTGATGTGAGGTAGATCGAACACCCGATACAGCGTTTCGTTGGCGATGCGCGCACGCGCCTCCTCCCAAGTTTCGCGCAGCGCACCTTGCAATGTGGTCTCGCCGTTTTCCATAAAACCGGCCGGCAAAGTCCAACAATTTTGGCGCGGTTCAATCGCGCGGCGACATAGCAGCACGCGCTCGCCATGCACCGGCAACGTGCCCACAATCAGCCGCGGATTCTGATAATGGATCGCCTGGCACTGCGCGCAAACGTGCCGCTCGCGATCGTCGCCGGTCGGCACGCGCAATTCGACGGGGTGCCCACAGTAGCTGCAAAACCTCATGTCAGATGCTCATTAATAGTAATGTGCGAATGATACACGGCACGCCGACGATTTGGTGGTAGCAAATACATCCCCGCTTGGTTGATAAAACACGATCCATGTGCCATTACTTGCTCAGCGTTATTCCCCCAACCACCTGCAGAGGCGTTAACCATTTTGTTGCAATCGATCTTCCGGCGTTTGACGCTGATCTTGGCGGCGTTGACCGCCTCGCAGTTTGCTCCACTGGCATTGGCTGAGGACACCGTTAGCGTGCCGATTCTGGCCTATCATCGCTTCGGCCCTACCGTCGCCGATAGCATGACGATCACCACGCCGGTATTCGAATCGCACCTGAAATACCTGAAAGAGCACGATTACACCGTGATCCCGCTACAGGCGCTGGTCGATTATCGAATCGGCAAGGCGCCACCACCACCGCCACGCTCGGTGGTGATAACCTTCGATGATGGGCACCGCTCGGTTTACGAAGTGGCGTTGCCGCTGATCAAACAATATCGCGTACCGGTCACGCTATTTATTTACCCGTCCGCAATATCCAATTCGCATGCGCCGTACGCAATGAGCTGGGAGCAATTGCAAGCGCTCGTTGCCACCGGCTTGTTCAATGTGCAATCGCACACTTATTGGCACCCCAATTTCAAACGGGAAAAGAAAAAGCTGACACCGGCCGAGTACGACAAAATTGTCGTCACTCAACTGCAAAAATCGAAAGCCGTATTGGAGAAGCGTTTCGGCAGCAGCATCGATTTGCTCGCGTGGCCGTTCGGCATCTACGACGACCAGCTGCTCGAAAGCGCAAAAAATGCCGGTTATGTCGCGGCATTTACGATCGATGGTCGCCAGGATCGCGCGCAGGATCGGCGGTTCGCAATGCCACGCTTCTTAATGAACAACTCGCAACAAGGCAAAAATTTTGCAGAAATGATCGCAGCTCCCGAGCGAACCGTCGCTGCCACGCATTAATTTTTGTAAATTGCGACCTTGCTCACGGCGAGCCGTCTACACTTAGCGAACGATTTATCCTTAACTCCAGGTGATTTGTGAAAGCGTTTTCCGCCGTCTTGTCCGTCGCATTAATCAGTTCACTCGCCCTTCCCGTCTGTGCAATCCCCGTTAACGGCAAAGTCGTCGACGCAACTACGCAAGCGCCGATCGAAGGCGCGTTCGTCACGCTCGGCAACAGCAGCGTGCAAACTGATAAAAACGGCGCCTTTCGTATCGACGGCGACGGCACCGAATTGCGCGCGCGCGCGTACGGACATACCCGCGCTAGCGCAACGTTGAACCCAGCATCAAGTTCAGCGAACAACAGCGCGCCGGTACTGGCCTTAACGCCATTTGCGCCGAAAGGCATTTACTTATCGGCGTACGGTATCAGTAGCCTCAAACTGCGCAATTCAGCGTTGAATTTAATCAAAGATACTCAGATCAATACGCTAGTAATCGATCTGAAAACCGATACCGCGATGGTGAGCTATAAAACAGCGGTGCCGCTGGCCACCGAAATCGGCGCGCAAAAATTGGTGCTGAAAAAAGACATGCCCGAACTGGTCGCGAACTTGCGCACCCAAGGCATTTATACGATTGGCCGTATCGTGGTGTTTAAGGATACGCTGCTAGCCCAAGCGCACCCAGAGCTAGCCGTTAGAAATTCCGCCGGCGGTATCTGGAAGGATCGCGAAGGCCTGGCCTGGGTCGATCCGTTTAAACGCGAAGTGTGGGAATACAATGCTGCGCTAGCCGAAGAAGCCGCCAAAATGGGCTTCGACGAAATACAATTCGATTACGTGCGCTTCCCCGATACGCGCGGCCTGGTATTCTCGAAACCGAACAACGAACAGAACCGCGTCGAAGCAA
Organism: Spongiibacteraceae bacterium; assembly: GCA_043786385.1. Taxonomy (GTDB): domain Bacteria; phylum Pseudomonadota; class Gammaproteobacteria; order Pseudomonadales; family CAMLJR01; genus CAMLJR01. The sequence continues at coordinate 58,357 of JAYVWC010000076.1, read as the reverse complement.
TCAATGGCCTGCTAATCGTTACCCGTCAAAAATTGGTGCCGTACAACGTCTTTTTATCGGCCGATATTTTCGGTTACGTCGCCTGGAATACCAACGATACCGAAATCGGCCAGCGCATCACCGACATGGTGCAGCACGTCGATTACGTATCGCCCATGCTGTACCCGTCCGGGTTCCAATTTGGAATCCCTGGCTATCGCGATGCGGTTGCCAACTCGCACGAAATTGTCTATCGCACACTGGAGCGCGCCCGCGAACGCGCTCAGGTACCAGCGGTACGCTTCCGTCCGTGGTTACAGGCTTTCAAAGATTACGCATTCGATCGCCGCCAATTCGGCGCTGCTGAAATTCAACAGCAGATCAGCGCAGCCAACCGTTTTGGCAGCAATGGTTATTTATTGTGGAATCCGCGCAATGTCTATGTTGTGGAAAACATCAAAACACCGCCGCCGACGATGACTGCGGCAAAATGATCGCACACCACATTTAACCTGGTATATTTTGCGTCCAGGTAAATACTGTAATGGCCTCGCGGTGAAAAACACAGCGCTCCTAACACTGCTTTTATGTTGCACGGTAAACCTCGCTGGCGCACAAATACCCAGCGTGCCGCCGCTGCGCGCTGCCGATCTCGAACACATCGATCAAATCGCCACCGGCCAGATCCGCGCCGGCAAAATTCCCGGTGCCGTCGTTCTAGTCGGCAACGGCGATCGTATTCTCTATCGCAAGGCTTTCGGTTATCGCGCGCAACAGCCGAAAAAACTGCCGATGACCACCGATACTATTTTCGATCTAGCATCGCTGACTAAAGTAATCGCCACCACCACCGCCATTATGCAGTTGGTTGAACAACATCGCTTACAGCTCGACGACACCATCGCCCAGTATTGGCCGGAGTTCGCCGCCAACGGCAAAGCGCAGATTACCGTGCGCCAGGCGCTAACTCACTACACCGGCCTACGCGCCGATCTATCGACGCGCGACAATTGGTCCGGCTATCGCACCGCGCTCGAATTGATCGCGGCGGAGCAGCCGCAGCAACCACCGGGTACGCGCTACGAGTACAGCGATATCAATTTTGAAATTCTCGGCGAGCTAGTGCGGCGCGTTAGCGGTCAGCCGCTCGACCTGTATTGCAAAACCCATATCTTCACCCCGCTGGGCATGCGCGACACCGGCTTTAAACCTGCAAGCGATCTGCACGATCGCATCGCGCCCACGGTGTACTGGCGGGAAAAAATTATTTGGGGCGAGGTCAATGATCCCACCGCGTCGCGTATGGGCGGCGTCGCCGGTCACGCCGGATTATTTTCAACCGCCGACGATCTCGCGCTATTCGCACAAATGCTGTTGCACGGCGGCACGCTACCCGGTCACCCTACGAGGATTTTGCAGCCCGCCACAGTTGCGCAAATGACCGCGCCGCAGGCGCTGCCGGACACCACGCGCCAACGCGGATTCGGTTGGGATCTGGAGGCGCCGCTCGGCCGACGCAACAACATCCTGGTGCCGCCGGGTTTCTACGGTCACACCGGTTACACCGGCACCTCGATCTGGATCGATCCGATCACCGCAACCTACGTCATCATTCTCACCAACCGTGTCTATCCAAACGATACTGGCGATGTGGTGGCGCTGCGCAATGGTGTCGCCGATACCGTTACCGCCGCGCTCGCAGTGCCCGGTGCGCAACAAATGCCGGTCGTCGCAAAGCGACCCGCAACGGATATTTTTTCCAACAATGACAAATCTAACGGCAGCACTAAAGCGCTGCCGCAATGCGCAGTGCAAAGCGGTTTGGATGTCATCGCCGCGCAACAATTTGCGCCGCTGGCGGGATTGCGCATCGGCTTGATCACCAATCATTCCAGTCTCGATGCGCAGGGTCGCCGCGCGATCGATTTATTGCGCAACACCCCCGGCATTAAGCTGGTGGCGATTTTTAGCCCCGAGCACGGCATCGAAGGCAAACTCGACGAAAAAGTTGCGTCCGGTGTCGAAGCCAGCAGCGGCCTCCCCCTTTATAGCTTGTATGGCAAAACGTTGCGGCCGACGCCGCAAATGTTGCAGGGCATCGATGCGTTGGTATTCGATATTCAAGATGCCGGCGTGCGTTTCTACACTTACATCAGCACGATGGCATATACGATGGAAGCAGCCGCAGCAGCCGGCATTCCGTTTTATTTGCTCGATCGTCCGAACCCGATCAATGCCGAATTAGTGCAAGGCCCGATGCTCGATCGCGATATCAAATCGTTCACCGCGTATTACCCTTTGCCGGTGCGCTACGGTATGACGCCGGGCGAACTCGCAATGTTGTTTAACACCGAAAATCATATCGGCGCGCAATTGCACGTGGTCAAAATGAATGGCTATCAACGCACCAGTTGGTACGATCAAACCGGACTGCGCTGGATTAATCCATCGCCGAATCTTCGCTCACTGACTCAAACTGCTTTGTACCCAGGCGTGGCGATGATCGAGGGCGCTAATGTCAGTGTTGGTCGCGGCACCGACAGCCCGTTTGAAGTGTTCGGTGCGCCGTGGATCGATAGTCGGCGTTTAGCGAGTTACTTAAGTGAGCGTCATATCGCCGGCGTTACGTTCGCGCCAACCTCGTTTACGCCGAATGAAAGCAACTATCACCGTCAACAATGCAACGGCGTAAAAATCGCAATAGCCAATCGCGAGGTATTGGATGCACCAGCCCTCGGCATCGAAATCGCCAGCGCGTTGCACTCGCTCTATCCGCAGCAATTCACACTCGGCGATACGCTCGGCATGATCGGCGCGCGCTCGGTATTGAGCGCGATCCGCGCCGGTGAAGATCCGCGCATCATTGCCGCCAACTGGCAAAACCCACTGGCGGATTTTCGCCAGCTGCGCGCTAAATATTTGCTTTACTAAACGCTGTCAGGGGCACATAAAAAAACCAGCTTGCGCTGGTTTTTTTGTTTTGACTGATCTCAGCAAATTTAACCGATCATCAAACCCCTAACAAATAGCGACTGACTAGGCATATCAATAATTACTGCGCATGTGCAACGCGCGCTTGGCCGTTGACCATCATGATGCGCACGCGATCGCCGACTTTAAATATGTCGCCTTCGCTGACCTCTTGCACGTAAGCACGGGTAACACCGCCATCCTCTTTCACGGTAATTTCCACGCCCTGCGTGCGCATCATGCCCTCTTCCGTTGCCGCCCCGATCAAGCCACCGGCGACTGCGCCGATCACTGCGGCCACCGCACTACCCTTACCGCCACCAACGCTGCTACCCGCGACACCACCGACGATTGCACCGGCACCGGCGCCAATCGGCGTTTTAGTGCCTTCGATTTTGACCGGACGCAGCGCCTCGATCGTACCCATGCGCACCACCTGCGGCGTGCGCGCATCGTCGCGCGAATAACTATCGCCCTGCAACTTAGAGGCGCAACCGCCGATAGTTAAAGCGCTACTCGTGATCATCGCCGCCAACAGGATATTCTTGTACATAATCATTTCCTCTGTAGTATGTTCGCGTAGTAACAGTGTGCTCCCAAATTCCACTGCTAGCTTACCGCAACCAAGCTTAATAGAACCTTAACCGTTTCAAAAAATTTAACCCAGCGGTGATTTAGTAGCCCGATTTAAGACCTTGCGACAGCGAATCACTCAACAGCATCGGCAGTAAAACACATTAGAGGTTATCCATGAACTGGTCGATCGAAGACACGCGCGAACTTTACAATATCGCCCACTGGAGCGAAGGCTATTTCGATATCAGCGACGCTGGCGAATTGCTGGCGCGCCCCGACCCCGATCGTCCGCAGTTTTCGATCAACCTCGGCCAATTAGCTGCCGAAATGGAAGCGCGCGGCATGCCGCTGCCATTACTGGTGCGCTTCAACGATATTCTGCACGATCGCATCGATCGGCTGTGCGGTGCGTTTGCTGCTGCCAAAACACGCTTTGCATTCGAAGGCCAATATCGTGCGGTGTATCCAATCAAGGTGAATCAGCAACGCGATGTCGTCGAGCAATTATTGAAATGGGGTGGCCAGGAGCGCTTCGGTCTCGAAGCTGGCTCTAAGCCGGAACTGATGGCCGTGCTCGCGATTGCGAAACCGGGTTCGGTGATTGTCTGCAACGGCTACAAAGATCGCGAATATATTCGCACCGCGCTGATCGGCGAGCAGCTCGGCCAGCGCGTATTTATCGTTATCGAAAAACCCTCAGAACTGAGCGTGGTGTTGCACGAAGCAGCGCGCATGGGCGTGCAACCGCGACTCGGCATGCGCGTGCGTTTGGCATCGGTCGGCAAAGGCAAGTGGCAAAATTCGGGCGGCGAAAAATCCAAATTCGGTTTATCGCCGAGCCAAACACTCGCCGCGATTAAATTACTGCGCGATGCTGGGCAGCTCGCTGCACTGCAATTAGTGCATTATCACCTCGGTTCGCAGCTCGCTAATATTCGCGACATTCAACGCGCGTTGCGCGAATGCGCGCGCTATTACGCAGAGCTGCGACAATTAGGCGCACCGATCGAATGGGTCGATGTCGGCGGCGGCCTCGGCGTCGATTACGAAGGCACCAATTCGCGCTCGTATTGCTCGACCAATTACTCGATGCAGGAATACGCCAACAAAGTCGTCAGCGCACTCGCCGATATTTGCGCCGAACACAAGTTACCGCATCCCAATATTATTTCTGAGTCCGGACGTGCGTTGACTGCGCACCACGCAGTCTTGATCACCAATGTGATCGAAATCGAAGAGACTCCGGGGCGCAATGTACCGTACCAACCGACGGCTGACGACCCGACAGTTTTGCACGATCTATTTCGCGGCTACGAAAATATTACCCGGCGCAGCGCCTTAGAAACATACCACGATGCCGTGCACTACATCAGCGAAGCAAAGAGCATGTATGTGCTGGGACAAATTACGCTGGAGCAGTGGGCGCGTGCCGAAGAAGTTTATTTTTCTTCATGTTTTAAAGTACGCGAAATTTTGCAAAATAATCCCGGCGTGCACAACGAAATGCTCGATGAGTTAAACGAATTATTGGCAGATAAAATATTTTGCAATTTCTCGCTGTTTCAATCGCTGCCCGATGCGTGGGCGATCGAACAAATATTCCCGGTGCTGCCGCTCAGTCAACTCGATCAAAAACCCGAGCGGCGCGGCATTTTAATGGATATCACTTGTGACTCCGACGGCAAGATCGATAAATACGTCGATGGCGAAGGCATAGAACCGACGCTGCCACTACCGCGCTACGAACATGGTCGCCCACCGTTGATTGGTTTTTTTATGGTCGGCGCGTATCAGGAAATACTCGGCGACATGCACAATTTATTTGGCGATACGCATTCGGTGCATGTCGAACTGAATGCCGATGGCAGCTATCAATTCGTCAATCCGCTCGATGGCGATACAGTCTCCGATATGCTGCGCTACGTTGATTTCGATCCGAAAGATATTCTTACCGCCTATCGCAACAAATTAGCCGATAGCGGCCTCGCCAAAGACACCCAGAAACAATACCTTGAAGAGTTAACGCTGGGCTTATCGGGCTATTCGTATTTAGAGGAATAAAAAATAACGCTGCATTCGCGGCATGGCACAATAGTTAAGCGACTGCTACGCTTTTCGATGGCAATCTTGGCGCGATGCCAATTTTAGCAAGCTGAAGACGCACCGCACGGCCTTTGACTTCGCCTAACCACACAAATAAAAGAGGTTATTTTATGATAAGCCTATCGGGCAAACAGGCATCGCTATTACTCTTTAGCGGTATCGTTTCCAGCGCCGTTTTCAGCGCCGGCTTCTCGTTGAACGAGCAGAGCGCACGCACTCTCGGCCAAACTTTTTCAGGACGCGCCTCCGATGCCGACACCGCCGCCACTCTCGTCGGCAACCCCGCTGGCATGTCGCGCCTTAAACAAGCTGAGTTTAGCGGCGGCTTAGCGTTTATCGATGCCCACTCCGACATTAAAGACGCCAGCGGTACGATTGCCGGAAAGCCCATTAGCGGCAGCAACGATGGCGATATGGTGCCGCTTACCATCATTCCCTTTGGCTACTATGTTCAACCATTAGATGTACATTGGTCTGTCGGCTTCGGCATTTTTTCAGCGTTTGGCCTCACCACTGATTACGAAAAAGATTTCCAGGGACGCTATTTTGGCACCAAAAGCAAACTGGAAAACATCACCGCGCAACCTACCGCCAGTTACAAATTCGACAACGGTTTATCGCTGGGTGCCGGCGTGACCTTTAACAAAATAAAGGGGAATTTGAATGAAGCCATTCCCAATCCATTAAATCCATCCAGCGACGTCATCGGCAAGGTTGAAGGCGAGGATACCGCGTGGGGTTATAACCTCGGTGTGCTGTATGAATTCGACGAGGACACACGGATCGGCTTAACGTATTACTCGGAAGTTGAATACACGCTTGAAGGCCACACCTATGTCGACAATCTCCCCGCTGCATTGAATCTTGGCAGCTCACAACAATACAAAGCGTCGCTCGATATCACGACGCCCGACAAAATCGATTTCGGCTTCACGCATGCGTTAACCTCCAAACTGACACTGCACGGCGACGTCACTCAAACTCGCTGGAGCAAGCTGACTGAAATTAAGGTCGAGAATGACAATGCACCGACGGCGCCAATCGATTTAAGCACGACCACTGAAGATTTGGATTGGCACAACTCGTGGTTTTATTCGTTGGGACTCAGCTATCAAATCGATTCGCAATGGACATTGCGCGGCGGGGTTGCGCTCGACAACTCACCGATTCCCGATTCAACGCGCAGCGTTCGCGTGCCGACCTCGGATCGCACGCTGTTCTCAATCGGCACCACGTGGTCGCCAAGCACCAATCTTAGCCTCGACTTTGCATATATGTACTTCGAGGATAGAACCGCTTCGGTCGATCGTAGCGATACAATCCTTGGCGCCCCCTACAACTACCAAGCCAAATACGAGAGCTACACTAATGTTCTCGGCGCACAGATCAACTGGAGGTTTTAAGTTGACTTACTTGGATAGATAACGCATTCCGTCTTCCAAGCCTTTCAGCGTCAACGGATACATGTGTTTTTCGACTAGCTTTTGCACGTGACCAATGCTCTGCGTCCAATGCCAATCGTCTTCCGGCGTCGGATTCAACCACAACACCCTATCGAACGTCGCCAATACGCGCCGCATCCACGTTTCGCCAGCCTCTTCGTTCCAGTGTTCGACGCTACCGCCCGGCTGCACGATTTCGTACGGCGACATCGCTGCATCGCCGATAAATACCACGCGATAATCGCTGCTGTACTTGTGCAAAATATCGAGCGTATTCATGCGCTCCTGCTGGCGGCGAATATTATTTTGCCAGACCGATTCGTAAATAAAATTATGGAAGTAAAAATACTCCATATGTTTAAATTCGGTACGCGCGGCAGAAAATAATTCTTCGCACAGTTTGATGTACGGATCCATCGAGCCGCCGACATCGAAAAACAGTAACACTTTTACCGCATTGTGACGCTCGGGCACCATCTTCAAATCAAGATAGCCGGCATTTTTTGCCGTCGAGCGAATCGTATCGTCGAGATCGAGTTCGTCCGCCGCGCCGGTGCGCGCAAATTTGCGCAACCTTCGCAACGCGATTTTGATATTGCGGGTACCGAGTTCGACGCTATCATCGAGATTTTCAAAGTCGCGGCGCTCCCACACCTTAACCGCGCTTTTATGGCTCGATTCGCCGCCGATGCGAATGCCTTCGGGGTTGTAACCGCCATGACCGAACGGCGAGGTGCCGCCAGTGCCGATCCATTTATTGCCGCCGGCGTGGCGACCTTTTTGTTCTTCCAAACGTTTCTTAAATTGCTCGATCAGCTTCTCTAAACCGCCGAGCGATTGAATTTTTGCTTTCTCTTCGTCGCTCAGCTGCTTGTTAAACTCTTTGCGCAGCCACTCGTCGGGAATCAATGCCTGAATCACATCCTCGACCGATTGCAGATCCTTGAAGTACATGCCGAAGGCGCGATCGAAGCGATCGTAATATTTTTCGTCTTTGACTAGGCAAGTGCGACTGAGGAAGTAAAACTCGTCGATATCGGCAAATACTAAATTGCGCGTGAGCGCCTCCAGCAGCGTCAATAGCTCCTTGATCGAAACCGGAATACCGGCATCCTTTAACGCAAAGAAAAAATTGATCAGCATTCGTTAAGTCCTCGGTGAAGAGGATTTACGCATACTCTTAGCGCTGTCAGTGAACACCCAACCCATCTCGACATCTCAGCGCCGCGTATCGCGGCGATGCATAAACGCCAAACGTTCAAGCAAATGCACATCCTGCTCGTTCTTTAACAGCGCGCCATACAACGGTGGAATCGCTTTCGAGTTATCGCGATTTTTCAAAATCTCTTCGGGAATATCGTCGGCCATCAGCAGCTTCAGCCAATCGATCAGCTCGGAGGTCGAAGGCTTTTTCTTTAAGCCGGGAATATCGCGCACTTCAAAAAATAACTCCATCGCCTGTTGCACCAGCGATTGCTTGATGCCGGGATAATGCACTTCGACGATTTGGCGCATCGTTTCGCGATCGGGAAAGCTGATGAAATGGAAAAAGCAGCGCCGCAAAAATGCATCGGGCAATTCTTTTTCGTTGTTACTGGTGATGATGATGACTGGCCGCTTGCGCGCGCGAATCGTTTCGCCGGTTTCGTAAACAAAAAACTCCATGCGATCGAGTTCGAGCAATAAATCGTTCGGAAATTCGATATCGGCTTTATCGATTTCGTCGATCAACAACACCGTTTGTTGCTCGCTGGCAAACGCATCCCACAATTTACCGCGCTTGATGTAATTGCCGATGTCGTTGACTTTTTCATTGCCGAGCTGCGAATCGCGCAGCCGCGATACCGCATCGTATTCGTACAGGCCCTGCTGCGCCTTGGTGGTCGATTTGATATGCCACGTTAACAGCGGCATATTTAACGCTTGCGCGACCTCTTCCGCCAACAACGTTTTACCGGTGCCGGGCTCGCCCTTAATCAGCAGCGGCCGCTGCAAAGTCACTGCGGCGTTGACCGCCATGCGTAGATCGTCGGTGGCGACGTAACGTTCGGTACCTTCAAACTTCATAACTGCGCTACCCTAAAATATTACCGCGAGGGGGTGGACAAAAGAGCGCTACAGCGTAACGATTGTCGGCCACTGAATCAAGCCGACGCAGCCCAACACTATCGAGCGCTCGCCTGCCAGGCGCATTACTTAGGGAGATGACTATGAACCGACTTTACGCCGACAACAGCCTCACCATCGGCAATACCCCGCTGGTGAAATTAAATCGTATTACCCAACACAAAATTTACGCAAAATTAGAAAACCGTAATCCGGCGATGTCGGTTAAATGCCGTATCGGCGCCAATATGATTTGGGAGGCCGAGCAAAGCGGCCGTTTGCAACCCGGTATGGGCTTGGTGGAGCCGACTAGCGGCAATACCGGCATCGCGCTGGCATTTGTCGGCGCGGCGCGCGGCTATCCCGTTACGTTAGTGATGCCGAATACGATGAGCTTGGAGCGCCGCAAAGTACTGCTCGCACTCGGCGCCACACTGGTGCTCAGCGAAGGCGCTAAAGGCATGAAAGGCGCGATGGCGAAAGCCGAGGAAATTGTCGCGAGCAACCCGTCGCATTACGTGATGCTACAGCAATTCGAAAATCCGGCGAATCCCGCCATTCACGAAAAAACCACCGGCCCGGAAATATGGGAGGCAACCAACGGCGAGATCGACGTATTGATTAGCGGCGTCGGCACCGGTGGCACCATCACCGGTATTTCGCGCCATATCAAAAATGTTTGCGGGAAAAAAATTACCTCGGTGGCGGTCGAGCCCGAATCGTCGTACATGATTCGCGCCGCGCTCGAAGGAAAGGAGCCGACGCACGCGCCGCATAAAATCCAAGGTATCGGCGCGGGCTTCATCCCGAAAACGCTCGATCTCAGCATCGTCGATCAAGTCGAAGCGATCAGCAATGAAGAGGCGATTGCGTGGACGCATCGGCTGATGCGCGAAGAAGGTATTTTGGCGGGTATTTCGTGCGGTGCGGCGATGGCCGTGGCGCAACGCGTTGCCGAGCAGCCACAGCATCGCGGCAAAACCATCGTGGTAATTTTGCCCGACTCGGGCGAGCGCTATTTAAGCTCGCCGCTGTTTGAAGGAATGTTCGGCGAAGCCGAATTGAATTAACAATGCGTAATCGAAATCAATAATTCGTAATCGATTTTTATAAATAATTGCGCGGCTGCCGTATTCAGCCGCGCCAATTATTTTTTCTTCTTGTCGGCGGATGGATCGATATCGATGGCATCGTCCGGCAAATCTAGCGTACCTTTACCGCCGCGTTTGGCTTTCGCATCCTCTTTTTTATCGGCAGGTTTTTTATCGTCCTTGCCACCACCTTTAGCGCCGTCACCCGCTTCGTCTTCGTCGTCGGCTTCATCTAACACTTTAGATTTGCCGCCGCCCATAATCATTCGATACGCAAAATAACCCAATCCGAAAATCAACAGATTGCCGAGCGCTAAACCACCGTACAACGCCCATTTTTTCCAACCTGGTTTAGCCGCGGCCGGTTCTGCCGCTTTTTCTGGCTCAGCTTTTTTGGGCGCCTCTTTATTCGACTGCTCTTTATGCGGCTCAGCAACAGCGGGTTCTTTTGCCGGCGCTTTCGCAGCAACTTCGGGTTTTGCCGCGGGGGCCACCACCTGGCTGCCATTTTGATCCAGCGCCACCGTCGCCGAGCGATAGGTAAAGGCCTCGCCCAGCTGATATTTGCTCGCCACGTCAAAGGTCACTTCGATGCGACCGCTTTGCGCACCGACATCGAGCGCCAACATCCATTCGCGATCGCCGCTGGCGCCAACCTCTTGTTCGCTGACTTTGCCATCGGCCGCTTTAATTTGCGCCTTAACCTTGGTGGCGGCTGCGTCGACGCGCGGATTCTGTGCCATTAAAGTTACACGATGTCCCGGCGGCAGCGTATCGGTGGCCGCGACGCGCACATCGAAATTATCGCGCACGGTAACGGCTTGGCGCTGACTGCGCTGAAAGGTTTTGCCATCGGCATTCACCGCGATGTCGTAATTGCCGGCCTCGTTTAGCATCGACAACGGCGCGCGAAAATAGCCATCGCTCGGCGCTGTGTTGGCGGCCGACAAATCGACCTGCCATTGCTTTTTGTCTTCGCGCCGCTGCACGATTGCCGCGACATTAACCAATTTGAGAAATTCCGGCTGAACGACCACTTCGCCCTTTTGTTTCAGCGCGGCCAACAACTCGGCGTCGGTGCCGCCGACAAATAAACTTTCGGACAATCGAGTAGCCGCCAAATTTAAATTGCTGACGATGGTGACACGGCTGCCCTGATCGATATCCGCAACTAACGTCCATTCGCCTTCAAACGGTTTTTTTACGGTGATTAGCTCAAAGCCCTGCCCTTGAAACCATTTAACATCGTCGCCGTGGCTGGCCATGCTGTAGCGTTTGCGATCGGGCGACACCAATTCGACCGGCTTGCTATTTTTGGTAAATACCAATGCGGTTAATTCGTCGATCGACGAGTCGACCAGAAAATGATTACCTGCCAATGGCACCTGCTCAGCAGGCGCGGCGGCATCGAAAGCCTTCAGGAAAATGCGATTCAATTCGGCGGCGGTTTCTGCGGTATCCGACAGGCCGCCGGTACCCGCAGCAATGCGATCGAGCAATTCGCGATCGGCCGATTTCGATAGCGCAATCGTATGCACGATGACACCCGCTTTGCGCAGTCGCGGCAAAATTTCATTGAGCAGACGTTGCCGCGCAGCAGCATTTTCGGAACTGGATTTCGAAATATCCACCACGCCATCGGTCAGCAGAATAATGCTAGTTCGATAACCCGGCAGCGGGCTTTGCATATCGGCGGCGGCTTTTTCGAGTGCGGCAGGAATATTGGTGTACAGCGATGTCGAGGTGATTTGTACCGCTTTCTGGCGTGCGTCTTTGCGCCAACCCTCGCTAATATTTTGCAACGGCGCTAACGATTCCACCGTTTCGCCGAAGGTCCACACACCGGCTTTCGCATCTTTCGGGAATAGTTGTAACAACAACTCTAACGCGGGCTTGCGCAAATTATGCGGGTCGTTTTGTTTCATGCTGCCCGAAATATCGATCAACACCCGCACATCGGGATGCACAGCTGCGGTCGTCGTCGCGGCACTATTCGCCGCTACACTGCCGAGCAACAGCAAGGGTATTAACAACACCCGAACCAGTCGGGTCGATATGTTCATGGGCCATGTAGATGTCTTCATGGGCAGTGCCGCCTTAACGCAAAGTCTTTTCTCAACAAATAGTTATAGCAGCTTATTGAGAAAGGACAAAACCGATGAGCGGCAACTTTTAGCGGGTCTTACGTCGGCGTAAGCGCCATACGATACTACTCAGCAACACCACTAAGATCGCGATCGCACCGCCCAGCGACAGCCGCACCAACACCGGCGCCACCACCTCAGCGTCGCCACTCACGATACCTAGCGCGACAACCATCAACGCCGGCGCCATCACCGCATGACACAGCACCGGCGCGGGCATGAATAGCAACACCGCGATCAGCGCCAGCAGCACATAGCGCAGCTCGTGCCACCAGCGCCTCGTCAAACGCCACAGTGCAAAACAAATAATCGTCGCCGACAGCAGATATACCCCCCAAGCGATCAGGTGAACCCACGCGTCTGCATAATCCTGTAGATCGAGCATTAAAAAGACTCGTTGATAATCTGAGTGGTGATCGAATCGTGTGTGGTCTGCGGCGGCAACTGCAAATAGAAACCGCTGTCCGCTATCGCCTGCAACACTGTCGCTGCATCGGCGCGCGCCAATTTGCGTTCCGGCTGAATCAGCAGCGTCATCGCCAGTTCGGATTTGCCGAAGCGTTGCATCAACGAATCGGGCACGCGCGCCAAACCTTCCACCTCATCGACATAGAGGTACATACCTTCGACTTTGGTACTGCGGTAAATCGAGCAAGTTCGCTGCATTGTTTAAACCATCGCATTCATTAAAGTCACCAGCGGCGCGCCGATCACTGCTTCGCGCCAGCCTTTTAAACTATCCGGCAAGCAACCGGTGCGCAACAGTACTTCGCAATCGCGTTTGCGCGCCAACACTTCGGCCGGCATATTTAATTCTAGAGCGCGCTCGGTAATTAATTGCCGCAGACGCTTTAAGCGCTCGCCCCATTCGCGCGGCAGCGGCGCTTCGGGTGCTGGTGGACAATCCGCAGCCGGTGTTTCGCGCGCCTGCGCAACCAGCGCCAATAATTGCGCGCCTTCGTTACGCAGCTGTTGCGGATGCATTTCCGCAAGCGCGGCGAGTTCGCTCAGCGAACGCGGCAAACAGCGCGCGATCTCGATGCATTGCGGATCTTTGATGATCCGACCGCGCGGCACATCGCGCACCCGCGCCTGCTGTTCACGCCAACCGCAGAGCTGCTGCAATACTGCGAGTTGTGGCTCTTGCAGCCGCCAACCGGCCGCTAGTTTTAAATAATAGTGTTCCGGTAAGTGTTGAACTTGACTCGCCGCCAACGTGCGCTCGCCATCCTCGCGCCACCATTCAAAACGCCCCAGCGCATTTAACCGCTCCGCTATTTGCGCAAATACCGTCGGCAGATAAGCGACATCCAATGCCGCGTAATGACACTGCGCGTCGCTTAACGGCCGTCGCACCCAATCGGAACGCGTCTGTTCTTTTTCGACTTCGATGTCGAGACAAGTTTGCACTAGCGCTTGATAGCTGAGGCTAAAACCGATGCCCGCTAATGCTGCGCCAACTTGCGTATCGAATAATGGCCGCGGCGCGCAACCGAGCAATCGATTTAATAATTCCAGATCTTCGCTGCACGCGTGCAGCACTTTGTACGAATTCGTCGCGAACAATTGTTGCAGCGGTGTCCAATCGTCGATGCGCAATGGATCGATTAAATATTGATGGCGCGCATCGCCCAATTGCAGCAAACCGGCGATCGGATAAAACGTTGTTTCGCGAACGAATTCGGTATCCAATGCCAACAACGGGCTAGCGTGCCATTGCTCGGCTAAGTCAGCTAGCTGTGCATTGCTATCGACATAAATCGGCGCGCTGATCGTAGCGTTGCCGTCAGAACGCGATGCACTCATTCGACGGCACGTCGGCCGTTGAGCGCGTGCGCCAACGTACCGCTATCGACATATTCCAACTCGCCGCCCAATGGCACGCCGTGCGCAATGCGGCTGACGATCACGCCCTGCGCGCGCACCTGCTCGGTGATATAAAACGCGGTCGCTTCGCCTTCGACGGTGGGATTGGTCGCCAAAATCACTTCCTTCATTTGTTGTTCGCGCACGCGTTGCAGTAAATGGTCGATGCCGATTTCGCTCGGCCCAATACCATCGATCGGCGACAAATGGCCCATCAACACAAAATACACACCGCGATAACTACCGGCCTGCTCCAGCGCCAACACATCGGCTGGCGATTCAACCACGCACAGCGTTTGTTGATCGCGGCGCGGATCGCTACAGACGCCGCACAATTCCAATTCGGAGAGCGTGTGGCACGCATTGCAATGGCCGACTTGTTCGAGCGCCTGCAATAAAATTTCGGCAAGCCGCACGCCGCCTTCGCGATTGCGCTCCAATAAATGAAACGCCATGCGCTGCGCCGATTTCGGCCCAACGCTCGGCAGACAACGCAGCGCTTGCACTAATTGATCGATCAGTGGACTGAACTTCATACCGCTATGCGCGCGCTCAAAATGGCATCTTGAAACCGTCGGGAATATTTAATCCCTGCGTCATGCCCGACATCATATCGCGGTTTTTTTCTTCGACGCGGCGCACCGCATCGTTGACTGCGGCCGCGAGTAAATCTTCGAGAATTTCTTTATCTTCCTGCAACAGCGACGGATCGATCGTCACGCGCCGTACATCGTGCCGCCCCGTCATCATCACTTTTACCAAACCTGCACCGGCCTCGCCGGTCACTTCGGCGCCAGCCAATTTTTCCTGCGCTTTTTGCATCTGCTCTTGCAGTTGCTGCGCCTGTTTCATCAAATCGCCTAAACCCGATTTCATCGTTGCTCACCTCTGTTGATCAAGTGATCCGTCGTTACTCGTCGAGTGGTTCGATGGAATTTTCTTCCAACGCCGCACCAAAAACTTCCTGCAACAAGCGCACATTCGGATCGTCGAAAATACTGTTGCGTGCATTATCTAATCGCAACTGTCGCTGGCGTTCGCGATACGCCGCCGGCGTTTCCAATGTCGGTGCGCCGATTTCGATTGCAATCTGTAACGACGCAGCGAATACGCGGCTGAATTGTTCCGTTATACGCGCAACATGCGTCTGATCGAAAAACGATGCGTGATGTTGATCGAGCACAAATTGCAAACGCTGATTATCGATCGCGGATAAACAACAATGCGAGGCGATCGTCCCGATGACGCCGCCGATGCCGAACTCAGCAAAACGTTCGATCCACACCGCGTTATCGAAGCTCGCCAATATCAACGGTGCGCGCTGCGTTACCGCGATCGGCACTGCAACGATTGGCGCGTTAATTACCGACGGCGCTGATTCCAGTATTGCTGCAGCAACCGCACTCGCCGGTTGCTGCTCGCGCATCGCCGCAGTGCGAGCCGCAGGAACTGCACGCAACACAGGTTGCCGTGTTACTGACTGTTGCGGCTGCGCAATAGGTTCTACTGCAATCAATGCCGTGCGCGTCGCATTGAGCGCGGAAATCGGCGCCGCGATGGGCGCCTCAGGCTTTTTTGCGAGCGCGCGCTCCGCATCATTCGAAGTATTTTGCAGCGATTCGCGCGGCGGCTGCGGCACGCCTTGCGGCTTAAACGCCAACATTCGTAACAGCACCATTTCCAAGCCGCTACGCGGATCGGTGGCCAGCGGTAAATCGCGTCGACCGTGCAGTGCGATTTGATAAAACAGCTGCGCATCTTCGGCGGTTAATTGCGCAGCCAATGCGAGAATGCGCTCGCGATCGCCGCGACTATTATCGATCCCATCGGGCACCGCCTGCGCTAACGCAACGCGATGCAACACCACCAACAATTCTTCGAGCACGCCGGTAAAATCGGTGGCCTGCTCGGCGACGCGCGCAATCGCTGCCAGCAGCATGGCGCCATCGCGAGCCAGCAACGCATCGAGCAATTCGTACACCACTCCTTGATCGATGGTGCCGAGCATTGCACGCACATCGGCCTCGCCCACTTTGCCGGAGCCGAACGCGATCGACTGATCGGTCAGGCTCAATGCATCGCGCATGCTGCCATCGGCGGCGCGACCGAGCAGCCACAGCGCCGGCTCCTCGAAGCCGACCATCTCCTGTTCGAGCACGTGACCGAGATGCTGCACGATGCGCTCGGGCGTCATATTCTTCAGATTGAATTGCAGGCAACGCGATAAAACCGTCGCCGGTAATTTTTGCGGATCGGTGGTAGCGAGCAAAAATTTAACGTGCGGCGGTGGCTCTTCGAGCGTCTTCAACAGCGCATTAAAGCTATGCGTGCTGAGCATGTGTACTTCATCGATTAGATAGACCTTGTAGCGACCGCGCGTCGGCGCGTATTGCACGTTATCGAGCAGCTCGCGCGTATCTTCGACTTTAGTGCGCGACGCCGCATCGACTTCGATCAAATCGATAAAGCGCCCTTCGGCCAGCTCGGTACACGCGCTGCACACACCGCACGGCTCGGAGCTGACGCCGACTTCGCAATTAAGGCACTTGGCTAAAATTCGTGCGATCGTCGTTTTACCGACGCCGCGCGTACCGGTGAACAAATAGGCATGGTGCAGACGATTGTGATCGAGCGCATTGATCAGCGCTTTCAGCACATGTTCCTGCCCGACCATTTCGCGAAAAGTTTTCGGGCGCCATTTACGCGCCAGTACCTGATAACTCATGCTTAGCGATTCTTACACCAACGGAGAGGCGCCAGCATACATCACGGCGCCCGTGGATTACAGGAATTGAGGACTACAGGATTGACTAAACTCCAACGACCTACCGAGGGAACGGCATGCGAGCAGTAATTTTAATGCTGTTATTGACAGCGGCTAGCGACATTGCGGTAGCGGACTGGGAGCCTGTCGCCAGCGGCGCAAACGCCACCGGCTACGTCGATCGCAGCAGCATTCGCAAAAGCGCCGACAGCGTAACGATGCAGGTATTGATCGATTATCAAAAGCCACCGTTCGACGGCAATAATTTACCGTATCTATCGCTGACGATGCGCAACGAATACCACTGCGCCGAACAACGGTTTCGCGTACTAACAATCAACTCGCATACCGAACACATGGGCCAAGGCGAACAACCGTATAAAACTAATGAGCCGAGCGAATGGGAGCCGGTGCCGACGACATCGATTCAGAAGATGATGTGGAGTATTGCGTGCGAAAAATCTGTTGCGCCTCAGGCTCATACCCGCGCTAGTGCGCGACTATGAACAAGCGGCCCGCCTTTGCTATGCTCCGAATTAAGTTTCGATAACCAGCAGGGTCTTCATGAGTAGCATCGATCCCATCCAACTGCGCAACGCCTTCGGCGCGTTTGCCACCGGCGTCACCATAATCACCGGCCGCGACGCTGCTGGCAAACCGGTCGGCATGACCGCCAATAGTTTTTCGTCGGTATCGCTAGACCCGCCGCTGGCACTGTGGAGCGTTGCCAAAACCGCGACCGCATTCGATGCGTTCCACCAAGCGGCGCATTTTACGATTCATATTTTACACAATGGGCAAGAACAACTATCGCGCCAATTCGCCGCTAAAAACACCGATAAATTCGCCGACACACTGCACGAATTAGGCAGCGGCGGCGTGCCGGTGCTAACCGATTACAGCGCGCGCTTCGAGTGCGAAGTGGAGCATCGCTATCCGGGTGGCGATCACATCATCCTGGTTGGTCGTATCCTCGCATTCGATCACCGCGATAAAGAACCGCTGGTGTTTTACAAAGGCCAATATCAATCGCTGGCTAAGTAATATCGGCTGAGCTAATAACTCCTCGAAAGACACAATAATAAGGAAGGCATGAAGGCAATGAAAATATTTTCGGCTGTGTGGTTATGTTTAGCATTGATGCAATCGGCAATCGCGGCGCCACCTTTAGAGGCATACGGCCATCTGCCCGCCGTCGATAAGATGCAGCTATCGCCTTCGGGTGCGCGTTACGCGCTAACTTTATTAACCGGCGAAACACGCAAGCTTGTCGTACTCACCAGCGATGGCAAAGTAGTTTACGCCAGCAACTTAGATAACACTAAAGTGCGCAGCATTGAATGGGTCAACGATGATCGACTGCTATTACACGCATCTACAACATTCTCTCGCCCGCTGGATATGCCTCAGGCATACGAGTTTTCTTCGATCGTCAATATCGATTTAAAAACCGGCACTTCCTCTTCAATATTTGAAAAAACCTCAAAGATTGCCAGCCTAATTATGGGCGATGTCGGTACCGTGCAGTTGGATGGGCACCCTTATAAATACTTCATCGGACTCGCCTACACCTTGGGTGAAAAACAGATTGGCCGTGGAAATGGCGGCTATTCTTTTACGGGTGATTACCGCAATCTCTATCGCGTGAATTTGGATACCAACGAAATTTCTATGCAGGCGCGCGGCGGCGAGGGGGCCAAATATAATTGGCTGGTGGGCAACGATGGCAATGTGTTAGCGCATTCGGAATACGACCAAAAAGCAGGAATTTGGCGATTATATGCAGGCGAGGAACATGAAAAATTGTTGCTCGAACAACAAACCGCATTTAGAGAAATTGAGCTGCTGGGTTTGGGGCGTACACCCAATACCGTATGGATAAAAAATAGCAAAACAGGCGGCGACATCATTGAAGAGGTTTCCGTATCCGATGGTAAAAGTGAAACGTTGTTGAATGACGTTGCGACGAATGGTTATCTCGCAGATCCCGATAGTAGATTGGCTATCGGCGTAACGACTTTGCAAGAACCTCGCGCCGAACTCTTCGATCCCAAACTGCAGGCGCGCCTCAAAGGCACGCGCAAGGCGTTCCCAGGTTTGCAGATGCAACTCGTCTCCTACAGCCGCAATCTTGATCGATTGATTGTTAAAACCGATGGCGGCGATGATTCGGGTACATTTTGGTTGGTCGATATCGCTTCAGGCGAAGCCAATCCCATCGGTCGCCCCTATCCGGAAGTACACTCGAGGGATGTGGGTGTTACAAGCTGGATAACGTATAAAGCTGCTGATGGTTTGGAGATTCATGCGGTATTAACACTGCCACCGGGACGCAAAGCAGGGAATCTACCCTTGGTAGTATTACCGCATGGCGGCCCAATTGGAGTTCTCGACGCGCCGGGTTTCGACTGGTGGGCGCAAGCATTTGCATCAGCTGGCTACGCAGTGTTGCAACCGAATTACCGCGGCTCAGCCGGCAGCGGTAAAGATTTTCTACTCGCCGGCTTCGGTCAGTGGGGTCGCAAAATGCAGACCGATCTTTCCGATGGCGTTGCGGCGTTGGCCGCTCAAAGCACGGTCGATGCGAAGCGCGTTTGTATTGTCGGCGCAAGCTATGGCGGTTATGCGGCGCTCGCTGGTGTTTCGCTGCAACAAAATATTTATCGCTGCGCCGTATCGGTTGCTGGCCCCGCCGATATGTCGACCTTCTTCGCTTGGCAAAAGGAGCGCCACCAAAAAGATAGCAATCTCACTCGGTATTGGCGCGCAATCACCGGCGCCGATAAAGAAGGCGACAGCGCGTTATCGGCTATCTCGCCTATTAATTTCGTCGACCGAGTCAACAGCCCCATTTTATTAATTCACGGCAAAGACGATACCGTGGTGCCGATTGCGCAGAGCGAACAAATGGACTCGGCATTGCGCAACGCACATAAGCCAGTAACATTTATCGAGATGGAAGGAGAAGATCATTGGCTATCGCGCGACGAAACGCGTAAAACGATGCTCAAAGCATCTGTCGCTTTTGTTAAAGAGCACAACCCACTCGATTAAAAAAATCGGCTTCAATCGAGCGCACAATGCTCGAAAATATTAACGATCAAATCTAGCAAGCGCGCAAGGAAACAAGAGCGATATGACTTTATTGAGCGGTTATTTACATATCTTCACGGCGCTGTTCGTTATCGTCAATCCGATCGGAGCGATTCCGCTTTTTATCAGCTACACGCGCGGCCAGTCTACCCAAGAGCGCCGTAGCGCAGCGCGTACAGCGGCGACAGCCGTCGCCGTAGTGTTGGTTATCAGCATTTTTGTCGGCGACTATCTGCTGCAATTTTTTGGTATTGGCATACCCTCATTTCGTGTGGGCGGCGGGATTTTGATTTTATTAATGGCGATCTCAATGCTGAATGCGCAACAAGGCGGCGCTCGCTATACCGCAGAGGAAGGACTAGAAGGTGAGGAAAAGCAAAATAGCGCGGTGGTACCGTTGGCAATTCCGCTGCTTGCCGGGCCTGGCGCGATTAGCACCACCATTATTTACGCTCACAAAGCGTATTCGATATTAGATAAAGTTGCGCTACTGATCGCCGCTCTATTGGTAGCCGCGGGTGTCGCAATCGCATTGTATCTTGCGGAAAGCATTGCCAATCGGCTAGGCCGTACAGGAATCAATATTGCGACGCGCATTATGGGATTAATTCTGGCGGCGGTCGCCGTGGAATTTATTGCCGACGGATTGTTGCAGCTATTTCCAAAGTTGAGTTAAACGGTCATATCGCCGAAGTTCATTCAGCCGCAATTCAGTTTCGACCGGGTATTGTTGGGCCGGATACCGAATACACCACCGATGCATGCAAATAATTTAGCCCACCCGTAGTAACGCCCATGAACAGATTGAAAATTAAAATCTTCGTCGCCACACTGCTGCTTCTCAGCCAGTTTACTCATCGAGCAATGGCCGAAGGCCTGCGCTGCGGAGTCAACTTAGTCGAAATCGGAGAGGTTAAAGCCGAAGTTATCGAAAAATGCGGGGCACCGATTACCATCGATTCGTTTTGTCGCAACGAATATTATCACGGACGTTTTGGCTACGAAGCATTTTGCCATAACGTCGATTTATGGACGTTTAATTTCGGTGTCGGTACATTTTTAATCAACGTTGAATTTGAAGAGGGTCGAGTTTCGAATATCAGTCACGGCGATCGCGTGAAATAATTTTTGATTTATTCGATTAGTGGACGCTCATAGAAATAAGTGCATTTGCCCCCGCCGTCGCACACGCAGCGTGTGACAATTCATTTACATGTATTTGTAGGCTCGTTGAAGTTGATCATAAAATCGTTATTTTTGTGTGTTTTCGTTTTCTTTTTGACTCTCGCCAAACCTCTACTCGGTAATGAAGTGGCGGCGGGAGGTCTGGAGTGCGACTCTTAGGTAGCTTAGGTAGCTTTGGTTGTTTAGTGCCGGTCATGTCTACCGGTGGTTTCGCTTCAAGTAACTCATCAAAAGGCAGGGGCGCTTGCTGAGGATGACGTGGACAAGTACGAAAAGCATTAGACAAAGATTCAAAGAACCCTGGAACCTCCGATGCGTCGTCACCCAATATTGCCTGAGCTAGGATAGTTGCTTCCTCTGGGGTCAGCTCGTCACTTTGCACGCGAGCGAAGAGTCTCTGCAGGGCGGCTGGCGCTCCGCCTTTTTTTCTTACCGTTGCTTGAGCACCTGGGCAGGAGAACTTACTTTGAGCGTGCTCAGCTAGAAAATTACTAGTGGCTTTGAGTTGCTTGCTCATGATCTCAACACCGGACATCAACCCACCATAGGCCGTTATACCAACAATGACCGCTTTCGTAGCTGACTTAATCTTGCCCCAGCCATTGATTGAGCCTTCTTCAATCTGCAAGAACAACGAGTAATCTGGCAATGTAAGCGACTGCTCGACGTATGCCTCCCACTCATCAAATAGGGAACTAGATAAGATCTCAAGTTGCGACGGATCAACGCTGGCTATAGCAAAATTAAAATCGGTCGAACTAAGATCAAGCATAGGTTTTTATTTCCGCCTAACGCCCACGCCAGCGCTTGACTGTCGAAGCAGTGCCGCTAGCACTGCAGTGCTGCGAATGAATGTTAGGTGTAATCATAGTACCCATTAATAAACGGTCCCGATAAATTTAGCTTGATATCGTTAAATTTTTCAGGAGAAAAATCTTCCATGGTGAGATCTCTTCCCACCCAAGTGTACGAGGATGATATACCGGAGGCTATATTCACAATGCTGGCTAAAAAATACTTCTCAACCAATGTTAGGTCTCCGCCCACGTGATCGATGGGGTGGATAACAGCGGTATATTTATTCCGCGAGAGGCCAATTTTTTGCAGCAATGACACCCGAAAAACATGAGCAATAACCCGCTTAAAAAGCTCACGAACTACTAGACCATCATTGACGCACGACCGTTCGTGGTCAAAACCGTTTATTACGGTGACGTTATCATTTTGAATTTCTCTTGCCTTGCGCCCGTACGCGACGATTTTCTTTTTATAAAGACTTGACTGCAATATTGCCAGCAAAGGTTCTTCAATAACAGTTTCCCCACTATACCAATTTGAAACCCTAATTTCGCCTTGGGAAAACCTAATATAAATTATTCTCACTGGAGCTTTCCTTGATCACCTAACTACTTAATTAACAGACACGTCTGTTTTGCCAAACACATCTGACCCGTCGGTGTATCCTGACTTTTGGCGGATAAAGCAGATGTGTCTGAGTATGTAGGCATTTGCACGACCTTTGTTTTTGTTCTGGGGGCCGCGCCGATGCTGAGGCTGGGCAACGTTCCGTAGTTGTCGCGTAAATTAACCGGAAGGCTGCGCGCTGTCCAGCATTAGCCATTTATTTTTCTTGTACACAACTACTCTTCTTTTATAAAATTTTGCGGCAGCCAGTTTTCTAATACCTGTTGCAGCTGCACGATCGAAATTGGTTTCGTAACGTGGTCATTCATACCCGCAGCAAGACAACGCAAGCGATCCTTCGCCAGCGCATCGGCGGTCATCGCGATAATCGGCAGCTCGGCAAACCCTGCCATTTTTCGAATCGCCTCCGTCGCTTCGATGCCATCCATTTCCGGCATTTGCAAATCCATAAATATTAAGTCGTAATAGTTCGGATCGTGCAGCGCTAAGGTTTCGAGTGCCACTTTACCGTTGTCGACAATATCTACATGCAAGCCCAAGTGATTCAGTATCGCCTGCCCCACCTGTTGGTTGATCGCGTTATCTTCCACCAACAAAATACAGCCTTGCAGCTTCACCGGCACGGCAGCAGCGGCAGCGGCAGCGGTATGAGCGAGCGCGTCGCCGCCCGATTCCGAGCGTTTCAGCAACACGTTAAATTGAAAATTGCTGCCGACGCCCGGTGTACTCATCACTACTATCGCACCGCCCATTAACCCTACCAATTGTTTGCAGATCGCCAAGCCGAGGCCGCTGCCGCCGTAGTGTCGCGAGGTCGATGTGCTGCCCTGTTCGAATGCATCAAAAATAGTGGCGATTTGTTCGGCGCTTAGCCCAATGCCGGTATCTTTGATCGAAAAACCCAGATCGATGCGTTCGCCTTGCGCAGCGTTTAACGATACGTTAATCGTAATGCTGCCGCGCTCGGTAAATTTAATGGCATTGCTCGCGAGATTGATCAGTACCTGCTGCAAGCGCAACGGATCACCGCACAGTTGTGCGGGCACATCGGCGGCTACGATAATCGACAATGCCAGACCTTTACTTTCGGCCGATGCCGAAATAATCGTGTGCACCTGAGCCAATAAATTGCCTAGATCGAAATGGGTTTCTTCGAGCTGCAACTTACCCGCTTCAATTTTTGAAAAGTCGAGTACGTCGTTTAAAATATTCAATAGGTATTGCACCGCTTCCGCAGTCTTGGTTGCGTACTCGCGCTGCAATTCTGTGAGTTCAGTTTTCTGCAGCAAAAAATTGAGACCGCTAATGGCATTGAGCGGCGTGCGAATTTCATGGCTCATATTGGCGAGAATGCCGCTTTTTGCCAAACTGTTGGCCTCGGCAGCGTCTTTCGACTCGCGCAAAAACTCTTCGTACATCGTTAAAAATTTAAGTCGCGCATCTTCTCTCGTTAACTGCGAACGCGCATACGCAAACTCGATCACCGCTGGCAGGCGCTGCAAATAACTGTCGTCTTTGATTAAGTAATCGGTCACCCCCACGCGCAATGCGCGCGCAGCGGCGGCCTCCGAGCCTTTACCCGTCACGATGACAATGGGGATATCCATGCACAGCTGATTGCGAATATACGCAGCCAATTCCAACGCATCGCTGTTAGCGAGCCGATAATCCAACAACAGCACATCGTAAGACGGCGCAGCAGATTTTAGCCTTTGCAGAACTTCGCGATCGCTGTTCACGATATCGAGATTCAGATAAGGCGCTTTATTCGATAGGTAACGGGTGGCGAGCAGCGCATCGTGAATATCGTCCTCGGCATACAGCACATTGAGCAGCTTATTGTGCGACGAAAAAGCGGAACGTTTTTGAATGGCTTGCAGCGTACCCGCCAAGCCATCAAGGTAATCACCCTGCTTGATAATATAATCGTCGACGCCCATCTTCAGCGCATGAATCACCGCGTGCTCATCGCCAGTGCCGGTCACCGCAATCGCCGCAATCGCCGCAATTGACAGGCGCTGTTCGCGTACGTAGCGCAACACCTGCAAACCGTCGGCATCGGGCAAATTCAGATCGAACAACACCCAATTGTAATCGGCCGCTGCGTTGGCCAGTTTATCGATCGCCTCCGCCACCGTGATCGCAATATCGACGGCGATCGGCGGAGTGGCGCGCGCTAATGCGCGCCGCGTTAAATCGACATCCTGCTCGTTATTTTCGACATACAGCGCTCGCATAGCTACGGCTCCAAATTCTCGCTACAAGTTTTCGCTACGAATTTTTTCCACTACGTAGCGCAGCCTTTGCATAAGGCAGATAATTAATGAGGTGATAAATGGTCTTGCACCCACGGGTGATTCATCACGCCCCAGTACACTTCGATACTTTCGGCGACTTCCATAAATTTTTCAAAACTCACCGGCTTGATGATGTACGAATTAGCACCGAGTCGATAAGCCGCCTGCACGTCGCGATCCTCCGCCGAAGTTGTCAACACCACCACCGGTATCATTTTAAATAGTTCGTGATTTTTTAGCCGTGCCAGCACATCGAGGCCGTCGATTTTTGGCAACTTCAAATCGAGTAAAATCAGTGCGGGCGGTTGCTGCCCGCGCTCCCAGCTATCGATGCATTGCATCGCCTCTTCGCCATCGCGCGCCAATTCAATCGGGTTCGCTAAATTGCGTTTGGCGAAAGCGCGCTTGGTGAGATCGATATCCAGCGGATTGTCTTCCACCAGCAGAATCGATCGCAGTTCAGTGGACATACGGAATCTCCAAAAAAAATGCGGCGCCACTACCGGGTTGGCTAATCGCCCACACGCGGCCGGCAATGCGCTCTGCCGCCTTGATCACAATTGCCAAGCCAACGCCGGTGCCGGGGTACTCATCGCTGCGATGTAGGCGCTGAAAAATAGTGAAAATGCGCTCGTGATATTTCATATCGAAACCGCAGCCGTTATCTTTCACGCACAACACCATGCTGGCGGCTTTTAGCTGCATCGATAACTCAATTTTCGGCTGCTCGGCAGCGGCGGAAAATTTAACCGCGTTATCGATCAAATTTCGCATAATTTGCATCATGCAATCCAAATCGGTTTCGAGCTGTACATCTTCGATGCGATCGTCGATCTGTAAATGGTGTTTATGAATATCGTGTTCGAGTTCAGTAAGAATGCGATCGATAACTTGGTGCATTTGGCCGGTGGCATTGCGAATATTATCGACAAAACCCTGCGCCTCCTCCGGCAGCTGCGCACGATACTCCTCCAACAACAGGCGACTATAGCCATCGATACCGCGCAGCGGCGCTTTCAAATCGTGCGACACCGAGAACGCAAACGTTTCTAAATTTTGATTCAGATTTTCGAGCTGCTTGGTGCGCTCTGCAACGCGCAGCTCGAGTTCGCTGTTGAGCTGCTGCAACATCTGCTCGCGCTGGCGCAACTCCATTTCGATGCGCTTTTGTTCGCGTAAATCGCGCATAATCGACGACAGATATTGCACCGCGCCGTGTTGATCGCGGTGCACAATCACCGTTTGCCAAACCGGAATGACTGCACCGCCAGACGTAATTATTTCAGTCTCGCCGTTCCAACTGCCCTGCGCCAACGCAATGGGCATCACCGTCTGCTGGCGCTGCTGCCAATGCTCCGCGCTGTAAATCGCGCGCACGTTAAAATCTTCGAGGCGATCGCTAGCGACCATCCCGAGTAAATCGCGACCGGCTTGATTCAAATACGTCGGCTCGCCGGTGGGGCGCACCGTTGCCACCAAATCGGGCATCGCTTCGATGATCGATGCGAGCCGCAATTTTTCTGCTTCGTGTTGCCGACGTT
Organism: Spongiibacteraceae bacterium; assembly: GCA_043786385.1. Lineage (GTDB taxonomy): Bacteria > Pseudomonadota > Gammaproteobacteria > Pseudomonadales > CAMLJR01 > CAMLJR01. The sequence goes on along the minus strand of JAYVWC010000076.1, from coordinate 31,775 downwards.
CGGTCGATTCGATCGACAGCGCGACAAAATCCGCCATCGTTTCGGCAAACGCTAATTCGCCGGGCAACCAGTCGCGCAACGGGCCGATATGCTCGCAACAAACGACGCCGATCGTACCACCATCGCGCACAATCGGCGCGTCGAGCATCGAGCTTATCCCCAACGGCTGCAAATAACTTTCTGCCAACTCGGCAGTGATCGGATCGCGACAGGCGTCATCGACCACCACCAGTTGATCGGTCGAGATCGCAGCAATGTAAACTGGATAAGCGACGACCGATAACGGCGCAGCGCTTTCATGTGCCTCGGTCATCAATAAAAACAGATCCGCACAATTGAGCCACTCACGCGATTCATCGAATAACCAAATGCCAACGCGCGCCACCTGTAATGCTGCCGCGGCTCGCGATGTAATCAGTTGGTAGACTTCGTGCAGATTCGCACACGACAACATTGCATCGTGCATTGCTTGCGAGGCGGTTTTGCGCAGCGCGAGCAAACAATCATTCGGCTCGCGCTGATCCGATGGGCGACTATCGCGATGAGACATCCTTCTCACTCCCGTGTGGTGCCGACTGCGGCTCTCAATTTACGGAGACCGTCTTAGATTTTTTCGATCAATACTAACGGTTAGTTAATATTAGTTGCTAGTTGTACAACGCTTCTGTGTTTTATACAACCATCGACACCGTCAAATCGATGTCATGTCGCTTTGATGGCATTTTTCGCTTCAATATTTTTTGCCTCGATCCAGCGCGCCATATAGTGCGTGCTCTTATGCTGATGATGTTGCAGCATTGCGCCGATAAAATTAGCACGGCGATTTGATTCAAGCTGTGCGAGCGCTTGCTGTAGGCGCTCGATCAACGCGGCGCCGAAGCGCTGCTTATCAAAACGTTGCTGCAATATACGCAGACCATGCTGTTGCGCACGCTGCCACTGCGTCGCATTTTCGTATAACTGTACCGCAGCATCGACAAAATCTTGTGCGGTATCGGCCACCACGCCACTCCATACCGACTCGCTGCCATCAGCCGAGTCACAGATACGCATACTTTCGGCGCCAATCGTTGTCGTCACACTCGGTGTGCCGCTCAGCATCGCATCGATCAATTTACCTTTGATGCCGGCACCAAAGCGCAGTGGCGCCAAACAAACGCGCGCATTGCGCATCACCGCGAGTGCATCTTCGGCCCAACCCAATACATAAAAACCCTGCGCAGGATTATGCAGCTCCAACGCTTTTTGCGGCGGATAGGCGCCGTACACATGCAGCTGCGCCTGCGGTAATCGTGCGCGCAATAATGGCCACAACGTTTCCTTTAGCAGCAACACGGCATCCCAATTCGGCGCGTGCAAAAAATTACCGATGCTGATGAAATGCGCGCGCTCGGTAAAAATTGGCCACGCCGCGATATGTGGTTGTTCGGGTAACAATGGACAGTACGCGAGTAAAAATTCCGGCACCTGAAAATGCTGCATAAGCAATTCGATTTCAAATTCCGAAACCAGCAGCGTTAAATCGCTACGAAAAATCGCGGCGATTTCGCGTTGTGTAATATCCAGCGCGGCCATACCAGCATAAAGTTCGGTCGGCGATGGTTTTGGTAGCAGCTGTCCGTCGCCTAAACGTTCTTCGCGCAGCGCCAAGCGCAACTGCTGCTGGCGCGCTTCGCGCAGGCAGTGCAGATCGGAGGATGCCAATACGCGCAGCGCCTGCGGGCATTGCTCGGCGATGCGCCAACCGAATTGTTCTTCCATCATAAAGCGATCGAAGATAACGATGTCGGGTTGCAACTCACACACCCAGCTATCGAAGCTGCTGCAATTCAGTGCTATCGCTTGCTCGGCAACACCGAGCACCGATAAATCCGCGCGTTGCACCCCGGGCTGCGCCGGGCTCGCAAACGTGATCGTCCAATGTTGCAACAAACATTGCTCGATCAATTGCAACATCTGCGAACCGGCCGCCGACGAACGCGGCTCGGGCCACACGTAGCCGATGATTAATACGCGCGTCGATGTCATTATCATGTCGTCAATTTCGCTAATATAATACTGCTACTCTAATTCGTGCGAAGTAACCGCAAAGGCGCCGATTTTTACATGAAAAAACTGTTTGATCGTTTCAAGGCGCTGGAAAAATTTGTATGCCGCTGGTGGTATGGTCCATTGCTTTCACTGCTGGCGGGCATCGATCACTTTGTGATCGTCATCCCGACGATCGGCCTAATGGTTTCCAGCGTACTACTCGCGCCGCGCCGTTGGCTTGTAATCGCACTATGGACCACGTTCGGCTCTTGGCTCGGTCTGTCGATTCTCGGTTACTTAGCGCAGCGGCTAGGATTTTCATTTATCGCCGCCTATTTTCCAGCGATGCTCGACAGCGCGATCTGGAATTCGACGCATCAATTTTTTGCCGTGTACGGATCGTGGGTCGTTTTCTTTGCAGGCCTCGCCCCTTTTCCGCAACAGCCGCCGGTAATTATCGCCGCGATTGCTGGCACACCGATGGTGGAAATTGGCGCCGTGTTATTGATTGCGAAGCTGATTAAGTTCGGCGGCCTGTGCTATCTGGCGTCGCACGCGCCGCAAAAATTGAGTCGCTTCGGCGAAGTGCGCGAGGAGCTCGATAAACTGCACGTCGAGCCACCACCCAGCGATCGCGACTAGCTCAAATCGGCAGTGCGATTCGTTCAAATCGACGGCACGATTAGTTCAAATCGACGGCAAACTGGCGCAAAATTTCCAGCGGAATAATTTCGGTGGCTTTGCGATGCGAACGGGCAAGATACACGCGCGGCGCCATCTCGTGTCGATACGCTTCGAGCCAGCGCGCCGCGCACAAACACCAGCGATCGCCGGGCTTCAACCCCGGAAAATTGTACTCGGGCAGCGGCGTCGATAAATCGTTGCCTTTAAAGCGCGAATACTCCAAAAACTCTTGGGTCACTTCGATGCACACGGTATGCGAGCCAACATCTTGCGTGTTGGTGTTGCAGCAACCATCGCGAAAAAAACCGGTGATCGGCCTCTCGCTGCAAGATTGCAGCGGCTCGCCGTAGATATTGATCGATTCGTCCGTATCCATCGCGCACAACCTGTTGCCAGAATATCTACAGCGCTGCGAGGCCGCGGCGCATATCGTCTTTTAAATCGTCGATATCTTCGAGACCGACGGCGATGCGAATCATATTGTCGGTGATGCCGGCAGCAGCGCGCTCGGCTTCACTGATGCGACCGTGCGTGGTGGTGGCCGGATGCACGATCGTCGTTTTAACATCGCCGAGATTCGCCGTGATCGAACAGATCAGCGTTGCATCGATAAAGCGCCACGCGGCTTCTCTTGCACTAATTGCAGCATCGCTACGCACGCGAATCGCCAGCACGCCGCCGAAGCCACGCTGTTGTTTAGCCGCGAGCGCATGTTGCGGATGCGATTCGAGCCCCGCGTAAAATACGCGCTCGATGCCGCTTTGTTGTTCCAGCCACTGCGCGAGCTCTAACGCATTGCGACTGTGTGCATCCATTCGCAAGCGCAGCGTTTCGAGGCCTTTTAAAAATACCCACGCGTTAAACGGACTCATCGTCGGACCGGCCGAGCGTAAAAAGCCCAGCACTTCGTTCATCTGTTCGCGACGACCGACCACTGCGCCACCGAGACAGCGGCCTTGACCGTCGAGGTATTTGGTAGCCGAGTGCACGACAATATCGGCGCCGAGTTCGAGCGGTTTTTGTAACGCCGGCGTGCAGAAACAATTATCGACCACCAACAGACAACCGCGCTGTTTTGCCAGCGTCGACAGCGCTGCAATATCGGCGACTTCGTTGAGCGGGTTCGATGGCGTTTCCAAAAATAATAATTTGGTATTGGCATTGATCGCAGCCGCCCACGCGCGGTTATCGGTCAGCGCCACGAACGTGGTTTCGATGCCAAACTTGGCTAGATATTTGGTGAATACCACTGTGGTGGTGCCGAATACACTGCGCGAACAGACGACGTGATCGCCAGATTTCAACAGCGCCACACAAACGCTCAAAATAGCGGCCATACCCGATGCGGTGGCGACTGCCATCTCGGCGCCTTCGAGTGCCGCGAGACGTTCTTCAAATGTGCGCACGGTAGGATTGGTGTAGCGCGAATAGACATTGCCCGGCTCGCTGCCGTCAAAGCGCGCAGCAGCTTGCGCCGCGCTATCGAACACATAGCTTGAAGTCAGGAACATCGCTTCGCTGTGCTCGCCCTCTGCGCTGCGCACATGGCCAGCGCGAATCGCGACGGTATCCAGACGCGCGGCTTTGAGCGCTTCGCGCCGCTGAGCCTCCTTGTTAGATTCCTCCTTGCTAGACTTTTCCTTGCTAGACATATGCCATTCACCTATTAACCAAACCGCGTATTTACAAATTCCATTGTTTGCAAAAACGCGTTATCTACAAAATCGCATTGTGCAAACCGACGATGCTACCGCCGGTATCGTCCACTTCGCTTTGACTGCGCGCTTTGTTGTCATCGTTGCGGGCATTGGCGAGACGATCGAGATAATTGCGATCGACATCGCCGGTGACATAATTGCCGTCGAACACCGCGCAATCGAATTGTTTGATTTTCGGGCTGCCCTCGGCCGAGCTGGCGATTAAATCCGGCAAATCCTGATACACCAACCAGTCCGCGCCGATCAAACGACACACTTCGTCGTCGGTGCGGCCGTGCGCGATCAACTCTTGCGGTGTCGGCATATCGATACCGTACACGTTCGGATGGCGCACCGGCGGCGACGCCGAGGCAAAGTACACTTTGCGCGCGCCAGCATCGCGCGCGAGTTCGATAATTTGCTGACAAGTCGTACCGCGCACAATCGAGTCATCGACCAGCAATACATTTTTGCCTTGAAATTCGAGGCCGATCGCATTCAATTTCTGACGCACCGATTTTTTGCGTTGGCTCTGCCCCGGCATAATAAACGTGCGGCCGATGTAACGATTTTTCACCAAACCTTCGCGAAACTTAACGCCTAATTTGTGCGCTAGCGATTGCCCGGCGACGCGACTCGAATCGGGAATCGGCACCACCACATCGATATCGTGATCGGGCCGCAAGCGCAGAATTTTTTCGGCGAGCTTTTCGCCTTGACGCAGCCGCGCTTTGTACACCGAGACGCCGTCCATAATCGAATCGGGGCGCGCAAAATACACGTGCTCGAAAATACACGGCGACAAGCGCGGATTGGCGGCGCACTGGCGGGAACTGAGATTGCCATCGACATCGATATAAATCGCTTCGCCGGGTTCGATATCGCGCACCAACGTAAACCCGATCACATCGAACGCAACGCTTTCCGACGCGAGCATATATTCGGTGCCCTGCGCGGTTTCGCGCTTGCCGAGCACGATCGGGCGAATGCCGTTCGGATCGCGAAAACCGACGATGCCGTAACCGGCAAGCATCGCCACCACCGCATAACCGCCGCGGCAACGCTCGTGTACGCAGGCGACCGCAGCAAAAATATCATCCGCGCTCGGCACTAATTTCCCGAGCCGTTGCAATTCGTGCGCGAACACGTTCAACAATACTTCGGAATCCGATTCGGTATTGAGATGACGAAGATCCGATTGAAATATTTCGCGGCTCAACGCTTCAGCGTTGGTCAAATTGCCGTTGTGCGCGAGCGCGATGCCGTACGGCGAATTGACGTAGAACGGTTGCGCTAAGGCGCGGCTCGACGTACCTGCAGTCGGATAGCGCACGTGACCTACACCGATATTGCCGACCAGCTGTTGCATATGGCGGGTATGAAATACATCGCGCACCAGGCCATTATCTTTGCGCAGATTGAACTTGCCGCGATGGCAGGTGACGATGCCGGCAGCGTCTTGTCCGCGGTGCTGCAACACGGTCAACGCGTCGTACAGCTCCTGGTTCACATTGCCTTTTGCGACCATACCCACGATGCCACACATGTGTTCTGTACTCCTGGCTACTGGATCAGTTGCGATAATTTAACTGCCGTCGCTTCACAATTAACTACGACGCTTTACCCGGTAATTTGTGCGCCAGCGTCTTGCTCCAACCCATCACTTCGGCAAACACTTCGCGGGCCAAATTTTCCGATTGTTCAAAATGCGGTATCAACGCGGACTGATACCACCACGCATCCTGCTGCACCGGTACCGCCATCGGCACCAACATCACCAACGCGAGCACGATCAATAACCCGCGCGTCAAACCAAACACCATGCCGAGCAGCCGATCGAGGCCGCCGAGGCCGCTCGCAGAAATCAACGTATGCAGTAATTTATTAATAATGGCGCCGAGCAATAATGTCAGCACGAACAGCACGGCAAACGCGACTATTAATCGCAGCGAAGGCGTGCTGATCCACTTGGCGAACACTGCGGCGAGGCGCTCGTGAAAGGTGATGCCAACAAATGTCGCGAGTATCCACGCCACCATCGATAGCGCTTCTTTGACAAAGCCGCGCAATAAACTGATCAGACAGGAGACGCCGACGATCGCGACGATGCTCCAATCGGCCCAATTCCAATCAGCACGAGCCCAATCAACCCTAATCCAATCAAACAAGCTGAATGACGTCACGGCACAACCCGCTGCAGCGAAGGAGGCGCGCATTGTAGCAGAGCGCGGTTAACGGCAGCACCTCGGCACCGATGAAATTGGCGCGCATTGTGAGCTTGGCAAACGCTGAAAACTTAGCGATAACTGTGATTTAGTGCGCAGTAAATCGCACCACCATGCTATTGGTTTTCAACAATTGATCGATGGCTTTTTTCTGCGCATCGGCGCGCTCGCGGCTCAATTTTGGCCCGACGAATACTTTGATGCCGTTCGCCTTATCGCTCTTGAACGGCTCGCTGTACGCTTTAAAACCCTTCGCCAGCAACGTCGCTTTGATTTTATCGGCACTCGTCTGCGTCGAGAACAACCCGACTTGCACTACCCACGCAATCGGCAAACCGTGCTGATCGAGTTGAAATGTCTCCGCCACAAGCTTGCTGCTTTTTTCAACTTTTGTATCAACCTTAGGCACCGCCTTGGTCGCACTCGCTGCCTCGCGTAGCGGTTGCGGTTTGGGTGACGCTATTTTTGGGGCGGACGCAGGCAGCGGTACCGGCGCTGCTTTTACAGCAGGCTGCACAGGCTGCGCGACCGGCTGCGAATCGCGCTCGCTACCGATCGGCTCAATCCCGGCCGGCGCGCTCGGCTCCGGCACGGTAAACGGTTTTATATCTGGCGCTGCCGGAATTTGCGATTCGCGCGCCACCGGATCGATCGGACTATCCGCACTCAGCAGCCAAAACCACGCGATCACCGCCACCACCAGCAACGTAGCACCACCGACTAAGCGCTGCTTTAAACTATCGGTCGCCATCGACTATCCCCTCTTGTTGCAGTTGGGCCAGCACTGCGGCCACGGTAAAAAATGAACCGAAGACGACCACGCGCTCGCCCGGCTTCGCTTGCTGTAACGCCGCACTAAACGTCTGCGCAATAGTCGCTGCAACACTCACAGCAAAAATATTCTGCGCGCGTAATTTGCTGGCCAATGCATCGGCATCGAGCGCGCGTGCATTATCGATTAAATCGCCCAGATGCCAGTGGTCGATCGTCGTCGCCAACGCCTCGATTACCGCGCTCACATCTTTATCCGACATTATCGCGAATACTGCACGCGTGTAACGCGGCGTGCGTTGCAGACGTGCCGTCAACGAACGTGCAGCCTGGGGGTTGTGCGCGACATCCAAAATAATATCGACGCCGCGCCATTGCACTTGTTGAAAACGACCCGGCAAAGTTGCGGCAGCAATACCGCGCCGAATTGCGGATTCGCTAACCGATAATGATAGGCACTGTAACGCAGCCAATGCCGCAGCGGCACTCGGCAATGGCAGCGAGGGCAACGGTAACGCTTGATAGTACGCGGCATGCGGCAATCCGGCACCATGCCAATCCCACGTCTGCTGCTGCTCGCTAAACGTAAAAGAGTTACCGAGTGGATACCACTGCGCATCAATGCGATGTGCGTGTTCGACAACCGAGCGCGGCGGCTCGGGATCAGCACAAATCGCCGGCACCTGTGCGCGATAAATACCGGCTTTCTCGAAGCCGATCGACTCGCGATCGAAACCCAGCCAATCTTGATGATCGAGATCGATGGTGGTTAACACGGCAACATTTGCATCGATAATATTGACCGCGTCGAGACGACCGCCGAGACCAACTTCGAGCACGATCACATCCAGCGCAGCACGCTGCAACAACCAAAGTGCGGCGAGCGTACCGAATTCAAAATAGGTCAGCGAAATACCGTGTTGTGCCGCTGCTACCGCTTCGAACGCCGCGCACAATTGCGCATCGTCGACCGGCGTACCATCGATGCAAATGCGCTCGTTGTAACGTAGCAGATGGGGTGAGGTATAAGTGCCGACGCGATAACCTTGCGCGCGCAAAATCGCATCGAGAAACGCGACGCACGAGCCTTTGCCGTTAGTACCGCCGACGGTGATCACCGCGACGCCGCTGAGATTAACTGTTAGGTGCGCTGCAACTGCAGCGACCCGCTCCAGACCCAGCTCGATTTGGCGCGGATGCTGCACCTCCATCCACGCCAGCCAGCCCTCGAGAGTGCGCTGTTGCATGATCCGCGTTCAGGCTACCGACGACTGTTGCGAAGACGGCCCTTGCAAAGACGACTGATGCATAAACGCGGCTAGCAGCCGCGCGATGGTATCGCGCAGATCGCGACGGTGCACGATCATATCGATGGCGCCGTGCTCCAGCAAAAACTCGCTGCGCTGAAAACCTGGCGGCAATTTTTGGCGAATCGTTTGCTCGATAATATTCGGGCCGGCAAACCCAGCGCGCGCACCAGGCTCGGCGATATTGATATCGCCCAGCAATGCCAAGCTCGCCGACACGCCGCCGTAAATCGGATCGGTCAACACCGAAATATACGGCACGCCATTTTGTTTCAAGCGCTCCAACACCGCACTGGTCTTCGCCATTTGCATCAGCGAAATCAACGCCTCTTGCATGCGTGCGCCGCCCGATGCAGAAAAACACACAAACGGAATTTTTTGCTCCAACGCGATATTGGCCGCGCGCGTAAATTTCTCGCCGACCGCGTAGCCCATCGAACCGCCGTGAAATTTAAATTCGAAGGCAGTGACTACCAACGGCATCAATTTCAACGTGCCGCGCATCGCGACTAACGCGTCCTGCTCGCCAGTTTCTTTTTGCGCCTGAGTCAGACGATCTTTATATTTTTTGATATCTTTAAATTTAAGACGATCCACCGGTTTTACTTCGGTGCATACTTCTTCGCGACCATCGGCATCTAAAAAAATATCGAGCCGCTGGCGCGCATCGATGCGCAGGTGATGATCGCATTTCGGGCAGACATCGAATGCTTTTTCCAACTCCGGGCGATACAACACCGCATCGCACTTCGGGCATTTCTTCCATAGACCTTCGGGAACGCTGTTGCGGCGTTCCTTTGCATCCGAGCGATTCAAGGCGGGAACAATTTTATCGATCCAACTCATCACAGAATCTCTTGAATAAAATAAGTTTTAACTATTGGTAGAGGCATCGACGCCGCGTCGAATCGCACCGATCAACGTTGTCGCAGCAATCGTTAACTCCGCACCGCTTTTGCCTTGTTGCGCGGCCTGCGCAACACGCTCGACCAGCGCACTACCGATCACCACACCCTCGGCAATGCGCGCAATCGCAGTGGCCGATTCGACATCTTTGATGCCGAAGCCGACCGCAATCGGTAGCTCGGTGATCGCTTTAATTTTTTGCAACATCGCACGCACCGCGTCGACATCCAAATGCCCGGCGCCGGTGACGCCTTTCAGCGACACACAGTATAAATAACCGCTCGCCAATTCGGCGATGTGGCGAATGCGCGCTTCGGTAGTCGTCGGCGCCAGCAAAAAGATATTGTCGATGCCGACGCGTTTTAATTCGCTATTCAGCGCGCCCGATTCTTCCGGCGGCATATCCACAGTCAACAAACCATCGACGCCAGCAGCCAACGCCGCATCGGCAAATTGCGCGTAACCCATGCGCTCGACCGGATTGGCGTAGCCCATCAACACCACTGGCGTATCGTTATCGCTGCGTCGAAATTCGGCCACCATCGCCAACACACCGCGCAAACCGATGCGATGCGTTAGCGCGCGCTCGTGCGCCAATTGAATCACCGGGCCCTCGGCCATCGGATCGGAAAACGGCACGCCGAGTTCGATGATGTCAGCCCCCTGACGCACCAACTCCAACAAAAACGGTACCGTCACCGCAGGCTGCGGATCGCCAGCCACGATATACGGAACTACCGCAGTACGACCTTGCGCGTGCAGCTGCGCCATTTTTTTTGCAATTCGACTCAACGACCGATTCCTCGAAGCATTTCAATTTAATCAATTAAAGCGTGATGCCATCGATGCCAGCAACAGTGTGAATATCTTTATCGCCGCGACCCGATAAATTGACAACGATGGTTTGATCTTTACGCATCGTCGGCGCTAGTTTACTGACATACGCGAGCGCGTGACTCGGTTCCAACGCCGGCATAATACCTTCGATCTGCGTCAGCGTGCGAAACGCCGTTAGCGCTTCTTCATCATCGATCGCGACATAATTCACGCGACCGATATCTTTCAACCACGAATGTTCCGGGCCTACGCCGGGATAATCGAGACCTGCGGATACCGAATGCGTTTCGATGATTTGGCCGTCTTCGTCCTGCATCAGATAAGTACGATTACCGTGCAATATTCCCGGTAGACCGGCATTCAATGGCGCCGCGTGACGACCCGAAGCAATGCCGTAACCGGCCGCTTCGACGCCATACATTTGCACCGAATTTTCGCGCAGAAATGGATGAAATAAACCGATCGCATTCGAGCCGCCGCCGACGCAGGCGACTAATGCATCGGGTAGGCGTCCAGTCATATCGCGACACTGTTGCAACGCTTCGCGGCCGATGATCGATTGAAAATCGCGCACGATTTTTGGATACGGATGCGGCCCAGCACAGGTGCCAATAATGTAAAACGTGTGATCGACGTTGGTGACCCAATCGCGCAATGCTTCGTTCATTGCATCTTTCAATGTGCGCGAACCGGATTTGACCGGGATCACTTCGGCGCCGAGCAATTTCATCCGATACACATTCAACGATTGCCGATGCACATCTTCTTCACCCATGTACACCTGGCACTGCATACCGAAACGGGCCGCAATGGTCGCCGTCGCAACACCGTGTTGACCGGCGCCGGTCTCGGCAATGACGCGCTTTTTGCCCATGTATTTCGCGAGCAATCCCTGACCGACGGTGTTGTTGATTTTGTGTGCACCGGTGTGATTGAGATCTTCGCGCTTCAAATAAATTTGCGCGCCGCCGAGTTGTTTACTCCAACGTTCGGCGTGATACAGCGGCGAAGGACGACCGACATAATGCGCGAGATCGCGATCAAACTCGGCACGAAAACCAGTGTCTGCGGCTAATTTATTGTACGCACTCTCCAGCTCATCCAACGCGCACATCAATGTTTCGGCGACGAATTTGCCGCCGTACGGACCAAAGTGGCCGCGCGCATCTGGCATCGCCGCATAATCGATCGCTGCTAAAGCGGGTTCAGTCACTGTGTGCTCCATTTAGTATTTACCGACAGTATTTACGGACGTATTTACCGACGAATCTACCGATTGGTCGGCGCGGCTTACCGCCGCGATAAATTCGTGTATTTGTTGTGCGTCTTTGATGCCGGGTGCGCTTTCGACGCCACCGCTGACATCGACCGCGTACGGTCGCGCTTGTTGAATTGCCGCCGCGACATTCAGCGGATTTAAGCCGCCTGCCAATACAATTTGCGCAGATAATGCGCGCGGCACGCGCTGCCAATCGAATGCGGTGCCGGTGCCACCCGGCACGCCGGGCCGATACGTATCGAGCAACAACGCGCGTGCCGCATGAAACTCCGCGCGCACCGCAGCGACATCGATTGCCTCGCGCATTCGCAGCGCTTTAAGAAACGGGCGCGCAAATTGTTGGCAGTACTCCGGCGTTTCGATACCGTGAAATTGCAGTAGATCGAGCGGCACCTGTTGCAACACCGATTTCACCGCAGTCGCTTCAGCATCAACAAACAAACCGACCGTGCTGATAAAAGGCGGCAACGCGGCGCAAATGGCGCGCGCTTGCTCCGCAGTCACCGCGCGCGGACTCTGCGCATAAAATACCAGGCCGATCGCATCCGCTCCGGCGTGTACCGCCGCCAGCGCATCTTCGACGCGAGTAATTCCACAGATTTTAACGCGAGTGCGGCGCGATCCCATCACAGAGCCGTGCATAAAATAAAGGCGAATCGTACCAGATCGACCACTAAACTGCCTGCTTTTTAGCGGTTGTTACGCAGCGTGATGCGTTTCGAGCGAATCGTTTAACACGCCAACAGTGGCGCCAGAAATGCGGGGCCAAGCGTGGCTTTAGGCAAATTGAATTGTTCGGGATAGATCACATCGACCAGATAGAGACCGTGCGGCGGCGCGGTCGGCGCCGCACGCGTTCGATCCTGCCCGGCAAGAATTTCCGCAGTCCAGCCGGGCGGTTTCCGACCGCTGCCGACGGCGACCAAGGTGCCAACGATATTGCGCACCATATGCAGCAAAAAAGCATTCGCCTGAATATCGACGATCACATAATCGCCGACGCGCCTCACCTCGACAAAATGCACGTTGCGCATCGGCGTGCTGGATTGGCAGCCCGCGCCGCGAAACGCCGAAAAATCATGCTCACGAAGTAGGCATTGTGCTTCGCTATGCATCAATGTCGCATCGAGTGGTTGATGAATCAACGTGGTCAGATGCGGCATATGTGCCGAGCGCAAAGCGCGATTGAGTATCGCGTAGCGATAGCGGCGGGCACTCGCCGAAAAGCGTGCGCTGAAATCGTTGGATACCGGCCGCGCCCATTTGATCGCGATACTCGATGGTAAATGGGTGTTGCCGCCGAGCACCCACGCAGATTCACCGCGCGCGACCGGCGTATCGAAATGGACAACTTGATGGCTGGCGTGCACGCCAGTATCGGTGCGACCGGCGCAGATGATGTTGATCGGTGTCGCGGCAATGCGGCTGAGCGCCGCTTGTACCGTTTCCTGAACGGTGGGCAGACGCAACTGGTGCTGCGTCTGCCACCCAAAAAACTCACTACCCTCGTACTCCAACGCCAGTGCGACACGATCTCCAGCGGCGCAACTCGCCGACAGCGCTCGCAGCACGATCAACCGATGCGACTAAGCAGCGTAGACGCTTCCTGCTTTTGGGTATCGGTACCCTCTTGCACGACTTCGTCGAGAATATCCTTGGCCCCTTCAGTATCACCCATGTCGATATAGGCGCGTGCCAGATCGAGCTTGGTTGCTATTTCGTCGGCATCCGCCAGGAAATCAAACTCATCGGGCTCGTCGCCGGCAGTTGCTTCGGCCGTGTCGCTGGTAAACGTTGGTTCAAAGGACGCTGTATCGAGGGATGGTGCCGCAGCCTGCTGCGGCGCCAGATCGAGGCGCTCGATGTCGGGCAACTCGGCTTCGACATTGCCGAGATCGAATTCATCGGTGAGATCGGTGCCGCTCAAATCGGCGTCCAAATCGCTGCTTAAATCGGCGCCGAGATCGAATGACGGAGTCGTAGCGATAGGCACCTCATCGAGACTACCCAATGCGTCGGACAGCTCCTCCAAGTCGCTGAGATTACCGGTTTCCATTTCACCGAATGCCAAATCGAGATCGTCGTGCTCTAAGTCCAAATCCAGCTCGGCGCCCGCACCGATATCGATGCTTTGCTCGGCGCCTAAACTCGCAGATCCGGCCGACTCGCCGGGCAACTCGATCGATGTGGCATCGAGATCAAACGATACCGAACGCACTGGCGAGACATCATCAAGCTCGTCGTCCAAATCAAACTTGAAATCTGATCCTTCGCTATCGGTCAGCTCGGTATCGGTCAAATCGGCGTCGAGCTCAGGTAGCTCAAAATCCATGCTAGCGGGCAACTCGGTCGCCGACACAGCGGCTACATCGCTCAGATCGGCATCGAATTCGAAATCGTTGTCGAGATCCAGCGCCAGCTCATCGTCGGCAGCTATCGCAACCGACGAATCGCCAGCAAATGATTGCTCGGGGATGGCAACCGCCTCACGCTCTGCAACGACCGCTGCCGCAACGCCAGCCGCCACCGCAACCGCAACCGCGCCTGCCGTTGCGACGCTAGAGGTTTGCACCGTTTGCGGCAGATCAACCAACCAGTCCGACACACCGTCCACCGAGGACAGCAAGTCTTTGGCATGCGCCACCGCATCGGCATCGCCAAGACTTTGCAAGGCCAGGAATTGTTGGCGGAAAGCGTCTTTATTGCGCATTTCCAAGCACACTTCGAGTAGCTTAACCCGTAAATCGCTACGGGTAGGCTCCGCATCGATCGCATGCGATAACAAATCAACCGCCTGCTGATAGCGACCGTACGCGATATAGATATCCGACTCGGCGATCGCATCGCCGGTTTCCGAGCGCACAGCCTGCGATGGCGCCGCAGCGCGCGGCTGCTCACCGCTACCGACGGGCTCAGCCACTGCGCTCACCGCGTCATCGCTGATGTGGGCGTGCTCGAAATCGATACTGTCATCGAGCTGAAAGTTATCGTGTTCGTCGAGCGTCAAGTCGCCCATCGCTTCGCGCTCTTCGGCAGCTGCTTGACGACGACGCTGCATGGCAAGGCCGGCGAGCAGCAATACCAAAGCACCCGCGCCACCGACGTAGAGCGGTTTCGCCATTAATTGATCGAGCAGCCCAGGCGCTGCGATCCCAGTCACTGGAGCCGGTGCCTGTTTAACGGGCGCAGTGGCAGCCGGGGTAGAAGCAGGGGCTACAGCAGTAGTTGATGGGGGAACGGGAGCAGTGGTTGGTTCGGTCGCTGGTGCAGCGGGTGTCGTCGCTGATGCGGTACCCGCGGCGGCTGGTACCTGAGCCTGTTGCGCCGCCGCTCTATCCGCACCCGGCTTCGATTGCAACGCTGCCATTTGATCATCTTTCAGCGAAATGAGGCGCTGCAGCGTAGCAATTTGCCGCTCCATGTCATCAAGTCGCGATTGCATTTCATGGTTGTCGCGCTTGCCTTTTTCGAGCGATTCTTGACTGAGCGCGAGCTGACCGCGCAGCGCTTCGACGCCCTTCCCAGAGGTGCCGCTACCCTCGCCGACCGAGCTCTTGTCGCTATTGCCAGGCGCGGCAATCGAAAGTCGAGCCTGTTCTTTATAGCCGCCTTCCTTGCTAGTCGGCTCCGGCGCGCTCGCATCGAGTTGTGGTCCGGTCGCTGCCGGCGCACTGCGGCCACCACTACCGCGGCCATGCCACTCATTATTCTGCGCATCCACTTCTTGCGAAGCTTGAGTAGCAGTGATCGCACGCACATCATCCGCAGTCGGCAGACGCAACACATAGCCGGATTTGATTAAATTGACATTATTACGAATAAATACCTGCGGGTTTGCACGCTGGATCGCAATCATCGTCTGCTCGATGCTGACATCGCCAGCAGGCTTATACTTAGCGGCGATTTTCGATAGCGTGTCGTAAACCTGGATCCGATATTCGCCACTTTTGGGCGCGGCTGGCAACGATGTGTCAGCGGCGGTTGGTGCTTGTGCCGGCGTCTCGGAGGTCACGGTAGGTGGCTGCACCGGCACTCGAGTCGGCTTCGCTGCTGCGCCAGTCGTTTTCGCGGGCACCACCGCTTCGGCAGCGCGATTGGCAGTAAACGTGGGCGGATCGAGCAGCACCGCAAACTCGCGCAGCAAACGACCGTTCGGCCAACGCGCTTCGATAACAAAATTCAAATAGGGCTCGATCACCGGCTCTCTAGTCGCGATGTGGATAACACCGCCGCCGTGGCCATCAAGCTCGACATTGAATTTAAGATTAGTGAGGAAAAAGTCGCGCTCTACCGATGCGCGCTGAAACTCTTCGGGACTACCCAACTGGATCTTGACCTGACTGGCATCGAGATCGCCCATGTCGAGCAACTTAATATCGGCATTCAGCGGCTGGTTGAGCGCCGACTTAACCGACATATTCCCCAAACCCAATGCGCCAGCAACATTTACTTGCAGCACACTCAATGCCAGAACCGCCATGGCGAGCTTATTCCGCACCATCTTTATCTACCCTGTGTTGTCTCGCTGAGAGGTTTGATTTCGTCGCTAGCGGGTTTAACAAACTATAAACCGCGCTGCTCGAAAGCTAGAATAGTTCTCTACTAAATGACGTAAATGTTAGTTACAGATACAGTTTTAGCAAGGTTTCGGCAATTTGCACACTATTAACTGCCGCACCTTTCCGAATATTGTCAGCCACCACCCACAATGTCAGCACGCGATCCGAGCCTACCGCCTGCTTAATGCGCCCCACCTTGATCGCACCACCATCGATACCGACCTCGATTGGGCCGAAAGGTTTTTTCGATTTAGACAGCTCGATACCCGGTGCGGCGGCGAGCAATTTGCCGGCCGCCGACACACTGAGCGGTGCCATCGTCTCGACTCGAATCACCTGGCTGTGTCCGTAAAATACCGGTACAAAAATTTGCGTAACATTCACGCCAATTCGTTCATCCGCCAATAGTTTTTTTACTTCTGCGGCAATATGCAGTTCCTCGTGGGTATAGCCGCTTTCATGGATTGCGTCAAACGCTGGCAACGCATTGAAAGCGATCTGCGAGGGGAACACCTGCGGCTTGACCGGCTGCGCATTCAGCAACCGAGCGGTTTGACCGGCTAATTCGTTGACGCCCGCTCGGCCCAACGCTGAAACCGCAGTTAGCATGCTGACATCGATCGATACAATGCCGCTCGCTGCTACCAATGGCTTTAAAATGCTAGCGATTTGCAACGCCGCTGCACTGGGCCCCGCAAGGAGACGCGCGTTCGCCTCGCCATCGAGACTAGCGGCGTTAACATCTGGTGCGAGTAGTGGCACCGCTGCATCCAACCGAAACTGCGCGCTAACATCGATAACGCTACAACCGGCGGCGATCGCAATCGGCGCGTACTTTTTTGCCACCGCTGCCGGCGCGCAAAAAAACGCCAACGTGCAAAGACTAAAATCGAATTTGTCGAGCGCCGTTAACAACACCGGTCGCTCGGCGAACAATACACTGGCGGCTTCGTCGTCCTCCTCTGCCACCGCAGGTGCGCGCGCCAACGCGTACAACTGATCGACCGGAAATTTTCTTTCCGCCAAAGCCGCCAGCAATGCTTCGCCAACGGCGCCGGTGGCGCCAACTACTGCAACCGAAAACCGGCGCGATGTGGTCATACGTTATTAACTCTCCAATAAAATGCGCAGCATGCGCCGCAACGGTTCGGCGGCACCCCATAACAATTGATCGCCGATTACAAAAGCACTCACATATTGCGGGCCCATATTGAGCTTGCGCACGCGGCCGACACCGATTTGCAGGCCACCGGTCAGCGCCGCAGGGGTCAGCTCCTGCGCGGTGATCGCGCGCTCGTTCGGCACCCATTTGACCCACGGATTGCCGGATTTAATTAACGCTTCGATTTCCGTTAGCGGCAAATCTTTGTTCAACTTCAGTGTTAGCGCAAGACTATGGCAACGCATCGCACCGATGCGCACGCACAGACCATCGACCGGAATCGTCGTCTGCGTACCGAGAATTTTATTGACCTCGGCCTGCCCCTTCCATTCCTCTTTCGATTGCCCGTTATCGAGTTGTTTGTCGATCCACGGAATCAATCCCCCGGCCAGCGGTGCATCAAAAAATTCGTGCGGCACATCTTCGCGAATCGTTTGCGCGACTTTGCGATCGATATCGATAATCGACGACGCCGGCGTCGCCAACTGCTCGGCGACCACCGCATGAATGACGCCCATGCCTTTCAACAATTCGCGCATATGATTGGCGCCGCCACCGGAGGCTGCCTGATACGTCATCGAGCTAACCCACTCGACCAAGCCTTCGCGAAACAGCCCATTGATGCCCATCAACAGAATGCTGTTGGTGCAATTGCCGCCGATAAAATTTTTGATGCCTCGTTTAACGCCAGCGCGAATCAAATCGCCATTGACCGGATCGAGCACGATGATCGCATCGCTTTCCATCCGCAGTGTCGATGCCGCGTCGATCCAATAACCATTCCAACCGGCTGCACGCAATTTCGCGAATACTTCGGTGGTGTAATCGCCTCCTTGGCAGGAAATAATCGCATCGAGTTTTTTCAATGCGTCGATATTGTACGCATCCTGCAACGCCGCCACTGGTTTGCCGATATCCGGCCCCGCACCGCCAACATTCGACGTCGTAAAAAATACCGGCTCGATCGCCGCAAAATCATTTTCCGCCTGCATGCGCTCCATCAACACGGAACCGACCATACCGCGCCAACCGACAAAACCTACAGTTTTCATTTGTGCTCACCTGAATGGGTATAAAGTTCGTACCAATAAATTAGCTCGCTAACGCTTTCGCCACCGCATCGCCCATTTGCGATGTACTCACCAGCTCGGTACCGGGCGTATAAATATCCGGCGTGCGCAGTCCTGCATCTAACACCTTGCCGATGGCGCGCTCGATCGCATCGGCTGCATCGGCTGCATTCAGCGAGTAACGCAACATCATCGCCGCCGACAAAATCATCGCCAGCGGATTTGCTTTGCCTTGACCGGCAATATCCGGCGCCGAACCGTGACACGGTTCGTACATACCGGCGCCCTGCTCGTTCAACGACGCCGACGGCAGCATGCCGATCGAGCCGGTTAACATCGCCGCCTCGTCGGACAGAATATCGCCGAATAAATTACCCGTGACGATCACATCGAATTGCTTCGGCGCGCGCACCAATTGCATCGCGGCGTTATCGACGTACATGTGGCTCAACTCGACGTCGGGATAATCTTTGCCGACCCCCTCCATCACTTCGCGCCACAGCACGGTCGATTCCAACACGTTCGCCTTATCGACCGAGCATACTTTCTTGCCGCGCTTGCGCGCCGACTCGAACGCCAACTTGCCCACGCGACGTATTTCCGATTCCGAATATTTATCGGTATTGAAACCTTCGCGCTCGCCATTCGGCAATGTGCGAATGCCGCGCGGCTCGCCGAAATAAATCCCACCCGTCAATTCGCGTACGATTAGAATATCGAGCCCCGCGACAATTTCCGGTTTCAGCGACGACGCAGCGGCCAACTGCGGATACAAAATCGCCGGCCGTAAATTGCCGAATAAATCGAGTTCCGAGCGCAACTTCAACAAACCCTTTTCGGGACGAATCGCGCGATCGAGCTTATCCCACTTCGGCCCGCCGATCGCGGCGAATAAAATTGCGTCGCAGGCGCGCGCTTTCGCAAGCGTGACATCAGGCAACGGCACGCCGGTCGCATCGATTGCCGCGCCGCCCATCAGCGCTTCGTCGAACTGCAAATTCAAATCAAACTGTCGATTGATAACATCCAACACTTTGCGTGTTTCGACGGTAATTTCTGGCCCAATACCATCGCCTGAAATTACTAAAATATTTCTACTCACTGCGATACTCCCACTATTCATCGTTAATGAATACGTTGTTAATTACTGAACGTATCGAACAACCACGGTGATTGCTGCCGCCAATTTTGTTCAAACGTTTTGATCGCATCGGCATCCTGCAAGGTCAGACCGATATCGTCGAAGCCATTGAGCAGACAATATTTACTGAACTCGCCGACTTCAAATCCGAACGCGTCGCCGCTCGACGTGCGCACCGTTTGCTCCGCCAAATCGACGATCAATTGATAACCTTCGCTGGCGTACATCTGCTGGAATAGTTTGTCGACTATATTCGGACTCAACACGATCGGCAAAATACCGTTCTTGAAGCAGTTGTTGAAAAAAATATCGGCGTAACTCGGCGCTATCACGCAGCGAAAACCGTAATCCTCCAACGCCCATGGCGCGTGCTCGCGGCTCGAACCGCAGCCAAAATTATCGCGCGCCAATAAAATGGATGCGCCTTGGTAGCGCGCAAAGTTGAGCGGAAAGTCTTTATTCAACGGTCGGCCGCTTGAATCCTGCCCAGGTTGCCCCTGATCGAGATAGCGCAATTCGTCGAACAAATTCGGGCCGAAGCCACTGCGCTTAATCGATTTCAAAAATTGTTTCGGAATAATCATATCGGTATCGACGTTGGCGCGATCCATCGGCGCAGCGATGCCGGTCAATACGGTAAACGGCTTCATAACATCACCTCGCGTACATCGAACTCTCTGACATCGACAAAATGGCCAGCGATTGCCGCCGCTGCCGCCATCGCCGGGCTGACCAAATGCGTGCGACCGCCGAAGCCCTGACGCCCCTCGAAGTTTCTGTTAGAGGTCGCCGCGCAATGTTCGCCAGGCAATAATTTATCGGCATTCATCGCCAGGCACATTGAACAACTCGGCTCGCGCCACTCCAGGCCAGCATCAATAAATACTTGATCGAGCCCTTCGGCTTCGGCCTGCGCCTTCACCTGCCCCGAGCCCGGCACCACCAAGGCTTGCTTGATCGTCGCCGCCACTTTTTTGCCTTCGACAACTGCCGCTGCGGCGCGCAAATCTTCGATGCGCGAATTGGTACACGAACCGATAAAAATGCGATCGAGTTGAATGCTAGTAATCGCTTGGCCAGCACTTAAACCCATATATTCCAACGCGCGCTCGGCCGCACGGCGCTGATTTGCATCGCTGAACTCTTGCGGATCGGGCACGCATTCATCGATCGCGACTACCATCTCGGGCGACGTACCCCAGCTGACTTGCGGCTTGATTGACGCGCCGTGAATATCGACGACGCGATCGAACTGCGCGCCGGCATCGCTGTACAGCGTGCGCCAGTAAGCCGCAGCGCGATCCCACAATTCACCTTTGGGTGCGTAACGTTTGCCTTTCACATAATTCAACGTGATTTCATCGACCGCGACCATGCCGACCCGCGCACCGGCTTCGATCGCCATATTGCAAATTGTCATGCGACCTTCCAGCGACATCGCGCGAATCACTTCGCCGCCGAATTCGATCGCGTAGCCGGTGCCGCCAGCGGTGCCAATTTTACGAATCACCGCGAGAATTACATCTTTAGCGGTGACACCACGGCCGAGTTTGCCGCTAATTTTCACCAACATATTTTTCGATTTCTTCTGCATCAAACACTGCGTCGCGAGCACGTGTTCGACTTCGGAGGTGCCGATGCCGTGCGCCAAGGCGCCGAGCGCACCGTGCGTCGCCGTGTGCGAATCGCCGCACACCACCGTCATGCCCGGCAATGTAAGACCCTGCTCAGGCCCGATAACGTGCACGATGCCTTGACGCGAATCGTTGATTTTGAATTCGGCGATGCCGAAATCAGCGCAATTTTCATCGAGCGTTTGCACTTGAATACGCGACACTTCGTCGGCGATACCGGCGATACCTTCGCGCCGCTCGGCGACATCCGAAGGTACGTTGTGATCGGGCGTCGCGATATTGGCATCGATGCGCCACGGTTTGCGGCCCGCCAAACGCAGCCCTTCAAACGCTTGCGGCGAAGTAACTTCGTGCAACAAATGGCGATCGATATAAATCAGCGCGGTGCCGTCGTCGCGCACTTTCACCAAGTGGGCATCCCACAATTTATCGTAGAGCGTTTTGCTTGCCATAGAAAATCTCCGAAACCAACCTATGCGATGCAGTTTATGCCACCATTGACAAATAACACAAATTCATCTTTTTTATAGAAGCCATTCCCAATGAGAATACTAAAATAAATGGATACCCAACTCCTGCAAGCCTTCGCCGCAGTCGCGGAACACGGTTCGTTCTCGATCGCCGCCGAACAGATGCATCTGACGCAACCCGCAGTCAGCAAACGCGTTGCACTATTGGAAAGCCAGCTCGATTGCAGCTTATTCGATCGCATCGGTCGGCAGATTGCACTGACCGAAGCCGGCCGCGCGCTACTGCCGCGCGCGCAATCGGTGCTGCAGGAAATTCGCGCGGCGAAGCGCCATATTCAGGATTTGCGCGGCGGCGTCACCGGCCGCCTCAGCATGGGCATCAGCCACCATATGGGGCTGCATCGGCTGCCCGAAGTGTTGAAGCAATTCAACCTGCAATACCCGGATGTGCGCCTCGATATCGATTTTCTGGACTCGGAGGAAGCCTACGAGCGCGTACTGCTCGGCGAGGTTGAACTCGGCATCATCACGCTCGCGCCGGAAGAAAAACCATCGCTGCAACAAACCGCAATTTGGAAGGATGAGCTGGTGGTAACGGTCGCGCGCAATCATCCGCTCGCCGCGCAGAGTCGCGTCAGCGCGAAAGCACTGAGTCAATACCGTGCGATATTGCCCGGGCTCAATACGTACACTGGACGGATCATTAAAACGCTATTCGATAGCCAGCAATTGCCGCTCGATATTTCGATGTCGACCAATTATCTGGAGACGATCAAAGTGATGGTATCGATCGGGCTGGGTTGGAGCGTGCTGCCGAAAACGCTGCTCGATAAAAATCTCTGTGGTTTGACATTGATCGGCCAAAAATTAACTCGCAATCTCGGCGTCGTCGCGCATCGCGAGCGCAGTTTATCGAATGCCGCTAGCGCATTTTGTCGATTGTTATTAGCCGAGCGAACTCGTTAACTGAGACAACAAAAAATTAACCGAAAAATATAACGGCATCACTATGCGGCGCTCAAAACATTCCCAATGCCAATCCGGCCGCCAACGTCAATCCCAATTCTTCGCAGCGCGCCAAGCCTTCATCGGTCACCGGGCCGCGCGCAATCACCGGCGCCGCCACTTCGCGCATCGGATAACCGCCGACGATGCGCTGCAATTGTCGAACCGCACCGCGACCATCGTTACCCGCGCTAACAAACATTGCATACACCAACGGGCGTGGCTGCAATTGCATGGGATAAAATGTGCGCGCCAAAAAATCGGTGAGGCCGCCGGACAGATAGCCAAAATTCTCCGGCGAGCCGAATAACACCGCATCCGCCCACAATAGATCGCGGGTATCGGCATCGATCGCACGCAGTAGGCGCGTTTCGACATCGCTCTCCTGCAATGCGCCGCGCAGCGCCGCCTGCGCTAACTGCGCTGTATTACCAGATTGCGAGTGATAGACGATCAATAGATGTTTCATAGACGCTGCAACGCGAGCACCTGGCGATCGACAAAAAATTAGTCGTTTACAGTGCGCGCGCGCCGCACAAATTGCGCCACGATAAAACACACCAACACGTAACCGAGAATGCCGATGCTATCGGCTACCACATCCATCGCGTCGGCTTGCCGCGTCGGCGTAAACGATTGCGCCACTTCAATGCCAATGCCGTACGCAACCAATGCGACAACCACCGACCATAACGATTTTTTCGGAACCGAATGATGCGCCAATAACGCCAGCGTAAAAAATGCCGACCAGTGATCGGTTTTATCCCAACCGGTGGAGACCGGCACTTCCGGCGCCGGAATCAATGCTAATACCGTGATCGCAAGCATCGCAATGATTAAGCCAATACGCGCGAATTTTACATTGAGCCAATTTAATATTATGGGTTTTAACGACTCGTCTTTTAAGGATATTAGCTTTAACGACATCGACTATTCCGCTCCAAGCATTCGCTGTTATCTAAAACGTTTATCGGCAACAAATGGATTGTGCAAGCGCTCTTCGCCAAAACTCGATGTCGGCCCGTGCCCCGGTACAAACTGCACCGCGTCGCCGAGCGGCCATAATTTTTCGCGAATCGAATTCACTAACGTATCGTGATCGCCACCCGGTAAATCGCTGCGGCCGATCGAGCCTTGAAACAGCACATCGCCAACCCACGCCCACTGTTGGCTGCGGCTAAAAAATACCACGTGCCCCGGCGTGTGCCCCGGACAGAACAACACTTCGAGCGCTTGTGCGCCGAACGTAACCGTATCGCCATCTTCGAGCCAACGATCCGGCTCGAACGCCTCGCTCGGCGGCAAGCCGTACATCGAACTCATTTCGCCGAGTTGATCGATCCAAAATTTATCTTCGCGCTGCGGCCCTTCGATCGGCACGCCGAATTCTTTGCGCACCATCGCGGCAGCACCGCAGTGATCCATATGACCGTGCGTCAAAAATACTTTTTCGAGCGTCGCATCGAGTTTAGTTAATGCCTCGCGCAACTGCGGCACATCGCCACCCGGATCGACCAGCGCCGCACGCCGCGTTTCCTCGCAGACCAGAATGCTGCAATTTTGTTGAAACGCCGTAACCGGCACGATCGCGCACTTCATAACACCCGCCATAATCGCTACAACCCGAGCCAAAAACTGCGCGCGAGCATACCATAAAAGGATTGCCAAGCCAGGGCGCCTGGGCTAGAGTAGCCGCCCTCTCGACCCCGAGAAATTAGTGCAAGTTTTGGTGAGATGTCCGAGCGGTTGAAGGAGCACGCCTGGAAAGCGTGTAAACGTTAATAGCGTTTCGAGGGTTCGAATCCCTCTCTCACCGCCATAAAATTTCAAAAAAACAAGTTGTACAACTATAAAATAATTTAGGGTTCCCATAAGCCCAAAACCGAAAAGCTCAGCGCGAAAAGCCGCCACGACAGTGCGCGCTGTAGCCTTGTGATTTTGGATTGGATTATTTGAGGGACGAATCGATCGGGGTACGCTTACAGCGCTTCCATGCCCCGTGCATGAACTGCATTGAATAGCTGCAGCAACTTTTCGTTTTTGCTGGCCATGCCATCGACCGGAAACCGACTGTTTTAGCCGTCAAACAACCTATGACTCATTGATTTAAATGGGGTGGCTGATGGGGATCGAACCCACGACCACAGGAATCACAATCCTGTGCTCTACCGACTGAGCTACAGCCACCATAAAACGATTTACTGAAACGCTATTTTACTGAAGCACTAGTTTGCGAAAAACTATTTGCGGCAAAATAGATATTGCGAATTCTGCTCGGAACCAAAACCATTCGGAAAATTGGTGCGCCCAGCAGGAGTCGAACCTGCGACCCACGGCTTAGAAGGCCGTTGCTCTATCCAACTGAGCTATGGGCGCTTGTGCTCCGCACCTTTTTCAAGATACGAGAATTCAAGCGAGGTACGGATCTGCTAAGCGGTCGGACCACGAAAAGTGGTCGGGGTAGAAGGATTCGAACCTCCGACATCCTGGTCCCAAACCAGGCGCGCTACCGGACTGCGCTATACCCCGAACGTCGTAAACCGAGCCGATACAGAGGTGCGCATGATACGCACGAGCCTTAGGGGCGTCAATAAAAAATCCGCCCAATCGATGTAAAAATTACAATGCGTTCACGCTAAATACTATTGCGACTTCGCATCGCGCTAGGCGGTTGCTGGGATGCGTGCGAAAATACACATCGCAAAATTCAATTCGTCGAGGTAGCGCTACAGATGACCGCATTAGTGTTGGACGGCAAGGCCACCGCCGCGCAGTGGGAAGCGGAGCTAAGCCGCCGCGTCGCCCATCTCAAGCAGCAGTCGGGCGGTAAAACGCCGATTCTCGCGACGATACTGGTCGGCGATGATCCCGCCTCCGCTACCTACGTCAAAATGAAAGGCAATGCCTGTCGCCGCGTCGGCATGGATTCGCTAGCGGTCGAGCTGCCATCGGCAACTACGACTGCGCAACTGCTCGCCAAAATCGACGAGCTGAATAACAACCCCAATGTGCACGGCATTTTGTTGCAGCATCCGGTGCCCGCCGGCATCGACGAACGCGCGTGCTTCGATGCAATCGCGCTGCATAAAGATGTCGATGGCGTTACTTGCCTCGGCTTCGGTCGCATGGCGATGGGCGAAGAAGCTTACGGCTGCGCGACGCCGAAAGGCATCATGCGCTTGCTGGCGCAGTACAACATCGCCATCGAAGGTAAACACGCAGTGGTGGTTGGCCGCAGCGCTATTCTCGGCAAGCCGATGGCGATGATGCTGCTACAAGCCAATGCCACCGTGACGATCTGTCACTCGAAAACGCGCAATTTACCCGAGCTAATTAAGCAGGCCGACATCGTGGTCGGCGCGGTTGGTAAACCGGAATTTATCAAAGGCGCGTGGATCAAAGACGGCGCAGTAGTCGTCGATGCTGGTTATCATCCGGGCGGCGTCGGCGATATCGAACTGAGCGCGGTAATCGATCGCGTCGCCGCGTATACGCCGGTGCCGGGTGGCGTCGGGCCGATGACGATCAATACGCTGATCGTGCAATCGGTCGAATCGGCTGAAAAAAGTCTCGCGTAATGCAGACAACATCTGGCACTCGGCAAGCGAAATAGGTGCAGCATGCGGTACTGGGTTTGGATGATCGCGCTCGGCGGTATGTTTGCGTTACAGCATCGCGCCGATATTCAACAGTGGCTGAATCCACCCGCACCGATTGTCATACCGGCCGGCTTTCAGGCGATTCTGTATGGCACCGAATGGTGCGGCTATTGCGCAAAAACGCGCAAAATGCTGTCGGCACGCAACATCCCCTATCGCGAATACGATATCGAAAAATCTGCCGAGGGCTTGGCTCAATACCAGCAATTACACGGCAACGGCGTGCCGGTGTTGGTGATTAAAGACACCGTTATTCACGGCTTCGATCAGGCGGCGATTGAGCAGGCGCTGCAACAACTATAAATCGCCCACCCACTCCCACTACGCATCACACACTATTCTGTTACGACTATTCGCGACGCCAAGTGGTGCCGCCTTTACCGTCTTCGAGTACGATGCCCTGCGCTTTTAACTCATCGCGAATTGCATCTGAACGCGCAAAGTTTTTGTCTTGCTTGGCTTGCACACGCTCGGCGATTAGCGCTTCGATTTGCTCGCTGCCAACCGCACCATCGCCTTGCAAATAATCGTGCGGATTTTTTTGCAGAATGCCCAACATTGCGCCGAGCGCTTTCAATATCGCTGCTAATCGTTGCGTTGTGGCTGCATCGGTATGCACATTCAACTCGCGCACTAAATCGAACATCGCCGATAGCGCTTCGCGGGTATTGAAATCATCGTCCATCGCCTGCACAAAGCGATCGTAAAAAGCGCTTTGCTGCAATTCACTTACAGTCGCAGGCGCGACATCGGCGTAATCTTTTAGTGCCGTATAAAAACGATCGAGCCCGCTTTTCGCATCGCGTAAACTCTGCTGTGAATAATCGATTTCGCTGCGGTAGTGGCTGCTGATCAATAGAAAGCGCACGACTTCGGCATCGTACTTATCGAGAATTTCGCGAATCGTAAAAAAGTTGCCGAGCGATTTCGACATTTTTTCGCCGTCGACGCGCACCGCACCGGCGTGCATCCAATAATTCACATAATGTTTACCAGTCGCCGCTTCGCTCTGCGCGATTTCATTTTCGTGATGCGGAAAACGCAAATCCGGCCCGCCGCCGTGAATGTCGAAACTATCGCCGAGACACGCGCCAGTCATCGCCGAGCATTCGATATGCCAACCGGGCCGACCCGGCCCCCACGGCGCATCCCACACGGCTTCCTCGTCCGGCTTTGCAGATTTCCACAGCGCGAAATCGCGTGGATCGCGTTTTGCTTCGTCGATTTCAACGCGCGCACCGGCCAGCAATTCATCGGGATTTTTGCCCGATAATTTGCCATAGCCATCGAATTTGCTTACCGAGTAATACACATCGCCGCTGGCCGCGCGATACGCATAATCATTGGCGATCAATTTTTCGATCAATGCAATGATGTCGTCGATATGCTGCGTCGCGCGCGGCTCCAACGTCGGTCGCAACACGCCGAGACGCGCTTCGTCCTCGTGCATAGCCGCAATAAAGCGTGTCGTTAACGCGGTATACGGTTCGCCATGTTCGGCGGCGCGGCGCAAAATTTTATCGTCGATATCGGTGACATTGCGTACGTAGGTGACATCGTAACCGAGCGCGCGCAGATAGCGCGTGATCACATCGAACGCCACCAACACCCGCGCGTGACCGAGATGGCAGTAATCGTAAACGGTCATGCCGCACACATACATGCGGATTTTGCCGGGTTCGATCGGTGTAAATAATTCTTTGCTGCGCGTCAGCGTGTTGTAAATCGTTAATGCCATAATTTATTCGCTCGGGCTGTCGACAAACGTATCGCGCAAGCCGATTGTTTTATTGAACACTGGTTTATCGGGTGAGTGATCGTAGCGATCTGCGACAAAATAACCTTCGCGCTCGAATTGAAAGCCCGCCTCCGGCAGCGCATCGGCCAAGCCCGGCTCGATATAGCAATCGTTGAGCACAACTAACGCCTGCGGATTAATGTGCCGCATAAAATCTTCGTCGCCGCTATCGGGCGATGGATGCGTAAATAGTCGGTCGTAGACACGCACTTCGGCGCGTTTGCCGTGACTGACCGACACCCATTGAATAACGCCTTTCGGTTTCACGCCATCGGCCGGATCGGCACCGTGCGTCGCGGCATCGTAGCTGGCGCGAACTTCGATGACATTGCCGGCGGCATCTTTAATCACTTCGTCGGCGGTAATCACATACGCATTGCGCAGTCGCACTTTTTTACCGAGCACTAACCGTTTGTATTTTTTGTTCGCTTCTTCGCGAAAATCGTCGCGCTCGATAACAATTTCGCGCGCGAACGGCAATTGTCGCTCGCCGAGTTCGGCGCGCGTCGGATGGGCGGCGGCACTCAACCACTCAACTTTATCTTCGGGATAGTTAGTGATCGTTACTTTCAGCGGATTCAATACGCACATCGCGCGCGGTGCATTTTTATCGAGATCATCGCGCAGTGCATGTTCGAGCATCGCAACATCGACCACGCTGTTGCCACGCGCGACGCCGATCATATCGCAGAAATGACGCAGCGCCCGTGCGGTATAACCGCGGCGACGCATGCCGGCTAACGTCGGCATGCGCGGATCGTTCCAGCCGCTCACTACTTTTTCATCGACCAATTGTTTTAATTTACGCTTGCTGGTCAGCGTGTAATTTAAATTCAACCGTGCAAATTCGTATTGACGCGGCCGCGCCGGTACCGGCAAATGTTCGAGCAACCAATCGTACAGCGGTTTGTGATCTTCAAATTCAAGCGTGCAAATCGAATGTGTAATACCTTCGAGCGCATCCGATTGACCGTGTGCATAATCGTAGCTCGGATAAATGCGCCATTTATCGCCGGTTTGATGATGCGTTGCGGTGCGAATGCGATACAAAATTGGATCGCGTAAATTAATATTCGGCGCCGCCATATCGATTTTTGCGCGCAGCACACAAGCGCCGTCGGCGAATTCGCCATTTTTCATTTGCTGAAACAGCGCGAGATT
This sequence comes from Spongiibacteraceae bacterium, assembly GCA_043786385.1. GTDB lineage: Bacteria > Pseudomonadota > Gammaproteobacteria > Pseudomonadales > CAMLJR01 > CAMLJR01. The sequence continues at coordinate 2,379 of JAYVWC010000076.1, read as the reverse complement.
TTCATCGACACCGCGCTCGCGGTACGGACTGTTTTTACCCGCTTCGACCAGCGTGCCGCGATATTCGCGCGCCTGCTCGGGGCTCAAATGACAGACGTAGGCATTGCCTTCGCGAATTAAATGCAGCGCCCACTCGTACAGCTGATCGAAATAATCGGAAGCATAGCGCACCGGCTCTTGCCATTGAAAACCCAACCAGCGCACGTCTTCTTGAATCGCGTCGATAAATTCCTGATTTTCTTTCTCGGGATTGGTGTCGTCGAAACGCAGATTGCAGGTGCCGCCGTATTGTTCGGCCAGACCAAAATTCAGGCAGATCGATTTCGCATGGCCGATATGCAAATAGCCGTTTGGCTCCGGCGGAAAGCGTGTCGCGACGCGGCCACCGGTGCGATTCTGCGCCAGATCGGCGTCGATGATAGCGCGTAAAAAATTGTTCGGTTTAGCCGCAGCCTCGGGGCTGGCCGCACCGCCGGAACCAACTACTGTATCCCTGGAATTCATAGATCTCTCTATATCTCGATGGCCGCAAAGACCGTATTATAGCCGCTTCATCCACTGAAAAAACCGACGGTCGAATCATGATCATTTTGCATACCAATTACGGCGACATCAAACTCGAACTGGATTTTGACAAAGCCCCGAACACAGCCGCGAATTTTGTCGAATACGTCAAAGCAGGCCATTACGATGGCACCGTATTTCACCGCGTGATCGATAATTTTATGGTGCAAGGCGGCGGTTTTAGGGTCGGCATGAAAGAAACTAAAACCCGCGCACCGATCGAAAACGAAGCCGACAACGGCCTCAAAAATAACATCGGCACCGTGGCAATGGCGCGCACGATGGATCCGCATTCAGCGAGCGCACAATTTTTCATCAACATCGCCGACAATAACTTCCTCAACCACTCCAGCAAAACCAGCCAAGGTTGGGGTTACGCGGTATTCGGTCGCGTGGCCGAAGGCATGGATGTGGTCAACACCATCAAAGGCGTCGCCACCACCAGCAAAGGCGGCCATCAAGATGTTCCCGAAGAAGATGTGATCATCACCAAAGCCGTGGTCGAAGACTAACACCGCGATCTCAGCACACACCATCTCAGCACATAGGACGTCAGCCGCTTGAGCACACTGTTTATTTCCGATCTGCATCTGCAACCCGCGCAGCCCGAATTGCTGCGCACGTGTTTAAGTTGGCTGAAGTCGACGGCACGCGCTGCCGAGGCGTTATACATTCTCGGCGATTTATTTGAAGCATGGATCGGCGATGACGACGATGCCGAGTGGATCGTCGAATTGAGCAGCGCGCTGCGTCAGCTCAGCGATAGCGGCACGCAATTGTATTTTATTCACGGCAACCGCGATTTTTTACTCGGCGCCGAATTCGCACAGCGCTGCGGCATCACCTTACTACCCGAATTAATCACCATCGATTTATACGGGCGCCCCACCCTACTATTGCACGGCGATACGCTATGTACGCAAGACACCGCGTATCTCACCTTTCGCGAGCAAGTACGCAATCCAATATGGCAACAAATGTTTTTATCGCAACCCGCCGACGCCCGCCGTATGTTCGCTAGCGCCGCGCGCAGCGAAAGTAAAACAGCCAACGCCAACAAAGCCGAATACATCATGGATGTCACGCCAAGCGAAGTAATCGCCGCGATGACAGCAGCCAACGTCGATTTAATGATTCACGGCCACACGCACCGCCCCGCGCGTCATCAACTGATTATTGGCGAGCAGCCCGCCGAGCGCATCGTACTCGGCGATTGGGGACAAGATAACAGCGGCTGGTATATTCGCGCAGAACGCAACGGCGCGATCGAGCTGATTAAATTTCCGCTGGCGGATTAATCGAGCCGCTGTTACTGACAACACAACAATTGCCGTTGCTTTAAATTATTTGGGTATCACAATCCATCGAAAACCAAAACCGGATTATGTGTGGCTTGGTAAATTTGCGAACGCCAGTTGAGCTGTGGAGCGCGCGAAAAATAGAATGGATTCGTCCGCCCATGAGAAAACCGGACACTCGATAAGATTAAACTGACGTCGGCAGCTCGGACATGCGGACGGTGGCCGGGGGAGTTACGATATATCCCCATAACAGTCATTCGGCAACATATGTGTGCACGAAAATCTCAAGTACAAGCGGGCCAGCTCGGACTGACATCAACATTTTTAAAATTAAAGCGTCACTAGTAGGCAAAGTGGTTTGAAAATAAAAAACGGCCTCCGTTTAGAGTGCATCCCTATACTGGAGGCCCAGCACTATCGGCGTTCGTCAAGGTAGTTGTCGCGTCAGCTGTTAAATTTATGCCGCCTTCTTCATCGGCATTTCTTCTCGCTCAGGGTTGAGATTTACCGCACC
>JAYVWC010000075.1:0-11941 GCA_043786385.1 Spongiibacteraceae bacterium | reverse complement strand
GGATAATTTAACCGCCCAGTCGATTTCAGCGCGAGTTTTTGTTCTTGCGGAATGCTCCAGCCGAGCGCGCTGCCGAGCCCGCGAAATTTGGTTTGTTGATGCAGCGGTAAACTGTCGGCCACACCCAGCACTTCGCCGCGCGCTTGAATATCGGCCAAGCCATACAGCGCGCGCTCGCCGAGATGCACCGCGAGCAATGGCGCTACACCGACTAACGCAAAACCTCTCAGCGGCAAGCTTGGCCAGCGGGTATGTTGGCACGCGCGCCACAGCGCCCATTGCAAGGCTAGCAATGCCAGCGCAATCACTCCGAAAGCGATTTTGGTTTGGGTGTCGCCGCCGAGCGAATCGATACCGCCGGGAGTTAACAGCAAATTCAACACAAAGCCGTTGATATGAAAGCCATACAGCGAAAATGTTTTCGCATCGGTATACAGCACGATCAGGGTAAATGCGCTGCCGATAATGGCAATTGCGGCAGCCGCTTTTTCGGCGTGTGCGAAGCGCTGCAGCACATACACACAGAAGTACACCGGGCTCAGATAAAACGCGGCATAACTCGTATAAGACAGCACCGTATACAGCGAGGTGAAGCTATTGCTGAATGCGGTTGCCGGTAATAGTTGTTGCAACACCGCGAGCATCAGCAGCCACGACAATAGGAAAAAGCGATTACGCGTTAGTGCCATGAGTCACCGAATTGCGGCCAGAGAGTGCTGCATTATGTGAATAATTAATAGCGCAGATATTCGGCGCGATTATCGAATTTCGGCGGCGGTGGATTATCCAGCAGGCCGAACGTCATTTTATTAGTCATGCTGCGTTGCTGCTGATTATTCGCAACACCGAATTCTTGAATGAAGTTGCCGTTGGCATCCAGTGATGGATGTTTCGGATAATTGGTGCGCAGCACGCGCAACGTATCGTCGGCGAGTTCGTTTAAATTCAACAGTTGGTACGCTTGCACCATTACCGCTAACGCATCGGGAACGGCTTCGGTCTGCTGATAGTTTTCGACGATATAACTGCCGCGATTAGCGGCGGCAAGATAGGCTTTGCGACGGAAGTAATAGTTCGCGACATTGACTTCGTAGCGTGCCAATCGCGCGCGCAAATACGTCATCCGCGCGCGCGCATCGCCGACGTAAGGACTGTCGGGAAAACGATTCAATAATTGTCGAAAATCTTCAAACGATTGCAGTGCTTTGCCGGGATCGCGCGTCGTCATATCGGTGGGCAGAAAGCGTTCGATTAAACCGGTGCCTTCGCTGTAGTTGGCGAGGCCTTTCATGTAATGCGCGTAATCGACATTCGGGCTCTGCGGGTGCAGGCGAATAAAACGGTCGGCCGATGCGACGGCGGCATCGCCTTTGTAGCCGCGATACTGAGCATAAATAATTTCGAGCTGCGCCTGCTCGGCGTAAGGGCCGAACGGAAAGCGCGATTCCAATAATTGCAGATCTTTCTCGGCCAATTCATAGCTATCTTCGCGCAGGTATTTTTCGGCCTCGATATACAAATCGCGCTCGGTCATATTTTCTTTGTTGTCATTTGACGAGCATGCCGCCAGTAACAAGGTGAGCGCGATGCAGCAAACGGCAGCGGGTTTGCGAGCGATAAACTTCAGCATGGGGCAAGTGATCCTAGCGGTGGCTTCAGCACCGTCGATGTCTTAATGAGGCTGCGCCCGTTACAATCGGGCCGTGACCGGTGCATGGCGCGGCGGCGCTATTTAACCACAGCTGCCAACCCGTACCAATGTAAAACAGCGCGCCAATGTAAAGCGCCTAATCAGTATGGAGAGTTCTCGATCGATGTCGCAATCCGTCCAACGACAACAGATACAGCTACAAATGACCGTGCCGACAGAGCTGGGTGGCAAACGCTTCGACCAAATTGCTGCCGATCTGTTCCCGGACTATTCGCGGGCGCGCCTGCAAGTGTGGATTAAAAGCGGCGAGCTGAGCGTCGACGGTAAGCCTCGTCAGTCTAAGGATAAGTTGGCGCCCGGTGCGCTGCTGATACTGCGCGCCGAGCTACAGCCGGTTAACGAGACCTGGCAACCCGAGGCGATCGCATTGGCGATTGTGTACGAAGATGACGATTTATTGGTGATCGATAAACCGGCCGGTCTGGTAGTTCATCCCGCAGCGGGCCACGCCGATGGCACATTGCTGAACGCGCTGTTGCATCACTGCCAGGAGCTTGAGCTGGTGCCGCGCGCCGGTATCGTGCATCGTCTCGATAAGGACACCACCGGCCTGATGGTGGTCGCGAAAAATCTCACCGCGCAGGCGGCGCTGGTGGCGCAATTGCAGGCGCGCGATGTGCACCGCGAGTACGAAGCAGTTGCGACCGGCGTGTTGGTCAGCGGTGGCACCGTGAATGTTCCGCTCGGCCGACACCCGCGCGATCGCAAGCGGCAGGCAGTCGTAGCGAATGGTGGCAAAGAGGCGATTACGCACTATCGAGTGCTCAAACGCTTTCGCGCGCATACGCATATCCGCTGTCTGCTGGAAACCGGTCGTACTCACCAGATTCGCGTGCATATGGCGCATATTCTTCATCCGTTGCTCGGCGATCCGGTGTACGGCGGGCGCTTTAAAAAACCCGCCGGTGCGAGCGCCGAATTGATCGAGCTGGTGAAAGCTTTTCCTCGCCAAGCACTGCACGCGCGCCGTCTGCAATTGCGACATCCGCGTAGCGACGAATTATTGTGTTGGGAGACGCCGCTGCCCGAGGATATGCGTATGTTATTGGCTGCATTGGCGGACGACTGCGTGGAGGACGCACGATGACGCGATCGATAGTGCAACCAACACTGCCGCTGTTGCAACCGCAGTGGCCCGCGCCAGCAAATGTCGCGGCGTTCGTTAGCACGCGTGTCGGTGGCTGTAGCGCCGAACCGTTCGATAGTTTTAATCTCGCTGCGCACGTTGGCGACGATCCGCTCGCAGTCGCGAGCAATCGACGCTTGCTGATCGAAGCGGCACCGGGATTATCGGCGATTAGTTGGTTGCAACAGGTGCACGGCGTTGGCGTGGTAGCGGCCGATGCGGCGCAAACACTCGAAGCCGATGCGCAATTCACGCGCGAGATCGGGCTCGGTTGCGCGGTGTTAACGGCGGATTGTCTGCCGGTATTGTTTTGTGATCGCGCCGGCACCCAAGTCGCGGCGGCGCATGCGGGTTGGCGCGGGCTGTGTGCCGGCATCCTCGAACAAACGGTCGCGCGGTTTGCCGAGGCCTCAAATGTATTAGCTTGGCTCGGGCCCGCTATCGGCCCGCAACATTTTGAGGTCGGTCCCGAGGTGCGCGCGCAATTTCTCGCTGCGGCTGCAATTGCTCAGCGCGCGTCGACTGAATCCTGTTTTATACCGAGTCAACGCGCCGAACATTTTTATGCCGATATTTATCAGTTAGCGCGGCTGCGCTTGCAAGCGCTCGGCGTGCAAGCGATATTCGGTGGCGATTTCTGTACGGTCACTGATAGCGCGCGCTGGTTTTCGTATCGCCGCGATACGCTGACCGGACGCATCGCAAGTTTGATCTATCTCATGCCCGAGCCATTTAGCGCTTGAATTTCGCCATTCCAGCCGCATCTACTTCGCCATAGAAACTGTATTGCACCGCTGAGAGGATGTTATGCGAATCGAACGATTTACTAATCAGTTACAAACTGCGCTGGCCGATGCGCAATCGTCGGCGCTGGGGCGCGATCACAATTTTCTCGAACCGGCGCATTTGCTATCGGCGCTGCTCGAACAACAAGGCGGTTCGGTGCGGCCGTTATTAGCTCAGGCGGGCGCGAATATTCCGCGCTTAAAAACTGCGTTGACCAATGCGATCGAGCGGCTGCCAAAAGTACAGGGCACGCCGGGCGATATTCATATGTCGAACGATTTGGGGCGTTTGCTGAATGTTGCCGATAAACTCGCGCAGCAGAAAAAAGATGCGTACATTTCCAGCGAAATGGTGTTGTTGGCGTTATTCGACGTCAACAACTCGATCACTGCGTTGCTGCAGGAAGTCGGCGTTAGCAAAGAAAAATTAACTGCGGCGATCGACAAAGTGCGTGGCGGCGAAGCGGTCGATAATCCCGAGGCTGAAGGCAATCGACAGGCGCTCGATAAATACACGATCGATTTAACCGAACGCGCTGAAGCGGGCAAGCTCGATCCGGTGATTGGCCGCGACGATGAAATTCGCCGCACGATTCAAGTGTTGCAGCGTCGCACCAAAAATAATCCGGTGTTGATTGGCGAGCCTGGTGTCGGCAAAACCGCGATCGTCGAAGGGCTCGCGCAGCGCATCATCAACGGCGAAGTGCCGGAAGGATTAAAAGGCAAACGTTTGTTGTCGCTCGATCTCGGCGCGTTGTTGGCCGGTGCTAAATATCGCGGCGAATTTGAAGAGCGCTTGAAATCGGTGTTGAATGAGCTGTCGAAACAAGAAGGCCAGGTTATTTTATTTATCGATGAATTGCACACGATGGTCGGCGCCGGTAAAGCCGAAGGCGCAATGGACGCCGGCAATATGTTGAAGCCGGCGTTGGCGCGCGGCGAATTGCATTGCGTTGGCGCGACCACTCTGAACGAATATCGCCAATTTATCGAAAAAGATGCAGCGCTCGAACGGCGCTTTCAAAAAGTATTAGTCAATGAGCCGAGCGAAGAAGATACGATCGCGATTTTGCGCGGTTTAAAAGAGCGTTATGAAGTTCACCACGGCGTCGATATCACCGACAGCGCGATTATCGCTGCAGCGAAATTATCGCAGCGCTACATCACCGATCGACAATTGCCCGATAAGGCGATCGATTTAATCGACGAAGCGGCATCGCGTATTCGGATGGAAATCGATTCCAAGCCGGAGGTGATGGATCGCCTCGAACGCCGGTTAATTCAATTAAAAATTCAGCGCGAAGCGGTTAAAAAAGACACCGACGAAGCGGCAAAAAAACAGGTCGAGTTGCTTAGCAACGAAATCGTCAAAGTCGAGCGCGAATTTGCCGATCTCGAAGAAATCTGGAAAGCAGAAAAAGCCGCGCTGCAAGGCTCGCAAAAAATAAAAAGCGATTTGGAGCAGGCGCGCTTGGAATTGGAAGCGGCTCGCCGCAGTTCCGATTTAACGCGCATGTCCGAGCTGCAATACGGCGTTATTCCGGAACTCGAAAAACAACTCGATATGGCCGCGCACGTCGAAATGCTCGATATGAAATTGCTACGCAACAACGTCACTGAAGAAGAGGTGGCCGAAGTCGTGTCGCGCTGGACCGGCATTCCGGTTTCGAAAATGCTCGAAGGCGAGCGCGAAAAATTATTGCGCATGGAGGAATCGCTGCACGAGCGTGTGATCGGTCAAGACGAGGCAGTGGTCGCGGTGGCCAACGCAGTGCGGCGTTCGCGCGCGGGATTATCCGATCCGAATCGGCCGAACGGTAGCTTCTTATTTCTCGGCCCGACCGGAGTCGGCAAAACCGAATTGTGCAAAGCGCTGGCGGAATTTTTATTCGATAGCCGCGATGCGATGGTGCGCATCGATATGTCCGAGTTTATGGAGAAGCATTCGGTCGCACGCTTGATCGGTGCGCCGCCCGGCTATGTTGGCTACGAAGAGGGCGGTTATCTAACGGAGGCGGTAAGGCGCAGGCCGTATTCGCTGCTGTTGCTCGATGAAGTCGAAAAGGCGCATCCCGATGTATTCAATGTGTTGTTGCAGGTGTTGGAGGATGGACGCTTAACCGATGGCCAAGGTCGCACCGTCGATTTTCGCAATACCGTAATCGTGATGACGTCGAACCTGGGTTCCGACATCATTCAGCAGCTGACCAACGAAGCTGCCGATCCGCATAGCGGCTACGAAAAAATGAAAGCGGCGGTGATGGAAGTGGTCGGCGGTCATTTCCGGCCCGAGTTTATCAATCGCATCGACGAAACAGTCGTGTTCCATCCATTGGCGCGCGAGCAGATTCGCGGCATCGCGACGATTCAATTGGAATTGCTGCGCAGCCGTTTGCGCGATCGCGAGCTCAGCTTCGAAATCAGCGACGCGGTTATGGATAAACTGGCGGCGATCGGTTTTGATCCGGTGTACGGCGCGCGACCGTTGAAGCGCGCGATCCAGCAGTATTTGGAGAATCCGCTGGCGCAGGAAATTTTGCGTGGTCACTTTATGCCGGGCGATACGATCAAAACCACGTTGGTCGATGATCGCATTCAGTTTGAAAAATAAGTGCATCGATAAATGCGCTGTAAATAAAGGCCGCAATTGCGGCCTTTATTGTTGGTGCTAGATGCACGTTATGGTGCGGCAGACGGCTCGCAAAAAACCCCCACCGATTCTTCGGCGAGTTTTTTCTGTTCAGCGATTTCTTCCGGCGCTAAATAGCGATACTCGCCGTTGTCGCCTTTTTCGCGGATGCGCGCGTGGCTATTCAATACCATTTGCGTATCTTGCGCCTGTTTACATTTTGCCGGATCTTTGTCAGGCACAGCCTGCATCCCCACCGGTTTTTTCTCGGTGGCAGGCTTCCCAGCGGTTTGGCCGGAGGGTGGCATCGAAGTGCTGCCGGCGCTTTCGCTGGTTTCACCCGGCGCGACTTGGCTCGAAGTGCCAGTCGAGGTGCGCACAAATTCGGAGGGGCGATCGGCCGGCGGTTGCTGGGTCGCCTGAAATTGGCCTTTGTCATCTTTCCAGCGGTAATAGCCTGCTTGAGCGGCCAGTAACGCGGGAGATGCAGCCAGCAAAGCGAGTAGCCACAGGCTGCGAATCGATCGAATGGAGATGCTCATAAACGAGATGTTTTCCTGATGCGCGAATAGACGTTCGGCTAATTATGGCAAAGAAGTGCGATTTTGCAGCCCAAATGCTCGAATTTTGTTAAATGAATCGCTTAAATCCGAGGCGCAGCCCGCATTGACCTTGACAGCGCGCTGCGCGCTCGAAACAATGGCCAGTCCTGATAGTTCAGCGAAAGGCCAGTAGGGCGCTGCTCACCAGTGGTGTTCTCTCGGGTCGAACAGATCAGTTCGACCCCCATAAGATTTCCAACACTCTGCCAACACACGACCTGTGTTGCGAGCGAGCCGACTCCGCGCCACCCAGCGGAGTTCAGCGCCGGGCACTGCTCCGCGGTGTTCTGTTATCGCACGCGCTTTCGCCATTGCGGTCCCTGCGGGCTGTTGCGGTGAGAGTACAAGGTCGGTTGGGCGCATCCTACCCGATATTATTTTTGTTTTTTTAGCGTGCGACCGATCTCGGTATGCAGCTGAAATGGGGGTATTGCAGTGGAATTATTATCCGGCGGCGACATGGTCGCACAGGCTTTGGAGGACGAAGGCGTCGAGTTTATTTTCGGCTATCCAGGCGGTGCGGTTTTGCATATTTACGACGCGCTGTTCAGGCGCTCGAAAATTCCACACATTCTGGTGCGCCACGAGCAGGCGGCGACGCATGCGGCGGATGGCTATGCGCGCGCAACCGGCAAGACCGGCGTGGCGTTGGTGACCTCAGGTCCCGGCGCGACCAACGCGATTACCGGCATCGCCACCGCCTATATGGATTCGATTCCGCTGGTGGTGTTGTCGGGCCAAGTACCGTCCGACCGAATCGGCGAAGACGCGTTTCAGGAAACCGATATGATCGGCGTTTCGCGCCCGATCGTAAAACACAGTTTTTTGGTCAAGCGCGCTATCGATATTCCCGAGGCGATCAAGAAGGCATTTTATATTGCATCGACTGGCCGACCCGGCCCGGTGGTGGTCGATTTGCCGAAAGACATCACCAATCCGTTCGATAAATTCGAATATCACTATCCGAAAAAAGTGAAGCTGCGCTCCTACATGCCAGCCACTCGCGGTCATGCTGGGCAAATTAAAAAAGCAGTTGGTTTGTTACTCGCGGCGAAGCGGCCGATGATTTACACCGGCGGCGGCGTCGTGCAAGGCAACGCCAGCGAACTGTTGACCAAACTAGCGCGCGAATTAAATTTTCCGGTGACCAGTACGTTGATGGGTTTGGGCGCGTTCGCCGCGTCGGATCGTCAATTCCTTGGCATGCTCGGCATGCACGGGTTTTTTGAGGCCAATAACGCGATGCATCATTGCGATGTGTTGCTGGCAATCGGCGCGCGCTTCGACGATCGCGTCACCAATACCGTTAGCAAATTCTGTCCCGGTGCGAAAATTATTCACGTCGATATCGATCCGGCCGCCATTTCGAAAACTGTTAATGCTGATGTACCGATCGTTGGTCCAGTCGATTCAGTGGTCGGCGATATGCTCGAATTAATCGCCGAGGCACGACGCGATGGTGCCGACGTCGATAAAGCGGCGCTTGCAATGTGGTGGCAGCAAATCGACGAATGGCGCGCGCATGCGGGTCTGTGGACCAAGCCGTGCTACGACATCGATAGTCCGTTAATCAAACCGCAATGGGCAATCGAAACTTTATACAAAGTTACCAAAGGCGATGCGTTCATCACTTCCGATGTTGGCCAGCATCAAATGTTTGCGGCGCAATATTATCGCTTTGATAAACCACGGCGTTGGATCAACTCCGGCGGGCTCGGCACGATGGGTTTTGGTTTTCCCGCCGCGATGGGCGTCAAGCTCGCGTTCCCCGATGCCGATGTCGCATGCGTCACCGGCGAAGGCTCGATTCAAATGAATATTCAGGAGCTTTCGACCTGCACGCAGTACAAAATTCCGATCAAGATTATCAATTTGAACAACGGTTATCTCGGCATGGTTAAGCAGTGGCAGGACATGCAGTACGAAGGCCGCTATTCGTACAGCACCTACGAAGACTCGTTGCCGGATTTTGTGAAATTAGCGGAAGCGTACGGCCACGTCGGTATTCGTGTCGATAAAAAATCCGATCTCGAAGATGCGATGAAAGAAGCCTTCGCATTGAAAGATCGATTGGTATTTATGGATATTCACGTCGATCCGCACGAACACGTGTACCCGATGCTGGTGGCGCCGAATGGTTCGATGCGCGATATGTGGCTGAGCAAAACGGAGCGTACTTAAGATGCGGCGAATTATTTCTTTGTTACTGGAAAACGAACCCGGTGCGCTGTCGCGCGTGGTCGGTTTGTTTTCGCAGCGCGGCTACAATATCGAAACGTTGAACGTGGCGGCGACCGAAGATCCAACGCTATCGCGCTTGACGTTGACGACGATTGGCGACGATCACAAAATCGAGCAAATCACCAAGCACCTGAATAAGCTGATCGATGTAGTGAAGCTGGTCGATTTGACCGAAGGTCCGCATATCGAACGCGAGTTAATGTTGGTGAAAGTGCGCGCGACCGGCGCACAGCGCGCCGAAATTAAACGCTGCACCGATATTTTCCGCGGTCAAATTATCGATGTTGGCCCAACGGTCTATACGATTCAAGTGGCGGGCGCGAGCGATAAACTCGATGCATTTTTGGAATCGGTCGGCGATGCGGCGATATTGGAAGTGGTGCGCAGTGGTGTGTCCGGTATCGCGCGCGGCGAGAAAGTGTTGAGCTTGTGATTTCCTAGTTAATAAAAAAGACCTCAATTGCGGCCTTCTTTTATTTGCGCTGCAAATAATCCATCCCCGTTATCGGGAAACTATTTGAGTTGTATAGTCGGCTTGACTACCATTTACCGGTTCTAACCCTAATTAACAAAACTCAAGGATAGTCTATGAAGCTAATAAAATTTTTTTCCTTTTCTTTGCTGGCGTTGCTTGTCTCTTGCGCGACCGAGCAGTCACGGACACTGGCGGTACAAAAAGTACAGAGTGCTGGGACTATATACACCGGACCTCGTAGCCCCATTGCGGTAGGAAAGTTTGATAACCGCTCCAATTTTATGAGAGGCGTTTTTTCGGATGGTGTTGATCGATTGGGCAGTCAAGCTAAAACTATCCTGATTACTCACTTGCAACAGACAAGTCGTTTTAACGTGCTGGATCGCGACAATTTATCGGAGATGAATCAAGAGGCCGGTTTCAAAAAGCAAAATCTAAACATTAGGGGGGCTGATTATCTTGTAACCGGCGATGTGTCTGAGTTTGGCCGGAAGGAAGTGGGCGACCGTGAGCTTTTTGGTATTTTAGGTCGCGGAAAGACTCAAGTTGCTTACGCTAAGGTGAACTTGAATATCGTTAAGGTCGAAAATTCGGAGGTGGTTTTTTCGGTTCAAGGCGCGGGTGAATACTCATTGTCTTCGCGTGAAGTGTTAGGTTTTGGCGGCACTTCGAGCTATGACTCAACGCTTAATGGCAAAGTTCTTGATCTTGCTATTCGCGAGGCCGTAAACAATCTTGTAAATGGTGTTGAGTCGGGTGCTTGGCATCCGGCAAATTAATAATAATTCAAATCAAGGAAAGTCGTTATGTTTAATTTTATTCCACATAAAATTGTTGTTTCTTTTTTGCTATTGGTTGCCCTCGTTGGGTGTGCCGCGCAGCCTAAATCGCTATATCAATGGGGGGCTTACCAGCCTGACGTGTATGAATATCTAAAAGGAGACGGCAAAGGCTACCCGGAGCAGCTCGCCGATCTTGAGCGTGACGTCGAGAAAGCTTCTGCGAAAGATAAAGCGTTGCCACCAGGTTACCGGGCGCACATGGGCATGCTTTATGGGCAAGTGGGAAGCTACGATAAAATGGTGGCAGCATTTGAAGCTGAAAAAAGCAATTTCCCCGAGTCGACCACCTTCATGGATTTTTTACTGAAAAACAAAAATCAGAGTCAGCAGGCCGGGGGGAATTCCAAATGAGTTTACGTAATTCAGTGCAATGGTTTCTATTGTTGGCTGTTGTGGTCATGGCCTCTGGATGTACACCTGTGAAGCCTTATGATTACTCAGCGTTCAGAAAAAATCGACCCGCTTCGATTCTTATGCTGCCTCCAGTGAATCACTCGCCTGATATTCATGCATCGATCAGTGTTTTATCTCAGGCAACTTTACCGCTTGCTGAATCTGGCTACTACGTTATTCCAGTGGGCGTAATGTTTGAGACCTTTCGTCAGAATGGTCTGACCACTGCCGAAGATATTCAATCCACTGATGCCGTAAAATTGCGAAGCATCTTTGGAGCCGATGCTGCTTTGTATGTGGAAGTTACCACCTACGGTGCGACATACAAGGTGCTTTCCAGCGACACGGAGGTGGCGGCGAAGGCTAGATTGGTGGATTTGCGCAGCGGTGAATTGCTATGGGAGGGAGGTGCCCACGCTTCGAGTGCAGAAAGTCGCAATAACAACAATCAAGCAGGTCTAGTTGGTTTGCTCGTGATGGCTGTTGTCGAGCAAATTGTTAGCGCATCAACCGATCAAGCGCATGTTCAAGCAGGTATTATGGATCAGCGGTTAATGAGTGCCGGTATGCAAAGCGGCATTCTTTATGGCCCAAGGTCTCCGCAATATGAGAAGAATGGAAACTGATTTGTGTTTTGCTTAAATGTATTTTCTTTTGAAGGCGAACCTCGGTTTGCCTTTTTCATGGCGAATTTTTGAGCGGTATGGGGCCTGCGTATGGCGTCAGGTCTAATACGATGGCTCGCCCCCAGCGCTCCCTGAATCGCCCTCGAATTTCCAGGCTTCACTAGAGACATTAACGATGTGGGGTATCTATGAAGTCCTGAAGACTCCAGTGTTGAGTTTGTGATTTTCTAGTGAATAGAAAAGGCCGCGTTCGCGGCCTTTTCTTTACTTGTGCCTGGGAGGGCTGTCAGACGATTTTCTTCATTGCCGTCATATAGCCGCGTAATTTTTTACCGATAATTTCCACCGGGTGATTGCGGATCGTATCGTTGATTTCGATCAGTTCGCGATTGTCGACGCCACTATCCTTCACGTTCAAACCGCGACCGATCACGTCGGTGCTGATTTTGCTCATGAAATCAGTCAGCAGCGGGCGGCACGCTTGATCGAACAGATAGCAACCGTACTCGGC
>JAYVWC010000074.1:0-34243 GCA_043786385.1 Spongiibacteraceae bacterium | reverse complement strand
TGATGGCGATCGCCAGCGAACGGCGCATCTTGATACAGTGATGCGCGATACAGTAATGAGTGATACAGGCAGGGACGCGATGTTTATAGTTAACCGATTAAAAACGATTTTGATTAATCCCTATTTGTACAGCGATGGTGGCAACTTGTTAACTGCAAAAACTGATATAACCGCTGGTGCGATGACTTGCGCATCAACTTGCGTAACAACTGATGCAATGAATTGCACGCAAATCAAGCCCGTGCGAAATGTTGTGAGCCGTTGCGCAGCGCTGGTGTTCGGCGTTTTTGGCCTCGCGCTGAGCGCATTTGCCGATTACAGCCAAGCGCCGCTGGCGAAAAGCTTTGCCGATGAAATGGCGGCGAAATACGGTTTTAAACGCGACGAAGTGCTGCAAGTGTTGGGCAAGGCCGAACGTCAGCAATCGGTGCTCGATGCGATTGCGCGCCCCGCCGAAAAAACCAAACCGTGGAAGGATTATCGCAAGTTGTTCGTCACCGCCGATCGCGTGCAGCAGGGTGCGATTTTTTGGCGCGAGCACGCGGATACGCTGGCGCGCGCGGAAAAACAATTCGGCGTGCCGTCGGCGATTGTCGTCGCGATTCTCGGCGTCGAAACGCGCTACGGCCGCAACGCCGGCAATTATCGCGTGCTCGATGCGTTGGCGACGTTGAGTTTCGATTATCCGCCGCGTGCCGATTTCTTTCGCACGCAACTTGCGGAATTTTTTCTGATGACGCGCGAACAAAAATTAAATCCTGAGCGCGTGCTGGGTTCGTACGCCGGTGCGATGGGCTACGGTCAATTTATGCCGAGCAGCTATCGTAAGTACGCGATCGATTTCAACGGCGATGGCACCGTCGATATCGTTAGCAATATCGACGATGCGATCGGCAGCATCGCCAATTATCTCAGCGGTTACGGTTGGCAGCGCGGTGCGCCGCTGGTATTGAAAGCGAGCGTGCCTGAACCTTTACCCGATGGTTTGCTGCGCGAAACGCTCGAACCGATTACCGCGCTCGGCGAATATCGGCGCAAAAATATCGTCGGTTCGCCGACGCTGTCGGACAACACCAACGCAGCGTTATTTATGTTGGAGGGCGATGCCGGTAATGAATATTGGTTGGCGTTGAATAACTTTTACATGATCACGCGCTACAACCGTAGCCAAATGTACGCACTCGCAGTGACGCAGTTGAGCGAGGAAATTACCGCCGCATGGCAGCGCTGAGCGATCGGCCCCGCGCACTCGCTTATGGAGTGCTGTTGGCGTTGCTGTCGACGCTGCTGCTAAATGGCTGCGGTCTGTTTAGTCGCAGCGATAGCGCACCGACGCGCAAGCTCGATCCGAATCGGATCGACGATGCAGTGCCGCGCCGCGATCCAATCACCCGTGCTGGCAACAAAAATCCGTACACCGTGTTGGGCAAAACGTATCGCATATTGCCGACCGCCAAGGGTTACAGCGCGCGCGGCACCGCATCGTGGTACGGCACTAAATTTGATGGCGAAAGCACCGCGAATGGCGAGCGTTACGATTTATACGGCATGACCGCCGCGCACTGCACGTTGCCGATACCGACTTACGTGCAGGTGACCAATTTGGAAAACGGCAAGCGCTGCATCGTGCGCGTCAACGATCGCGGACCGTTTGTCGATAGTCGATTGATCGATCTGTCGTACGCGGCCGCGACCAAGTTGGGCTACGCGCACAAGGGCACGGCATTGGTGGAAGTGACCGCCATCGATATGGATAATTGGCCGCCGCGAAATATCGCTGAAACGCCGATCTCGACGATCGCGCCATCTGTTGCAGAGCAGGCGACGGTGTTAGCGCCATCGGCACCGGTGGCATTGCCGATCGCCGCAGTGCCGCTAACCGAAAATGTTAGTGGTCTGCACGGTGCTGTGAATAATGGCAACAATGATGGCGGCGATGCGCGTATCGATAGCACGACCAGCGCTGTTGCCCGCAGCGCCGATAACAGCGCAGTCGGCGGTACGGTTTATATCCAGGTTGGCGCGTTTGCCAATCCGTCGGCGGCAGAAAGTTTGCGCGCGCGCTTGGCGCGCTCGACGCACAATCCGGTGACGGTGCAACCTACGCCGACGCTGCCGGTTCTATATCGCGTACGCATTGGGCCGTTTGCGAATATCGCCGATGCCGAGCGGGCAAGCGAACTATTGCGCGCACAGCAAATCGATGGCGCGCGCATTGTCGATGAATCGCGTCAATAAAAAGTGACGCTGCAAATTTTGTCGACGCAATGCCGATTTGCTGATTGCATTGCGAACACGATTGCGATTAATGACACGAAATATACCGAGCAATTAAATATGAACGAGCAACTCAATATAAACGAATCACTAAATATAGGAGCACCGATGAAAAGAAATTCCGCGTTGATCGCCGCTGTGGGCTGGTCGCTAGTATTGCTTGCGCAAGTTGCGTTAATGCCGCTAGCAGCGGCGCAGCAACCGCTGCAGCAGCCGATTCTGAATCCGGTGCCGACCAGTACACCGACGCCGCCCAGCATCGCCGCGAAATCGTTTATTTTGATCGACGCCGATAGCGGTCGTGTGTTGGCCGAAAACGGCGCCGATGCGCGCCTGGCGCCGGCCAGCTTGACCAAGCTGATGACCAGTTACGTACTGTCGTACGAATTGGAACAGGGCCATGTGCACAACGACGATATGGTGATGATCAGTAAATC
This sequence comes from Spongiibacteraceae bacterium, assembly GCA_043786385.1. Classification (GTDB taxonomy): domain Bacteria; phylum Pseudomonadota; class Gammaproteobacteria; order Pseudomonadales; family CAMLJR01; genus CAMLJR01. The sequence goes on along the minus strand of JAYVWC010000074.1, from coordinate 31,529 downwards.
GGCGTGGACGCAAAATCCCGAATTCAAAGAATCGTCGCTGATGTTTATTCAAGTCGGCACGCAAGTGAAATTGCACGATTTGCATCAGGGTATCGTCGTGTCATCGGGTAACGATGCAACGACCGCGGTTGCAGAATATTTGGCGGGCAGCGAAAGCGCGTTTGCCGATGTGATGAATCAGCACGCGCAGCGTCTCGGCATGAGCAATACGCATTTCGTCAATTCGCACGGTCTGCCCGATCCGAATCACTACACCACCGCGCGCGATCTGGCGACGCTATCGCAGGCGATCATTAAATTTCCGACCGAATACGCGTTGTATAAAGAAACCGAATTTACCTACAACAATATTCGCCAGTACAATCGCAACGGTTTGCTGCGTCGCGATCCTTCGGTGGACGGTTTAAAAACCGGTCATACCGAAGAAGCGGGCTACTGTTTAGTGACATCGGCAAAACGCGATGGCATGCGTTTGATCACCGTCGTGCTCGGCGCCGATAGCATCAACGCGCGCGAACAAGAAACCGAAAAATTACTCGCCTACGGTTTCCGCTATTACGAAACCAGTCAGCTGTATCAGGCCGGTGCCGAAGTGGCGCGCGCGCGCATTTGGAGCGGTAAAAAGCCCGATGTGCGTCTCGGCGTCGATCACGATGTGGTGTTGACGCTACCGCGTGGCAAACGCGATGCCGTGCAAGCGGTGATAAACGTCGATAAATATTTGCACGCACCGGTTAGTGCGAATCAACCGATCGGCGAAATGCTGGTGTCGCTCGACGGCCAAACGATTTTGAAAACGCCATTGGTTGCGCTCGATGCAGTCGATGCCGGCAATATCTTTAGTCGCATCTGGGATTGGTGTGTATTGTTTTTTACTAAACTGCTGAGCTAACCAACGCTGTCATGGACACGGTGTATTTAAACGGCCAATTTCTACCGCAGCAGCAGGCGCAGGTCTCGGTGATGGACCGCGGCTTTTTGTTCGGCGATGGTGTGTACGAAGTGATCCCGGTATTTGGCGGGCGTTGTTTTCGGCTCGCCGAACATCTCGATCGGTTGGCGCACAGTCTGCGCGAAACTGGAATCGCCGAGCCGTTGAATCGCGCGCAGTGGCAAACGATTTTTGAAACATTGATCGCGGCGTACGATGGCGGCGATCAAGCGATTTATTTGCAGGTGACGCGCGGTGTTGCCGCGGTGCGCGAACATAAATTCCCCGCCGTGTGCGTGCCGACGGTATTTGCGATGAGCCGCGTGTTGGCAGCAGTACCCGAACAGGCGCCAGCGCCGATCAGCTGTATCAGCGTCGAAGATATTCGCTGGCAGCGCTGCGATATCAAAAGTATTTCGCTGCTCGGCAGTGTGTTGATGACGCAGCAGGCGCAGGTGGCCGGTGCGCGCGAAGCAATTTTGCTGCGCGATGGCCACGTGTTGGAAGGCGCCAGCAGCAATGTGTTTGTGGTGCTCGACGACGTGTTGTACACCGCGCCGAAAGATCGGCATATATTGGCTGGCATCACGCGCGATTTAATCGTCGAATTGGTGCAGCAGCACGGCGTAGCATTTCGCGAACAAGCGGTGCCGATTGCTGAACTCGGCCGCGCCAGCGAAATTTGGATCAGCAGCTCGACGCGCGAAATGGTACCGGTGACTTTGCTTGACGGCAAACCGGTCGGCAGCGGTGCAGTGGGGCCAGTGTTTAATAGCGTATGGCCGTGGTATCGCAGTTTTCGGCAACAATTTTCGAGAGCGAATTAGTATGGCCGACGATGAAGTAGTAAACATCGATCCCGAAGCGCACAAAATTAAATTCCCGTGCCCGTATCCGATTAAAGTCGTCGGCACCGCAGCGGATGATTTTCGCGAATTCGTCGTAACCGTAATGGAGCGGCATGCTGGCACGTTATTGGAGGAGCATATCGATGTGCGCGCCAGCAGCAACGGCCGTTATCTATCGGTGCGCGTGACGATCATCGCCACCGGCCCCGAACAATTGCAGACGATTTTTGAAGAGTTGAAAATATCCGGCCGCGTGCAGATTGTGTTATGAATGAGCCCGTCGCCAAGCAAGTGGTCGGCAAGCAAGCATTACGTATTCGCAAATTGGGTCTCGCCGATTATCAAACGGTGTGGACTGCGATGCGCGAATTTACCGATGCGCGCGATGAACACACACGCGATGAAATTTGGCTGCTGCAACACCCGCGCGTATTTACGCAGGGTCAAGCCGGCAAAGCCGAACACGTATTGGCGCCCGGCGATATTCCGGTCATCCAAGTCGATCGCGGCGGCCAGGTGACGTATCATGGCCCGGGGCAAATCGTCGGCTATCTGTTGATCGATTTACGGCGTCGTAAAATGGGCATTCGCGAACTCGTCACCGGTATCGAAAATAGTATTATCGCGGTATTAAACGAGCACGGTGTCACCGCGAGCGCAAAACCCGATGCGCCGGGCGTGTATTTACCCGACGGCGCTAAAATCGCCGCACTCGGTTTGCGCGTGCGGCGCGGTTGCACATTCCACGGCCTGAGTCTCAATGTCGATATGGATTTGCAACCGTTCGCGCGAATTAATCCGTGCGGTTTTAGCGGCTTGCGCATCACCCAATTGCGCGATTTACTGCAACCGGTGCCGACGCTCGATGTGCTCGAAACGCAATTGGCGGCTGCGCTGTGTGCGCAATTGGATTACGATCCGAACACGGTAATCGTTGAACATCGGTTGCCGTGATTTGTAGGGGCAACCCCGCGTGGTTGCGATGATTTTGTAGGGGCAACCCTCCGTGGTTGCCCTCGGTGAATGGTTGCCCGCGGGGGTCAGGGCAGGCACAGGGGCCTGCCCCTACGGGATTGCCGCAATAAATTTTTTGGAAATAACATGAACGAAGAATCCGGTAATACAGCGCCAATCAAACCGTCGGCCCGCGGTGACGTGAAACCCGTCGTCCGTGGTGAAAAACTGCGCGGTGCCGAGAAAGTCGCGCGCATTCCGATCAAAGTAATTCCCACCGTCGAGTTACCCGCCAAGCCGGCGTGGATTCGCGTAAAAATGCCGATCAGCCCCGAAATCACGCGCATCAAACGCATTTTGCGCGAGCACAAACTCTCGTCGGTATGCGAAGAAGCGCAGTGTCCAAATCTCGGCGAATGTTTCAGCGGCGGCACTGCAACGTTTATGATCATGGGCGATATTTGCACGCGTCGCTGTCCGTTCTGCGATGTCGCGCACGGCCGCCCGAATGCGCTCGATCTCGACGAGCCGCGCCAGCTCGCTGCGGCAATCGCCGAAATGCAATTGAAATATGTCGTCATCACTTCGGTCGATCGCGATGATTTACGCGATGGTGGCGCGCAACATTTTGCCGACTGCATTCGCGAAACGCGCGCATTATCGCCGGGCATTCGCGTCGAAACACTGGTGCCGGATTTTCGCGGTCGCATGGATGTCGCGCTCGATATTTTAGAAGCCGAGGCGCCCGACGTGTTCAATCACAATTTAGAAACCGTGCAGAGCCTGTACGCGAAAGTGCGGCCCGGCTCCGATTACGCATGGTCGCTATTGCTGCTGAAAAAATATAAACAGCGCCGTCCCGATGTATTAACCAAATCGGGCTTGATGCTGGGCCTCGGCGAAACGCGCGAAGAATTATTGCAAGAGCTGCACGACATGCGCGCGCACGATATCGATATGTTAACGCTCGGCCAATACCTACAACCAAGCCGCGAACATTTGCCGGTAGCACGCTTTGTACCGCCGGAAGAATTCGAAGAATACGGCCGCATGGCCACCGAACTGGGTTTTAAAAGCGTCGCCAGCGGTCCGTTAGTGCGCTCGTCGTACCATGCCGATAAGCAGGTCGATTTGAGTTTGTTGAAATGAATAATAGAGTCGCTGTCGATTTTTTATAATAGCGGCGATTAGCCCGAGCATGAGAGTTTTCCAGTTCTAATGAGTTCGCGTGGCAGCTTTTTGCTTCAGCCCAAAGACACAGAGTGCAATCGCAATTATCAACGCTGCGGATGCGGAGTATCGACTCAATTCTAAGCCACCCTTACTCAACGGTTTATCAAGAAAATCACCCACTACAGCGCCTAGCGGCCGCGTCAGAATAAACGCAGACCAGAAAAGTGCCGTGCGTGAAATCGTCGTCCAAAAATAGGCGGCGGCAATTAATACCAGCAGCCCACCAAAAATCACCGCACTAACCAGGTAGCCAAACTCCAGGGAATCCGCGCACCAGTCGCCGAGCGCAGTACCCAGTGTTTGCGAAAACATAATAGTTACCCAATAAAAGGCTTCGACGCGCGGTGTGCTCACGGTATCGATAGCAATCGATCCTTCCATGCGATGCCAAATGAATAGCGATGCCATGAGCAGTGTGAACAGCAGCGCCGTTCCGCCTGGATAACCAATACCCAACGAGCGATCCGTGAAATCGGCGAGCGTTGTGCCCACGGTCGTGGTAGCGATAATGGTTAGCCAATACAGCGCAGGATGGAATTTGTCGGCTTTTATTTGTGCGATGACCGCAATAATAAAAAGCACGGCGAATATGCCTGTACTGACGAGATAACCTAGATTCATCGACATTGAAACCGCATCGCCACCAGTTTCACCCAACGTGGTCGCGAGAATTTTTATGATCCAGAATATCAGCGTGACTTCTGGTACTTTGCTTAATGTTTTTTGCATTGTCACAGCAATTCCTCTCTCACGCAGTAATAACAAAAAGTGACCGCGCTACCATGTCAGTTGATAGCCGAAATACGAAGAAAATTGATTGGTCGCCTGCACGTTACTGAGTCCTCGACCAGCAGAAAATAGTATTTGTGGCTTGCCATTGCCAAGACCTTTATTCGAATCACCCGTGGGCAACGCGACCATAGGGAAAAAACTCACCATCGGACAACCGTTTTCCTCTTGCAGAAAACGATATTTGGCACTGACCTCAACATCACCGATGCCTAGCTCGGTAGGGCCATGATTTGAATTATTGAACTCATAGGGAATGCCGATTCCGATCTGTAAATCCGGTAGGGGGCCGTAGTTCAGTTCAGCCAGCGGTCGACTTCCAGAGACATCATCGCTGGTTCGCGTCTGCTCCATGGCGATATACAACTCATGCTCGCCGACATCGACCGGCTCAGGATCGTCGGTTTGAAATGGCGGGCCAGCAAGTGCAGTAGTGGAAAAAAATGTACTGCTTGCAATTAAAAAAATGACCTTTGTTTGGTATGAGGAAATCACGAAAATGGTGTCCGTATCTGCAGTAAATTGTCTCTGTCAGATACTTTAATGAAATAAGCTTAAGGCTATATTACGTATCCGCTGTTATCGGTCGCTGCTAAGCGGCCAGCGTATGCTGAAATGGGCACCGTTACCTTCCGTACCTTCACCGATGTTAATAAGCGCGCTGTAACGATCGCAGATCGTTTTGACAATGGCCAAGCCCAAGCCGCTGCCATCAACATAATCCTCACCAATATTGCTCTGCAGCACGCGATAAAAACGGTCGAATATACGCGTACGCTCATCTTCGGGAATGCCATGCCCCGAATCGGTAACCTCGATAATGGCATGGAGCTGATCGTAATACAGTGCAATATCGACGCGACCACTGCGCGGCGTGTAGCGAATTGCATTACTGACAAGATTATCCAAAACCACCTCAATATCAGCACGCAAACAGTGAATACTGGCTGCCTCCAGCCTCGTAACGCCAAGGTCAATTTGGCGCACACGTGCGAGTGGTAAATATCGCTCGATAATCGTTGCTATCACCGACGCTAAATCAATAATCTGGCGAAGCGATTTATCTGGCGCGCTTTCGGCGCGCGCAATCGATAATAGCTGTTGCGCCAAATGCGTTGTGCGCTGCAAGCCGTTGCGCAGCTGTGCGATGGCCTGATCGTGATCTTCCAGTTTCGTGGCGCGCTCTAATAAATCCAATTGCAGCTGTAGTGCAGCAAGGGGCGTGCGTAATTCATGCGTAGCATCCGCTACAAAATTACGCTGCTGTTGAATTGTGTGGCTGAGGCGTGCAAGCAAATCGTTCAAGGTCGCAACAAGAGGCTGTAACTCCGGTGGTTGATTAGTGCTGTCAATTTCATCCAAGGCATCAGGCTGCCGCTGTGCGATGGCCTGCGAAAGTAAATCAAGGGGTTTCAGTCCGCGCCAGACACTCATCCAGGCGACCAACATTAATAGCGGGATTTGCAACAGCAGTGGCACGAGTAAACTCAGGCTTGTTTCATTAATCGTGCTGCGGCGTGCCGATTCCGGCTGTGCAATCTGCACAATGATGCCCATACCATCTGCTCGATAGACCCGCCAGGATTCATTGGCAATACGTTTGCGATAAAATCCCGCTGCGCGATACAGCGGAATGCGCGCTGTTGTTATTGCAGGAGACTCTTCGGTCAGCAAAACGCCATCGTGATTCCAGACCTGGATGAGATAGTCTTCCTCTTCCCATATAGTTTTATCGTTTGCCTTTATCGGTATGGTGCTTAATTGCGCGGGGTTGATGTGAGCCCATTCACGTGCCATCAATACGGCCAGCTGCTGCAAGTGCGCGTTATATAGGTCATCAAGTTCGTAGCGAACATGGCGATAAATAAGAATTCCGGTCACAGATGCACTCAGCACCATACCGATTAAAAGGCTCAGCAGAAGGCGCTGACGAATGGACTTCATTGGTTCACCAATTGATAACCAAGACCGCGCACAGTACGAATCAGCTCGGGAACAAGTTTTTGTCGCAAACGATGAATATGTACCTCAACAGCATTGCTATCAATTTCCGTATTCCAGTCGTATATCTGCTCTGTCAGTTGTGCTTTGGACAGTATTGCGCCGGGGCGCCGAATGAGCACAGCAAGAATCTGATATTCGCGGCTAGCCAAAATAACTAGCTCCCCGCGAAAACGGACTTCTTTGGTGGCGGGGTTTAGTTGTAGCTCACCGCACTGAAGCATCGTGTCGGTTTGACTACTAGCGCGACGGCACAGCGCGCGAATGCGAGCTTCCAATTCAGCCAGTGCAAACGGCTTCGCTAAATAGTCGTCGGCGCCGAGATCGAGACCGGCGACGCGATCTGCAATATCACCTCTTGCCGTGAGAATAATGACAGGAACCGTTTGGCGGCGTTCGCGCAACTGACGCAAAATGGAAAGGCCATCGCAATTGGGTAGAGTCAAATCGAGCAGCACGATATCGAAATTCTGCGTTTGTAATGTAGCTTCGGCTAATGCGCCATCGCGTAACCAATCAACCGCATGGCCACCGCCCGTTAAACCTCGACGCAAAGATTCGCCCAGCATCGAATCATCTTCGACCAATAATATTTTCATAAGCTTGTGCCATGGAGGACCGTTGATTGCTCAAAGCCATCGCTAAGTGTGTCTGACTAAACTTACCGCAAACTTAACGCACTGTATCTAACTCAGTGCAATATCGAAAAGGCGGACGATTGGCACGCAAGGGCGTCATTCCTGTGAGCGAGCATTAAGTCCGATTCCCGCCCCTTCAAAAGCGGACAGAGCGCTTTCCCAAATGCATATTCGCTTTAATGACCGCAAAGTCCGAACTTCTGTCGTTCGTTGTGACATCCATTACCTGCGGAATTGGTACATTCCGTTCGCCGAGCGTAGGGGAATCGCAACAGATTTATTTTTTCCGCTGTGATGAGAATGAATTTTTCTTGCTTATTTTTAAATTTTTGTCTTCCCCATCGTGGCTGAATTGGGGTGCCCTTTCTTTGGGTTGCTTTGCTTTGGGCAAGCAAAGCAAAGTAACTCGCTAGCAGGCGGAACCTGCACTAAACGCCGCAGGGCGGTACAAAAAAATTAACGCCGAGTTGGCCGCTGACTCAAGCGCAGCACTAAGCGATCCAGCAATAACCACGGATCGTCGGGTGCGGCGCCTTTAATCGCAGCATCTACTTGTTGTGCAAGGATTAATAATTTCGCTACGTATGGGCGCGACATGCGTTGCACGGCTTGGCGGATCAGCGGTTTGCGTTTATCCCAAACGCCGGCGCTGTCGATCGCGCGATCGAGCGCTTGGCCTTGTTCGATCAATTCGGTGCAGCGATACAGTACCCGCAATTCTTTGCTCAGCGCCCACAAGATAATCGGTGGCTCTTGGCCTTCGCCGCGCAAGCCGGACAATGCACGTAAACACGCGGCGGTTTGCCCCGCGAGTGCTTGATCGGCGAGACCGAATACATCGTAGCGTGCGCTATCGCCAACTGTCGCTGCGATCGTTTCGACATCGATTGGTTTGCTGGATGCGTCGGCATCGACATACAGCAATAATTTCTCGATTTCCTGCGCGCACGCTAACAGATTGCCTTGCACGCGTTCCGCTAACAGTTGCACGGCGTCGGGATTGGCACTGAGACCGCGACTGCGCAGGCGTTGTTCGATCCAGCGCGGCAGTTGCGCGCTGTCGATCGGCCACACTGGCACCGCGATGCCAGCGCTTTCGACCGCTTTGTACCATTTGCTGCGCGTGCTGCTGCTTTCGAGTTTGCCGCAGATAATCAGCAGCGTCGTATCGGTATTCGGATGCGCGCAATAATATTCGAGCGCGGCGCTACCGGCATCGCCGGGTTTGCCGGTCGGCAGTCGCAATTCGATTAATTTTTTATCGGCGAACAATGACATCGCCGAAATTTCGTTGGCGATGATTTGCCAATCGAATTTGGCATCGACGTGAAATACTTGGCGCTCGCTAAAACCCTGCGCGCGACAGCCCGCGCGAATTTCATCGGCGCATTCCTGCACCAGCAGCGGCTCGTCGCCGGATAATAAATATACCGGCGCAATTTGCTGCGTTAATTGCTTGGCTAATTGCTCCGCACGCAGTTTCATTTATGGCGCGGGCGCTGAATCATTAGTGGGCGTTGAATTGGAATCAGATGACGCAGTCGGCTCCGCTTCCGATTCGGTCGGTGCTGCGGGTGGCAGATGCGTGGCGAATGCACCTAAGCGTCTTGCTAATTGCGCGGCCAACGATTTGGTGATTTCGCTTTGCACCAAACTGACTTCCTGCCCAGTGGTCAACGCATCGTTCGGGTTGTTGTTGACGGTGCGCATTTCTTGCAATTTAATCGGCCCGAGTACGCGCTGGCCGGTGCGATCAAGTAATTCGAATTCGATCTTCTCGGTTAGGCCGTATTCGGCGGCAAGGCCGCTTTTATCCAGCGAAATAATGCGGCGCTCTTGGCCCGCGCTGAGCAGTATCAATCGATAATTGGCTGCGCCCACATACGGCGTAACTTTGATGTCGCTGTTGCTCAATTGATAGCGCATCGCGCCGGCCAATGGCCCGCCCCCCGCTGCACCGCCGATATAAATCGGTTGCAGTGCGGTTGGCAGCGAGCTGTGATCGCGCAGATGAAAACCGCACGCAGTGATTGCGCCGAGCGTTAATGCAAGCAGCGCAGAACGAGCAATCGGCAGCATCATTATTTCACCGCAAACGTGACGAGTTTACCGGGCACGACCTTGCTCATCGCAATCTCTTTGCCGGCGATAAATTTTTGAATACTTTCCTGCGCCAGTGCGAACGCGATAATCGAATCGGCATCGGCATCGACAGCTACTTCGATTTTACCGCGCACCTTGCCGTTGATTTGCACGACCAGTTCGATGCTGCTGCGCTGCAATGCGCTGGCATCGACTTGCGGCCATTTCGCATCGATCAGCGCCGCAGTATTGCCGAGTTCGCTCCACAGTGCATGACAAATATGCGGTGCAATCGGCGCTAAAAATAATACGATGGCTTGCAAGGCTTCGCGTTCGACTGCGAGCCATTGGCCATCGCGCGCGGGAATTTTTCCGATGTCGTTGCTGAGTTCCATCGCGGCCGCGACGGCGTTGTTGAACGTGTAACGCTGCGCGTAAATGTCGGCGACTTTCGCGATCGTCTCGTGCGTTTTGCGGCGTAATTCGCGCTGCGCATCGTTTAACGCGGCGCGATCGAGCATCGGCACCGTGCCGCTTTGTGTGTGCGTATGCACTGCTTTCCACAGCCGCTTTAAAAAGCGGTGTGCGCCTTCGACGCCCGAATCCGACCACTCCAACGATTGCTCGGGCGGCGCCGCGAACATAATAAATAGCCGCACGGTATCGGCGCCGTACTGTTCGATCAATTCTTGCGGATCGACGGTATTACCTTTTGATTTGGACATCTTGCTGCCGTCTTTCAACACCATGCCTTGGCAGAGCAATTTTTTAAACGGCTCGTCGCAATCGAGCAGACCTTCGTCGCGCATCAATTTATGAAAGAAGCGTGCGTACAACAAATGTAAAATTGCGTGCTCGATGCCGCCCACGTATTGATCGACCGGCAGCCAATAGTTCGCAGCGGTTTTATCGAGCATGCCGTCGGTGTAGTCGGGGCAAGTAAAGCGCGCGTAATACCAACTCGATTCCATGAACGTATCAAATGTATCGGTTTCGCGTTCCGCTGGAAAACCGTCAACATCAATTTTGCGCCAGTTTAGATCGCGTTTGATCGGAGACTGCACACCATCCATTTGCACATCTTCTGGCAGAAGTACTGGTAATTTATCAGCAGGCACTGGTATATCTTGATCACCTTCGATGAAAGACATCATCGGAATCGGCGCGCCCCAGTAACGCTGCCGCGAAACGCCCCAATCGCGCAGACGATAATTGACTTTGATTGAGCCGCTATTTTTTTCGATTAATTTATTCGCGATCGCGTGAAAGGCATCTTGCGAAGTCAGGCCATCGAATTCCCCTGAGTTAACCAGCACGCCTTTATCGATAAAGGCAGCAGCGGTGATATCAGTAGCAATGCTATCGGCAGGAGCGATTACTTGCTCGATCGGCAAATTATATTTTTGTGCAAATTCAAAATCGCGCTGATCGTGCGCCGGTACCGCCATCACGGCGCCAGAGCCGTAATCCATCAATACATAATTGGCGACCCAGACTGGCACTTCGCGTTGCGTTAACGGATGCAGCGCGGTCAGGCCGGTATCCATGCCTTTCTTTTCCATCGTCGCCATATCGGCTTCGGCGACGCTGGAGGTTTTGCATGCCTGAATAAACGCGGCGAGCTGCGGATTATTTTTTGCAGCGGCTAACGCGATTGGATGTTCAGCGGCGAGGCTGACATACGTGACGCCCATCAGCGTATCGGGACGCGTCGTGTAAATTTCAAAACTATTAATTTCAGCGGCGGTGACGGCATCGTTAATCGGTGCAGCGAGATCGAAGCGCATTTGCACGCCTTCGCTGCGGCCGATCCAATTGCGCTGCATCGTTTTAACTTGTTCGGGCCAGCTGTCGAGCGTATCGAGCGATGCGAGTAATTCGTCGGCATACGCAGTGATTTTAATAAACCACTGCGGAATTTCTTTGCGCTCGACTTTGGTATCGCAGCGCCAGCAGCAGCCGTCGATAACCTGCTCGTTGGCGAGCACGGTTTCATCGTTCGGGCACCAGTTCACCGCCGAAGTTTTTTTGTACACCAAACCTTTTTCGTACAGCCGCGTAAAGAACCATTGCTCCCAGCGATAATAATCGGGCTTGCAGGTGGCGAGTTCGCGATTCCAATCGTAGGCAAAACCGAGGCGCTTCAGCTGCTCTCGCATGTAATCGATATTTTCGTAAGTCCATTTCGCGGGCGCGACGTTATTTTTAACCGCGGCATTTTCGGCGGGCAGACCAAACGCATCCCAACCCATCGGGTGCAGCACATTTTTGCCGAGCATGCGCTGGTAGCGCGCGATCACATCGGCGATCGTGTAATTGCGCACATGCCCCATATGCAATTTGCCGCTCGGGTACGGAAACATCGCGAGGCAGTAATATTTTTCGCGGGTCGGATCGACCGCGGCGCGAAAGCTCTGTTGCTGCTGCCAAAATTGTTGCGCCTGCCGCTCGATGGCCTGGGGATGGTAAAGCTCTTCCATTGGTTTAATCACTGATGTCTGTAAGCGAGCGGGCGATTCTAACAGCTGCGCAGAGCCAAGCGAAGGCGGACATCTAGCTGACCGCACTACTACCACAGTACTGCCACGCTACGGGCGTTGTATTACTAGTTAGGGTGTTATATTGTGTACAAAATAACGTACGTTTTATGGAGGTTTCCGTGGCTATATCCGCTCGCGATGTGGTGCCGTTATCTCAGGCTCGCTCAAACTTCTCCGAACTGGTCGAGGAGGTGAAGGCGGGCAGCGAAAAAATTATTACCAAAAACGGTGAGAGTTATGTAGCGCTCATTGATGCTGAACGGCTTGATCATTATCACCGACTCGAACGCGCGCGCATTCATCTCATCGTGCTCGATGAAATCGAGAAAGGACTCGACGCTATCGAAGTGGGCCGTGTCAGCGATGCCAGAGGCGCATTGCGCAAATTGAATAAGCAACGTCAGGAATAATAAATCGAGAAGGAACGAAAGCCGATGGCGGCTGGCTGCGTTGTCAAATTCACCGAAAATTTTTCCAATAATCTCGCCGAGATCGATCGCTATTGGCAGCAAAATGAATTTCCCGCCGGCTTCGATCACCTGCTGGATGAGCTCGAAACTATTATTGCAAATCTTGAGCGCTTTCCCGAAATGGGAAAAATTTTTGAGGCGCGACCCGATTCGATCGAAGCGCTTACGCAATGGGAGCGCATTCAAGCAAGGCTGCTGGCGCTAAATCCGCAAGCGACACTCCGCCAATACGTGATGGATGATTATTTGGCTCTGTATTTGTGCGTGGCGAATACTGTTTATCTGCTCGCAATCAAGCACCATAAGCAATTATCGTTTGATTTCGCTCAGCTTTGGGGAGCGGGTTAATACTAAAGTTTGCGGCGCATGCAGCAGAGCAAAACGATCAACCCACAGAATAGTAAAATTGGCCACGAGCCGAAGCGGGCGTAAGGCGTCAGGCCGGTGAACCCCTGCACGCTGCCGCTGAGCACGGTGCGCTCGAATTGAGGCGCGCGCGCGATGATGCGGCCGTGCTCATCGATCAACGCGGTGACGCCGTTGCCGGTGGCGCGAATCATGTAGCGGCCGAGTTCGAGCGCGCGCATCTGCGCCATCTGTAAATGTTGCAATGGGCCGATCGAGTGGCCGAACCATGCATCGTTGCTCAGCGTCAGCAACACATCGGCGCGCGCATGGCGCACTAAATCGCCGTATACGACTTCGTAGCAAATATACGGCGCCAGCGTGATGCCGTTGGCGCGCAGTGGCTGTTGCGTTGAGTCGCCTGCGGCAAAATCCGACATCGGCAAATCGAAAAATTGAATCGCGCCGCGCAGATATTGTTGCAGCGGCACGTATTCGCCGAACGGCACTAAATGTTGTTTGTGATAGAGCCCGGCGCCATTGCCGAGCGCCACCGCGCTGTTGTAAACCAAGCCGCCGGGCGCGCGCGATGGCACGCCGGCGACCAAGCTGTGTTGGTACTGCGCGGCGAATTGCGCTTGACCATCGAAATAGGTTTGCACGTTATCGTAAAACGCCGGAATCGCGGCCTCGGGCCAAAATACGATGTCGTGCTGCTGCCACAGTGGCGCGCTGAGTTCGCTATAAATATCGAGCGTGTTGCGAAAACTGGCCGGATCCCATTTCACCGATTGCGGAATATTGGCTTGCACCAACGCCACCGATAGCGGCGCGCCTTTCGGTTGCACCCACGTTGCGCTCTGCAACAACCAGCCGGTTATCCACAGCGTTACGACTAATGTTGTCGGTGCAATATTGCGCGCGCGATTGAGCGGTGGCGTTAGCAGTAGTGCGAGTGCCGCAGCAGTCAATGCGACGATAAAACCGAGCCCGTAAATGCCGAGCACCGGCGCCCAACCGTTGAGTGGCGTGGCGAGATGCGCGTAGCCGACGTATAACCACGGAAATCCAGTCAGCAACCAATAGCGCACCCATTCCCACAATACCCACCACGCCGCGAAACCGAGCCAGCGCCCGGCGGGCTGTTCGCGAATCCAGCGCGCATAGCCGTAGCCGAGCAAGCTGTGCATCAACGCTAACAATAAGCAGAAGCCACCGCTTAACAGTGCGGCGAGCGGCAGCGGCGCATCGCCGAAATCGTGAATGCTGACGTACAGCCACGAACTGCCGCTGACAAATAAGCCGGCGCCGAAGCACCAACCGCGCAGTGCGGCTTGGCCGGGCTCGACTCGATCGAGCAATCGATGTAATGCAAACAGCGCGACGATGCCGAGCGGCCATAGCGAAAACGGCGCCAACGATAGCGTGATCAGCGTGCCGCTGAGTAATGCCGTTAGATGGCCGCGCCAGCCCGGCGCCACAATCGACGCAGCAATGGAAGGTCGCACATGCGATGGTGCTGGCGACATGTTCAGCCCGTATCGTCGTGCAGCGGCAGCGGGCTAACTCGCAGTAAATGAATTTGCCGACTATCGGCGTTCAATACTTTGAATTGATAATTTTCGATGGTGGTGACTTCGCCGCGCTGCGGCAAATGTCCCAAGTTGCGTAGTATCAGTCCGCCGATCGTATCGACTTCGTCGTCGTTTAGTTCGGTGTGAAACTGTTCGTTAAAATCTTCGATCGGCGTTAGCGCTTTGATGATGAAATCGGTGGTCGAAATTTGCCGAATATTGGTTTCATCCTCGACATCGTATTCGTCTTCAATTTCGCCGACGATTTCTTCGAGCACATCTTCGATCGTGACCAATCCCGCGACGCCGCCGTATTCGTCGATAACGATCGCCATATGATTGCGATTTTCGCGAAACTCGCGCAACAGGACGTTTAGGCGTTTGCTTTCAGGTACGCAGACTGCTGGTCGCAGCAGCGATTCGATCGCGAAATGCTCGCTGTTGCCGTTGAGGATTTGCGGCAGTAAATCCTTCGCTAACAAAATACCGAGCACGTCGTCGGCGCTATCGCCGATCACCGGGTAGCGCGAGTGACCGCTATTGATAATGGTGGGTAATATTTTTGAGAGCGGCAGATCGGCTTGAATCACTTCCATCTGCGCGCGTGCGATCATGATTTCGCGCACCTGCATATCGCCGACGTGCAGCGCGCCCTCCATGATTTTCAGCGCGTCGCGATCGATGATTTCCTCGTGCTCGGCTTTGCATAATAAGCCGTGCAAATCATCGCGACTTTTCGGTTCGCCCGAAAACACGTCGGCAATTTTTTCGAGCCATGTTCTCTCGCCGTTGTCCGCGCTCGATCGATCGTCAGCCATGATTAATACTGTCTTCTGTGCGGAGGACGTCCACGATTTCGTGATTGTCCTCGGTGTAGGGGTTTGCTATTTTTAACGTTTTTAAAATTGCTATTTCCATGCTTTCCATCACTTCGGCGTCGGCCGCGTCGATGTGATCGAAGCCGAGCAGGTGCAGCGTACCGTGAATCACCAAATGCGCCCAATGATCTGTAGCAAGTTTATGCTGCGCCTGTGCTTCGCGTTCGACTACCGTTGCACAAATAACGATATCGCCCAAATGTGGCAGTTTTAGCTCTGGCGGTAAATCGGCCGGAAACGACAACACATTGGTGGGCTGCGGTTTGCCGCGATATTGCCCGTTCAATTCGCTCATTTCAGTTTCGTCGACGATACGCATACTGACTTCGGCAGCGCGGCGCTGCGCGCCGATCGCTGCGCGCACCCAGGTTTTCAGCAAGGATTGTGTCGGTACTTCGCGGTCACTGGCATTTTGCACATCGAGCCGCAGTTTTGCGGTAGATAGTTTTGCCGCAGATAGTTTTGCGGCGCTTAATTTTGTAGGCGCTGGTTTTGAAGAATCGGATTTCGCGTTCACGCTTGCGGCTTCATTTTCGATTTTTTATCGGCGAGTGCATCGACAGAATTTTTATCGAACGGCGCCGCATCGCTTTCAAACGCTTCGTAGGCTTCGACGATCGCTTGCACCAGCGGATGACGCACGATATCGCGCGCTTGGAAATAAGTGAAGCTGATGCCGTTGACGCCGTCGAGTACTTTCATCGCGTGCGTTAGGCCCGATGGTGTGCCGCGCGGTAGATCGATTTGCGTCGCGTCGCCGGTGATCACCGCGGTCGAACCGAAACCGATCCGCGTTAAAAACATTTTCATTTGTTCGCGCGTGGTGTTCTGCGCTTCATCGAGAATAATAAATGAATCGTTCAGCGTGCGACCGCGCATGTACGCGAGCGGCGCGATTTCGATAATGTTGCGCTCGATTAATTTAGTGACCGCTTCGGAGCCGATCATTTCATACAGCGCATCGTACAACGGGCGCAAATACGGATCGATTTTTTGCGCCAAATCGCCGGGCAGAAAACCAAGTTTTTCGCCAGCCTCGACGGCGGGGCGCACCAGCAAAATGCGGCCGACTTTATCGGCCATCAAGGCTTCTACTGCACACGCTACCGCGAGATAGGTTTTGCCGGTGCCGGCCGGGCCGATCCCAAAATTAACATCGTGTGTTTGAATCGCGCGCACATAACCTTGCTGATTTTTGCCGCGCGGTTTTACTGCAATTTTTTTGGTGCGAATCACCGGCATCGGCGCGACGTTTGGTTCGCTAGTATCGCCATCGAACGCGCCGATGGCGACTTCGCGTAGCTGCAAATGCACCAGCTCGGGGCTCAGATGCACGCCGTCCTGCGCCTGTTGATACAGCGCGCGCAATACTTCGCTGGCGGCGGCGCTGTGGTCGGGCTCGCCCTGAATCGAAAAATCGCTGCCGCGATTGCTGATCGCAACTTGCAGGCGCTGTTCGATCAAACGCAGATGTTCGTCGAATTGACCGCACAGATTCGCCAGCAGGCGACTATCGGCGGGTTCGAGGGTGAGCTGCGCACTCGATGACATAGGCGCAGCCGGTGTGTGGGGGAGCGTGGTATTCAAATTGGGCAATTAGCCGACGATGTTGCAGGGATGGCTAGGATAACTCCCCAAGTGACATTCAGGAAGCCCATAAGTAACTTGTTATAGCTCTTAACAACTTTGGGGTTGGGGTTGACTTGCGGTGGGTTGGCCGATAAATTGGTACCTGATTTTTGTTTCGAGAGGGAAATCTTTTGTGAGTACCGAAATAGACATTAGGGGAGCAGCTGCGCGATTGGGGGTTAGCGAACAGTGGATACGGCGACTGTGTCGTGAAGGTGTGCTCGATGCGCGGAAATTCGGCGTCAGTTGGATGATTAACGCTAAAAGCGTAGAGCGCTATGACGGTGATGCTTCCCGCCGTGTTGCGGAGGATCATCCGGTGTATTCGTCTCCAAAAATTAGTAAACCGATTGCTTTGAGCTTTTTTTCGGGAGCTATGGGGCTCGACTTGGGTATTGAGAAAGCCGGTTTTGATATACGGCTTGCATGTGAGTTAGATAAATACTGTCGGCAAACTATCGCAACCAACAAACCGGAGATGGCACTGATAGGCGATATTAGTGACTACACAGCAGAGCAAATTCTTTCGTACGCGGGCCTTTCAAAAAAAGATGATGTCGATTTGATTATCGGTGGCCCGCCATGTCAGGCATTTAGCACTGCTGGAAGGCGCAATGGTTTCAATGATGAGCGCGGTAATGCGTTTCTTACCTTTTTGAACATCGCTTTTGCCATTCGTCCAAAGTATTTTGTGATTGAAAATGTTAGAGGTTTGCTGTCTTGTCCGATGAATCATCGGCCGCATGAAATGCGGGGGAATGGCTATCCGGATCTGACGTTGGATGAGCTTCCTGGCGGCGCGTTGAACTTTGTATTAAGTGTCATAAAAAAAAGCGGATACGGATACTCTTTCAATCTTTATAACGCAGCTAACTTTGGTACACCACAGGTACGTGAGCGGGTCGTTATCGTTTGCTCCCGAGACGGGAAGCGACCATCTTTTCTAGTGCCTACGCACTCCGAAACTGGTAGTGATGGCTTGCTTGCGTGGAAAACATTTCGGCAAGCTACAAAAGGCCTTAGGAAGCATCACCACCTTAACTTCCCGGAAAAGCGACTTGCTTTTTATCGGATGCTAAAAGAGGGACAGAATTGGCGTGCTTTACCTGAGGCCGTGCAAAAGCAGGCGTTAGGCAATGCATTTTATGCTGGTGGTGGAAGAACCGGGTTTTTGCGGCGTTTGGCGTGGGATAAACCTGCGCCGACCCTGGTGACGCATCCAGCTATGCCAGCAACAGATTTGGCTCATCCAGAGGATGATAGACCTTTGTCGATTCAAGAATACAAGCGCTTGCAAGAGTTTCCTGATGATTGGGAAATTGTTGGCCCCATGTTGGAGCAATATAAGCAAATTGGGAATGCTGTTCCGGCCAGCTTAGGCGTTGCGATTGGTTCGTTGGTGATAAAGCTTTTAAGGCAAGAGCTTGTGGAGGGAAAACAGGATTTCAATTACTCACGCTACAAAAACACCAGTGATTGTGCTTGGCTAGATAACTTTAAACGGATCGCTGAAGCCACACGGATAAAGCAGGCAGAATTATTTTGATTTTGGCTTTTTGTTTTTTAGATACGTACGAACGAACTGAAGAAATCCATCTTCGCTAAGGCCGTATCCTTGCATTAGCGGAGGCAGGTTATCCCAGTTTGTTTTTCCTGTTCGTGAGAAAGTTCTAAACCATTTCTCAATAATTGTGTTTTTTCGAATTGCGCTGCTCGATGAATTTTCTGAGTTATCGCGATTTTTAATTTGTAGGGATAACCAGCTATCGTCATTATTTTTTCTAACAAAGTCTATTGCTTTGACAACGCTTCCGCAGCACCAGTGCCATCCATATTGTCGCAATACAGAATCCAGATATCTTTCAAGTAAGGCTCCCACACAGTTTTCAGCAGCCATTGATTGTTGGTGTTGAAGCTTGATGCGTGCACAGTCTTGTTTGGGGTGGTCATATGCATATTGCAACACAACACTGACCATTTCATCTGGCACTGTGTTTGGTGTAGAGGGGAAGTTGGACGAGCGAAAGCTTGAAAAATATTTCCCCGCCAGCTTTATTAGTCCATCTTCCGTTTTCAAGTCTGGTTTACTCTTTCCGCTCAATGAAAGCGATGAAGGATTGTCGGCCAGATATGCGCACACATTTGCATAGGACTCAGCCAATCCAATTTCATTGCCTGCTTCGGTGCTATTCGCGACTCCAATGCGGCGCGCCAATTCAATATCGAAAGTCATTTATTGTTATCCAATAATTCCCCGCGCAAACTATTCGGTAGCGCCTGCGTGATCACCACGTCGACCAGGCTGCCGATCGGCGTCTGCGCGGTGGCATCGAAATTAACGACGCGGTTGTTTTCGGTGCGACCGGCGAGCTGGTTTACGTCTTTGCGCGATTCGCGCGTGACCAGAATGCGCTGGGTGCTGCCGACCATCGCCGTGCTGATGCGCTGTGCCTGCTGGATGATGCGCCCCTGCAAAATCGTTAGACGCTGTTTTTTGAGTTCTTCGGGCGTGTCATCGGCCAGTTGCGCGGCCGGCGTGCCGGGGCGCGCGCTGAACACAAAGCTGAATGAATTATCGAAGCCGATATGATCGATCAGCTGCATCGTCTCGGCAAAATCCTGCTCGGTCTCGCCGGGGAAGCCGACAATAAAATCCGACGACACGCTGATATTCGGACGATGGCGACGCAGCCGCTCGATGCGATCGACAAAATCGGCGGCGGTGTAGCCGCGTTTCATCGCCGCCAAAATGCGATCGGAGCCGCTCTGTACTGGCAGGTGCAAGTGATCGACCAGCTTCGGCAATTCGGCGTACACCGCGATCAACGCATCGGAGAATTCGGCCGGGTGCGAGGTCGTGTAACGAATGCGTTCGATGCCGGGCACTTCGGCGACGTAGGTCAACAGTTCGGCAAAATCGACGATCTCCGCGAGGTGATTGCGGCCGCGATAGGCGTTAACGTTTTGGCCGAGCAGCGTCACTTCCTTTACGCCCTGCTCGGCGAGGCCGGCGATCTCGGCGATTACGTCGTCGAATGGGCGGCTCACTTCCTCGCCGCGCGTGTACGGCACCACGCAGTACGTACAGTACTTAGAGCAGCCTTCCATGATCGACACAAACGCGGTCGGGCCATCGGCGCGCGGTTCGGGTAGCGCATCGAATTTTTCGATTTCGGGAAACGTCACATCGACCAGAATCGGGCCGTTGGGCTTGCGCGCATTCATCATATCGGCGACGCGGTGCAGCGTCTGCGGGCCAAAAATCAAATCGACGTACGGCGCGCGCTTGCCGATCGCGGCGCCTTCTTGGCTGGCGACGCAACCGCCGACGCCGATGATCAAATTGGGATTACTCTCTTTCAAATGGCGCCAGCGACCGAGCTGATGAAATACTTTTTCCTGCGCCTTCTCGCGAATCGAGCAGGTATTCAGCAGCAACACGTCGGCTTCTTCCGGGTTATCGGTGGTCACCAAGCCGTGCGATACACTGAGCAAATCGCGAATCCGCGCCGAATCGTACTCATTCATCTGACAGCCGTGAGTTTCGATAAACAGTTTTTTTGGCGCAGCGGTCGAATCCGCGCCAGTGGCTGGTTGCGCAACGGCTGCGGTGGAGGTAACGGCTTGATCGGTCATGATTGCTGGATTGCTCAAATTGTCGCCAACTTCGTGGGGCGGCCATTATACAGATCGCGCTGGCGATTGGGCAGTTGGGGCGGTTGATGATTGGCTGAGTTGTGTCGATGAGCAGTTGCTGAATTAGTCGAGGTCTTGAAAAAGACCTATTTATAGACCAATATAAGGTCTAATTTGAGGTGGTCATAAAATGCAAAATGTCATGGCGAATATCGCGGTCAGCGTATCTGAGCTTAAAAAAAATCCTTCGGCGGTGGTCGAGGGCGCCAATGGCGCACCTGTTGCGGTGCTCAATCACAATCGCGTAATGGCTTACATGGTGCCAAGCGATACGTTTGAGGCCATGCTGGACCGGCTCGATGATCAGGCATTAGTAGAAATCGCACGCACTCGGGCAGGCGGGCCAACGGTGAAGGTCGTGCTGGATGATCTATGAATTAGAGTTCAGGGAAGAGGCTCTGAAGGAATGGCACAAGCTGGGCGCGACCATTAAAAGCGAATTTAAAATCGCGCTGAAGAAACGATTGGATAATCCCCGCATACCAAAACACGCGCTGCACGGCATGCCCGATCACTACAAAATAAAATTGCGCTCGGCTGGATACCGGTTGGTCTATCGCGTAGAGGATTCACGGGTAACGGTGGTGGTTGTCGCAGTGGGAAAGCGCGAGCGCGGCGTGGTCTACGAAAAAGCAAAAAAGCGGTAGTTATTTAGTCTGGATATGCCCGGTTGCTTTATGTGGTAGGTGGAGTTGATCTGGTGATAACAATATTCCCTACGAGCTAGGAGGTTTTAAATTTCACGGCTGGCGGGTACCCAGGTATTGAGGCCGACCTATGGTATCATGCGCCATCTGGTCAGCGTCCCATTGGTAACGTCGCGTTATGGCAACAATCCCCGTCTACAAAGTTATCTTCATGAATCAAAGTCAGGTGTACGAAGTGTACGCCCGCGAAATCTATCAGAGCGAAATGTACGGCTTTATCGAAGTCGAAGAATTCGTGTTCGGCGATCGTACGCAGGTGTTGGTTGATCCCGCCGAAGAAAAGCTAAAAAGTGAATTTGCCGGTGTGAAGCGTTCGTTTATTCCGATGCATTCGATTATCCGCATCGATGAAGTCGAGAAGGAAGGCGTCGGCAAAGTGACCGAAGTTAAAGGCGACGGCAAAATTGCGCACTTCCCTCCGATGGCGCCGCGCAGCCAGCATAAGGACAGCGATAAGTAATTTTTCCTGCGCGATAATTCGTACAATAAAAAAGGCCAGCGATTGCTGGCCTTTTTTATTGCTACATTGCTAACGCGATCTAACGGTTTCGATTAGCTGCGCTTGGCAAGTTCCTGCCGTACGCTGGCGAGTTTCACGCAGCTGACGAACACATCGGTCGCTTGGGCGATTTCCGCCACTTTCGGGAACGATGGCGCGAGCCGGATATTGCGATCCTCGGGATCGTTGCCGTACGGGAAGGTCGCACCGGCTGGAGTCAGTTTCACGCCGGCTTCGGCGGCGAGTTTGACCACGGCTTTCGCGAGGCCGGGGCGCGTGTTGAACGAAATAAAATAGCCGCCCTGCGGTTCGGTCCAATCCGCTAACTCCGTCAATGCTTGCAGCCGCGTTAACACCGCATCGAAGCGCGGCTTCAACAGCGCGGCGTGTTGGCGCATCAACGCAGCGAGATTATTCGCATCCTTGATAAATTTCACATGGCGCAGTTGATTGACTTTGTCGGGCCCGATTTGCCCGAATCCCAAGTGGTGCTTGAACACTTTTAAATTAGCTGGCGAGGCTGCCATAAACGATACACCGTCGCCAGCAAACGTGATTTTCGATGTCGAGCCGAACATATACACGCTATCTTCGGTGCCGTATTTTTTCGCCAGTGCAAAAATATTCGCGAGTTGCGGCGCATCGTCGTTGAGCGTGTGCACCACGTAGGCGTTGTCCCAAAAAATGCGGAGACCGGGGCCGGCGATTTTTGCCAATTGCGCGATGCGCTCGACCACGTCAGCGCTGTACACGATACCGCTCGGATTCGAGAAGCGCGGCACGCACCAAATACCTTTAATTTGCGGATCGGCTTTGAGCAGCGCTTCGACCTGATCCATGTCCGGGCCGTTGTCATCCATCGCAACCGGAATCAGCTCGATACCGAAATGCTCGCAGACGGTGAAGTGCCGATCGTAGCCCGGTACCGGCGCGAGAAATTTCACCGTGCCGCTATTGCGCCACGCGTCGCTGCCAGCGACGCCGTGATCATGCGCGAATTGCACCGCTTGATACATCAGCGTCAAACTGCTGCTGCCGCCGATAATAATTTCATCGGTGCCGACGCCAAGCACTGGTGCAAACAGTGTTTTGGCCGAGGCAATGCCGTCGAGCCCGCCGTAGTTGCGCACGTCGGTGCCGTCGGCGTCTTTATAATTACCGCTGAGAATGCCATCGAGTGCATTCGACAAATCCAATTGATCGGCGCTCGGTTTGCCGCGCGTCAGATCGAGATTGAGACCGGCGGCCTTGAAGGCGGCGTATTCGTTTGCACAAGCGGCTTCCCACTCGCGCAGCTGATCGATCGAAGCTCGTTGCAGATCCACGGTTGATATACCTCAAAGGGGGGCGGTCAAGGGGCGGCAATTATACCCATAACCCTCGGTGGAGTAACGGGGCAGCGGGCTGCTGGTATACAAGTCGATAATGAAAATAAAGCTTGTAAAAACAGGCATTAATTGCTAAAAACCAGCATTAACCAACAGATGCGCGACAGGCCAATGCAGCAAAATCAAAACAGCGACGTGATGACTATCGACGAGCTGGCCCTCTATCTCAAAATTCCAAAATCCACACTCTACAAATTGGTTCAGGAGGGAAAGGTTCCGGGGCAAAAACTCGGCAAGCAGTGGCGCTTCGGTAAGCTTGCCATCGATCGGTGGCTGGAGTGTGACTCGCCCACTGCAGTAAAAGGCAAATAACCCGTGTTCACTCATTACCAGAGCCTTTATTTCGCGGAATGGTTGACGCTGACCGGGCAGACCGATAATCAAGTTTCCAGGGCGATGGCCTCCGCTCGTGTCGATATGAATCCGCACCAGGTCGAAGCCGCATGCTTTGCCCTAAAGTCTCCATTGGCCAAAGGCGTGTTGCTCGCCGATGAGGTGGGGCTTGGAAAAACCATCGAGGCGAGTCTCGTCATTGCGCAAAAATGGGCGGAGCGTAAACGCGCTATTTTGCTGGTGGTGCCGGCATCGCTACGCAAGCAATGGAATCAAGAATTGCTCGATAAGTTCGAGCTGCCCTCGACTATCATCGACAGCAAAATCGCCCGCGAACTCTCAAAATCAGGTGGCAATAATCCGTTTTCGCAAAACGATCGCATCGTGATCTGCTCCTACGAATACGCCGCGCGTCAAACCACGCACGTCGAAAACGTGCGTTGGAATCTGGTTATTTTCGATGAGGCGCATCGGCTGCGTAATTTGTATAAAAAAGACAGCAACGCGCGCGCTAAAAAAATTCATCAATCCACCTTGCATGCCGAAACCAAGATTCTTCTGTCGGCGACGCCGATGCAGAACAATTTGCTCGAACTCTACGGTCTATCCAAGATGATCGACGAGCATTTCTTTGGCGACGAAAAATCGTTCCGCGCACTCTACGTCAATCGGCAAAAAGACAAGGATGCGCTGGCCGACCTGAAGCAACGGATAAAACCGCTATGCCATCGCACCTTGCGGCGACAAGTGCAGGAAGAAGGCGGCATTAATTTCACGAATCGGTTTTCGATCACGCAGGATTTCACGCCCAGCGATGACGAGTGGCAGCTTTACGAAAAAATTTCCGATTATTTGCAGCGCCCGGAGCTACACGCTATTGCGCCGCGAGCACGGCATTTGGTGTCGATCGGAATTCGAAAAATTCTGGCGTCGTCCACTTTCGCTGTCGCGGGAACCCTGGCGCGAATGATCGATCGGCTCGAAAAAAGTCAGCAGATCGATGAAGACACGCTCGGCGATATTGAAGACGCTGATGACTGGTACGATCAGTTCGACGACGGCACCGAAGACGTACCGGCCCAAATGAATCTGCAACAGGAAATCGATACGCTAAAGAGTTTTAAAAAGATCGCGGACGAAATTACCGACAACGCCAAAGGCGAAGCGTTGATGGTTGCGCTGAATCGGGCATTCGAGTTTGCCGAAAGTCTCGGTAGCGCGCGCAAAGCCGTGGTGTTTACCGAGTCGTGCCGCACCCAGCAATATTTGAAAAAACGGCTGGAGGAAAATGGTTTTACTGGTCGGCTAGTGCTGCTCAATGGCAGCAACAACGATGCGGATTCGAAAGCCATTTACGAAGAATGGTGCGAGCGCCATACAGGCAGCGCGCGTGTCAGCGGCTCGAAGAGTTCCGATATGAAAGCGGCGCTGGTCGATAAATTCAAAAGCGCCGATGCGGACATCATGATTTCAACCGAAGCCGGCGGCGAAGGTATCAATCTGCAATTCTGTTCGTTGTTGATCAATTATGATTTGCCGTGGAACCCGCAAAAAGTCGAGCAGCGTATCGGTCGCGTGCACCGCTACGGACAGCGCAACGATGTGGTGATCGTCAACTTCATCAACCGTCGTAATCCGGCGGATCGTCGCGTATTCGAGCTACTCGATGAAAAATTCAAATTATTTGAAGGCGTTTTCGGCGCTTCCGACGAAATTCTCGGCGCCATCGAAAGCAATATCGATATTGAAAAACGTATTTTTGAAATCTACCAGAAATGCCGCAATGACGAAGAGATCGAAGGCGCGTTCAATCACTTGCAGCAAGAGATGGATGAGCAGCTCGCAGTGCGTGAAGGTCAGGCCATGCAAGCATTGTTGAGCAATTTCGATCGCGATGTGGTTGCGGCTTTGAAACTCCGACGCGACCAGTCGAGCGAATTTTTGATCGGCTATCAACAGGTGTTGCTCGATTTGGCACGAGCGGAGCTACCGCACGCCGAATTCGCGCGCAACCATTTTAAATACGAAGGCGATCGCTATGATTTGAGCTGGGAACAGGCGCAGCAGAACAATTCGCAGTTTTTCCGCCTACAAGCCACCGAGCACTATCTGGCGTGGGATTTAATACATCGTGCCAAGGCACGTAAACCACACGATATGCCGTTGCCGCCAGCGGCATTGACTCTGCACTACGATAAGCTGGGTGTGCATTATTCCAATTTGCGCAATCTGATCGGCGAAAGCGGTTTGCTGCACGTAGCCAAATTGATTTTCGATTTTGCTGGAACCTCAGAAGAGCATTTGCTCGTCGTTGCGCGCACCGATAGCGGCTTGACACTCGATACCGATGACGCCGAACGTCTGTTGCATATTCCAGCAGACATCATCGAAGCGTTGCCCGCGCTGGATATTACCTCGCTGGACGAAGCCATTACCTTTGCCGGTGGCGATAAAGAAAACGAAATAGAAGCGCGGCTACAAATTTATTTCGATCAGGAAAACCAAAAGCTCGAACGCTGGGCGGAAGATCGCCGCCGCGCGCTGCATTTAACCGTCGAAGCGCTCGATGAAGACATCAAGGTGCTGAAGCGCGAGGCTCGCCAGATCAAGGCGCTGGCCGACAAACTGGAAGCGAAGCGGCACATCAAATTGAAAGAGCGCGAACGCGATCGCGCTTACAGCGACTACAACGAGGCGAAAAAACAAATCGAACAGCAAGAGGATTTGTTGCTCGATGAAATGGAAAGCAAAATACAATTGCGTCAGCGCGTCGAGCCTTTATTTAGCCTGCGCTGGACATTGAATCATTAACCACATTCTCACATTTTATATTTAGGCCAACGTATGGACCGTGAAAAGCTAACTCGCGATTTGCTCTACCACATTCGCATCGGCGAAGACTCCAGCATTGAATTCAAATCCGTGCGCCTGCGGGGCGATACGGTGCAAGAGCCTCACCGCGACAGGATGGCGCTGGAAATTGCCGCGTTTGCAAATTCACAGGGCGGGCGCATGGTGATCGGCGTCGATGATAAAACGCGCGATGTGGAAGGTTTGCCGGAAGCCCAAGCGGGCAAAGTCGAAGAATGGATTGTTAACATCAGCCAACAAAATATTCAGCCGCCAGTAGCATTGCATACCCATCTATTGCAGTTGCCTAATCGCAATGGCGATTTGAAAACGGTTTTGTATGTCGATATTCCGCGCTCGATTATGATTCACGCCAGCGGCGGCCGCTATTACCAGCGCGTAGGCTCCACCAAGCAGGAGATGAAACCCGAAGTGCTGGCGCGATTGTTTCAACAGCGCAGTCAGTCGCGCTTGATTCGCTTCGATGAAATCGGTGTGCCGCGCACCAGCCCCGACGTTATCGATCCGACATTGAAAGCGCGGTTTCTCAAAGCCGATACGGCGGAGAAAGAGCAATTATATAAATTGCATCTGACCGCGCGCGAGGAAGACGGCACCGAACATTTGTCCATCACCGGCGTGTTGTTGCTCACGACAAACCCGACGGACTGGATCAGCAACGCCTATATTCAATGCGTGGCGTACAGCGGCACCGAGCGATATGCGGAATACCAGCTCGATGCGCAGGATATTGTCGGCCCGCTCGATCAACAAATCGATGGCGCATTCGATTTCGTGCGCAAAAATATGCGCGTCGAAGCGGTGAAACGTCCCGGTCGCATCGATATTCCGCAATACGATTTAGGTGCGGTGTACGAGGCCATCGTCAACGCAGTCGCGCATCGCGATTATTCGGTGACGGGCGCAAAAATTCGTTTGCATTTATTTGCCGATCGCCTGGAATTGTTTTCGCCCGGTGCCTTGCCGAACAGCTTGACCATCGATAGCATTGCTGAGAATACCGTCACTCGCAACGAAACCATCGTCAATTTGCTGAGTCGCTATTACGTAGCGAATGCTATCATTGGGCGGCAGGCATTGATCGAGCGGCGCGGCGAAGGCGTGCCGAAAATTCTGCGCGCCAGTGAGGCGCTGAGTTTGCGCTGCCCCGAATATCGCCTGGTGGGCGAAGCGGAGTTGCTGCTCACCATTTACGCGGCCAGTAAAGAGAAAAATGGTTTAGTGGCCGAGTGACGAATAATTTAATTAACGGAATTTCCATGACCGATACCACCGACAACAACACCGCCATGAACGGCGCCACGCTCGATATTGCCGAGCAGCGCCGTCGCGAACTCAAACAATTATTTCCCTCCGCATTTACCGAAACCTATAACGCGCAGGGTGAGCTAGTTCACGCAGTGGATTACGAGCGGCTCAAGGCCGAGCTGGGCGCGTTCTCGGAATTTTACGAAGGCAAAAAAGAACGGTACGGCATGGATTGGCCCGGCAAGCGCCATTGCCTAAAGCTGATTCAAACGCCATCGCGCGCGACGTTGAAACCGTGCCGTGAGGAGTCGGTGGATTTCGATACCACGAAAAATTTATTTATCGAGGGCGACAACCTCGAAGTGCTGAAGCTGTTGCAGAAGAGTTATTACGGCAAGGTGAAGATGATTTACATCGACCCGCCGTACAACACCGGCAACGAGTTTATCTATCCCGATAATTATGCGGAATCGCTCGATACGTATCTTGCGTATGCGGGCCTGAAAGACGACGAAGGCAAGAAGTTTTCCACCAACACCGCCAACGAGGGCCGCTTTCACAGCAAGTGGCTGAATATGATGTACCCGCGTCTTTATCTCGCGCGAAATTTATTACGCGAGGATGGCGTTATTTTTATCTCCATCGACGACAATGAAGTCGAAAACCTGCGGCGCATGTGCGATGAGATTTTTGGGGAAGAGAATTTCGTTTCGCAGCTTTGCTGGAAAAAATCGTACGGTGGCGGGTCAAAGACCCGGTGGGTTGTTGGTCTGCATGAATATATTCTTGTGTACTCGAAAAATAAGGAGTCCATAGAAAGGATAGAGCTTCCACCAAGACAAGACGTTATGAAGTATTACAAGTACCAGGATGATAAGTATGAACTAAGAGGCCCATATAGGAGGCAGCCTTTAGCAACCAACTCGATGGACGATCGAGAAAATTTGAAATTTCCGATTACTTATAAAGGCGAGGAAATTTGGCCAGAAAAACAATGGCAGTGGTCAAAGGATCGAGTTGAGTCCGCTATTAAAAACGATGAGATTGTATTTACGAAGCGCGGCGATAAATGGACTGTGGACTATAAGCAATATTTAAAGAATGAGGCCGGAGAGATTCGGGGCGCAAAGCCGTTTTCAGTTCTGGACGGACCATATACCCAAGTTGGAACATCGGAGATAGAAGAATATTTTGGAAATGGAAAAATTTTCAATTTTCCAAAACCCACGAGTCTTATACAAAGCTTGATCGATTATTGTGGCTCAGGTGGCATTGTCATTGATTTCTTTGCTGGATCGTCCGCAACGGCAGAGGCATGCTTTAAAAAGAATTTTATAAATCGCACCACATTTAATTTCTTGGTTGTCCAGCTTCCTGAGCTATGTGACTCGAACAGCGAAGCATATCAATCGGGTTACAAAACTATTGCAGACTTATCAAAGGAACGCATTCGTCGTGCCGGAGCGAAAATTCGCTCGGAACTAGACGGCCAATTGGACTTAGAGGGAAATCAAGATATCGATCTGGGCTTCAAGGTTTTAAAACTCGATCAATCCAATATCAAACAATGGCAAGCGCCTGCTAAAGAAATCGACGATACGCAATTAAAAGAACAACTTGCGTTGCAGGTGGAACATATCGATGCTGCTGCCACGCAAGAAGATATTCTGTATGAGCTGTTAATCAAAGCGGGCATCATGCCCACCGAGCGCATCGAAACAATCGATCTTGCCAATTACAAAGTATTTTCCATCGCCGATGGCGAATTGCTGATCTGCCTTGAAGAAAACATCACTCGCGAATTGATTAACGCCGTATTGGCGCGCAAGCCCACGCGCTTTATTTGTTTGGATCGCGCTTTCCACGGCAACGATCAACTCAAAGCCAACGCCGTGGCGAGTTTTGCCGCGCACAACCAGGGCAGCGATGGCAGCGAAGCCATCGAATTTCGCACGGTGTAGAGCGACGCGATGAAACTGAAATTTCAGGCAGACCTCGATTACCAGCAGGACGCTATCGGCGCCGTTGTCGATTTATTCGAAGGCTTGGCGGCAGAGACCGACGCATTCGCCGTGAGCTTTACCGAAGAAAATATCGGCTCGCTCGACTTGCAGCAAACCGAACTTGGTATCGCCAACCCACTGGCATTGAACAGCGAAAAATTACTTAGCAACCTGCACGCGGTGCAGGAACGCAATGTCGTGGAAAAATCGCAAGCGCTGCGCGCGCCGGACGATAGCTATCTCTTTCCAAATTTTTCCATCGAAATGGAAACCGGCACAGGCAAAACCTACGTCTATTTGCGCACACTGTTCGAGTTACACAAACGCTACGACCTGAAAAAATTCATCATCGTCGTGCCATCGGTGGCGATTCGCGAAGGCGTGACCTCGTCGATCAAATTAATGACTGAACACTTTCGCGCGCTGTACGACAACGTGCCATTCAACGATTTCGTTTACAGCAGCCGCGATCTTTCCAAGGTGCGCCAGTTCGCCACCGCCAATACGCTGCAAATTATGGTCATCAATATTCAGGCGTTTCAAAAAGACGCGGGCGATATCGACGACTACAACGCGCTCAGCGACGAGCAGCGCAAAAAACTCAACGTGATTCACCAGGATCAGGATCGCATGTCGGGCCGCCGCCCCATCGAATTTATTCAGGCTGCGCGCCCGATATTGATTATCGACGAACCGCAAAGCGTGGATAACACCGTCAAAGCGAAACGCGCCATCAATACGCTCAGCCCGCTGCTGGCGCTGCGCTATTCGGCCACACACAAAAATCACTACAATCTGCTGTATTCGCTGGGGCCGATACAGGCCTACGACCGCAAGCTCGTTAAGCAGATTGCCGTGTCGTCGATCGAAGGTGATCTCAATATCAATCAAACTTTCTTGCGTCTCGAGAGCATCGGTTACAGCGGTAAAGCCAAAACGCCGAGCGCGAAAGTGATTATTTTTGAAGACACGCCGAACGGCACGCGCGAAAAATCGGTCGCGTTGAAAGCGGGACTCGATCTGAGCGATCACAGCAATCGTGCCGGTTACGAAGGTTATGTGGTCGATGAAATTTACGCCGAGCCGGGTTGCGAATATGTGCGCTTCGCCAATAACGAAGTATTAGAGCTGGGCGCAACGCGCGGCGCATTGAACGACGACATTATGAAATTGCAAATTCGCCAGACGGTGGAAGAGCATTTCAAGAAAGAACGCAATCTGCAAAAACAGGGCAAAGCGGTCAAAGTGCTATCGTTGTTTTTTATCGACAAGGTCGATAATTATCGCGTTTATGATGAGCAAGGCAATCGCCAGAATGGCAAGCTGGCGCAGTGGTTTGAAGAGGTGTACCAGGAACTCGCCGCGCGGCCGTTGTTCAGCAACCTGCCCAAGCGCAATGTCGAAGCCGTTCACGACGGCTATTTTTCTGTCGATAGAAAGCGCGGCAAGATAGTGGCGTTAAAAGAAACCACGGGCAGCACCGCCGCCGATGAAGAAACCTACGCGCTGATCATGCGCGATAAGGAGCGACTGCTCTCCGACGACGAGCCGTTACGTTTTATTTTCAGCCACTCAGCGCTCAAAGAAGGTTGGGACAACCCGAACGTGTTTCAAATTTGCTCGCTGCGCGAATTCGGCAGCGAACGCGAACGCCGCCAGACACTCGGGCGCGGTCTGCGCCTCGCGGTCGATAGCAATGGCGAGCGCATACACGATCCGGCGGTCAACCGCCTTACCGTCATCGCCAGCGAATCGTTTGAAAATTACGCGCGGCAATTGCAAGCCGACATCGAAAAAGATATTGGCGGCGGTTTTAAATTCGGGCGCGTACCCGCGATTGCATTCGCGCGTCTTGTGTTGACCGATGGCAGT
>JAYVWC010000073.1:0-12941 GCA_043786385.1 Spongiibacteraceae bacterium | reverse complement strand
GCGTTGGATACGACGCAGGCAATGCCACTGGAATGTCCTATTGACGGCGCACACCACCGCGCCAACAATGGCCGAAAGAAAAATCCGCGCGCAAGAAGCATTGGCATGGAATGTGCTCAATCTATCCACCGACAGAAAACAGACATAAGCAAAATCATGTGCTCCAAATTGCAATACACTGAATGCTGTCATACAGCGGATTGAGTCATGCTCTCGATCAAGCAAATCAGCAAGCGTTATGGTCACCAAGTCGCTTTGAATCAGTTGTCCTTCGACATTCAGACGGGGCAATTTTGTGCGCTTCTGGGCCCCAACGGCGCCGGTAAATCGACGCTGGTGAAAGTCGCGCTTGGCTTGATAAAGCCAGCGCAGGGGCGCGTGCAGCGCAGTCAGGACTTGCGCATCGGTTACATGCCGCAGCGGTTACACATCGATGCCAGCCTGCCGCTAAGCGCACTGCGCTTCCTGCAACTGGGCGGCGCCGATCGGCCCGCCGCGACCACCGCGCTAGCCGAAGTCGAAATGGCGGGAATGGAAACCCAGCCGCTGGCGGCACTCTCCGGCGGCGAGTTACAACGCGTGCTGCTAGCGCGCGCGCTATTGCGCAAGCCCGATATTTTGGTGCTCGACGAGCCAGTGCAGGGCGTCGATCTCGCCGGCCAAACGGCAATGTACGATTTGATTGGCGCGCTACGCCAGCGGCACCACTGCGGCGTACTGATGGTATCGCACGATTTGCATTGGGTGATGGCGAAGACCGATCACGTGGTCTGCCTGAATCAGCACGTATGCTGCCAAGGCCACCCCGAGCAAGTGGGCAGCGATCCCGCTTATCAAGCGCTATTCGGCGACAGCACGCACAATATTGCTCCATATCACCACCACCATAATCACGCGCACGGCATCCACGGTGAAGTGTTGCGCGAGGCCGCACCCGATGCCTGATTTCCTACTCTACGCTGTGGCCGCCGGCTTGATCGTGGCAACGATAGCCGGGCCGCTCGGTACCTTGGTGGTATGGCAGCGGCTCGCCTA
Source organism: Spongiibacteraceae bacterium (assembly GCA_043786385.1). Taxonomy (GTDB): domain Bacteria; phylum Pseudomonadota; class Gammaproteobacteria; order Pseudomonadales; family CAMLJR01; genus CAMLJR01. Next base: position 11,906 of record JAYVWC010000073.1, on the reverse strand, counting down.
TTTTGGCGACACGCTAGCGCACTCGGCGCTGCTCGGCACCGCCTTAGGATTACTGCTACGGATCGATCCGTGGTGGACCGTGCTCGGCGTATCGATGCTGGTCGGCGGGCTATTAGCGCTATTGCAAAATCGCCCGCAACTCAGCGCCGATAGCCTGCTCGGCATCATTGCGCACGGCAGCTTAGCGCTCGGCCTGGTCGCGATCAGTTTGTCGGGAATCCGCGTTGATCTGAACAGCTACCTGTTCGGCGATTTGCTCGCCGTCACGCACTACGATCTCGCGCTAATCGCTACAGTGGGTATCGCAATCGTTGCGCTGTTGACGCGCTTCTGGGATCCACTGCTTGCCGTCACCGTGCACGCCGAACTCGCAGCGGTCGAAGGTTTGCCGGTCGCACGGCTGCGATTGCTACAGCTGATGCTGCTGGCGTTATTGGTCGCCGTCGCGATGAAAGTCGTCGGCGTGCTGCTGGTGACTGCACTGCTGATTATCCCAGCCAATATCGCGCGACCGTGGGCGCGCTCGCCCGAACACATGGCACTACTCGCGGCGCTATGTGGTGGCGTCGTAGTACTGCTCGGCATCGCCACCTCAATGTGGCTGGATACGCCCACCGGCGCGTCGGTAGTGCTCTGTGCCGCGTGCGCCTTTGCAATATCGTTAGGCCTGCGCAAAGCGGTGCGCACATGAGTACACAAGAGTTTCATCTAACGATCGACAGCGATGGCTCGCGCATTATCGACGTGCTCGTCGCACATAGCGCACTGCCAAAGCAACGCATCAAAGATGCGCTAAATAAAGGTGCGGTGTGGTTGCGTATCCGCGGTCGCGAACAGCGCCTGCGCCGCGCGACTAAAATTTTACCGCGCGGCACGCAGGTATCGCTGTATTACGACGCCGATGTGCTGCAGCGCGAGCCGCCGACGCCGACATTAATCGCCGACGAAAAACTCTACAGCGTTTGGTATAAACCAGCGGGAATGTTAGCGCAGGGCACACACTTCGGCGATCACTGTGCGCTATTGCGTTACTGCGAAAAATATTTCGCGCCGCCACGCAACTGCTTTCTCGTGCATCGACTCGATCGCGAAGCGGAAGGATTGATGTTGATTGCGCACAGCGCCGCAGCGGCCGCCGCATTTTCTAAGCTGTGGCAACAGCATCAAGTACGCAAATATTATCGTGTCGTGGTCGATGGCTTGATTGGCGAGATCGGTAGCGCGCAGCGGATTGAAACGCCGCTCGACGAAAAATTTTGTGTAACCGAATTTAACGTGATTGCACTCGATACCGAGCGGCGACGTAGTACGCTGTCGGTCGATCTATTAACCGGACGCAAGCACCAAATTCGCCGCCATCTCGCTGGTATCGGCTTTCCGGTTATCGGCGATTATCGATACGGCATTAGCAGCAGCGAACCGCTGGCACTACGCGCCGTATCGCTGCAATTTCGTTGCCCGCTGAGCGGGCTCGAAAAACACTATCGCACCGACTGACCAACAGCAGCACTAGCCGGTGGTCATCCGGCGCAGCACATCGTCCTTGCGCTCCCAGTGGTGATACATCGCACCGGTTGCGTGCCAGCCTACAAAAACTGCAATTATCGCCCAAATAATACCGTGTGCCTGCTCAAATAGTTCGCCCAATTCTTTATCGGGCGCCACCCAATTTGGCAGCGCGAACAAACCAAAAAATTCGACCGTGTGCCCTTCCGCTTGGCTCATCAATAAACCGGTGATCGGTTGCGCCAGCATCAACAAATACAAGCTGTAATGATTAAAATGCACCGTTGCAATCTGCCAGCGCGCAGAGCCTTCCGGCTGTGGCGGCACCGGATTCGACCAGCGCCAAAACAAGCGAAAACACACCAAGATAAAAATTGCCACGCCAACCGATTTATGAATCGCCATGAACTCGGTTTTGCCGGCGCTCTTCGGCAGATCGTTGGCGATCAACGCGCCCATCGTCATTGCCACGATCAATACAAATAACAACCAATGCAGTGTCTTGGTTACCAACCCGTAGTTAACATTCGTATTGCGCCATTGCATATCATTCTCCCGTTCTGTTTTTCTATTTTAACCACAGTTTAACCGCGTGCGGCTCGGATGGATTGATAGTTCATTAGTAGTTGATTTAGATCATGCGGCTCTTTGAAAAAGCCTATGAAGTGGCCGTCGGCATCGATGATCGCAATACTGCCGCTGTGTGCGATCGCATAGTTATCGCCGCCGCCCGGAACCTTTGAAAATGGGATGCTGAGTTGCGTGGTAAATTGTTGTAACGCAAGAAACTCACCGGTCACACCGCGAAACGTCGGATTGAAATAATGCACGTATTCGTGCAGCTTGGCGGGAACATCGCGCGCCGGATCGACACTGACCATAATAATCTGCGTGTCATGCGCAAACTCTGGTCGCAATTTGCCATACAACTGGCTTAACAGCGCCATCGTGGTCGGGCACACATCGGGGCAAAACGTATAACCGACAAACAGCAGCGACCACTTTCCCTGTAAAGCTTGTGGTGTGAACGGTTTACCTTCGTCATCGAGCAGCGCAAAATCGCCGATATCGCGCACTTTATCGAACAGTAAGGCATTGTTGGCGCGCAATGCCGCATCGCTCATGATCTGCGGCCTAGTCATCGTGTGCACAAATGCTGCGAGAAAAATAACGATCAATACCGCCAACAAAACCACGGTGCGCACGATATTGCGCTGGGCTTTGCTTACTTGAGTCGCCTGCGTATCGGTCATCAAGCCTGCGCCTCAAGCAAATCTCTAACCGGAAACAGATAATGATCGAGCAGCATAATCACAAATAGTGCCATCAAATAAATAATCGAGTAGCGAAACGTCTGCATCGGTGCATTCGGATTTTTGCCGATCATCATCACGATCGCCCAGTAAATAAAACCAAGCCCGAGCACCACCGCCCCGAGCAAATACAGCGGTCCACTCATCCGCGACGCGTAGGGCATTAACGTCACCGCAAATAAAATTAGCGTATATAACAACGTGTGCACTTTCGTGTAGGGAATGCCGTGCGTCACCGGCAGCATCGGCACATCGACTTTCGCATAATCGTCGCGACGATGAATTGCCAGTGCCCAGAAATGCGGCGGCGTCCACGCGAAAATAATTAATACCAACAGCAATCCGTGCCCTTGAATTTCATTGGTCACCGCAGTCCAACCGAGCAGCGGCGGCGCGGCACCGGCCAAACCACCGATCACAATATTTTGCGGCGTCGCACGCTTCAGCCACAGCGTATACACCACTGCGTAACCCAGCAGCGATGCCAGCGTTAGCCACGCGGTCAATTGATTGATCTGCGTAATCAAAATTGTCATGCCCAACGCACCCAGCACCAGCGCAAATAATATAGCTTGGCTGGTGTCGACACGACCCTGGGCGATCGGCCGATTGTGCGTGCGCGCCATTACCAAATCGATACGGCGATCGACCAAATGATTCACCGCAGCGGCCGAACCGGCACACAGCGCGATACCTAAATTGCCAAATACCAGCACCTGCCAAGGCACCATCCCCGGCGTCGCCATAAACATACCGATCACCGAAGTCAGCAACATCAGCAGCACCACACGCGGCTTGCACAACTCGTAGTAGTCGTGCCAATTCGCGAACGCGCTCGATATCGCAGGATTAATCGTCTTCGCCATGACTTCGGTTCTCTTAACGCGGCTGCGCGGTAAATACGCGGTGATTGAGGGTGACTAGCGCAAGCAATAATAACGCACCGGTCAAGTTATGTGCGACCGCGACGGTCAGCGGAAAATGAAACACAATATTGCTGATACCCAATGCCACTTGCGCGACAACCACGGCGAGCAGCGCGACAGCCATCGCGCGAGTCTCCGGCAACGCTGCCTGCAACAGCTTCCACGCCAACCAACCGATGTAGAGCGCAGTGATTACTGCACCGATGCGATGGCTGAAGTGAATAGCGATACGCGCCGCATTGTCCATCGTACCGCCCAGATAATTTGGGCCGATATGTTGCAATAAATTAAAGCCCGCAACGAAATCCATCATCGGCAGCCATTGCATCTGACAGGTCGGAAAATCCGGACAAGCCACGGCTGCATAATTCGACGTGGTCCAACCGCCTAAACTAATTTGCACGATGACCACCAACAAACCGAGCAGCGTCCACGGTCGCAGCGCCACCACGCGTCCGACATCGCGATCGAGCAATCGCCAATTTTGATTATTGAGCCGCAGCGTCAGCAGCCATAACAAACTCAACATCGTGAAACCGCCGAGCAAATGCGTCGTCACCACCTGCGGCCAAAGTTTTAACGTTACCGTCCACATGCCGAACAGCGCCTGCAACACGATCGTCAGCAAAATTAAAATCGGCAGCTTCAGCGGCTGCGCGGGTTTGTGCCGATGTTTAATCGCCAGCGCCAGGATCAGCGCAGTGAGCACCACCAAACCGCCGGCAAAATAGCGATGCACCATCTCCGGCCAGGTTTTATCGAGCTGCACCGGCATATCGGGATAGGCGGCGTTGGCGCGCATAATTTCGTGCTCGGCCTGCGGCGCCCAGACATGGCCGTAGCAACCGGGCCAATCCGGACAGCCGAGACCGGCATGCGTCAGCCGGGTGAAAGCGCCCAGACCCACCACGACAATCGCCAACGCAGTGGCCAGCAACGCCAATCGAAAACCTGGTTTACGATTTTGCGCGTCGTTAAACAAAGCCATTAACCGCGATCCTCATCTTCGTGCGAATTGGTCAGCAAAAATTTCAAATCTGCCATCACGGCCTTGCCGTTGTGGGTGTCGTTGTAATACATCATCACCCAACCATTCGGATCGGCGATAAAATATTGGCGATCGCGCAACGGCTGCAAATTGGCTTTCGCGAAAAATTGCGCAAATGTCGCGGCATCTGCTGTGAGCACTTCCAGCTTTGGATGTTCGCTTAACAGGCGCTCGAACTCGGCATCGAGCGGATATTCGGTAGTCACCAGAAACCGGCGCACGCGCCTGGCATTTTTGCCGAGCGCGATATGCAGCTGGCGCGTCGTGTATAGCGTCTGCTGACATTGCTCGTCGCAGTGACGCGCCACCGGAATCAGCAAATTCCATTGCTTCGGCAACGCATCCAGTTGAAATGTATTCCCACCCGCGATTTGCAGCGGGAGATCGGCGAGGGGTTGCGGCGGGGTAATCAGCGTGCCGTTATTTTTCGTGCCGAGCACGTTCGGTAAATCAATTTTACCCGTGGTCGCAGCGCGAAATAATAACGTCGAAATTAATATGACCAAAGCCAACGAACCTAAAATTAATGCGGGTACTCGCGAATTGCGCTTAGCTTTGGATAAATCAATGCTCACTATGCTGCCCTCGAATCAACTGCCACAAATTGCTGCTTACCAACAACCACACGATAGCTAACGTCAGCGCCATCGCAAACCATTGCACCGCATACGCGATATGCCGCTCTGGAGCGAAGCTGATAATTTGCCACTCGACGCGCAGCGCCCCCGGCGCATCAGCATCGAGACGCAGAATAAACGGATAAGTCGACGCGCCTAGCTGGCGCTGCAAATCGTCGACGATTAAGTTCTGTACCAATTTAGGCCACTGCAGCTCCTGGCCATTGCCAAAGAAAGTCATTTGGGTGCCATCACGATACACGTAACCGTTCAATCGAACCTCGCCATCGACCGCAGCGATGGCGGGGCGTTGCAAACGCGCCGGATCGCCCGCAATCCAACCGCGGTTCACCAATAGAGGGGGCGCAGCATTGTGCGACGTAACATTGCGAGGCACGAAGGGCGTAATCACTTCGTAGCCAAAGCGGCCGTGTGAAATGCGATTATCGAGCAAAAAACTATGCGCGTTATCGTAGTGCCCGGTCACTGTCGCGCGCGTATATAGCTCGGGCGACGCCGGCAACTGTGCCAGCTCTTGCGGCGACGCATTTTCGCGCTGCTCAAATGCAATTTGGGCAACGGCTTTTTGCTCGGCGCGCTGCAGTTGCCAGCGACCGAGACCGAGAAATAGCGGTAACAACGCGAGCGCGAACAGCGTTGTTGGCCAGTGCAATTTCCAAATCAGCCGCATGCGAGTCACCGTTTTGGCGCGCGGGCGCCCATGCGAGGTTTGTGTATACTGCGCGCTTGCACACTAGCACCTAGCTTGCCGGAGAACTTTTTCATGTGGCTCAAAGTAATCATCGTCCTGCTGTTCATCGCTCTGGTGGCGAGCTTGTTCAGCGGCTATGTGTTTTTGCTTAAAGATAAGGGCAGTAGTTTTCGCACCTGGAATTCGTTGTCGGTACGTTTGACATTGGCGGCACTGCTGATGGGCTTCGTGATATACGGCGTTTATACGGGGCGGCTCGGCTCGAACGCGCCGTGGGATGCGCGACTCGCAGCGCCCACGGCGGGTTCTTCACACTAAAATACGCTAGCTTTATTAGTCGACTATCGATTAATCAACTCTCGAACGATCAACTACAGAATATAAACAAACAGGAACAGACCGACCCACACCACGTCGACGAAGTGCCAATACCACGACGCCGCTTCAAAACCAAATTGATCCTGGGGCGTGAAATGTCCGGCGACGCTGACGCGCAGGAACTGCACCAATAGAATCGTCGCGCCCATGATCACGTGGAAGCCGTGGAACCCGGTCAGCATAAAGAACGTCGTGCCATAAATACCGGACTTCAGCGTCAAGCCCAACTCGACATACGCTTCGTGGTATTCGTTGTACTGTAGAACTACGAAGATGAAGCCGAGCAATACGGTGATACCCAGCCACAACTTGAGCTTCGCGCGATTATTTTCTTTCAACGCCATGTGCGCAATGTGCGCGGTAAAGCTTGAGGACAACAGCACGATGGTGTTCCACAGCGGCAGCCAGTGGAACATTTTATCCCAGCCGGGAAACGATAAATTTTCCCGTGGGCCAGTGAATACGCCGTTGTTAGCCATGGCTTGATTGGCCACGCCGCCGACCGCATCCTGCGGGGTTTGCATCATTGGCCATTGGTATTGAAAGCCCGGCCAAATCAGCTCATTGCCAGTGCCGTCGCCTAGGCCCGCCAACCAAGGGCCCGCTAAATTACGCACATAAAACAGCGCGCCGAAGAAGGCACCGAAGAACATCACTTCGCTGAAAATAAACCACTGCATACCCAACACATAGGAGTGCTTCATCTGCGCACTGTTCAGACCTGCCCGATTTTCGCGAATGGTGGTGCGGAACCAGGCGAATAGCGTGGCGATAAAGCAGGCCAGCCCGGCACCCAAAATTAATCCGGAATGCGAATCTTGGCCGGCTGCGCCACGCAAATCATTGATGAAGTGGGCGGCGCCGAATACGCTCAAAAAAAGACTGAACGCAGCGCAAATTGCCAGCTTGCTTTGATCAGGTACGTAATAATGCTCGTGCCCCGAAGTATCATGAACTGCCATAGTGTGTCTCCGCTATTCTCTGATCGAGAAAATATCTAAAACTGGTTAGCGATTGCTGACGGCTGGGTTGGCCGCATCCATCGCCGTCACATCGAAAATGGTGTACGACAACGCAATATCGGTGATTCCCTCCGGCAGCTCCTGATCGACAATAAACTGCATCGGGAATTTAGTTTCTTCGCCGGCTTTGAGCGGTTGCCGCCGAAAACAAAAACACTCCGTCTTATGAAAGTACTGCGCCGCCTGCGCCGGTACAAAGCTCGGTACCGTCTGCGCCACCATATCCTTGTCGGTAATGTTCTTAGCGTAATACTCTATGTTGTTTACCGCGCCCGGGTGCACCTCGATGCTCGCGACCACCGGACGGAACTGCCACGGCATACCCTCGGCGTTAGCGGCGACAAACTGCACCCTCACAGTCCGCGTGGTGTCGACTTTCGATTCGACGACCTCGTACTGCTTACCGCTATATTTGCCGTTTAAACCCAATACCTGACATAGCGTGTCATACAGCGGCACCATCACCACGAACACGAATGCAAACATGGCGACAACGACCACCACTAACTTGCCTGTCGTCTTGGCGATACCGCTGTACGCCATAGTTACTGCCCTCTTTGAGACGGCCACCGCTCTCTCTATCTAATGATCGCGAAGGTGCACATTGGCGCTTGCACCTTCCCTACCGCCAACGCTTTATTTCACTTCGGGCGGCGTAGTAAATGTGTGGTAGGGCGGTGGTGTCGGCAATGTCCATTCCAAGCCTTGCGCGCCATCCCACACTTTCGGATCGCTGATCGGCGTGCCTGCGCGAATCGTACGAATCACGTTAAACAGGAACAGAATCTGACTCGAGCCATAAATAAACGCACCGATCGACGACACCATATTGAAGTCGGCAAATTGCAGCGCGTAATCGGGCACTCGCCGCGGCATGCCGGCCAAGCCAACGAAATGCTGCGGGAAGAAAGTCAGGTTGAAGCCGACGAACGAAATCCAAAAATGGGCTTTACCCATGGTTTCGTTGTACATGCGACCGCACCATTTCGGCAGCCAGTAGTATACCGAAGCGGACAAGCTGAAAATCGCCCCCGCTACCATCGTGTAGTGGAAGTGGGCTACGACGAAATAGGTATCTTGGTATTGGAAATCGACCGGCGCCATCGCCAGCATTACGCCGGACAAACCGCCGACAGTAAATAAGCAGATGAAGGCGATCGCGAATAACATCGGTGTTTCAAACGTCATCGAACCGCGAAACATCGTGCTGACCCAGTTGAACACTTTCACACCGGTGGGCACCGCGATCAGCAACGTCGCGTACATGAAGAACAATTCACCGGCTACCGGCATGCCCACCGTATACATATGGTGTGCCCATACGATAAACGACAGGAAGGCAATCGCAGCAGTCGCGTATACCATCGACGCATAACCGAATAGCGGTTTGCGTGCGAAGGTCGGGATGATTTGCGACACGACTCCAAAGCCCGGCAGAATCAGGATGTAAACCTCGGGGTGACCGAAGAACCAGAATACGTGCTGGAACAATACCGGATCGCCACCGCCGGCCGCCGAGAAGAAGCTGGTACCGAAGTGGATATCCATCAGCATCATCGTCACTGCACCGGCGAGTACCGGCATCACCGCTACCAACAGGAACGCAGTGATGAACCAAGTCCATACGAACAGCGGCATTTTCATGTACGTCATGCCGGGCGCGCGTAGGTTAATAATGGTGGCGATGATGTTGATCGAGCCCATGATCGACGACGCACCCATGATATGCACCGCGAAGATGAAGAACGTTACGCTCGGCGGTGCATATGTGGTCGACAATGGCGCATAGAATGTCCACCCGAAGTTCGGCGCGCCACCATCCATGAACAGCGTGGATGCCAGCATCGCGAACGCGAACGGCAGAATCCAGAAGCTCAGGTTGTTCATGCGCGGCAGCGCCATATCCGGAGCACCGATCATCATCGGAATCATCCAGTTCGCCAAGCCGACGAAGGCCGGCATGATGGCGCCGAATACCATGACGAGGCCATGCATGGTGGTCATCTGATTGAAGAACTCAGGCCGTACCAACTGCATACCGGGTTGGAACAACTCAGCGCGAATAACCATCGCGAACGAGCCGCCCAGAATAAACATCGCGAAGCTGAACCACAGATACAGCGTACCGATATCTTTATGGTTGGTGGTGAAAAGCCACCGACTCAAACCTTGTGCAGGCCCATGATGGTGTTCACCCACGTGCTGATTACCCATAGTGAATGCTCCTACTGACCTTTCTTGAGTTTATAGACATCGATGGGGGTGGCCTTATCGCCCATATTGTTGCCGAAGGCATTGCGCTGATAAGTGACTACCGCCGCGAGATCCACTTCATTGAGCTGACCACCGAAGGCCTGCATCGAGGTACCCGCTTTGCCGTGTACAACGATATCGAGATGCCCTTTAAGATCGCCGGTTGCAATTGGGCTCTTGGCGATCGCCTTACCGACGCCGCCTTCACCGTTGGCGCCGTGACAAGCCAGACAATTTCGCCCGTATACGTCTTTGCCGCGCTCAACCAATTCGGCCAGCGTAAAATCCTTTTCCATCAAGCCTTTTAACTCGGCTGCTTCGGCTTTCTTTTTACCGAGCCAAGCGTTGTATTCAGCTTCGGGAACGACGTTGACGACGATCGGCATAAAGCCGTGATCCTTGCCGCACAGCTCCGCGCATTGGCCGCGGTAGATGCCGACTTTAGTCGGTCGCGCCGCCGCTTCATTGATAAAGCCCGGTATCGCATCGCGTTTGACCGCGAGCTCAGGCACCCACCATGAGTGAATTACATCGTTGCCGGTGACCAGAAAGCGCACTTTTTTGTTAACCGGCAAGTAAATCGGCTCGTCGACTTCGAGCAAATAATCTTGGCCCTTCGGCTCTTCGTTTTGAATTTCCGACTGCGGCGTACGCAACGAGCTGAAGAAACTGACGTTGCTGCCTTGCGGATCGATGTATTCGTACTTCCATTTCCATTGGTAGCCGGTGATCATCACGTCGAGATCGGCATCCTTGGTATCGTAAATCTCCAGCAATGTGCGGGTAGCCGGCACTGCGAGTACGATACAAATCAAAAATGGCACCACCGTCCAAGCGATTTCCAACGAGGTACTCTCGTGAAAATGCGCCGCCACGGCACCGCGCGATTTACGATGCACCAGGATCGTATAAAACATGACACCAAATACGATCACTGCGATGACTACACAAATCCAGAACGTAAACATGTGTAAGTCGTAAATCTGCTTGCCGATATCCGTAGCACCACCCGTCAGGTTGGTTTGGAATCGACGACGCCAAGGCAGGGCATCTTCGGCCCATGCATTGGTGGCAACCAGGCTGAGTAACAACAGCACAGGACCAAGCGCTAGCTGGTAAAGCCGCTTCGCTTTTAGGAACATCTCCCGTGTCTCCAAGGTAAGTTAATAATAATTGTGGCCGCGTCATCGCGGAAAATACCCCACAACACAACCTACAACACAACAAGTCGCAGAGCCGTATTGACTCACGCCAAACGGATGCTGCACGTATCGAGTTAGTACATTGCGGAGCAGAAAACACCCGCCGCCGGCAATTCGCATTCACCGCTAGCGAGATGGGGGTGCGGCAAAACGCCGCGATTATACCCTCGACACAAAGCCTTATGCCACATAATTGCCGCACAAATACTTGGGAGAATATTGATCAAGGTCATTGACGCAAGATATGACAATAAAAGCGCTATCGACCACAAAATATGGTGGCTTAATACGTCGTGCAGCTCCTCGATTGCCCCGGCGATAACGATCAACGCGCTTCATAATAGACGTTGCGCGCATTTTTTCATCCCCCACTAGCGCAGCCGCGCCGCCAGCACGTATTCTGCATGCAGTATCATCATCCACAACATCGCCAACAGATTGGCGTTATAACAATCGAAGGGACTGAGTCCTCTTGTCCGCTGGCTTAAAACAAAACAAGAACAGTAATTGACCATAAAAAAATGATTGGCGCTAGCTGGATCGCGATCCGTGCTTTGCGGCGCTGGCAGCAATGTCGCCGACAGAATGTGCGGAAGTTGATTCAAAAAGCGATGCAAAGAAATCAGTTAATATTTTTATTAGGCGCTTTTTTTATTGTTTTGGAGGGAGCGAGTTACTCAGGATATTGCTTTAAGGAATGGCGATATTTGTCAGATTTGGAGAAAACTCGCATAGCTGTTGGTTATCTGCTGGCTATTAACTCGCCAAACTCTCTGCACATAAAAATTGTTGAGGAGCAGGGCAAGAGAACGGAGGTTCGTGTCGCTCCAGAACACCCTATGAGTTATCGCGATGCAGATGAATTTATGAAGCTGAATCCTGGGTGCTGCGGGCTGACTCAGCGTGGGGGGGGGGGGGGGGGGGGGGGG
>JAYVWC010000072.1:0-38048 GCA_043786385.1 Spongiibacteraceae bacterium | reverse complement strand
CCACCGACGGCGAACTCGCCAATGCGTTGATGCATCCCTCCTCGAATATCGATCGCGAATATTTGTGCCGCGTGCTCGGCGATGTCGATGACGATATGCAAGCGCGCTTGCGCAACGGCGTATTGTTGGAGGATGGCATTGCGAAATTTACCGATATCACGACTGGCGGCACCGGCACCGGCGTTAATCGTTGGTTTTACGTGTGCTTGATGGAAGGTCGCAATCGCGAAGTCCGACGCCTGTGGGAATCGCAGGATGTCAAAGTGAGCCGCCTCAAGCGCGTGCGTTACGGCCCGGTGTTTTTACCATCGCGCTTGAAGCAGGGGCAGTGGCAGGAGATGCCCTCGGAACATCTACTCGAATTGTACGCGGTCGCTAAATTACCGGCGCCGCAGGTTGCGCCATTGTTACCGGTGGAAAAACAAAAGCTGGATCGCGAACAGCGTAAGAATCGCCCCGCGCCGCGCGGTTTACCGCGTCGTCCCGCGCGCTGAATAAAATTAAATATTAAAACGTTACGCGATGTTGCGTTGCGGCGCGCGCATGACGCGATTGCGACCGGCTTTTTTGGCGAGATATAACGCGCTATCGGCGCGTTCAAACCAAGCTGCCAATGCTTCGCCGCGATTCAAACAGGCGATGCCGATACTGGCGGTAATTTTAATCGCGTGCTGTTGATATTCAGTGGTCATATTGGCGATCGCTGCGCGAATGCGTTCGGCGATTGCGGCGGCGCCGATCTCTTCGGTTTGACTCAACAACACCACAAACTCTTCGCCGCCATAGCGAAAAATTGAATCGACTTCGCGACAATTTTCGCGCAGCCGTTGCGCGACATCGATCAGCACGTTATCGCCGGCCGAGTGGCCGTATTGATCGTTAATATTTTTGAAATGATCGATATCGAGCACTAGAATTGCCGTCGGTTGACCGGTGCGGCGCGCCATCGCAATTTCGCGATCGGCGGTAATTTCCAATGCCACGCGGTTGCCGACTTGCGTTAGCGCATCGCGAGTAGCGGTTTGCATTGCGCTCATATACTGCAGCGCGTTGCGCAGCGCAGGCACCAAGCAACCGATCATTAATTCGATGCGTTCCAATTCGCGTTTAGTAAAACGTTTATCGCGGCTCAGTTGCAGCAAACCCAATTCGTTACCGTCGCCTTCCAATCGATATTGGCAGCGATGAATACCGCTCTCGGCGATTTCGATCGCGATGCCCAGGCGCTCTTCGCCGTAATGCAAACCCTTGATTGCAAATTCGCGCTGTAGCTCGCGTGCAAACAGGCGCAGTACCTCGTTGAGGTCAAGGCTGCTATGCAGCGTATTGGCTAAGCGCAGGCTGGCTGCCAGCTGCCGATGCTGGGTATTCGACGCAGGTTCTGCAGGCATCGTGGTGGCGACGGCTTGCAGGTTGGTCGACGACGGCAACTTTTCTATTTCTCTCATGGCGACTCTCGCAATGGTGCCAGCTCCCTGGCGATGTCAAATTAATTGACTTCGAGAGCAATTCAGCGAAAACCGTGCCATGCACTAAAGTGTGAAAAATAAGCTATATGTATCAACTGGTTAAATCGAATTTTAAGGTTTTTAATAAAGCGATTGGGCGGGGGTGTCAATTTTTTGTTGTAAACGGCCGCGGGCAATTATCGATATTGCGAGGGCCGTTCGAATCGATAGGGCAGACTTTTTGCCGTTCGGTCGGTAGCGATTACTTGGCAAATATCTCTTTGAAGAAACGTTGCATCGCGGTCCACGATTTAGCATCGGCATCGGCGTTGTAGGCCAACGGTAAATCGAATTGTTTGGCGAGTGCATCGACGCCGGGGTTGGTAAAACCATGCTTTACACCCGGGTACGTATCGATATGAAATTGCGCGCCCGCAGCAGTCATTTGCTCGGTAAATGTAGCGATATCCTGCGCCGTAGCCATTTGATCGTCGGCGCCGGTTTCTACCAGGATGCGTGTTTTTACTTTGCCGGGTTGTGCGGGCGCGCCGACATTCAGCATGCCGTGAAAGCTGACGACGCCGACGATATCGACGCCTGCGCGCGCCATCATCAACACCGTAGCGCCACCAAAACAGTAGCCGATCGCAGCAATTTTCTTCGGATCAACCGTTGGCTGCTGCTGCAAAAATTCCTTACCGGCGAGAAAGCGTGCCTTGGCAATATCCTCGTGATCGAGCACCGCGTTCATAAAATCGAGTGCCGCCTTTGGATGATCGCCGATGCGGCCCTCACCGTACATATCGACGGCCAATGCGGCGTAACCCAACGCGGCTAATTGACGCGCGCGGCTACGCGGATAATCGTTGAGTCCCCAGAATTCGTGCACGACTAAAATGCCGGGGCGCTTGCCTTTGAATTTGTCGTCCCACACCAGATAGCCTTTCAATGGGGTGTCGTCGGCGCGATAGGTCACGGCCTGTTCGTGCAATTCGGCGCGCACTAGCGAGCTACAGAAAATTAGTATCAACAATGACCAACGTAACATGGGGGAATCCTTTTTTGTGATTGACGGTTGGCGTTAGGGAGCGACGATTGGTGTTAGGGAGTGATGATTGGTGTTAAGCAGTGATGATTGTGCCGTGTGTTGCGCGCGTACTCAAGCGACCTACTTGCTAAGTGGCGGGTCTGTGCATAATACTGAACAGGGTTCACGAACTATAATTCAGGAGGATGTATGGGCAAAGGCGATAAAAGATCATTTCGTGGCAAAGTTTGGCGCGGCTCTTACGGTAATACGCGCCCGCGTCGCAAAAATTCACGCAACAAAAAATCGTAGTTGGAGCGGTAATGGCGAGCGTTTTTTCGGAAGTTCGCGCGGGTCGCTTGTCGGGGCAGCTGGTGTGGGAGGATGCAGAGGTGTTTGCGCTGCTGACGATTAGACCACTGCACCCGGGTCATGTGTTGGTAATGCCGGTGCAGGAAATCGATCACTGGGACGATCTGCCACCGAAGTTGTTGGCGCATGTAATGACGGTGTCGCGGCGTGTTGCGAAGGCAATCAAGCAAGAGTTTCCCTGCGCGCGCGTGGCAATGGCAATCTGTGGTTTGGAAATTGCGCATGCACACGTACATTTGTTTCCGATCGATCGCATCGAGGATTTTAATTTCGGTAATAGCCAGCCAGCGACGGAGCAAGAGTTAGCGACTGCGGCGGCACAGATTCGCAGCGCGTTAGCGCGCTTGCCTGAATCGATTTAAACCATCCGTGAGCAGCGGCAGCGCGAAACGGTTATTCTCAATCAAAAAAACAACGAGGAGATTGCTATGCGCTTAAAATTATTTTCGATGGCGTTGCTATCGTGCAGTGGGTTGTTATGCGGTGGACAGCTGGCCCATGCAGAGGGATACAGTGGTGGCATTACCAGTGGTAACTTATCGGTGTGGCGGATCAACGAAGCCAGTGGCCAAGTTTCACTGTGTAGTTTCGCCACCAAAAGCGCGCCGGTATCGTGTGCACCGTGGGGCGCCAAGGAACCCGCTGCGGGTGATTTTCGCCTGATCGTCGGCAACGATTTGTTGTCGGTGTGGCGGATGAATCGCGCTACCGGCGCGGTCTCGCTGTGCGAATATAAAGATGTCGAAAAACAACCGCATTGCACACCGTGGAATTGATCGAGTAGCGCGGTAGACATCGGCAGTTAATAGGGCCCTCGGATGCAAAAAACTCTCGATCGCGCCGCGCAGGCCATCGGCACCGTGTTGTTGGGTAAAGATCGGCAGGTGCGGCTCGCGCTCTGTTGTTTAATTTCCGGTGGCCATTTACTGCTAGAAGATTTGCCCGGCATGGGCAAAACCACGCTTTCGCACGCGCTGGCCAAAGTGTTGGGCCTACAGTATCGGCGCGTGCAATTCACCAGCGATCTATTGCCCGGCGATATTCTCGGCGCCAGCATTTTCGATCGGCCTTCGAATAAATTTCAATTTTTACCGGGGCCGATTTTCACGCAAGTATTGCTCGCCGATGAAATCAATCGCTCGACGCCAAAAACGCAGTCAGCGTTGCTCGAAGCGATGGCCGAAGGCCAGGTGACAATCGAAGGTGAAACGCGCGCGCTGCCGCGACCGTTTTTTGTGATCGCTACGCAGAATCCCATCACGCAGGCGGGAACGTATCCGCTGCCGGAATCGCAGCTCGATCGTTTTCTGATGCGGCTTTCGCTCGGTTATCCCGATCCCGCGGCGGAGCGACGGTTGTTAACCGGCGAAAATGCGCAGGCGCGCTTGGCAGAATTGCGACCGTGCGTCACCGCGGAACAATTGCAAAAAATTCAAAATGCTGTCGATCAAGTGTTTGCATCGGAGCAATTACTCGATTACGTGCAGCGTTTAATCGGCTACACGCGCAGCGAGCCGGGTTTTGCGATTGGCTTATCGCCGCGCGGTGCGTTGGCATTATTGCGCAGCGCGAAAGCGTGGGCGCTGATGAACGGGCGCGGCCACGCGGTGCCGGAAGATGTACAAATGGTGTTGCCGGCGGTACTCGAACATCGGTTGCACGCCAATCTCGATGCGTACGACGTCGGCAAAGGCGGCGACGGCGGTTCGCTAGTCGATAAATTATTGCGGCGCGTGGCGGCGGTGTGAGCGACGCGGCTCGGCGCAGTGTGCGACGCTCCTCGCGCAATGCGTGGTACGAGCGCTGGTTGAATCGCCGCATTCCGATCGCGCGCAGCATCACGCTCGATCAACGCCGCATATTTATTTTTCCGGATCGCGTCGGCTTATCTTTCCTGCTAGTGCTCGCGGTGATGTTGATTGCCGCAATCAACTATCAAAATAATATGGCGTTCGCGCTGACCTTTTTTTTGTTCAGTTTATTTGTTGTCGCAATTCTGCATACCTTCAGTAACTTATCCGGGCTGCGATTGGAAGCACTGCGCAGTCACGCGACTTTCGCTGGCGAAATCGCCGAATTCGAAATTCAATTGCAACGCACGCCACCGCGCCGCTACTACGCGATCGAAATGAGTTGGCGCGAGCAGCCAGCGGCGAGTGCGTCGCTAATCGACAGCGAAGCGACGACGTTAAAATTATTTCACAGCGCACCGCAGCGCGGTTGGCTGCGACCGGGACGTTTATCGGTGAAGACCGTCTATCCACTCGGCCTGCTGCGCGCGTGGACGTGGATTGATCTCGATTTTGCCGCACTGATTTACCCAAAGCCATTGCCAGGGCCGCGCCCGTGCGGTGTTGTTGACGATGATCCGCACACGCCGCCACAGCGCATGACGAATAAATGGCAAAAAGGCAGCGAAGATTTTTACGGCTTTCGACTGTATCGCAGCGGCGATAATTTACGGCACGTGATGTGGCGCGCGTACGCGAAAGGGCAGCGCTTGCAATCGAAACAATTTGCCGAGTTGCCGATCACTTCGCACTGGTTGCGTTGGGACGATGTCGAAGGCGAGCGCGAGAAGCGCTTGAGCCTGCTGTGTTATTGGGTGCTGGAACTGCATCGCAACGACGAAATGTTTGGCCTGCAATTGCCCGGCGAAACGTTGGCGCCGAATAGCGGCGAAGCGCATCGCGATCGCGCGCTGCGCATGCTCGCACTATTCGGTAAAGATAGCGGCGGGGCGCGGTGAATTTATGAACGCGGTGCAGCCCGTGCGTGAACAACAATGGATTCAGCGCCACGCATTGACGTGGCTGCTGGTTGCGCAGTTCGCGTTGATTGCGCCGCACGCGCTGCGGCTGCCGAGTTGGATTGCGATCGCGTGGTTGGTATCGGCGTATTGGCGCGTAATGGTGTTGCAAGGGCGCTGGTCGTTTCCGAATCGAATCGTAAAAACAATATTGATTGTCGGCTGTCTCGCCGGTATTCGCTACAGCTATTCAGCGTTGACTGGGCTGGAACCGACCGTCGCATTATTAGTGACTTGTTTCAGTTTTAAATTGCTCGAAGCGGCAACGCGCCGCGAAGCGCTGCTGTTATTATTTCTCGGCTATTTTGTCGCGCTGACCGAATTTTTATTCGAGCAGGGGTTGGGCACAGTGTTGTATATGCTGTTGCCGGTGGTGCTGTTGACTACCGCACTGGTCGCGTTGCATCGGTCGGTCGGTCAAGAGCCATCGCAATTTTCGTGGCAACCGCTGCGCACCGCTGCAATGATGACCGCACAAGCACTGCCGTTGATGCTGTTATTGTTTTTAGTATTTCCGCGTATTGCACCGCTGTGGCAGGTGCCGTTGCCGAGTGCCGGTGCGCGCACCGGTATGTCCGACGACATGGCGCCCGGCGATATCGCGCAATTATCGCTGTCGGATGCATTGGCGTTTCGCGCCGCGTTCAGCGGCACGGTGCCGCCAGTGCGCGAATTATATTGGCGCGGTTTGGTGCTTGATGATTTCGATGGCCGCAGCTGGCACGCGAATAAATTTAACGATGCAGAGTTAACGAAGCAAACACCATTGCAAGGGCCAACGCTCGATTATCAAGTGTATCTGGAGCCAACCTATCAACGCTGGCTGTACGCATTGCAACGCCCGGCAAGTATCGATAATAAAACCACGCTGACGTTCGATTACCGTTTGTTGGCGCGCGATATCGTCTACGAAAAAATAACGTATCGCGCGCGCGCTTATCCGCAAGAAATTCTGGACCTCGAATTGGATGCGCAGCTGCGCAAGCACGAATTACTGCTGCCGAAACGCAGCAATCCACGCACGCAGGATTGGGCGCGGCAACTGCGCGCCGAGCACGCCGATGATGCGGCGTTGATCAATGCAGTGCTCGAATATTTTCGTTCGCAACCGTTTTATTACACTTTGAAACCGCCGTTGCTCGGCACTCATTCGATCGATGAATTTTTATTCGATAGTCGTCGCGGTTTTTGCGAGCACTACGCCAGCAGTTTTGTTTTTGCATTGCGCGCGGCCGGCATTCCGGCGCGCGTCGTGGTCGGTTATCAAGGCGGCGAAATCAATCCGCTCACCGGCACGGTACTGGTACATCAATTCGATGCGCATGCGTGGGCCGAAACGTGGTTGCCCGAGCGCGGCTGGGTGCGTTTCGATCCAACCGCGGCAGTGGCGCCGCAGCGCATCGAAAGTGGTTTGGAGCGCGCGGTTAGTAGCGGTGAATTTCTTTCGCAATCGCCGCTCTCGGTCAATCGCTATCGCGCGCTGAGTTGGTTGAATACGTTGCGGCTGCGCACTGACGCCATGAATTACGCGTGGACGCGTTGGGTGGTGAATTATCGCGACGAAACGCAAACCGATGTGTTGCGCAAACTACTCGGTGAAATCAATCCATTGCGCATCGGTTTATTGTTGGTCGGCGGCGGCGCGATTGTTTTATTGATCGTCACTGCGGTATTGCTCGGCCGCCAATTATTCGGCGAACGCTTAACCACCGAGCAACGCTACTACCAACGTTTTTGCAAACGCCTCGCCGCACGCGGCTACGCGCGACCACCCGGCATGGCGCCCGGCGAATACGCCCGCTGGCTGCTCGCGCAACAACCGCAGTGGCTGTTTGTGCAGGAGATTACCGATTGTTTTGAAATGCTCAGTTATCGAAAGTTATCCGTGCAGCAGCGCCGACAGTTATTGATGCGATTTAAAAAACTGGTTGTTAACGATCAAAAATTCCGGTGCTAACAATCATTGCAACAGCGCTTCGAGGCGCTCGCAACTAATGGTCATCGGTTGGCAATCTAGTTGGCGTGTAAATAGCGTAAAAATCTTACCGCCACTGGCGGTTATCGCTCAACATCGATCTGCCCGCCGTGCTGTTATTGCCAGCCGCCGATGTCTCCCTCGATGCCATAGCGTTATACAAAATTTGTTCTAGCATTACAGCAGCGGTGTTTGTGTGCTGCGAGGTTTTATAGCCCTCTATTTTGTTTGCGCTGATCGATAAGCCTGCATGCGGTACATTCGGGGCGGCCCACCAATCAAGAGCGTTGCCATGCAAAAATCCCCCGGCCGCCAAACTATCTACATTGTGATATTCATATTGTTATGTGGATTGTCGGTCAGTGCGTTGCTCGCTCACATCCAGCAGCGCGCCAACGAGCAGCGTGTGCAAGAAATCACAGCGCGCATGGCGGAACGGATTTCGGAGACCATTAGCGAGCGCGTAACGCTTTATCAATACGGATTGCGCGGTGTACGTGGCGCGGTGATTATCGTCGGCCCCTCGCGTCTTTCGCGCAGCGAGTTCCGCCGCTACAACCAGACGCGCGATATCGATCGCGAGTTTCCTGGGGCACGCGGATTTGGTTTTATTCGCCGCATTGCTGAATCCGAGGAGCAGCGCTTTACGCAGCGCGCGCAAGCCGACGACAAACCGGACTTCGCGATCCACCAAATCACTCCCCATGCGGGCGACCGCTATGTCGTTCAGTACATCGAACCGGTCGAGCGCAATGACGCTGCGATCGGCCTTGATATTGCCTCCGAGCCCAACCGACGGGAAGCAGCACTGGCCGCTATGCTCACCGGCGAGGCCACGCTGACCGCCCCCATCACCTTGGTGCAGGTACCGGACAAAAGCGGTAGCGCCTTCCTGTTGTTGTTGCCGATATATGCCGGTGAGGAGACTCCGACGAATCTCTCTGATCGTGAAGCATCGCTGATTGGCTGGAGTTTCGCTCCGCTATTGATGCAAGAGGTGTTGGGGGATCTCCACCTTGATAAGAGCCAAACCCAGCTGACGTTGACAGATATCACCGATCCAAAAACCCCACATAGATTTTATCAATCCGACAGCAACAATTTGTCGTTCGTATACACGCATTCATTGCCGCGCGATCTCTATGGCCGCCACTGGCAAATTGATTTCAGTGTAAGCCCTGCGTTCGTCGCCAATCTGCACCAGCTTTCGCCGAGTTCAATCAGGCTGGTAGGCGCAGGCGTTAGTCTGCTGCTAGCTTTGCTGGGCGGCGTGTTCGCGACCTATTGGCGGCAGCGTCAGTTGGTAGAGTCTGAACAATTACGGCTCGCGGCTATTGTGTCGAACTCATCGGACGGCATTATCGGTAAGACGCTGGATGGAGTAATTACCGACTGGAACCTTGGCGCTGAGAAGATGTTGGGTTTCAGCGCGCGCGAAGCCATTGGCCAGCGCGCAGAGGATTTACTCGTTCCCGACCCATTGAAAGGTGAAGCAGCCGATATTCTGGCGCGAATTGGGCGCGGTGAAGTGATCGTGGATTTCGAAACGCAACGGCGACGGCGCGATGGGAGTTTGTTGGATGTCGCCATCACCGCTTCACCGATCCGGTCTAGTAACGGTGTTATCGCGATCGCCTCCGAAACAGTGCGTAATATCACCCTGCAAAAGGCCATCGCGTACTCCCTGTTAGATATCAATCAGGAACTTGACGCGCAGGTACAGCAACGAACTGCCGAGCTGGCTGAAGTTAATCATCAGTTTGCGAGCGTGCTCAGCGCCGCATCCGAAATTTCCATCATCGCCACCGATCGCGACGGCATGATTCAAGTTTTCAACGTCGGTGCGGAGCGAATGTTGGGCTATCGCGCGGATGAAATGGTCGGCAAATGCACCCCGGCTGTAATTCATGTTGCGGAGGAAGTCATAGCGCGCGGTGTTGAATTGAGTGCGGAGTACGGCACTGCGATCGAGGGCTTTCGGGTGTTCGCACACAAGCCTGAGTTTGAGGGTGCGGAGACGCGTGAGTGGACCTACGTGCGTAAAGACGGTTCGCAATTATTGGTGTCATTAGTAGTGACCGTCATTCGGAATGAAGTCGGCGCGATACAAGGCTTTCTTGGCATCGCTATCGATATCTCGGTGCGCAAGGCGACCGAGCACGCCTTAGCGGCCAGCCTGGAAACCACGCGCGCGATTCTGGATACGGTGCAAAACCCTATCATCACCATCGATGCAGCCGGCATTGTGCACTCGATGAACTCAGTGGCTGAGCGCGATTTCGGTTATGCCGTCACTGAAGTCATCGGCAAAAACATCAAGATGCTGATGCCAGAGCCTTACCACGATCAACATGACGGCTACCTCCGTCGCTATCTCAAGGAAGGCGCCCCTCGCATTATCGGCCGCGGCCGCGAAGTGGTGGCAAAACGCAAAGACGGTACCACCTTCCCCGTGCATGTATCGGTGGGTCAGATGGAGGTCGCAGGTAAGCCGATGTTCGTTGGGATCATTGTCGATCTCACCGAGTTACAGCGGCAGCACAGCGAATTAATGCGCGCGCGCGATCAAATACTGCTGGCGGCTGACGTCGCTGAGCTGGGCATTTGGAGCTGGACGCTGGCGGATAGTTCGCTGACATGGAATGCCCAAATGTTTGACATTTACGATCAATCGTTAGAGCTACATCACGGCGGTTTGAACTATGAGCATTGGCGTTCGCGTATCCACCCAGAGGATCTGGCGGTCGCCGAGGCTAGCCTGACTGCGGCAGTTGAAGGGCGCGGCAGCTACGACCTGACTTTTCGCGTCGTCCATCGCGATGGCCAGATACTTTTTGTTTACGCCCGCGCGAAAGTTGAGCGCGATTTAAACGGCAAGGCCGCCCGCGTCATCGGTATTAATCGCGATATCACTGAGCAATTGGCGTTAGAGACCCGTCTGCGCAATGCTAAGGAGCGCGCGGATGCGGCCAATGCGGCGAAATCCGTGTTCCTCGCCAACATGAGCCATGAAATTCGCACGCCGATGAATGCGGTGCTCGGGATGCAGCAATTGCTGCAAAAAACCAGCCTCGATTTACGCCAGCGCGACTACATCGACAAAGCCAATTCAGCGGCCAAATCGCTGCTCGGATTACTCAACGATATTCTCGATTTTTCCAAAATCGAAGCCGATAAACTCGAACTCGATTTACATCCGTTCGAGTTGGAAGGCTTGCTGCACGACCTTTCTGTTGTATTGTCGGGCAATCAGACGCAGAAAGATGTCGAGGTGATATTTGACATCAGCTCTTCATTGCCAGCCGCACTGATCGGTGACAGTTTTAGGCTGCAGCAAATTTTAATTAACATGGCTGGCAATGCGCTTAAGTTCACCGAGCGTGGCCATGTCCTTGTTAGCATCTCGGAGCTGAATCGCAGTAATGGCCGCATTCAGCTGCGCGTCGCCGTCGCCGATACCGGGATTGGTATCAACCCCGAGCAGCAGCTGCGCATCTTCGAGAGCTTCACGCAAGCCGAGGCATCGACCACGCGTCGCTACGGCGGCACTGGGTTAGGTTTGGTCATTTCGCGGCGGTTGATCGCGCTGATGGGAGGTACGTTGCAGCTCGCCAGCGAGTTCGGCAAAGGCAGTCGTTTTTGGTTCGATATCGAACTCGCAGAGGCGGGGCCAGCCACACTATCATCCAGTTTGCCGAGCGTGAGCAAGCCTTTGCGGGTACTCATCGCCGACGATAATACGATCTGCGGCGAGGTGCTGTTACACACTATCGAAGCGCTCGGCTGGCACGGTGAGTATGTCAGCGACGGCCATCAAGCCGTGACGCGGGTCTTGTCCGCACGCCACCAAGGCAACCCCTTCGATGTCGTGTTGATGGACTGGCGCATGCCCGGCTTGGATGGGCTTGCCGCCGCTCGGCTGATTCGCGACACGGCCGAAGCTGAGCCGGTAATCGTCATGATCGCTGCCCACAGCCGCGAAGTGCTGGCGGATATTCACAGCCAGTCGAACTCTCCGGTTGCCGATTTCTTATCCAAGCCTGTCACGCCAATGCAGCTAGCCGTCACATTGCAACGCGTACTGCATGGCGGTATTGCTGAGCTAGCTAGCGCAGCACCGGATCGCCCGCCGCAGCTAGTTGGGTTGCGTCTGCTAGTGGTGGAGGACAATGCCCTCAATCGCCAAGTGGCGCAGGAGTTGTTAGTCGGCGAAGGTGCGTGGGTGCAATTGGCGGAGGGCGGATTGGAGGGCGTGACCGCGGTCTTATCGGCAACACAACAGTACGACGCAGTGATCATGGATGTGCAGATGCCCGATATCGATGGCCTCGAAGCTACCCGTCGCATTCGTGCCGACCAGCGTTTTAAAAATTTACCGATCCTGGCGATGACTGCCAATGTATCGGAAAGTGATCGCCTACAGTGTTTCGCGGCGGGTATGAACGAACATATCGGCAAGCCGATTGATCTCGAGGAGTTGGTGCTGACGTTAATGGCTTTACTGCAATTGCGCCCTCCGTCGGATAAACCTACATCATCTAAACCTACATCGTCGGCGTCTGATACCGCTAGCGACACGGCTGGTATCGAGGAGCTTGGGTCTATCGTGCGCCGCTTCGGCGGTAATCGCGCGGCGTACCGCAAGATGCTTGCGCAATTCGAGCCCGAGACGATGACGTTGCTGGGCGAGTTGGTACAACAGATAGCGCAGCGGGATAGCGTTGGCGCCGCCGCGACATTGCACGCCATTAAAGGCACCGCCGGAACGATGGGTGCCCGCGCGCTGGCGCACCGAGCGGCCGAACTAGAGTGTGAACTCAAGGCCAGTAAATCGACCAGCACCGATATACTCAGCGCACAACACCAGCAGGAATTGAAACAATTACTGATAGAAAGTCTCAAGCAGTTGAGCGCACAAACAGCATTGCACGATGCAAGGCCCACCAAAACGGTAACAGCCTCGCTCACGACAAGTGCATGGCATGCGCATCTGGCGGAAATTTTGCCGCTGCTTGAGGTGAACGATATGCGCGCCATTGATTTGATTGAAGCGTTGGCGTTACCCAGCGCAGAAAAAGATCAAGCGCAATTCAAATTATTGGCCGACCAGATTCAAGCATTGAATTTTGAAATCGCAGCGCTAACCGCGCGATCATTTTTAAAATGCAGTGACATAAATAGTTAAAGAGTGCGCGATGAAAATACCCGATTGGAGCACAGATCTTGGACGCAAGCCTAAGCTGCTGATCGTCGATGATCAGCGCATCAACATTCGCGCGCTGTACGAACTGTTTCGGCAGGAGTGCGATGTTTTGATGGCAACCAGCGGTGAGCAAGCTATCGCACTGAGTAAAAGTGAATTACCCGATCTGATTTTGCTCGACGTGATGATGGACGACATCGACGGCTATGAAGTCTGTCGACGGCTAAAAGCCGATGCGCTGACACAGAACCTTCCCATCATTTTTCTAACGGGCAAGGATACCCGCAACGATGAGGTATTAGGATTCGAATTAGGCGCTGTAGATTTTATTAGCAAACCATTTCATCCCGTTGTGGTGAAGGCGCGCGTACAGACACACCTTGCAATGCAACTACAGGCTAACCTGTTGCGTTCGCATGCATTGATTGACGGTTTAACTGGCGTGCCTAATCGACGCAAGTTTGACGAATATTCGGAAACGGTTTGGCGCAATGGTCAGCGCGAACAAACGCCGTTATCGCTACTCATGTTCGATGTCGATTTCTTCAAACGCTATAACGATCGTTACGGGCATCAAGCCGGCGATGTGTGCCTTAAATCCGTGGCGCGCTATCTGGCGCAGGCGCCTGGTCGCCCCTACGATTTGTTGGCACGCTACGGCGGCGAAGAGTTCGCCTGCCTCCTTCCAAATACCGCTGCCGAAGGCGCGGTGCTTATTGCGGAAAAAATGCTGGCCGGTATCCGCGAGCTGCAAATCGAACATCTTGACTCTATCGACAACATTGTTACCGTCAGCATTGGCGTAGCAACAAAAATTCCATCACCCGATAGCACAATCAACGACCTGATCGCTGCCGCCGACAAACAACTGTATACAGCTAAAGCCGCGGGGCGCGCGCAGTACTCTGCAATTGAACTGCTTTAGCAAAATCTGCGCATAGAAATACCGGGTAAATGCTGCTCTCCGATTTGTCCGAATTTCTGCCGGTTGTTTCAGTACCGATAATCGGCCGGAGTGGGTGCAAGCGGTAAGTCGAACATTGATATCAGAATTTATTTTCGTGTTTTTGCATTAAGGTGCCGCCGATGAGACGCGCACTGCTGTCACTTTATATTCCGGTGCTTTCACCAAACGATCGCGGTGCGGCGAGGTGAGGCGATTGACAAATAATTCGGGATTGTGAAACGTCGCGAATACTTGGCCGGGTTGCAGGTGATCGACAATTCTCAGTGGTAACGCCACTTCGCCGTAGCGACTGGTAACGCGCACCGTGTCGCCATCGTGCAATTGCAAACGCGCAGCGTCGCTCGGTGCGATATCGAGCGTATCGCTGCGGCGCAGTTCGTTATTGGGCGTGCGACCGGTCATGGTGCCGGCGTTGAATTGATACAGCGTGCGACCGGTGATTAATAGCAGCGGAAATTCATCGTTGCATTGTTCGGTGGTGGCGATAAACGGAATGCGTGCGAGCGCGGTGCGCACCGCGTGTTGAAATCGATCGATATGCAATATCGGCGTGCCGGGGTGATCGGCGCCGGAACCTTCCATATTGGAGGCTGCTGTCTCGGCAGGGCAGGGCCAGTGAATGCTTTCGTGTTCGAGGCGTTGATAACTGAGCCCGGCACCGGCGGGCCACAGCGCGCG
Organism: Spongiibacteraceae bacterium; assembly: GCA_043786385.1. Classification (GTDB taxonomy): domain Bacteria; phylum Pseudomonadota; class Gammaproteobacteria; order Pseudomonadales; family CAMLJR01; genus CAMLJR01. The sequence goes on along the minus strand of JAYVWC010000072.1, from coordinate 23,569 downwards.
CACTTCGTTCCAAATCGCTTCGGCATTAGCGAATTCAAAACCGTGCGTGTGGCCCATGCGCTGCGCGAGCTGTTGAATAATCCAGGCGTCGGGTTGGCTGTCGCCGCGCGGTGGCAGCGAGCGCCGCACGCGTTGCACGCGGCGATCGGCATTCATAAATGTGCCGTCTTTTTCGAACACGCTGGCGGCCGGAAAAAATACTGTGCCGAACTCCTTCGCGGTTTCGTTCAAAAATAAATCCTGCACGATCACAAGTTCGAGCTGCTGCAATGCGTGCGCGGTGGCGGTGGCGTTCGCCAGCGATAAAAAAATGTCGTAACCGATCGACCACAGCGCGGCAAATTTTCCATCCGCTGCTGCATCCATCATCGATAATAAATCGAGACCATGTGTGGCTGGAATCGGCGCGCCCCACAGCGCCGCGAATTTTTCTCCGGCTTCGGGAATCGATTGCGAGCCGGTCAGCGTCGCCGGATCGCAACCCATCTGCGCGGCGCCTTGCACATTGTTTTGGCCGCGCAACGGATTGATGCCGCAGCCGGGCTTGCCGAAATTGCCGGTTAGCAATGCCAGATTGATCAGCGTCATCACGCCTTCGGTGCCTTGAATATGTTCGGTCATGCCGAGGCCGTGAAAACACATCGCCGCGTTGCTGTTCGCATACAAGCGCGCCGCAGCGCGAATATCTTGGGCCGCGACGCCGCAACTCGCGGCGATTTTTTCTGGCGCGTAATCGCTAACAAAAGTTGCGAAGCTTTCGAAATCGTCGACGCGCTGCGCAATAAAATCGCGATCGACTAAATTTTCTTCGATAATCGTCGCGGCGATCGCGTTGAATAATTCGACATTGTGGCCGGGCTTAACGGCCAAATGAATATCGGCGTAATCGGCTAACTCAATGCGGCGCGGATCGACGACGATCAAACGCGTACCGCGCAACACCGCCTGTTTGATGCGCGCGCCGACCACCGGATGATTTTCGGTTGGGTTACAGCCGCAAATTAAAATGCATTCGGCTTGTTCGATATCGTCGAAATGATTGGTTGCGGCGCCGGTTCCTAGCATCGTCTTCAATGCTTTCGCGCTCGGTGTGTGACAGACCCGCGCGCAGCAATCGACATTGTTGGTGCCGAGCACGACGCGCGCAAATTTCTGCGCGAGATAATTTTCTTCGTTGGTGCCGCGCGCCGAGCCGAGTACGCCGATGCTATCGGCGCCGCGCCGCGCGACAATATCGCGTAATTTATTCGCGGTGAAATCGAGCGCTTGATCCCACGTGACGCTGCGCCATTCGCCATCGATTTTTATTAACGGTGTAGTGATGCGATCGTCAGCATTATTGAAGTCGAATGCGTACCGACCTTTGACACAGGCGTGACCGCGATTGACCGGACTATCGGCGGGACGAATTGCGACGATGCGCTCGCTATCGCTGCCGACTTCCAATTGACAGCCGACGCCGCAGTACACGCAAGTGCTGCGCGTCCATTGTAAATTTTCTGCGCTACCGCGTTTATCGGCTCCTCGTTTATCGACTCCTCGTTTGTCGAATAAGGCGCCGCTCGGGCAGGTATCGACGCACGCGCCGCAGGCGACACAACCGCTTTCGATTAACGTTGCGCCGCGCGTCGGTGCGATATGCGTTTGCTCGCCGCGACCCCAGTTGGCCCATACGAATTGACCTTGCAACTCATCGCAAATGCGCACGCAGCGTTGACACGAAATGCAACGCGCCATATCGATGCCGAGATACGGATGCGAATCGTCGCAAAATAGCGGCGAATTTTTTTCTGACGCTACGTTGGCGGGTGCATTTATCGGGGTAATGGCGTAGCGCTGCAACAGCTGATCAAATGGCGTCGATGATTCACTCGGTGCCGAATAATGATTGGCCAGCAATGATAAATTCGTTTTGCGTAAACTTTCTAACGTATTTGAATTCGTCGTAATGCGCATGCCGTCGCTCAGCATCGCGCTGCAACTTGCAATCGGACGCGGTTCGCCGTCGATTTCGACGATACATAAACGACACGCGCCGCTCGGTTTTATGCGCGCGTCGTGACACAGATGCGGCACATCGCGGCCAACCGTTTGTAAGGCCTGCAATACGCTAATGCCGTCGCGCAGTTCGTGCGTTTGACCATCGATCACTACGCGAAGCATACGGCCAACTCCTGTGGGTAATGACGTTCGATCGCGTGCGCAAATTCGGCGAGGCCGCGGCCGTGGCCGCATAAACTCGTGGCTGCAAGTGCTTCGATTAATGCGTGCCAGCGTGCGCGCTCGATTTTTTTGCCGGTGCGCGCCGCCGCAAACGCGTGCGCAAGTTCCGGGCTGCCGCGAAAACACGGCGTGCATTTGCCGCACGATTCGAGCGCGCCGAAACGAAATACCTGGGCGACGATATCGGTGATCGACGTATCGTCGGCGAATGCAATCACACCGCCGTGGCCGAGCGCGCAACCGATTGCGTGCAGTGCGTCGTAGCACAGCGGTGTATCGAGAAGCGTCGGTGGCACTAAACCGGCGAGCGGGCCGCCGATCATCACGCCGAGTAATTTTTTGTCGTGTTGTAAATCATCATCGCGCTGCAGGCCGCCGCCGAGCTTATCGACGATATCGCGCACGCTGATGCCGAATTCAACTTCGTAGAGACCGGGCCGTTTAAACAATGAATTCAGCGAAAGCAATTTAGTGCCGCGACTATGCGTGGTGCCGAGTCGCGCGTACGCCGCCGCGCCGTGATTAATAATCCACGGAATCGAACACAGCGTTTCGACGTTGTTTACTAGCGTTGGCGCATCAAACAAACCGTGCGCGGTAATTTGCGGCGGTCGCACGCGCACTTCGGGGCGTCGTCCTTCGATTGAATTCAACAGCGACGTTTCCTCGCCGCACACATAACTGCCAGCGCCGATGACGAGTTCGATATCGAAGCGGCGCTGCGTGCCGAGAATATTTTCGCCGAGCCAGTGTTGCGTCTGCGCTTGCAATAACGCCGCGCGCAAAATTGTTTCGGCCTGTGCGTATTCTTTGCGCAGATAAATATAACCGCGCGTCGCGCCGACGGTGAGCCCGGCGATTAACAATGCTTCGATCAACAAAAACGGATCGTCTTCGAGCAGTAGCCGATCGCTGAACGCGCCGGGATCGCCTTCGTCGGCATTGGCGATAACATATTTCTGCACAGCGGTTTCGTTCGCGACCGCACGCCATTTGCGCCCGGTAGAGAAACCGGCGCCGCCGCGGCCGCGCAATTCCGCTTGTTCGATGGCGGCGATGACGGTCTGCGGATCGCTTTGCAATATTTGGCGCAACGCATTGCCGCCGCCGCGATGTTGATAGTCGTGCAAATCGCGTACGCCGCCGGCAGCGATATTATTCAATAGCACGGTGGTACTCGCTACGGCATAGATCGCTGGTCGCGTACATTCATCGCTGCGCGCCGGTGCCGCATAACATTGGCCGACACAAAAGAGCGCTGCGCCGTCAGCACTCTGCTGCCAACGCTGCGGCGCAGTATGACGCGCAGCAAAACACGCGAGCCCCTGACAGCTGCGAAGTTGCAGTGGGCCGGGTTCGAGATGATAAAAACTTTGTGTCGCCGGGCTATGTGCCGGAGCGGTGGGTATTCGTCGCATCAACCCATTCCTTCGTCGAGTGCTGTTTGCGGCGCGTTGCCGCGATAAGGCTTACTATTGTGCAATAGCACGCTACGCAGTAGTTTGCCATATCGCCGCGAAGGGTAGTTGATGCGTATCAAGTGATCGGCTAAACAGGCAGCACGGCAATATGCTGGCGTAGCAACTCCGCAAATTTTTCCGGCACGATAGGTCTGCTGAAGTAAAAGCCCTGGGTTTCATCGCAGGCGTTGTCGCGTAGAAAATTTTCCTGCTCGATGGTTTCGACGCCTTCTGCTACTACGCGCATGCTCAAGGTTCTACCCATCGCGATAATCGCTTTCGTAATCGCGCTATTTTCAACGTATCGATCGGCAAGTTTTTAGCTGCGCCTGCGAGGTATAACCCACGCCAAAGTCATCGATCGCTCTGGATTTTGCCTTTGGCGATACCTGGGTCGCGCCTGCCTACCCGCGCAGTCCAGTCGACCTCGACGAGGTTGTCCTATCTGCGATCCCTTGACATGATCTTTCCTGTTGTTTCGAATGGCGTAGCGTAAATTATGTAAATCGCTCGGTGTTTACTTCGATAACTTGTCTAGGTCCTGAATCACTGTTCTTAGCCCGGCTTCGATCAGTTTGCCAGTCTTGGATAGGATTTCTAGCTGCGAATCAAAATCTTGCAGCATGGTGAAAATGCAACGCCGCTGCACTTCGGTGGCATTAGAGGTAAGTAGATATTCATCGATTTCCTTGCGAAAATACTTGCCGGTAGTGATATGTTCGGTATCGAGATAGTGGTGCTGAATATTCAGGTTATGAATTCTTTTCTGTATGACATCGACCTGGTGTCGGCTTTGCCGTAAGATTAATTTTTCTTCAAATAATTTTAGGATTTGGTTGGCAGTGGAAAAGATAGCGCACAACCGGAGCTGAGCACTGCCATTTTTTTCGTGGAAATCGCCCTTGCTGTACAACAGAATTCTCAGCGTCGAATAAATAAACAGTATACCTTCGCGAACTTCGATAATCGGCTGGTCGAGAACCGGAAGCATCGATTTCAATAGCCGTTTTCTGTGATCATCTGCGTGACCATCGCTGGCGGCCCACACCTCTTCCAGCTTACCTTTGATATAGATAACGGAAGCGATATCTTGTGCAGTCAACCAAGTAACGAGTTGCGAGCTAATGCTTTCTAAGTTTTCCGCCGCCGAAAGCGTGCCGATTAATTCGAGGAGACTGGTATCTGCGGCAGCCGATTGATTCGTTGCGACCGTGCTCAATGGCAAGCCGGTGACCTCGTCGATCGGCGACTCGCCCGGCCCGCCATTGCGGGTAATCGTTTTGCGTAAATTCTGAATTTGTTCGCGCAGCGAATCGGATTCCATCTCTAAAATGGTCGTGCAGTTTTCATAGTCGCGTAGTTGTAATTTGAGCTTTTCGAGCACGTCGGACGACGCTTGATATTCCGAGGTGTCTTTGCGCAGTAGTTGCAACTCTTTTTCCATCAGAATAATCAGATGTCGTTGTTGGCGATTAATACCGCTCATCTTTTTCATTTCGGTTATGGAATTTGTATACGCTGACTCCATTTCATCGAGCAGCTCGCTGCTGTCTTCGTCAGCGCTGTTATTGCGTTCAGTCGAAACGGTGGCGCGACTGATCGAGAATGCTGGCGGATGGGACGAAGGCGGGGTGGGCGCTTGCGAGGTCGCTAATTTTTTGCTGACAGCGTCGAATTTCCGTTGTGTCTCGGTCAATTCAGCAGTGAGTTTTTCGATGATTTCCAATAACGCGGCGGTGTTGTTTTCGATGCTGTCCAACGAGGACCAGAATTTAGTACTGGTGACTGCACCTGCTTGGCACGCTTTGAAATGCTGAATTGCCTGCTGTTGCGCGGAAACCGCTGCTCGGGTTTGTTGCAAGTATTGGTTGGATGCGGTGCTGCTCCATCTCGGTGTTGATGCCTTGGCCGTTTCAAGATTGCGCTGCGTCAAGCGCAGCAGTGGCATTGCGGCGTTTTGTAATAGTTGATAATCGCTATGGTGCTTACCGTGATCCACTAAGGCGGCGAGTTCGGCTTCGAGCCAGCAGCGGCGCATTTGCGCAAGCCGACTTAGGGTGTCTGAATCGGTTGGTGTCTGTAGGTGGTGGCGCGTGATTCGGCTTTCGCGCTGCAAAAATTGCTCGACCAGTTGTTCGGATCGTTGCTGGTGGCTGCGCTGCAGCCGGTCTAATTTGGCGCGGTTATGATAGGCGAGGTAAACCAATGCTGCGACCGCGACTAATGAGATCAGCAGGCTCGGTAACCATACCATCATGGCATCTATCACGTTCGCGTTATCCTTTAGAGGTGGCAATCGCCGTACTTAATAACAGGATAGTTGATTGCGCTGATCACCTCCCATTTTGATTCGCTTAAGTGTGTGGTATTCGGTGGCGTCTGTTGATGGATTGCGAAATGTCGGTGCTCGATGACTATCACGCCGCTGCCTATCATTGCCTTGAGTGTGCGAGCGCTATCGGAATACCAACAGCGCAGTCGCTATGCCGGTATGGACGATCACCTGGCGAAGCCGCTGCGCATTGCTGCGCTCGATGATATGTTGGCGTGCTATATCAATGCCGGATCAAAACAGTTCGTCAAACCATGCTTTTTTATTGGTGACGAATTTTTCCAAATCGAGATTCAGCATCACACCGAATTCGCCGCTGGCGCGGCGCGTTACGGCGATGCTGTATTCGCTTTGCGCGTGCACCATCAACCCGTAAAAGTTATCGCTTTGATGGGCGCGATCGCTGTAGCCGACCAGCACCGAGGCGCCGCTAAAAAACCACGGGTATTGCATTTTCGCGCCTTGCCATTGCCAACGGTTGTAGCCGAATAATTCCAAAAATACCGCCGGTTTGAGTTTGTCGCCGTCGGTGGAATCGGCGACGTATTCATAGCCGAGCGCCGGATGCAACAAAATAATTTGTGAACTCGGCGGACTTAAATTATCGACACCTTGATACGCTTCGGCGCCGATACAATGCGATGTGGCTACCAATTCCCACCAATACATCGGTTTGGAGTGATCGCGAAACACCGCCCAACGCGCATCGAGCATGGCAAAATCTTTCGCGACCGGATCGAGAAAATCATCGCTGACGATATTGGCGATAGTCTTACCCGTCAACGTAAATTCAACCAATTCGATTAACTGCGCATAGGCTAATTTACAGCGCGCGATAATCGTATCATCGGTTGAAGGTTGTGCGGGACAGTCATCGACGACGGCTTTGCGAAACGATAATGGCGGCTGTTCGGCGATCGGCGGTAATATCCAGTGTTCATTAACATCGACGACCGGATTCCACGCGCTATTGCCGGCGACGCCAACAGTGTGATCGGATTGTTTGTCACCTAGAGCAAGTAGTGCCGCTTGTGCGCGCTGCGCGAGTTGCGCGTATGCGGCCTGCATCGCGCCGCCGTTGTGATTAGCAGCGTTGCTGGCATTGGCTTTATCGATGGAATTTTTCAACGCATCGAATTCGGTTTTCGAGAATAAGCGTGCGTTGCCAGAATTCATCGAGTATTGCAGTGCCATGCGCTCGATAAAACCCGGATCGGCGCGGAAGCATTCCGCCTGGCGTTGTTTAAATACCAGCGTAACCACCGCATCGATCGTATACGGCGCGGGCTCGCGGCTGCAGATTTTCGGTTTTTCCTGTGCGGGCGTTTCCTGAGCTGACTGTTCCTGAGATAGGGCCGGCTGGATAAACCAGTATGTCATCAGCAAAATAATTAGGGCGCGCATAACTCTCTCCGTAGAGCGTTTAATTAAAGTGCTTTAACCAGCGCGACGAATGTTCGCCAGCTTTGTAATACCGATAACCAGCTCGTTGTATCGACTAGCTGCAAATGTTCGATATCGCTTTTTAGTGGTGCGAAAGCACCTTCGGGTGTCGCGGCGATGTATTGATTCCACGCGGTTTCGGTTTCATCCGTGCTGAACGTATCAAAACCAAATAACCGCTGGAATAACGCTTGATGCACGGTTGGGTTTGAAAAATAATGTTTTAGCGAATGAATATCGCGCGCTTGAATTCGGCTGGGGCGAATTTTTTCAAAGCGGCGCTGCAATACGCATTGCGCATCGGGCCAGTTTTTGTCGGGATCGAACGGCATCAGCTCGGATACCAAATCGAGTTTGTGCGAAATGTCGAGTTGATAGTTACACACCCCAGCCGCTACATCGATGCCGGGTTTAACAATCGATTGATAATGTTGCGCACGATCGCTAGCTAGCGCGTAACTGGCATCGGCAACCTGCATCAATACGTTAATACGAAATGCATTCGGCAGCTGATCGCGATACGGCTTCAGCGTGAACAGCGCTTCCAACGCGTTGTGGATAACCGAGGTGCCGAGCGAGTGCGCGATAATATTGATCGTGTAATCCTGCGTCGCGGGAATGGCGAGAACCGCTTGCAGCAGCTGGTCGACGACGCGCACTTTGATCTCGCCTTGAATCAGTTCGACGAAGCGATATAGCAATACGTCGAGAATGTGCGTGTAGAAAAAATTATGTTCGTCGATACCATCCTGCGGTTGTTTACCCCAGTCCGCGAGCGTCTTGATGATGGCGGGGTTGTTAAGCGTTGGCTCGGCTTGCAGGCCGGCCAGCAACGCATCGCTCATTTCGCCCCATTTTTTTATCCAGCGGTCGTAGACATCGAAGTAGTTCAGCTCGACGATTTTAATCCGTTCGTCGAACTTGCCCAGATCGGTTAGCGAGGGATAGCGTTGCCAGGCGGCTTTTAATGTGGGCGTAAGACCGTTTTCCGGATCGTTGCACCAGCCATTTTGTTGGCTGCCGATGCCATGCACGACAAACAGATAATGTATCGTCATCGACAAACTCCTTTTCCGACGGGCTGATTTTTGCTGGTTATTTTTTGAAACTAACATCGGCTAGAAAAGCTGTCAATTTATGCCGCACACCTCGTAAGCCCAAGTCAACAATCAGCAAGCTGAAAGACTATCGTTTGATCGCCGATCGACTATGCTTGAACATCAAGCTTGAGGAGATGTTCGCTATGAATCCACAGCAAATCACACTCGTACAGCAGAGCTTTATCCAAGTAGCACCCATTGCCGATACCGCCGCCAAGCTGTTTTACCAGCGCCTGTTCGAACTCGACCCATCGTTGGCGGGCCTGTTTAAGGGCGACATGCAGCAGCAGGGTAAGAAGCTGATGCAGATGATCGGCGCGGCGGTGCAAGGTCTTAATGATCTACCCAAATTGGTGCCGGTGGTGCAGCAGCTCGGCGTGCGTCACCTCGGCTATGGGGTGCGGGACGCGCATTACGCCACGGTCGGTGCCGCGCTGCTCTGGACTCTTGAGCAAGGACTGGGGGCAGGCTTTACCGCCGAGGTGCGCGACGCGTGGACGGCGGTGTATGGCGTTCTTGCCAGCACCATGCAGCAGGCCGCTACAGCAGCAGGTTGATGGCGAGCTGAACAAGGAGGGCGGCCATGGCGAGGGGTATAGGAATACTGGGAAGCGATATAGCAACGCTGTGGGTTTTTTCGGCGGGGCCGTGTTTTTTTTTAGCGCCCGATGCGCAATTATTAATTGACGAGACTGGTCAAGCGCTGCCCGCTGCGCTGCAATACCTTGCTCCGATTCTCACTGTGGACGATTTTCGCGGCCACCTTGAACACGCAAAAATTATTGTTTTAGTCGCGGAAGACAAGCCTTTTGCCGCTGATTTTCTGGCCGCCATTCCACCCCGGTTACCGACCTTAGTGGTGATCGGTGATGCCACCCCCGCTGCGGTTCGACAACCATTAAGCGCGCTTAATGCGGCGGGCTATTTGTTTGGCGCGGTGCAAGCAGCCAAATTTTCCGCAGCGATCGATAAAGCCCTCGACAAACCCAGCAGCGACAAACTCGACCTCAGCGCCATTGAGCTGGAGCTGAAAAAATATACCGATATCGCTTTTACCGCCATGAGTTCCGCGTCGGAAATGGGCGTAGTCGCGCAGTTTGCTGAACGCGCACAAACGGTGATGAGTATCGAGCGGCTAGCGCAGTTAAGTTTGAATTGTTTGCGCGATTTAAATGTGGATGGCGTGCTCCAATTTGCTTTTGATGACGACGCAGCCGTATACCCCAGCACTGCGCCAGACTCTTATAAGAAATTATTGAACGGCGCACGCACCGCAAATTCGCGCATTATTTCGCACGGGCGGTTTTTAATTTTTAGTTTTAACCATGTGCAAATGTTAATTTCTGATGCACCGCATGAAGACCTGGAGCGCTATGGCCGCTTGCGCGATATTCTGGCGCCGATTGTCTCCATTGCTGAAGCCCGCTTAAAAACCCTGAAAGTGAATGACCTTTTAAAATCTCAACAAGCCAATTCAAAAAGAGTGATGTTGCTGTTGGAGATGTCATCCACTGACAACCGCCGGGCGGTTAAAACCATCATGACCGAACTGTCGTTGTCGCTGCGTGAAATGGCTACCGGTTTGGAGCTTACGTTAGCGCAGGAAAACGCCATGCTGAAGCTGTCTGATGACGCTTTGGAATCACTCGAAAGCTTGCACGAAGCGACCGGTCAGATAGATAAGCATTTCCGCAGTTTGTTGACTCAACTGGATAGTGCAGCACTTTTGTTGCAGACTGCTCCAACCGAGCAGACCGATAGCGTCGATAGCGGCGATAGCGGCGATAGCAAAGTAGAATTATTTTAGTAAAAAAATCACGCCCAATAGCAAATACGTCGGGGAAAGCACCCAATATGCGCAGAGCTTTTCTCTGTTACTCGACGGCATCGATTATTTTTTAAAATAAGCTGATGCACGATCTGCGCAGCAATTCTTTTGCGGAATTGCTCGACACTCATTTACGGACGGATTCGATATGGGCATATGCCGGATTTTAGTGGTAGAGGATGAGCGCCTGGTCGCGCGGGATATTGCTTTGCATCTAAGAGGTCTGGGCTATGAGCCGCTTGGCCCCGCGAGTACGGGCGAGCAAGCCATTCACCGAATACGAGCTGCGCGAAGTCATCGAAACCGCGCAACCAATTGAAGATCGCCCTGATTGATTGCCGGAGGCATGCCTCATATCGGCATCACCAACGATGCAGGCTCCTTGGCAATAAAAGTTACGGCGAACTGGGTACCCTGACCCGGTGCGGAATCGATCGCTAGGGTGCCGCCAAGTTGCGTACTAAAGTCGTCCACCAGCTGTAGGCCGAGCGAGGTTTTACGGCGGCTCTCAAAGTCTGGGGGCAAGCCTATGCCGCTGTCGCGTACACGCAAGCACCAAAGGTTGGGAGATAGCTCATTGGCATCGCGTGCGGGCTGTAATTCCACCTCAATCTGGCCCGGTCGGTCATCCGATAAGCCATGTTTGAGGCAGTTGGAAATCAACTCATTGAGCAATAGCCCACCGCTAATGGCTTGATCAAGACCCACCAGCAGCGAACCCATGTTGAGTTTGAGTTGTACCGCGTCAGGGCGTAGCGCGTATACCTTGACCGCATCGGTTGCCAGTTTCCCCAGATAAACGCCGAGGCTCACCGAGGCGAAGGTGCCCGAGCGGTACAGCGATTCATGCAGTTTCGCCATCGTTAGGATGCGTCCGCCCATGGCCTTCAGCACTTTTTGGGTATCGGTTATCGCACTGCGCCCCTCCTCTAAATGGAGCAAGCTGAGGATGACTTGCAAGTTGTTTTTGACGCGGTGGTTTACCTCCATAAGCAACGCCGTTTTATCTTTGAGCGAGATTTCCAGGGCCTCTTTGGCTTGTTCGCGCTCGGTCAGGGTTGTTTGAGTGCTCGCCGCCATCTGATTAAAGGCCAGCAAAACCGTGCGCAACTCCGGGCTGCCGACGGGCGGCACGCGAACCGCCAAATCCCCCTGGGCGAAAGTTTGGGTCGCCTTCGCCAGCACATGCAGCGGGCGCAGTGCGCGACGCAAAACGAACCAGAGGCTGAACAAAATCGCCGCCAGCGCAGCCGCCTCTAGCTGCATCTGAGTCACGTAATGAGCCCAGGCCTCGTTGATGATGCGGTGGGACGACAAAGAAAGGGTGAGCAGGCCGAGATACTGCCCATCGATGGCCACGGGTCGGTTGAGGCTGATCACTTCTTCTCCGCACCAGTCGGCGAAGAATTGAGGGGCATTCAAATTGATGGCGGCGTCTCGGGTGTAGTCGCTCCCGTCCGTAGTTTGGCGAAAGCCGAGATGCGTGATATCGGGGCCGTAGTTGAGTTTACCGACCAAGCCTAACAGCCGTTCCACGTCGAACTTCAGCCCGCCGTTTTCATCCGCGACGACGGCGGTCAGCACCATGGACTCCAATAGGTCCATTTGTTCCCGAAGATCTTCGGTCAACTCGGTCTGCGTTTTTTGGGCGACTTGCCAGGAGCTGAGATAAGCAGACCCGACGGCCACCAGAATGCTGATCAGGGCCACGATGAGCGACAGCCGTGCGGCCAAATTCAGCCGTCTCCAGAAAAAAGAGGGGAGTCGGTTCATGATTTATCTCGCCCGGTTCGGCAAGGCATCGGGCGTGAAAGTGAAAGGCGGGAACCCCTCGGGTTTAGGATAAAAGCCCAGCCCCGGATCGCCTAAATGCTGGCCGAGACCATACCGGTTTCCCACGAGATCGTAGGCCCAATAGCAGCGGGCTAGCGGCATTGGCAGGTCATAAAGCGGCGTCTGCGTCATGAACATACCTTTGCTGAGTTGATCGTTGTGCCCAAAGCTATCACTCATACCCGCTCCGCTCCAATCCTCATCGAAGTAGAAAATACGGCGGCTGAGGCTGTGCTGTTTCCCCGGCTTGCGCGTGGCCTCCACCACCCAGACGCGATGCAACTCCCAGCGCACAAAATCGGGGTTGAGGTGACCCGGTGTCAGGATTTGCGCCGAGGTGGATTGGAACACCAAGCGGTAATTGTGGTAGGGAATAACCATTTCCCGCTTCCCAATCAGCTTGAAATCAAACAGATCCTGCCGCCCTGAAAATAGGAAGAAGTCGTCATAAGCGATGACACCGCCTAGGGCACTGACTGGCGTGTCGTAATCCAAGGACGGAACCGCCCGAACCCGGCGCAGGGCCGCGACGTAGGCCCAAGTTCGGCGCGGCTGCGCAATCGGATCAAGCGTATCAATGAAATAGGTGGCATTCCCGGCGGCACTCAATGGGATGGTGAAATTCAGGGCGTTCTCAATATAGGCATTGCCGTTCTTTTTCAGATCGGCGGCACTCCACCCCGGGGTGTAATATTGGCTTTGCAGTGAGAGCCTCAACTCTCCTGAGTTGATGGCGCGGCCATTGCTGCCCACATACCAGTTGCGTGCCCGGTATTCAGCGGGAAACCCGTTGTAGGTCAGCAGATTATTCCACATGACCTCATGGCCGGTTTTCGGAATAGGAAACGGGATGCCGCCCACCGCGTCTTCCAGCGCCAAGCCTTCCTGCGTGAGGTGGGCCGTGAGCGCGTTCTTACGGATGTTGTCGAGCACCCATGCCGGATAGGCGACACTGCGGTGGGTGGGATAAATATCCATGCGGTAAGTCGGATCGCGCCGCAGCAAAGCCTTGCTGGTTTCGCTGAGTTGATCAGCATATTTGGCCAGGTTCTGGCTCGTGATCGAAAACAGCGGTTTTTCTTTTGAGAAGGGATCGGTCCAGCGGCCCGAGCCCGGCTTGAAATCGGCCGGGATCTCCGCAGCGGTGAGACCGCCGGTGTAGGCGGGGATGGTGCCCTCGCGATTACCGGCCTTTTCTGCGCCGAAAGGGGTGAGGGTGGTCCAGAGCTGGAGTGCTTCAGCCTCGCTGAGCTCGGCGCGTGCATTGCCGACGTAGACGGTTGCCATCAGGCCTAAACAGATAAGTAGTAACGCTGGATTTTTCATCGCTGACACCTTAAATCCCCTCACGCTCAAAATGTATATTGGTAGGTAAACGACAGCCAACCTTTGTCGCTCAAGGGGGCACCGAGAACCCGCGAGCCAAAGACAGAATCCGGCGCTTTCTCAACTTTTTGATCGTAACCCGTGTAGGCAAAATCGAATTGATGGCGGGCATACGCCTTGGCCGTCAAACCGACTTTGTAGGTGACAAAGCCCTCACTGCCGCCGACATTGGAGGGCGCATTGCCGTTAATATTTTTGGAGTAGAACAGCGGCATTTCTAGATCTACGCCTGGATATACCTGTAGCCAAGTTGGCACAAAAGACAACGCGAGGCTTGTAAACTCATCGTTTGCGCAGCCCTTCATCGTGGCATTCGAATCACAAGACGGTATGTAGCCCGCTGCCCTGTAGAGCTCTGGGTTACGGGTCACGCGGTCGAGTCTGGACCAGGCAACTTCCGCTGAAAGAGTGGAGGAATCGTACAGCGGGCTGGGCCCGAAACTGGTGATGGCGTTGAGCAGGGCGTGCCAGGTATCACCTTTCGCCCCCTCATAGCGGTTCGCGGGCCCTGCGTTGGCTGCGGCATTGCTAACCAAAGGCGCATTGCTGCGATGCGACAGTTCGGCACCCACGGCAGATCCACCGATGTTTTTTGACAGCGTTAGCCCCAAAATCTCGATGTCTTTGGCGTAGACCGCGCGCGTGTTCCCGCCCCCGCTGGCCTGGGCCAGCCAGCCGCCTTTATCATCAAAGCGGCGCGCGTACAGGCCCAGCATGCCGTCCAACCAAACTGGGCGCAAATTCAAGCCAATGCCCAAGTCACCACTGCCCCCTTCAAGCGCCGATTGCCGGTTCACATTGGGGCCTTCATTGGCCCCATCAACGCCGAAATAGGTGCCGCCTTCCGGAATGCGATTGGGTCGCCATTCGAAGCCTAGTTGGGCCACCATGGAAACCGCCGGGCTGATTTGGGCCAGCAATGACAACTGGTTTACGGGCAAGGCGGTTTCTTTTGGTGAGGCACCCGGGTTGGATATCGCTTTCATACCGTCACTGGGTGTCTGGGAATAGGAGACCGCATGGGCACTGCCAAACAGCGCTTCACCCCAGACGAGGGCGTGTCGCCCCAGTTTCACATTCCAGACAGTTTTGTCGATATCAACGGAGCCAAAGATAAAGGCATCAAGCAGTTCGCCCCAGGGCCCTTGATAGTAATGGTTAACATACGATGTGAACTCATTGTTAACGTAGCTCGGCGGCGAGGCTTTGGTGCCAAGCGCGTTCGGGTTGGTGCGTCCTTTATCGCTATACGTCGCGTCAAACCATGCAGTAGCCGTGACTCGCAGGCCATACTTCTCGCGGTACCTTAGGTCAAACTCGCTGAGCCAATCGATCCGATTGGTGATGGTGTCATAGCGGTCGAAAAGTGCATCCCCTTGGTCATACACTGCGTTATTGGCAATGAGGGGATCGCGCGACTGCATTCTCTTGCCGAAGTTATACCGCACGGAATTATTCCAGCTTATATTAAAATCCTGATCTGCTCCGGCTGCGGCGATAAAACTGGCTTCTGTGGCTTCTGTGGCTTCGGGCGCAGACGGAATCTGCGTGCTGCCATAGAGCAATGGAGTGGCGTAGCAATAAACCAGCAGGAAAATGCAGCCTGCTCGCAGCTGCCCGCCGCTGAAAGATGAGGCTAGGGCTGAGCGCATACCTATGATGGGCGGGCACTTCATAAAGTGAGCTTCCTATGCAGACGAGTACCTGTCTGTTTAGGGTGGGGCATGTCGCGCCGGAAGCAAGGTGCCGCGTGCAGTAAAACGGGCGAGGCGTGCATTCTTCGTCAATCAGTTACAGCAACTGTGGATCGTGTAAGTCGATCGCGTTCTGTCGAAGCTTTTGCTATAGAGCGAGTTCTACTTTGCAGTTGCCGACCTCGGTACTGTTTGCCTCCGCGGTTGCAGCGCACTGCCATAAGATGGTAGCAGCATCTAACGAGGTCAACAAACTTCGGAAAGAGTTCTCTATCTGATCATCGATATACCTGGCGTGAACCTTCAGTATTAATTTTTTTAAAATAGGGAGCGATGAGCCGCCAAGGAAAACGGAAAAATATTTCAGGATGACATCGGCTTCGTCAGCAGTACGCGCAATGGCAGATGTGTGCGCGAAAAATATTGTGGTCTTGCGGCGATATCGCCCACTTTGATCTGACCGAATCGATCGAAGAGGGCGAAGCACTGTAATCAAAAGTGCATGTGGCGACGTTTAATTAATTCGCAATAATTCCACTTCGAATTCCAATGTGGCATTCGGTGGAATCGATGTGCCTGCGCCTTTGATCCCGTAGCCGAGTGCCGATGGCACGATCAATTTGCGAATGCCACCGACCTGCATGCCTTGCACGCCTTCGTCCCAACCTTTAATTACGCCACCGGTGCCGAGAACGAATTCAAATGGTTCGTTGCGGTCGCGACTCGAATCGAATTGTTTGCCGGGTATGCCTAAGCGTCCTTTCAGCCAGCCGGTGTAGTGCACGATGACGGCGTTGCCGGTGCGCGCTTCAGGGCCGCTGCCAATTTTGACATCGGCGTACTTTAATCCGGTAGAGGTTTTGCTGTACTGCAGCCCAGTCGCTCCTTCGGCAGTAGTTGCGGCAGCGGTGGAATTAGTTTCCGCGGGATCGGCGGCGTGCGCCGACATTGCTGTGCCCAACAGTACAGTGCTCAACAGCGCTGCGCATATTGTGGGTGTGGTAGTTAGCAACAGGGCAGTTGCTTGGATCGATGATCGTCTCATTAATTCGCCTAACCAGTTATCGTGCGCTCGAAGGGCGGGCAGTACGCGAAACCTCGCTGCGTACGCACCGTTGCCGCTCAGTATAAAATAAATGGAATGCTCGATGTCGATAATAAAAAACCTTGCAGTGGGTTCGACTGTTTTTTCGTTGTCTAGCTGACCTAAACGCTATCACCTGTTGACGCTGTGTTTTCTGGCGGCCTTTGTCTGCTATATCGATCGCGTCAATATCTCGGTGGCGGTGCTCGCGATGCAGGAGCGTTTCGGTTGGTCCGAAACGGTCAAGGGCATGGTGCTGTCGTCGTTTTTTAATGGGTATCACCAATACCGCCGGCACCATTCTCGGTGTTATCGGTGTGACAATCACAGGCATGCTGGTCGATGCCACCGGCACCTACAATGCAGCGTTTGCATTGACCGCAGCGGTGAATCTATTTGGCTTGATCGTGTGGCTGTTATTCGCAACCGGCAAGCGCGTTGTCGATTAGCGAGCGCAGTTTTTCGACAGCGCTTGCGCGAGCAGAAGAATAATATTTTTTTGAGAAAAAAAAGAGTGCGCCCGGAGAGACTTGAACTCCCAACCCTCTGGTTCGAAGCCAGATGCTCTATCCAGTTGAGCTACGGGCGCATATTGCGTAGTGCTTGAAACTATGTGCTTGAAACTATATCGGTGTAATACGACGTTATTCCAGCCAGCGAGCGCGCAGTTGTTCGAGCATTGCTGCATCGACGCCGAGCGCCTCGCGTAAGTATACGTCGATCGAGCCAAAGCTTTCATTAATTGCATCGAACGCGGCATAAAAATATTCGCGACGCACTTGCAGAATCGGCAGCAGTTGCGCGGTTGCTCCGCGCCACTGATACAGCGCTTGCAATTTCGCCATTTCTAGCGCGATCGACAGATAGCGATCAGTCAATAAATAATCGTGCAGCAATGCGGGTTCGGGTACGCCAAGCGCCGCTTGAATTAATGCCGCCGCAAAACCGGTGCGATCTTTACCGACCGCGCAATGTATCAGAATCGGGCCTTCGCTTTCTACCAATGCTTTAAACATACCGGTATAGGCGGATGTTTGTTTAAGCGCGAGATCGCGATTGATGGTGAGCATAAGTTGCGCGGCATTGTTCAGGGACTCTCTGCTCAGAAAATCTTTGCCGCCGTCGCGTGCGAATGCATCCGAGCGGCTGCCCGGCGTGATCGGCAGATTTTCGATGCGCGGTGCATGCCCCGCCGCGAAGCGATTCGGCGCGTGCTCGCGCTCGCTGTCGCGACGAAAATCGCAGACGAGTTTAATTCCCAGCGCGGCGATTTGTTGTTGATCGCTATCGGCGACACGATCGAGTTGCCCCGAGCGATACAGCTGACCCCAGCGAATGCGTTTGCCATCGCGCGTGGCGTAGCCGCCAAAATCGCGAAAATTAGGCGATTCTTGCAATGCCAAGCGCCGCTCGGCCAATAGCAAGCGACGGCCATCGCTCAACGTCACATGAAAAAAATGCCGCGCCGCTGCCGGCAGCTGCCGAATATCGGCGCCGTCGGCAGCGATGCTAATGTCGGCGGCGAGTGCGCCCGAGGTTGGCGTCAGGCTGACGGTAATCGCTGTTGGCACAGCATTCAGCGCGGGCTGCCAACTGAGCCGGTAGTGATCGGCGGCGCGACGTTCAACGCGAATCGACTCTTGATACGGCATGGTGGGTGACTTCAAACAAAGCGAACCCAAATTTTAGCGCATTTGTCCGGCGCGCTACAGGGGGTATTTGTAGCATTGCGCTGATTGTGCGAGGAATGGCAAATTGTGCGAGGAATGGCAAATTGTGCGAGGAAGAATTAACGGGCGCCGCGGTATGCGTGAGAAAAATCCAGCGACCCCGTATAATTGCCGCCCCGCAGTCACCGTGTTTGCCGATTCGATCCCATGACCATTCGCACCCGCATTGCTCCCTCACCGACTGGCGATCCGCACGTCGGCACCGCGTACATCGCCTTATTCAACCAGTGCTTTGCGCGCAGCCAGGGCGGCAAATTTATTCTGCGCATCGAGGATACCGATCAGCAGCGCTCGACCGCTGCATCGGAGCAGGCGATTCTCGATTCGCTGCGCTGGTTGGGTTTGAGTTGGGACGAAGGCCCCGATGTCGGCGGGCCGTTCGGTCCGTATCGGCAAAGCGAGCGCGGTGCGATTTATCGCGAGCACGCCGATCAATTGTTAACCGCCAGTCACGCCTTCCGTTGTTTTTGTAGCAGCGAACGGCTCGATACGTTGCGCGCGGCGCAAATGGCGCAGCAACAACCGCTCGGTTACGACGGCCATTGTCTGCATTTGAGTCAAGACGAAGTTGCATCGCGTTTGAAATCGAGTCAGCCGCATGTCATACGGATGAAAGTACCGCGCACCGGTACTTGCACGATCAACGATTTATTGCGCGGCAGTATCGCGATCGAATGGGCGCAGGTCGATCTGCAAATTTTATTAAAAGCCGATGGCATGCCGACCTATCATTTGGCCAATGTCGTCGACGATCATCTGATGCAGATCACCCATGTGATTCGCGGCGAGGAGTGGATCAACTCGGCGCCGAAGCATCAATTGTTGTACGAATATTTCGGTTGGGAAATGCCGCAGTTATGCCACTTACCGTTGTTGCGCAATCCCGACAAAAGCAAACTCAGCAAGCGTAAAAATCCGACCAGCATTTTGTACTATCAGCGCATGGGTTTTTTACCGGAGGCGATGCTCAATTATCTCGGTCGCATGGGTTGGTCGATGCCCGACGAGCGCGAAAAATTTACGCTGGCGGAAATGCTCGCCGAGTTTGATATTAGCCGCGTCAGTTTGGGTGGGCCGATTTTCGATGTCGAAAAACTGCGCTGGCTCAACGGTACTTGGATTCGCGAACACTGCACGCTGGAGCAACTCGCCGATCGGCTGATCGAGTGGAGTTTCAATCGCGACTATTTAATGAAAATTTTGCCGCTGGCACAGGCGCGCATCGAAACGCTCAGCGATTTGGCGCCGCTGGCGAGCTTTTTTGTCGCGGGTATGTTGCCGATCAACGCCGCCAGTTTTGGTGTGGGCGAAGTTGTCGATGAACAATTACTACGCAATTTGTATTTCGTGCTGTGGCGCTTGGAAGCGTTGCAGGATTGGCAGCGCGATCGTATTTTTGCCGAAGTAAAAGATTTGGCAGCGCGGCTCGATTGCAAAATCAAAGATTTTTTCGCGCCATTATTCGTTGCGATCTCGGGCAACGCCGCATCGGTATCGGTGATCGACGCAATGGCGATCCTCGGCCCCGACATGACCCGCGCCCGCGTACGCCACGCCATCGAGGTACTGGGCGGCGCGAGCAAAAAACAACTGAAGCTGCTCGAAAAAGCCTACGCCGAATTGGGCCGCGGCGATGATCCGGTTTAACGCGCAACGGAGTTGACAGCGAGCGGTGCGCTCTCTATGATTCGCACCTCCTCGATTTTGGGGCTATAGCTCAGCTGGGAGAGCGCTTGCATGGCATGCAAGAGGTCTGCGGTTCGATCCCGCATAGCTCCACCATACACACTTCCAGCAACGTCCAAGAAAGTCCAGAAAGCCCGCTAAATGCGGGTTTTTTTACGCCTTCTATTCCAATACAGTCTAGGTATGTCCATAGACAGCTACCCCCACGACGGGGTACAAATGGGGGTATGTCGCCCTGTACCCCGAACCGGTACCCCCGAGATGCCACTTACTGATACTGCTACACGCCAAGCCAAACCGAAGGAAAAAGATTACAAGCTTTCCGATGCGGCGGGCTTGTTTTTGCTGGTCAAAATTAACGGCTCAAAGTATTGGCGACTCAAGTATCGCTACATGGGTTCGGAGAAACTGCTGGCACTGGGGGTGTACCCGGATGTCAGCCTTGCGGACGCCCGGGCTCGTCGCGATGAGGCCCGCAAACTGCTGACCAACGATGTCGACCCGAGCGAGCACCGCAAAGTCACCAAGGCGATCAAAGTGGAAGCGGCGGCAAACAGTTTTCGCGCGGTCGGGTTGGAATGGTTCACGAATCAAAAAATCAAATGGTCAGACGTGCACGCGACCAAAACGCTGTGGATGTTGGAGCGCAATTTATTTCCTTGGCTCGGCGATCGGCCCATCTCCGAAATTAAATCCCTCGAGTTGCTGACGACGCTGCGCCGCATAGAAAGCCGTGGGGCACACGATACGGCTCAGCGTGCAAAGCAGGTGGCGGGGCAGGTGTTTCGCTTTGCTGTGGCCACAGGCAGAGCCGAGCGTGATCCAGCGCAGGATTTGCGTGGTGCGCTTGCTCCCGCCATTAAAACTCACCTTGCCGCTATCACCGAGCCTAAAGAGGTCGCCAAGCTATTGCAGGCGATCGATAGTTTTTCTGGCACGCCTACAGTGAGGGCCGCTCTGCAATTGTCACCGCTGCTGTTTTGCCGCCCCGGTGAACTGCGCCACATGGAATGGGCCGAAATTAATTGGGATCAGGAACGCTGGGAAATTCCGGCCGAGAAAATGAAATTGCGGCTGCCGCATATCGTCCCCCTGTGCGCGCAGGCGCAAACCGTTCTGCGCGAGCTGCAGCCGATCACAGGCCGCAGCAAGTACGTTTTCCCCAGTGCTCGCGGTGCCAGTCGACCACTGAGTGAAAACGCCGTGCGCGTCGCGCTACGTACCTTGGGCTTCACTAACGAACAGATGACTCCGCACGGCTTTCGCGCAATGGCGCGCACGATACTCGATGAGGTGTTGGGCTATCGCGTCGATTGGATCGAACACCAATTAGCGCACGCGGTGAAAGATGCCAACGGTCGCGCGTACAACCGCACATCGCACTTACCCGAACGCAAAAAAATGATGCAAGGCTGGGCGGATTATCTAGACGGCCTGAAAACGAGCAGCAATGTCATTCCCGTGGATTTTCAGCGGGGGTAATTCTGCAAAGCGGGGGCAATGGTGTTAGTGGCACCAACACCCCCTAACCACAAACCACCTAATGAGAGGTGAAATATGGCTACCACGAAGGCTATCACAACAAGAGAGGGTGCCCGCTTTTACGGCTCAGGTTGCGTTAGTAAAAGGCAGCGTCTTTTTTCAGTTACTCCCGGCGTAGAGGTTATCGACGCGCTGCAAAGCGCTTCAGATCTACTAAGCGCCACCGAGGACGCAATAGAAACTGCTGGCATGGGTGAAGAACCATTGGAGGGCAATTCTGCATGGCTAGTACAGCACGCAATCACATCTGCGAAAGCGGTGATTGATTCTGTGCAACGGGCGCTTTCGGAAGCTGCTGGTCGTGAGAAGGCGGAGGTGAGTCATGGCTGATAAGAGCTTAGATGCAATCGATATTTCGCAAGAGTTTTTCAAACTAGAAGCAATGGCCGAGGCTACTCGGGCGCTTTTGATGGAGCATTGTGCTGCAGAAAAAGATAGCGAGCTGGTCGCAACATGGCTGAATTTACAAGTGATCGCTGAACGCGCGCATAAGCTTGGCAACCACTACTTTAATATTTAAAAATCAACCGACGCTGGCGCTGCGATCTAATTAAAGGGGAAGCGCTTTAGGGGGTGCTATGGATGATAGTTCAAGCGTTTCAAGTGAGGCGATGGTTTGTCTATTAACTCAGTCTTTGCTGATGCAAAGCCGAGTTGTTAGTGATGAACAATTGGCCGCGAGAACGTTGGCAGAGCTTATCGATACAGATGATCCTGTTAATGTCTTTCACGCATTTTCAGGCTGCGTTTTTGCTGGTGTAACACCTCCCCCCCATCTGTTAGCTTTTGCTGCAGAAGCGTTCAAGCGCTATCTAATTTCGAAAGGTGATATTTCATTAGATCAGGCATTTGGTAGAGACAAAGTTAATGGAAAAAAACACCCCCTTCGCCAAAAGCTGAAAGACGACGAGCGCAATCAGGTTTATTTATTTATGTGGGATTACAGAAAGCGAAATGGTGGGAAGATTTATGAAGCTGCCGCCGAAGGTGTGGCGCAATTCAAATTGCATATTGGCGCTGCATCTCTCGAAAAGGCGTACATAAAATCTAAGGTAGAGAAAATGCTCGATGACGCGCACGCCTTACCTGGAGACGATAACGTTGACGCCCGGTTTGCATAAACTGCAGGTGCAATATCGGGATGCAATATTTTATGGCGTTGGTCAGCTATCGCTAGATGCCGAAGCGGGAACATCGTATAAACTGCAAACCCGCGTACAGGGTCTCAGCGTGCAATTTTGGATAGTCGATCCGCAAGGGCTGCGCGTCACTGAAATCGATAGTGATCAATTGCATAGTGGGCGGAAAATTTAAGAGTATTAATACATGACAGATACTTCGAATCGAGAACGCCTCGCGCGTCTGCTAGGTTATCGCGAGCAGGATCCGCAAAATTTCGCGCTACTGGTGGATATTGCGGCTTTGCAGTTGGGGTTGGGAGAGGTCGCGGCTGCTCGCGAGTTGGCGCAACAGGCGGTCGGCCTTGCTGGCGACAAGCCGCAGGGTCATGCATTGTTAGGTTTAATTGCCGTGCGCGAAAATGATTTTGACGGGGCGGTAATCGCGCTAGATCGAGCTGTGCAGTTGGGCGATGACGCGCCAGTGGTGCTTTACCATCACGCCTATGCACTCGCTACGTTGGGGCGCTTTGCCGAGGCTAAACCATCTGCGGCCGCGGCCGTGCAATTCGCTGCTGAGTATCCATTTGCGCCGGCGTTGTATATTCGCGTGTTGCATTATCTCGGCGAAGTTGAAACGGCGATCGCGTATGCGGAAGCTTTGCAGTCCGATGGTGTTAGCGCACCACGCGTCAGTGGCATGCTATCGACACTATACATGGATGCGGAAAATGTCGAGGGCGCGCGCGCCGCCGCCGCCGCCGCGTTGGCCGAAGACGACAACGATATGGATGCGCATACCACTGTAGGCTTACTGGCACTTGGCGATTTAAATGCCGAGCGCGCACAGGCTGAATTTAAGCGCGTATTGCAGGGTCAGTCCGATCACGGCCGGGCGCTACTCGGCAGCGGTTTGAGCCAATTGCTTACGGGCGATCTCCAAGCTGCGACTGCTACCTTAGAGCGAACGACGCAAGCCACCAATATGGTGAGCCATTTAGGCACTTGGCAGGCATTGGCTTGGTGTTACATTTTGCAGAAAAATGTCGACGGGGCGGAGCGCGCGCTACAACACGCGTTGGCGCTCGATCGAAATTTTGCCGAGACCCA
>JAYVWC010000071.1:0-38128 GCA_043786385.1 Spongiibacteraceae bacterium | reverse complement strand
AAATCACGGAAACCTGTACGCACCCAATCGCCCCTACCGTCAGGGTATCTGTCTAAATAATCATTCGCGGAACCAAACGAATCTAAATAGATGCCGTTTGATCCTACCGTATCGAAAACCTGACTTACATTATTAGCAACAATTGATTGCCACTGGGTCGAGCTGGGATCTCCCCAAGCGAATGTTCTAAGGCCAAAGCATGACGCGTAGGGTTTCCCTGTAGTTCTATCCACCAGCATTAAATTTTTTAAATCAATATTATTGCCATTGAACGGGAATAGACGAGTCCACCACCCCGTATTTGCATCGACCGCACACTTCAATTTTGGGTCTCTTACAATTCCGCTGCTATCCGATGGCGCATCAGAGATATCGATACCGGTAGCGTTAATGTAGGGGGCCACCAGTGAGTTATCATTTTGCACATCTAAAATTGATTGAACCCACGTAATTGGTTGTGCCGCAGAGTCACGCAGAGGAACGTATGACGGCTTACCGATGATATCGTTCGTTGCAATATATTGCGGATAATTTGTATCAAAGTTTTTATCCCACCAGCTGTAAAGATGGAATCCAACATTGACATCGCCGCCGCTCAATGTTTTTCCTATATGGCTTTTTTGATAAAATGAATCATCCTTGAACGACGTCGGGCGCAAGGGATCATCACCGCCCCACGCAGGTTCTGACCACCAATAAACACCTTTCTTCAGTGTATCGCTAATATTTTTATCTACGTTCTTGCTTAACAACGCACCACTACTTCCCCAAGCTTGCGCCTGAACCCAGTGCTGGTATTTATTGGCCGCTGCAGACCAACTGCCTTTCAACGGCGATATAGTTACAGTGCCAGCAGACTTTATGGCTGCCGGCGTATTATTTTGTGGGTAAAAACCAAATGAAAATCCTCCTCCCAGCGGGTTAGAGGTGTTATTGAGCCAGTCTGACTCGACATCTTGAACATCAAAAGTTTTAACCAGCTGCTGACCGTCATTTACCGTCAATAAAACTGACGTGGAAAGCTGTGGATCAGAAATAACTAAAAAAGTGGATTGCCAATTCGCCGCGGGATAAGTGCCTGATTTTCTAACAATTGAAGAAAGCGAATTAGTAGCTAAAAGCTTAACGCCTGAGTTATAAGCCGGAACGTAGATCAACCTACCGTCGCCGGTAAATAATCCAGATATTGTTGGAAACTTCAGACGGGTTGGCTCCCATTCATCCGTTAAGCTCCTGTCCTCCATTTCGATTCTACCGGTAAGGCCAGACGGTGACGATGAGCTTGAAATAGCATTGATGCTCCATACCATTTTTACATAGATATTTTTATTTTGAAAATTATCCCATGTCGCGGAAATAGTGGAATCAGCATTATTGTAAACAAACGATATAGCTCCGGGGCCCAGAACGGTTGGGGAGTGATCGCGCCAGTTGGTATCTATCAAAAACCCCCGCATACTGTCATTGACGTAAGAACTATTCGATTGAGGTATTCTGCCAAGAGGATTTATCAGCTCCTCCCCATAAGCCTTATGCGTCATCCCTATGAGAGCCGCTTGGTCATTAAACAAGGCCACGTATTTGCTGTTATAGAAAAAATTCCAAGCTCTTGTCGCCCCGTAATACTGAACCTGAATGGATAAAAAACTCCCTTTATCACTCGAAGAATACAGCTGGCCAGCAAGTCCAGCAGGCAAAGAAACGTTGTAACGACTCTGGATAACTTGCAGCCATGCCGCGACAGCATCGCTGGGGGCATTAGTTGTTTTGGGCGCCCAACCTAGGTATTGCGCCTGATTTACATCTGCGGAAATCCCCACTTTATATTCGATTTCTACCGAAGAGCCTTCAGAGGTAATCTCCAACGGAACGGGATCAGAAATCACCGTCGATTGTGGATAGGCAAGTATAGAGCGACACCAATGCTTGCCCGCGACATCCTCAACATCCACATAGTATGCGGAGTTACACGGCATGTCGTAACCATCAGCGGCGTGGAACACGTAGAAATTTCCAACGCCGACAATTTCTATTTTCGGTCTTCCACTCGCGTCAGACCCAACCAATTTGGCAGGGGCAGCCATGAGCTGGTTCGCATTTAAATACGCGCAAAGCCCCATCAGAAGGGACCAGCGTACGCGACCATATCCAAAAAATGAAAACAACATACCAACACTCCGCATTTTATTCGGCTTTTTACACGTCGAAAAACATCAACAGAAGCTCAGAGGCCGCAGCTCGCTTTTTCATAAAATACAGGGGGATTCTATTTGCTCTGCATCCCTGGCCCTTATGGACGATACGTAATTATTATTAAACTTGGGTGACACGATCCGCAGATCATTCCGTGTCAACCACCCACTTCATGTAGTTGGTTTGTATATTCTTGATGCTAAGCGATTTAAATCTTGTACGACAAGCAATGCCGAACGGAATTACGTAAACGTAATAAATTGTGGGCATCATTTTGAGGGAGGGACGAGAGCTAAGTATCGAAACTTGCGATCAGCGGTAAACCTCGCGTCGGTTGCCGATGCGCACCACCGTTATCTCAATCCGCCAGATCAAGCCGCGTCTCCACTTCCTCTAACGTGTGGGTGCGGCTCTTACCGCTCTGAAGATCCTGCCAGCGCTGTTCGGCCAGATACAGATCCTCCATATCATCCAGATGCTCCAGAATGGCTTCACGGGCGTAAAACGTCTTGCTGCGGCCGGTGCGTTTGGCGAGACGGTCGAGCCGGGCTTCGATGTCTTCCGGTAGACGAATGGCTAACATAGGGAGTACTCCTGCAAACAGTGGGGGCCATAGCGGCCCTTTTGCTATACAAGTATAGCTCGGCTCGCGGGCGCCCACAGCGGTTTTGGCGAGGATTCAGGGAAAGGGAGGAGTGCGCAATCCGCCCTCTCCCTTACCCTCTCCCTTTAGGCCCTCCGGGTCTAGATGGGAGAGGGAGCGCCCCTAACAGTCAAGCTCAGGGGCGACCGTCGGCATCTGCGCCCTCTTTTACAACGGTCTGCACCAGCAAATCCTCGCGCGCCACGCCCATCCACAATGCGATGGCCGACGCGACATAGATCGACGAAAACGTTCCGATCACCGTGCCGATGATTAACGCCAGCGAAAAACCGCGCAACACTTCGCCGCCGAATAGCAGCAGTGAGAACAACACCGCCAGCGTGATGCCGGAGGTCGCGAGTGTTCGGTCGAGCGTTTCGCTGATCGAAATATTCATGATTTCAACGACGCTTGCCTTTCGCAGCTTGCGAAAATTTTCGCGGATGCGGTCGAACACGACGATGGTATCGTTGATCGAATAACCAATGATCGCCAACACCGCGGCGAGTACGTTTAAATCAAAATCCCATTGAAATAAAGCGAAGGCACCGACCGCGATAATCACGTCGTGAAACAGCGAGATCACCGCACCCACCGCGAATTTATATTGAAAGCGCACCGCGACATAACCGGCCACCATCAGCAGCGCCAGCAGCATCGCGAGCCCACCCATTTCGCGCAGCTCTTCGCCCACCTGCGGCCCGACAAACTCGACGCGACGCAGTTGCAATGGTTGCGGTGCAGTCTGCTGCAATACCGTTACGATGCGATCGCCGATATCGACCTGTTCGGTTTTCGGCATGCGCACCAGCACTTCTTTATCGGAGCCGTAATTGACCACCGTCACGCGCTGATAACCCGCTTCGGTCAGCGCGCTGCGGATCTCGCCGAGCGGCACCGCCTCGCTGTAGCCGATTTCGATCAGCGTACCGCCGGTGAAATCGAGGCCGAAATTAAGGCCGCGCACCGCCACCAATACTACGGCCACGATGGTGATGACGATCGAAAAAACCGCCGCGTGCACACGCACACCGAGAAAATCAAACACTTTTGGCTGAGTCATAACAGGCTCCGGATACGGCTCATATCCACAATTTGGTGAGACGGCGATTGCCGTATAGGAGATTGACGATAGCGCGCGTCACCATAATCGCGGTGAACTGCGAAATGATGAGGCCGAGAATCGAAGTGACCGCGAAGCCACGCACTGGCCCGGTGCCGATCGCATACAAAATAACGGAAATAATAATGCCGGTGAGGTTAGCATCCAAAATGGTCGCGGTGGCGCGATCGTAACCGGTATGAATCGCTGCCTGTGGCGATAAACCGGCGCGCAGCTCCTCTTTGATTCGGCAATTGATCAGCACGTTCGCATCCACTGCCATCGCCATCGTCAGCACGATGCCGGCGATGCCCGGCATGGTCAGCGTCGCCGATAGCAGCGACATGCATGCCACCAACAACACCACGTTGACACATAATGCGATCACCGCGTACACGCCGAACATTTTATACAGCACCACCAGAACCAACGCGACGAACGCGATGCCGAAATACACCGCGGTGATGCCCTGCGCAATATTTTCCGCACCGAGCGACGGACCGACGGTGCGCTCCTCGACGAAATCCATCGGCGCCGCCAGCGCACCGGCGCGCAACAGCAGCGCTAACTCGGCCGCCTCGCCGGGATTATCGAGGCCGGTGATGCGAAAGCGATTGCCCAACGCATCTTGAATGGTGGCGAGACTGATAATTTTCTGTTCGTCGTACGGCGTGCGCACCGGAACGTCTTTGCCGCTTTCATCCTTGACGTAATGCGTGCGCATTTTGCGTTCGATAAATAACACGCCGAGTCGGCGATGAATATTGTGACGCGTCGCTTGCGTCATCAAACTACCGCCCTCGTTATCGAGCACGATATTCACTTCCGGCCGCGTATCGAGCGAATCGAAACCCGCTTTGGCATCGGTGACGCGCTCGCCGGTGATCACGATATCGCGTTCGAGCCAAGCCGCCGCAGCGCCACCGCGCGCATCGCGAAATTCGTATTGTTCCTTCGCCGACGAATCGGCATCCGGTTTCGCTTCAAGCCTAAACTCGAGGTTGGCGGTTTTGCCTAAAATCCGTTTCGCTTCGGCGGTATCTTGAATGCCGGGCAATTCGACGACGATACGGTTGCGGCCTTGGCGCTGCACCAACGGCTCGGCAACGCCGAGTTCGTTGACGCGATTGCGCAATGTGGTGAGGTTCTGACCCACCGCGTAATCTTCGATTTCTTTGATTTGGGCCGGCGCCATGCTCCACGTCACCAACACGCCGTCGGCGCTGGCCGCAACCACCGGCTGCAGCTCGGGGTATTCGCTGCGCGCTGCTTCGATCGCCTGATCGGCAAGCGGTTGATCCTTAAACTTACCGATGATGGTGCCGACGGTCGTTTGCTCGACAAAGCCGCGCACCCGCGTTTCGCGCAATTTACGTTTAATGCCGGCGGTGGCGATTTCTAAACGTTTTTTGACCGCCGCTGGCGTATCGACTTCGAGTAGAAAATGCACGCCACCGGATAAATCGAGACCGAGTTTCATCGGATGCGCGGCCAGCTTCTCCATCCACTCCGGCGTGGTCTGCGCGAGATTTAACGCCACCACGAAACCGTCGCCGACCGCCTGCTGAATGATCGCCTGCGCGCGCAACTGTTGTTCGCGATCGCGCAGCCGGATCAAACCGCTCTTACCTTTCGCGGCAATTTCCTCGCCAAAATAATCGATGCCGGCAGCCTTTAACGCCGTCGTCGCCAACGTCAAAGTCGGCTGCTCGATCAGCGTGGCGCTGCTCTCACCGGAGATCTGCACCGCCGCATCGGGGCTGAACAAATTCGGCGCCGCATAGAAAAAACCGATCGTCAGCACAAACAAAATCAGCAGGTATTTCCAGAGTGGATACTTATTCATAGAGCTTCCAAAGTGAACACGGATATCGCAGCCCGTTATTGTGGTGGCGAATATTGTGGTGGCGAGCTATTGAAGACGGCGCAGCCAAAGGCGACCAATTATACGTAAACCACGTGACACAACAACCATGCATTACTGTCATTGCTCACTAATCAAACAATGCGCGCGAATCAATTCAGCCATACGCGCGCATTGCGGAAGATGCGCAGCCATGCGCCATCGTCGCGCCAATCGTCGGGCTTCCACGAATTTTGTACCGCGCGATATACCCGCTCAGGATGCGGCATCAATAACGTGACGCGGCCATCGCGACTGGTCACGCCAGTGATACCCGCTGGCGAACCGTTCGGATTCGTCGGATACGCCGTCGCAACTTGTAAATGATGATCGACAAAGCGCAGCGCGACTTGCGACTGCGTTTGCAAATCGCGCAGCTGCTGTGCATCGCTAAATTCAGCGCGCCCTTCGCCGTGCGACACCACCACCGGCAAATGTGAGCCCGCCATGCCCGCGAATAAAATCGATGGCGATTGCGGCACCTGCACCTGCACCAGCCGCGCCTCGAATTGTTCGGATAAATTGCGCACGAAGCGCGGCCATAACTCGGCGCCGGGAATTAGCTCTTTCAGATTCGACATCATCTGACAGCCATTGCAAATGCCAAGCGAGAAAGTATCGCCACGCTGGAAAAACGCCGCGAATTGTTCGCGTGCGCGCGCATTGAATAAAATTGTTTTCGCCCAGCCTTCGCCAGCACCCAATACATCGCCGTACGAAAACCCGCCGCACGCGGCGAGCCCTTTAAAAGTATCGAGCGCTACGCGACCGCTGAGAATATCGCTCATATGTACATCGACCGCGGTGAAACCAGCGCGATCGAACGCCGCCGCCATTTCCATCTGCCCGTTGACACCCTGCTCGCGCAAAATAGCGATGCGCGGACGCACGCCACGTGCAATAAATGGCGCGGCGATATCGTCGTTGAGATCGAACGTTAACGCAACGCTGCGACCGGGATCGTTAGCATCGAGCAATGCATCGTATTCCTGCCGCGCGCATTCGGGATTATCGCGCAGCGCTTGCAAGCGATAACTGGTTTCGCTCCAACGGCGATGGTACGCGATGCGATCGGCTGCGAGCACGACGCTGCCCTGCCATTTAAATTGCAATTGCGCACCGGGCTGTGGAGCGCCGAGAAAGTGCGCGCAGTTTTGCAAATCGCATTGCGCAAAAATTGCTTCGACCGCCGCGCGATCGGTGCTGCGCACTTGCAACACTGCGCCCAATTCCTCGCTGAACAATACCGCCAACGGATTAGCGCCGAGTGCGCTCAACTCAACATCGAAACCGCAGTGACCGGCGAATGCCATTTCAATCAGCGTCGCGAACAAACCGCCATCGGCGCGATCGTGATACGCCAGCACTAAATTTTGTTCGAGCAATAATTGCAGCGCCGCGAAAAAATTCGCTAATAATTTTGGCTCGTCGAGATCGGGCGGCGTATCGCCTAATTGATTGTAAACCTGCGCCAGACACGATCCGCCCAAGCGGTTTTTGCGACCGCCTAAATCGAGCAAAATTAAATCTGATGCGCCGCGATTAAAACGCAACTGCGGCGTCACCGTTTTGCGCACATCCAACACCGGTGCAAACGCCGAGATCACTAACGAGAGCGGTGCCGTCACCGCTTTATCGATACCGTTATCGCGCCACGTGGTGCGCATCGACATCGAATCTTTGCCGACCGGAATCGTGATGCCGAGTTGCGGACATAACTCCATGCCGACCGCGCGCACCGTATCGAATAATTTTTCGTCTTCGCCGGGGTGCCCCGCTGCGCACATCCAGTTCGCCGATAATTTCACATCGGCAATTTTGCCGATGCGCGCGCACGCGATATTGGTTAGCGCTTCGCCGATCGCCATGCGTCCCGACGCCGGGCCATCGAGCAATGCCAGCGGTGTGCGTTCACCGATCGCCATCGCTTCGCCGCAATAACTGTCGTACGCAACGGTGGTCACCGCGCAATCGGCGACCGGCACCTGCCACGGCCCGACCATTTGATCGCGCGTCACCATGCCGGTCACGCTGCGATCCCCGATCGTGATTAAGAAATTTTTGCTCGCCACGGTCGGCAATTGCAGAATGCGCTCGGCGACTTCCGCTAATTCGATGCCATCCAATTGCAGCGGAATTTGTTCGATCGGCGCGCGGGTAATTTCGCGCTGCATTTTCGGCGCTTTGCCAAACAATACCGACATCGGTAAATCGACCGGACTGTTATCGAAGTGACGATCGCCGACGCGCAAATGTTTTTCGTCGATCGCGACGCCGACCACCGCGAACGGGCAACGCTCGCGCGCGCAAATCGCGCTGAATTTTTCTAAATTATCCGGATGCACCGCGAGCACGTAACGCTCCTGCGATTCGTTACACCAAATTTCGAGCGGCGACATACCGGGTTCGTCGTTCGGCACATTACGCAGCTCGAATTGACCGCCTTTGTCGCCGTCTTTAACTAATTCTGGAAATGCGTTCGATAAACCACCGGCGCCGACATCGTGAATAAATTCTATCGGATTATTCGCGCCATGCGCCCAGCACCGATCGATCACCTCCTGACAGCGGCGTTCAATTTCGGGGTTTTGGCGCTGCACCGATGCGAAATCTAAATCTTCGCTCGACGTACCGCTCGCCATCGATGAGGCCGCACCGCCGCCGAGGCCGATCAACATCGCTGGGCCGCCGAGCACAATCAACTGGCAACCGGCCGCAAACGGTTTTTTCTCGACGTGTTCAGCTTTGATATTACCGTAACCGCCGGCGAGCATAATCGGTTTGTGATAGCCGCGCCGTTCGACGCCATTCGCGCCGTTGGAATTTTCTTCGAAGCTGCGAAAATAACCGCAGATATTCGGACGCCCAAATTCGTTATTGAATGCCGCGCCGCCGAGTGGGCCATCGAGCATAATATCGAGCGCCGACACAATGCGCCCCGGCTTGCCGTATGGCTGCTCCCACGGCTGCACGAAATCGGGAATCTGCAAATTGGAAACGCTGAAGCCGGTTAAACCCACTTTCGGTTTCGAACCGCGCCCGACCGCACCTTCATCGCGAATTTCGCCGCCAGCGCCAGTACCAGCACCGGGAAACGGTGCGATCGCGGTCGGGTGATTGTGCGTTTCGACTTTCATCAGCAGATGAATATCTTCTTGGCGATATGCGTAAGTCGCATTTTCTGCATCGGGATAAAAACGCCCGGCGCGACTGCCAACGACAACGGCGGCGTTATCCGAGTACGCGCTCAACACGTCGTTATTACCAGCCGAATTGATTTCACTTTGTTGATAGGTATTTTTAATCATCTGAAACAGCGAATGCGTTTGCGGCTCGCCGTCGATGGTCCAACTCGCGTTAAAAATTTTGTGGCGGCAGTGTTCGGAATTCGCCTGCGCAAACATCATTAATTCGATGTCGGTTGGATTGCGTTTGAGTTCTGTAAAACTGTCGACTAGATAATCGATTTCATCGTTGGCCAGTGCCAAACCCAATTCAGTATTCGCGCGCGCCAACGCCGCACGACCGCCGTGCAAAATATCGATGGTGATCAATTCGCGCGGCGCCGCTTCGATAAACAATTGCGCGGCAGCATCCAAACTCGGCAACACCATCTCGACCATGCGATCGTGCAACACTGCGGCAATTTGCTCGCGCTGCGCTGCGGTTAACGGCACGGTGCTGTGCACGTAGTAAGCAACACCGCGTTCGAGTCGTTTAATTTTTTGCAGACCGCAATTGTGCGCAATATCGCTGGCCTTGCTCGACCACGGCGAAATAGTGCCGAAGCGTGGCACCACCAGCAGCAACTCGGCCGCGATCGCATCGACGCGCAATGCCGCATCGACTGCGGGGCCATAGCGCAGCAATTTATCGAGCACTTGGGACTCACCCGCATCGAGATCGCTCGCCAACGCGGCGAAATGCACGAATTCCGATTGCAGCGCGACAATCGTCGGCAGCTCGGCCTGCAACGTGGCGAGTAATTTTTGGATGCGGAATAACGAAAGAGCCGGGGCGCCGCGAAGAATCAGCATGCCGGAAATCACCTCTGTGCTGGCTGGACTGCAAATCAGAAGATCGTCTGCAGCGGGGTCGTCGAGAAAGGCGCGTATTGTAAAGGATTGACGGGCAATGATCAGCCTTAGCGGCAATTTAACCGACGATTTAACCCAGGATTGCTCAGCCGCGGCGTGCGCCAGCCCGCATCGATCAATTGACAACCATACCGCGCCCGCCGCTCAGCCGGTACAATAGCAACCTATGACTCCTTTCTTCTCGCTGATGCGCTGGCGCGCCACCTGGCTACTGTTTGCGCTGCTGACCGGTTGCGGCTCCTCAGATCATCTGCAGGAAATTCGCGATACCGGCGTGTTACGCGTGCTGACACGCAATAGCCCGAGCACGTATTTCGAGGATCGCAACGGCCCGACCGGCTTTGAATACGAATTAGCGCAGCAATTCGCCGCGTATCTCGGCGTGCAATTGAAAATCGAAACGCAGCCCAACATCGATGCCATCTACGAAAATCTGGAGCGCGGGCGAGCCGATTTGGCCGCCGCCGGACTCGCGATCACGTCGCAGCGCGCGCAAAGCGTCTGGTTCAGCCCACCGTATATGGATATTCAGCAGCTGGTGCTAACGCGCAGCAATCTGCCGGCGCCGCTGACGCTCGCCAACTTAAACACTGCGCGCATCAACGTGATGGCCGGCAGTGCCGGTGGCGAAATTTTGCAAAATCTGAAAGAACAAACAGCAGTGCCGCCGCCGGCGTCACCACCAAACTCTCCGTCAGACTCGCAACCAAACTCTCAACCAAACTCTCAACCAAACTCTCAACTAAATCCTCAACTCAATCCTCAACTACAGTGGACCGAATCGGAGGATGTCGAGACGCTCGATCTACTCGATCAACTCGACGGCAACGAAATCGATGCCACCATCGTCACCTCGAACGAATACCACGCCAACCGCGCGTTCTACCCCAATTTGCGAGTCGCGTTTTCAATCGGCTCGCAGACGCAGTTGGCCTGGGCGCTGAATAAAAACCCGCGCAACGAACGGCTACTCGAACAGCTGCAATTATTTTTTGAAAAAATAAAAAACAATGGCGAACTAGCCCAATTGATCGAACGGCACTTCGCCAAAAGCGCCGATAACGATCGCTATGACATGGCGACGTTTACCGATAATTTGGAGACCACGCTGCCGAAGTACCGCGACATGATCGAGCAGGTCGCCGAGGATTACGATTTGGACTGGCGTTTATTGGCCGCAATCAGCTACGCCGAATCGGAGTGGAAGCCAACCGCGGTGTCGCCGACCGGCGTGCGCGGCATGATGATGCTGACCAACTCGACCGCGAAGGAGATGGGCGTCAAGGATCGCGTCGATCCGCTGCAAAGTTTGCGCGGCGGTGCGCGCTATTTGAAAGGCATTCTGCAGCGGTTACCGACTAGCATTGTCGAAACCGATCGCATGTGGTTTGCGCTGGCAATTTACAATATCGGTTTAGGCCATGTCGAAGACGCGCGCCGCATCGCCGCGCAACAGGGCAAAGATCCGAATCGCTGGAGCGATGTCAAAGAAACGCTGCCGCTGCTGCAAAAAAGCCAGTATTACGAACAGGCGAAGTATGGTTATGCGCGCGGCCGCGAACCAGTGCGCTACGTGCAAAACGTGCGCTATTACTACAACTTGTTGACGTGGACCGAAGTCGCCAAACAGCGCACGCCACCACCGAAAGCAACCGACCAATATCTACCGGAAATTTTCGATGCGACGCTCAATGCGCTGTGACAACGAAATGGCGCTAGTTGTGCGATACTTTCTTGTAGTCGCATATGTAACCGGCGGTTGACAGATTAGGTCTCACGCGATTAAGTTGGTCAACGAACGGTACGATGCCGTAACCGGATAGATAATTGTTACTGACCACGGAGATGGATTTAATGCGATATCTGCAAGCTACTTTTTTTATGCTAGCCCTCTGCGCCGCGACAATCTCGACGGCTTTTGCGGATTGCTACAAAGACGGGGCAGCGTACCCCACCGGTACTATCATCGATGGTTTTATCTGCACGCCCGATGGACGCTGGGCTAAAGTTTAGAATTTAATAGGGTGCAGGATTTAACAACAGGGACGGTCATCATGGATACCGAAAACAGAACCAACACCAGCGAACAATCCGATCCCGACTCGACGACAAAACGTAAAAATAGCAACAGCGGGATTAACTTTATCGGTATATTCGATACCGTAGCCAAGCTGATTGGCGCATGCGCGATAGTCGCAGCAACCGTGGTAGCGAACCGTTATCAATCCGCGATTACCGCGACCAATCTGCTCGTGCAACGCGAGCAAGCCGACAGCAATTTGCGCGCTGGCATGTTTCGCGATTTGATTGGCCCTTTAGTTGGCACCAGCAATGGTAAGGGGGAGATCAGTGTCGATCGCGAGCGCTTGTTGGTGGAGCTACTAGCACTGAATTTTCACGATCATTTCGCGTTGAAGCCACTGCTGATTCACATCGATGATCGGCTCGCACACGAAGAAGATTCAGGCATGAGTCAAACGCAACGCACCAGCGCCCGCGAATCGCTGCGCTCCTCCGCACGGCGTGTAGCACAGCAGCAACTTTCGTTGCTCACCAAAGCAGAGAGCGAAACCACGCCAGAGCAGCAAGCCTGCATTTATTATCTGCAACTCGATATGCGCACATTGCAGAGCGGCAAAACTACTGCGCTGTCCACACTCCAACCCTGTTCAAGTATGCAGCGCTATTTTAACGATCTGATTAGTATCAATTCGCCAAATGGGCTGTACACGCTGGCGTTTACCATCAGCCCACCCAAAAACTGGGTGGATCAAAATTTTGATGTCTTTATGAGCATTAGCCGCAAAGACCATCAAAAAGATAAAATGGTGCAAACACCCGATAACGTAGAAATAGAAAAGAAAAGTAACGACTACAAGAACCATCGACACGTAGCCGATCAAGATTTTCAGTTAACCTGGTTTGACTTTCCTTTTTCGGATAACACCTTGTTAGCCGACGGCACTCGTTTTACGCTGGTCATCGACCGCGTCGAGCCAGTTTTGCAACGAGTCTCACTAAAACTGGTATGGTTTCCGCAAGATTATTTCGCCGCGCAAGAGCGCCCAACCAATCACCGGCAATTTCGCGAAAAACTAGGGTTACAGGTGACGCAGTAGCGAATAGCGCTATAGCGAAGTCAAGTCGAACCGAGGCGCTTGTCGCGGAAAAATTTCTGCATGATATCGCCACACTGCTCGGCGAGCACACCGCCGTCAACATCGATGCGATGATTAAACTGCGAACCTTCCAACAATCGAATCGCGCTGACGATTGCACCAGCGCGCGGCTCGGCTGCACCGAAGACCAAACGTTTGATGCGCGCATGCACCAACGCACCGGCGCACATCGCGCACGGCTCAATCGTCACGTACAACGTCGTATCCGGAAGACGATAGTTGGCTAAACCATTAGCCGCCGCGCGCAGCACGACGATTTCGGCATGCGCGGTCGGATCGCAGGCACTGATCGGCTGATTAAATCCCGCGGCGATCAATTCATTATCTTTAACCAACACTGCACCGACCGGCACTTCGCCAGCCGCGGCCGCCAGTCGCGCCTGTTCGAGCGCGAGTTGCATCCAGTGTTCGTCATTCATTTCTATTTAAGGTCCGCTTCCGAACGCAGGAGCTTCACAAAATCGACCGGATCATTGAAATAATTTCGATAGGCAGATCGCAGTTGCTTAGGACTATCCGCGCGCACATACACCGCATTCAAACTCTCCCCACTATTTTCTAACTCTGTCGCTTTTTCAATCGCGGGAGCAGCGGACGTAAAGGGGAACACCTCAAGTCGAAGCGTACCGTTCGGATCGCGAACAATATTTAGAACATTGTGCTCCTGTAGTTTATTTTCATCTTCAAACTGCTTAAGCGCTTGCAGGCGTTGCATAATACCAAATTGATTTTCAAGCAGCTGCAACTGATATTGAAGCTCCTCAGTAGTAACCCCCTGATAAGCTCGCTCAATATGTTCATGTCTGCGAGCGATTATTTCGCTAGCAATTGAAAAAAACTTTCCTCGCTCCGTTTCTTTTAGATCAAATTTGGTGCGCTCGTTATCCAAAATGTCTGAAATTTCTACCGCCGTTGCCCAAGCGTGCTGCGCACGTGTGCGATATTGTACCTCAACCATTAGCCCATCCCATGGCCTAGAAGTCGAAGGGGTATCGCGATGGCCGCGGGGGAAGTGTTGATAAACATCGTGTATTCCGCGATAACCAGTGCTCTTTGGGCTTTCAATATAATTGTATTTATCCGATTCGTGCCTTAACTCGTGCTTAACGTTTCGCATTACATTACTAGAATGCATATATTTGCGAAAATTGACGAGATCATTAACAGTATTAAATATCATTCTACAACCGGCAAAATCATGCATGCTTGCCAAATCAGAAATCAGCGGCTGGCCGTCTGATTTTTGCCGTTTAAGTTTATCTATTACTGTCTTTTTTCGCTTTAACCTTTGCGCAAATTCGACATCCTGCGATCGCCTTGCGATATGCCCCTTAAACCACGATTGAAAGGTATTAATCACATACCCATGTGCTGCTCGCCATTGATCTACCAAGACATAGTCGGCAGCAGTTGCGGAATTTTTTGAAATTGCTTTACCGGCTCGCTTGACTGAGGCCTTACTAACTGGAGGCTCTGGATATGACATTCGCTACATTCCTGACGAAAAGATAAATAAGGCTTATTTCATTCCCACTCAATCGTCGCCGGCGGTTTGCTTGATACATCATACGTAACGCGCGAGATACCAGCGATTTCGTTGATGATGCGGTTCGAGACTTTTTCTAATAATTCGTACGGCAAATGCGCCCAGCGTGCTGTCATAAAATCGACGGTTTCGACTGCGCGCAACGCAACAACGTATTCGTAGCGGCGCGCATCGCCGACTACGCCGACCGATTTGACCGGCAGGAACACCGCGAACGCCTGGCTGGTTTTATGATACCAATCGGCCTTGTGCAATTCTTCGAGAAAAATTGCATCGGCTTCGCGCAGGATATCGGCGTAGATTTTTTTCACTTCGCCGAGAATGCGCACGCCGAGGCCCGGGCCGGGAAAAGGATGGCGGTACACCATATCGTACGGCAGGCCGAGTTCGAGGCCGATTTTGCGCACTTCGTCCTTAAACAGCTCGCGTAGCGGTTCGATTAATTGCATTTTCATATCGGCCGGCAGACCGCCAACATTGTGGTGCGATTTGATCACGTGTGCCTTGCCAGTTTTGGCGGCAGCCGATTCGATCACGTCGGGATAAATCGTGCCCTGCGCGAGGAAGTTGACATCTTTTAACTTGGTCGCTTCGACATCGAATATTTCGATAAACGTATTGCCGATAATCTTGCGCTTTTGCTCCGGATCACTAACACCGACTAGTTTACTCAAAAAATTCTGTTCGGCATCGGCGCGAATCACCGTCACGCCCATATTGCGCGCGAACATATCCATCACTTGGTCGCCTTCGTTTTTGCGCAACAGACCATTATCGACAAACACGCAGGTCAGTTGCGTGCCGATCGCGCGGTGCAACAATGCCGCGACCACCGACGAATCGACACCGCCGGATAAACCAAGCAATACTTTATTGCTGCCGACTTTCGCGCGCACAGTGCGAATCGCATCGTCGATAATATTGGCCGGCGTCCACAGCGCTTCGCAGCCGCATATTTTTAATACGAAATGTTCAAAAATGCGCGTGCCTTGCAGCGTGTGCGTCACTTCGGGATGAAACTGCACGCCGTAAAAATTACGCTGCGCATCGTACATCGCCGCGATCGCGCATGATTCGGTCGAACCCATCAACTCGAAATTCGGCGGCAATGTCACCACTTTATCGCCGTGACTCATCCACACATCGAGCAACGCGCTGCCATCGGCGTGATCGATATGATCGCGAATATCTTTAAATAATTCGGCAGTACCGTGCGCTTTCACCTGTGCGTAACCGAATTCGCGCACGCTCGACGATTGCACCTTGCCGCCCAATTGCTCGGCCATCGTCTGCATGCCGTAACAAATACCGAATACCGGTACGCCGAGATCGAACACAATCTGCGGCGCGCGCGGCGAATTTAATTCGGTGACCGATTCCGGGCCCCCGGCGAGAATAATGCCGATCGGATTGAACGCACGGATATCCGCCTCCGCCATATCGAACGGATAAATTTCGCAATACACGCCGATCTCGCGCACGCGGCGGGCAATCAATTGCGTGTACTGCGCGCCAAAATCCAAAATCAAAATACGACTGGCGTGGATATCAATGTTCATCGTTTTCCTATCCAAAAAAAGGTACTCAAAAAATTCTCAGGCAACACACTTGACCCCTCCGTCGCTACGCGACACCTCCCCTATTTTATAGGGGAGGCTAGCTGGCTCCCCCTGCAAAGTAGGGGGAGTGCCCCGCAGGGGCGAGGGGGTGATTTACAAAAGCAAACGGGGCCGAAGCCCCGCATTTATTTCTTCCTCCCCTCAAAGGAGAGGGGAGCTATCTATTTTTATCCACGCGGATAGTTCGGAGCTTCCTTGGTGATCGCCACATCATGCACATGACTTTCGTTCATGCCCGCAGCGGTGACGCGCACGAAATGCGGCACGGTGCGCATCGTATCGACATCGCGACTGCCGGTGTAACCCATCGCCGAGCGCAGGCCGCCCATCAATTGATGCACGATCGCGGCGAGCGAACCTTTGTATGGCACGCGGCCTTCGATACCTTCGGGCACTAATTTTTCAACGCCTTCCTCGGTGCTTTGGAAATAGCGATCGCTGGAGCCCTGCGTTTTCGCCATCGCGCCGAGCGAACCCATGCCGCGATACGATTTGTAGGTGCGGCCTTGATACAACTCGACTTCGCCGGGCGCTTCTTCGGTGCCGGCGAACATGCTGCCCATCATCACGCAGTGCGCGCCGGCCGCGATCGCTTTCGATACATCGCCGGAGTAGCGAATGCCGCCATCGGCGATCAACGGTACATCGGAATTTTTTAATGCTGCTGCGACTTCGGCGATCGCGGTAATTTGCGGCACGCCGATGCCGGTGACGATACGCGTGGTGCAAATCGAACCGGGACCGATACCGACTTTCACACCATCGGCACCGGCTTCGAGTAATGCGCGCGCTGCATCGGCGGTGGCGATATTGCCGCCGATTACATCGACCTGCGGATAATGTTTTTTGATCCAGCTAACGCGTTGCAATACGTTTTCGCTGTGGCCGTGCGCGGTATCGACAACGATCACATCGACGCCAGCTTCGACCAGCGCCGCGACGCGATCATCGGTATCAAAGCTAGTGCCGACCGATGCACCGACGCGCAAACGACCATGCGGATCTTTGCTCGCGAACGGATACGTCTGCGCTTTCATGATGTCTTTGACGGTGATCATGCCGCTCAAATCGAACTTGTCGTTGACGATCAGCACTTTCTCGATGCGATGTTTGTGCAGTAAATCTTTAACGGCATCGAGATCGGCGCCCTCGCCGACCGTCACCAAACTATCTTTCGGCGTCATGATGCTGGCAACCGGCTCGTCCATGCGCGTTTCAAAGCGCACATCGCGACTGGTGACGATACCGACCAACCGACCGTTATCAAGCACCGGCACGCCGGAAATATTGTATTGCTTGCGCAGTTCGATCAGATCGCGAATCGGCGCTGCCGCTTCGATCGTGATCGGATCTTTGACCACGCCGCTTTCGTGTTTTTTGACCGCACGCACTTCGCGTGCCTGCTGTTCGATCGTCATGCTTTTGTGGATGATGCCGATGCCGCCTTCCTGCGCCAACGCAATCGCCAAGCGCGCTTCGGTAACGGTATCCATCGCCGCGGAAACCAACGGAATATTCAGTTCGATATTGCGAGTCAGGCGAGTTTTTAGGCTGACGTCTTTCGGTACGACATCGGAGTAGGCAGGCACCAGCAACACGTCGTCGAAGGTGAGCGCTTCATGGAGGATACGGAGCATCGGGCAACCCCCTCGGGAAGTTAATCGCGAATATTAAAGGATTTGACCCCACCGGGTAAATACGCAGCACCGGAAATGCTGGTTTCCAGTGCGATCCTTTCAAGTACGACTCTTTCAAGTACGACTCTTTCCAGTACAATCGTTTCAAGTACAATGCGCCGCAATGTTGAAACCCTCCTCTCCCATTCTGCCCGCTAGCGGCAGGCCCGACGCGGTGTTGACCGTCAGCCAACTGAATCGGTTGGCGCGGCAGCTGCTGGAGGATTGCTTTCCGATGATCTGGGTCGAGGGCGAGATCTCGAATCTATCGCGTCCCAGCTCGGGCCATTGGTATTTCACGCTGAAAGATCAACAAGCGCAGGTGCGCTGCGCGATGTTTCGCAATCGCAATACGCGGTTGCGCTTTCAGCCCAAGGACGGCGATAAAATTTTGCTGAAAGGCGCGATCAGTCTGTACGAGGCGCGCGGCGATTATCAATTGCTCGCCGAGGATATGCAGCCCGCCGGACAA
This sequence comes from Spongiibacteraceae bacterium, assembly GCA_043786385.1. GTDB lineage: Bacteria > Pseudomonadota > Gammaproteobacteria > Pseudomonadales > CAMLJR01 > CAMLJR01. The sequence continues at coordinate 19,698 of JAYVWC010000071.1, read as the reverse complement.
GGCTTACTCGCGGCACGCTTCGATTTGCTGAAACAAAAACTGCAACTCGAAGGTTTATTCGAACCCGCGCGCAAAAAACCACTGCCGCCGACGATTCGCCAGCTCGCGGTCATCACGTCGCCGACCGGCGCTGTAATTCGCGACATTCTAACGGTGTTGCAAAGGCGCGATCCGAGCATCACTGTCACTGTCATTCCGGTACCAGTGCAAGGCGAGCAGGCCCCCGCTGCGATCGTACGCGCGCTAACGCTGTGCAATCGACTCGTCGCGCAACGCACGTTAGCGTTTGAGGCGATTTTGCTCGCGCGCGGCGGCGGTTCGCTCGAAGATTTATGGGCCTTTAACGACGAAAATGTCGCGCGTGCGATTGCCGCGAGCAAGTTGCCGGTAATCAGCGCGGTCGGTCACGAAGTCGATTTCAGCATCGCCGATTTTGTCGCCGATGTGCGCGCGCCGACGCCATCGGCAGCCGCCGAATTATTAAGCCGCGATTGGCGCACGCAGCTGCAACAATTGCTCGGCTGGCAACAGCGCTTAATCGATACCTGGCAGCGCACGCTCAATCACAATCGCCAACAATTGCTTTGGCAGCAGCGGCGCTTGCAGCATCCTGGTCAACGCGTGCAACAATGGGCGCTACGTCTCGATGAGTTGGAGTTGCGTTTACTAAATGCGATTCAGCGCCAACAGCGCGATCGACAACATCGGCTCGAATTATTGCATGCGCGCTTACAACGCCATCAACCCGATCGCTACGTACAACAACTGCGCGCACGTTGGGAATATTGTCAGCGGCAATTGCCATTACTGATGCAGCGCGAATTACAGCAGCGCCGACAGCAGTGGTCTGGCATCGCGCAACTACTGCACAGCGTCAGCCCGCTGGCGACATTGCAACGCGGCTACGCGATTGTCAGCGATGCGCAACACCACGTCGTGCGCAACGCACAAACCGTGCGCAGCGGCGATACCGTACATGCGCGGCTCGCGCACGGCGAACTGATTTGCACCGTTCAATCAATTGTTATCGAGCCTACGCTCGTCGAATCAACCATCTCGGAGAATAAATAAATGTATTTCGCGTTAAAACATACTCATATGCTGCTCGCTGCAATTTCGATTATCGGGTTTATTATTCGCGGCGCACTACGGCTGTGCAATTCGCCAGCGCTGCAACGCAAATGGGTGCGCATCGTGCCGCATATTGTCGATACCTTTTTGCTGCTCACCGCGATTGGCCTGATGATCAATATCGGCCAGTATCCGTTTGTGAATGGCTGGCTGACCGCTAAATTTTTAGGGCTGCTGGTGTATATCGGCCTCGGCGTGGTCGCGTTGCGCGTCGCCAAAACGCAACCGCTGCGCGTCATCGCTTATCTATTGGCGATCGCGACGTTTTTCTATATCGGTGCCGTGGCTGTTACTAAATCGCCGTTGCCGTTTTTCGGTTAACCTCCGCTAGTTAAAAATTATTCCGAGTGGTCTTATGTGGTTTAAAAATTTGTTGGTGTACCGTTTTACCGCTGAATTTACTGTTAGCGATGATGATTTAGAACAAGCCTTAAACAATACGCCGTTTGTACCTTGCGGCAGTCAGGATATAGCGCGTGTCGGCTGGATCAGTGCAATGCCGAACTCCGAATTGCTCAGCCATTCAGCAAACGGTTGCACGCTACTATGCTTGCGCAAGCAACAAAAAATATTGCCCGGCGCTGCGGTCGCCGAAGCACTCGAAGAAAAAATCGCCGAACTTGAAAAAGAACAGGCGCGAAAAATTTATCGCAAAGAACGCAAGCAACTGAAAGAAGAAATTACGCTGACATTGCTGCCGCGCGCACTTACGCGCTCGAGTCGCTGCTACGCATATATCGATCGCCGCAACGGTTGGCTATTAGTCGATAGCAGCAGCCACAATCGCGCCGAAGAATTATTAACGCAGCTGCGCAACGATCTCGGCAGCCTGCCGGTACAGCCGGTGCAATGCCAGAGCGACGTAGTGCTGATCATGACCAACTGGCTGCAAAGCGGCCAGCTGCCGGCCAACTTCGTGCTCGGCCAGCAATGCGAATTGCGCGATAGCCAGGAAAGCAGCAACGTCGTACGCGTGCGCGGCCAAGAATTAAACAGCGATGAAGTGCTACAGCATCTCACCGTTGGCAAACAAGTCGCCAAAGTGGAATTATTTTGGAATGAAGCAATCGAATGTATACTCGGCGATGATCTGATTATTCGCCGACTGCGCTTCACCGATGCCTTGCGCGAACAGCTCGGCAACCAAGACGACGAACGCGCCGCATTCGATCAGGAGTTCGCGGTGATGGCGCTGGAGTTAAGCAAATTTCTCGATGGGTTATTTGCTGGCTTAGGTGGAATTGTCAAAGACTAACCGTTCACAAACTGCTCTGGTGCGCCAATCAAGAAAGGAATCGGGTATTATTGGCATCATGGCAAATCGCGTTAAAAAAAAATTCGCTGAATAGGTCGACCGCGCTTATCGTAGTTATCGCGCTGCATATCGCGGCAATTAATTATATTTTGCACGCGAAACAACCTCATCCTGCGCAACATATCGCTACCAGCTTTCAAATGCGCATTGTCGATGACGTAGAAGCTAACTCAGAAAAATTGCTACCACTGCCGTTAAATCTTGAAACCCCCGCTGTAGTGATCGCATCGCCTGCGGTCGATATCGCGCCAGAGCACAGCATCGTTAATACACCGCCGATTCTGCAACTCGCCACCAGCATGGCACAGACGATTAGCACACCCACCATCGCGACAACAGGACCGCGCCCGGATCCTGATGTCGAAAATACGTTTCCTATCGAGGCATACCCCCCAGCCGCCAACATTTATGGCTGCATATAAACCGCAACTTGAAACTTCAGCGGTCCGCACCAACCATCGATCACACCTCTCTTTTATACTCAATTAACCCGCGACGATCGCCTCGGCTTGCATCGCATAATGCGCTGACCTGCCCACAGAAAATCGGAATCTGTTGAAACCACGAATGCATTGCGTAAAGAACACAATCCAACCGGCTCGAAGCTTTCCAGCGACACCGTTGCACCGAACGAGTCAACATCGACAGCCCAACCATTAATAGTGGAATCAATAAAACAGGAATGGATAAGGCCGCCAAGAGCACTACTGGCATCGCAACCATCAAACCGCCACGGACAAGATTACGCCGGGCATCCTTCTGCCACAGTGGATCACTGGTATCACGGAAACGTGCCGCAATTTCTGCATAAGCATACCCTGCGCGAAAAGCACGTCGCCAGTAAGCCGAAAAGCGAGTTATCGCCAGATCATGCAATGTCATCGGAGCATCGATGTGGGAGATGGAATAACCCAGCGCACGAATTCGACGACACAATTCCGGTTCTTCACCCGCAATCAAGCTCGCGTCAAACCCATTGACCTCCTCAAGAATTTCGCGCCGCATCAACGCATCGCCACCACAAAATTCGGTCTTGCCAGGGGCATATATCCAATCCAGATCCAATACACGCACGTACAGCGATTGCGCGGGATTAATTTCGCGACGATGCCCCCAAACTACGGCGACGCTAGGATCAAGCATTGCACGTATTGCCTTATTGATAAATTCTGGATGCAAAATGGTGTCGCCATCGAGGAAAAGCACAAATTCACCGCGCGCTGCGCGCCAACCGATATTTCGCGCAAGTGCTGCCGATGGACGCTGCGATTGCAAACTCAAAACTTTAAATCCTTTCCGCGCCGCGTGCTGCACACTGGTATCCGCAGAGTCCGAATCGACATATATTTTTTCCAAATCGAAACTTTCCGCTCTCACGGCCGCTATGGAGTCCATGCACCGCAACAAACGCCCCCCCTCATTGCGCCCGATTACGACGATGGAAACCAAAGGTCGATATTGCGAACGAACAATTGATCCTCGCTGCGAAATCGCTGTAACCGCTGGATCATCAATAGCACCATCAAGCATCTGCTTTGCACGCTCGGCGATACTTTTAATCAAAGTGCGCGGCGACAAGCACAACATCTTCAGCGAAATCGCAAAACTAACTGTATCGTTAGCACGATAATGAAAACCGGTGACACCATCTCTTATTAAATTGGCTGCTGATAATGCTGTGTCAGGAATCATCACAGGCGTACCATTCGCCATCCCCTTTCGAATGACTTCCATCCCCTCTTCACTGTCGGAAATAAAAATAATAACATCCGTCTTATGGAGAACATCAAGAAACCAATCGCTCGACACAGCAGGCTCGCGAATCCAACGCACACACAAATTTTCATTCCCAATACAGCTCGATAGATATGCACTGAGCTCAAGCTCAAATCGATTGACCTCCGCGCCAACGATAATGGTTACGTGACGAATGTATGAGCCGCGGGCATCTTTCGCATCACCAACAAAATCCGCAAGAGCAGATTCCAGGCCCAGCGCACGCTCACCATCCAATGCATCTTCGCTCAAAAAGTACAACGCAGACCGACTCATGGAATGACTCCTCAATGTAAGGATGGCAGCGCCACCACTGATGACTGTAGCGCTTGAATAAATTGGTTATGCATAGCAAACGCGGCGGGAATATCGCCACCAATGGACGACACCCGTATCAATCTGCCATCGGGAGTTGATCCAGTCAGTGCATATTGCATTTGCGCCAGCTTGCGCTGAAAACCTGGCAACACCGCTTTGTCACCGAGCATTAACCAGTAAGTCACTAACTCGATGCGTTCAGCACGACGTGCGATCAACTGGCGCACAGGGATCATGCCCTTAGTTGTTTCAATCTCACTTTCACCTCGGACTTTCACCTCAAAACCCTGCGCCTCGTAGCAAAACTCCGGACGATGTATTTGAAATTTTTCATGCAGCTGATCGGGGCCATACGCGATAACCAACATAATTTTCCGCCCGGTGGCATCGACATAGGTACGCGCCAATGTCTGGCTGTACGCAGGCACCGAGACTATGGCATCGGAGAAAATCGCATCAGCTTTCCACCCAGAAAACAATAAAGGCACCTTGGCATCAAATCTAATCTGCTCACTCTGGCTGGACATCACCGCTAACGAATGCGGCGTGCCAGTAAATAACGCAACTGCTATGAACGGCGTGCCAATCCACCCCCAACGGAGTGCGCCAACGCGCACTTGACTCTGCAGCGCGAGAGCTCCCCGCTTTCTACCCGAGAGAAACCGAATCAATACAGCATCCAATGACAGCAAAAGAAGGAACGCGAATATAAACAGGCAGACGCCAACTGTTTCATGCGCCGGACCTTGTCCGATGGCATCACCGAAATAGTAAGTAATTAGCAACAACACCAGCACACGCAGCAAATTGGCAATGAGCGCGACAGGGGCAATGCTGATAAAAAGCAGCGCATTGTGTAGTCGTGACACACGCTGCCGCAGATGAATAAATAGCAGCCCCATTGCACCCAACGAAAACAGCGAGTGCAAACCAGAACAGGCGTCGGTGACGAGCAGACGATACTGGCTCAGCACCAAAACAGTACCCATGCGCGCAATTGGAAACCCCAACTGATGTAAAATAATCTCCGCTAATTCAGAAATCATAATTTTTAACGGAAGGGTTAAGGCAGTGGCGAACTGGCCTGGCAACGGCATCGCTAACAGTAAAAAAATCAGCGCAAAGCGGCAGGTTCGCAGCCATCCAAAGCCACCGACGCACAGCAGAGTTCCCATCAGCACAGGAATTTGCGATGCCATTTGTAAATGCACACTACCAATTGCAGAGCCTGCGCAATAAATCGCGAGCCCCACACTCAACACAGGCCAGCCCCACATTGGCTTCGGCTCTGCAACGCTCACCAACCCGCTGCGTCGACGCCAAATGGACCAAGCTGCGATCAGGGCAACGAGCGGTGCCTGCGACTGTGCGCCACTGACTACGCCGCCCCGCAGCAAATCGATATACACCGGAAAATACAGTGCTACCGCTCCGAAAATTAATATCGACCACTGCATTACAGACAGCCACCGACGCATGGACGATCGACACATCGCGCTATACGACTGAAACTCGAGGGGCCATCGTGCAACAGGCAGATCACGATGCATGGTTTTTCTCCTGCATCCGAATAACTGCCTTGCTACGCAGCTCAGCCATTGCCGCAACCAATACATCCTGGCGCGATTGATTACGCAAAAATTGGTAAATAATCGGTTCCGCTTCTGACCATGTCACCGGCATAGATTCGGTATGTTGAATCTGGTAAAGCGTCAGTGCGCGCGATGAGCGAAACGCTACCACTTGTGTATTGCTTGCCAGATACAACCGATCCGCGACTTCGATTGGCAATTGCTCGGCAAGGCGCACCAATTCACTATCGGCATAGCTAATCGATGACGCTTTCATCCAATCCAACACACCACTTAACTGATCACTTTCATGCAAACGTGTTTCGATATCTGCAACACGTGTATCGTCAATAGAAATCGTTATTTGACGGAAACGATACAGTTTTCGCTCTGTAAATAAGCCCGGATGTTTGGCGAAATACTGCGCTACAGCGTTTTCCTGCGGTGCGGCAATCTGTGTTGCAATGTGGTCAGCCCATGCGGTAGCCAAGGCATCGCGACGCGCCTCTTCAATTTTCAACATCACATCCGGCTGGCTATCCAAATGCAGTGCCAGTGCTTTTTGCACTGCCAACTCGCGATGAATCAAACGCTCGATTGCATCTGCACGCTGCGCTGGCGACGCAGCGGAAACCTGCGCAAGTAAATTCTGTAACTGATAAATCGTGAGGTCTACTTTATTAACGCGCGCCAATACTTGACTAGACGCCGGCGTCTCAGTTCGAGTGCAACCAGTCGCCATGACCACGAACAAAACCGCAGCGAACAAATATCGATAAATGGATTTCACCAGGAAAATCTCCGCAAAAAATTATGGCTGACCGATTTCATTTTTTCACGGTGACAAACTACCCCCATAACCAGCAACCCTGCCGATAACAACAGCACGCCACTCGGCTCAGGCGCGGGCGAAACTATTTCCATGATTTGTGGCATACCACTAAACGTGATCACCCCACCACTACCGGCGGTATTACCGGCCCCCATGCCGGTGCCTTTGATTTGGAAGATGTAATTACCGGGACCGAGATTTATTCCCCCCGTATTGCTGATCAAGCCGCCGGTGGCATCATAAATACCGAACTGTATTGACGGACTGCCGCAACCTTTTGTGCATGTACCGAGAAAAGAACTGGTCGTCCAGGCAATGTCGGTGCCCCCCACCAAGGTGAAGGTGTATTGATCGGTAAAATTGGTGGAGGCGTCAGAGGGCGCAAAAGAAAATGTTACGTCCTGCTGCTGAGGAAAGACGCCCCAATCGGCCAGCAAATCGGCGTGCGCATAGTTGGTTGAGATAAACACAGCACACCCACTCAATACCGCACCGGCTAACCTGCGAACGGGGCGACACCGGATCAATGCTCGATACAGTCCTAACAACATGATTAAGGCGCTCATCGGGAACTCCATGAGTACATTCAAGCCGATCAGCGGACCCTATTTGTGTCGCAATTGAAAACTATCGGAAAACTGTTGCGATACCGGGCTGACGCCGCTAGCTTTTGTGTCGACAATGCAAGTACACAACAACTGATGGATGCTTATGCAACTGCTTATTTGGCTAGGGGCCATCGCCGGGGTGATCGCCACACTGCAAATGTCTCCGGGCAAGGCGCTGGTGTGGCTGTATGTGCCGGTATTGCTGGTGATCCCCGATGCATTTCATGCGACCACACCAGGCTTGCCCGATCCCAGCACCAATGTTGCCGTGATAATTCCGATCGCATTTGCTACGGCCATGGCGTACGCCCGCTATTGGCGCGTTACGCTGGCGGATTTATTAGTTATCGCTATCGCCTTCACGATGGCGATTTCTGAATATCGCGCCGCAGGTTACAGCGAAGCGCAAAACGTGATGTTCGGCTGCCTGTTTCAGATCATCGCGCCGTATCTCATTGCGCGTCTCGCCATCGACCGCGAGGGACTGCACGTCGATCTAGCCAAGCGCATTACGCTGATCATGTTCGCCATTGCGATGATTGGCCTGTTTGAATTTAAATTCGGTTGGAATCCGTTTCTGGCTCTGCCTGAGCAATTTCTTTTTCACGGCCAGGGATTAGGCTGGGTAACGACCTTTCGCCATGGCTTTGCCCGCGTTGCCGGGCCTTACGCACACTGCATTCTCGCCGGCATGATGATGGCAATGGCTTACCGGTTAAATCGATGGCTGGAATGGGGCAACCACTGGGAGCCACACTTCAAAAAGCTGCCCGGCTTACCGCTATCAAAAGGTCGCATTATCACGCTGGGATTACTGATTGGCTCGCTGACCACTATTGCGCGCGGGCCTTGGCTAGGCGCCCTGCTCGCTGCGCTTTTTGTGAACGCGGGACGCCACCCGAAACGCAAAGCTGCGTTCGCTATGGGACTCGCCTTGATCGCGCTGCTGGCCGTCCCGGGTTATGTGCTGTTTCAGGCCTACACCAGCGTCAAACCCGGCATGCTAATGACCATGTCACAAGAGACGGCGATGTACCGTAAAGAGCTGTTCGAGCGCTACTACAGCATCGCACTCGACCATGCGTGGTTAGGCTGGGGCCGCGTTACCTGGCCCAAAATACCCGGCATGGGCTCGATCGATAATTACTATCTGCTGCTGTCGTTGATGCATGGCGTGCTGACCATGGCGCTACTGGTGACATTGATGGCGTGGATGTCGCTGCGCCTGTTTCACAAGGGGATGACTACTGCCACCGAGTCGAACTCACTCGCCTTCACCTTTCTCGGCATCATCATCGCGTTCGCGGTATCGATGGTAACGGTGTACTTGGGCGAAAGCGTGGTGCCCACATTTTTCCTGATTCTGGGTTGGGCCGAAGGCTATATGCAGGGTCGCGGCCATCTCGGCATCACCAACAAGACGACAACTAACACCCCCGCTGTGGCGCCGCCATTTCGCTTCAAGCGGGTGATGCGTTAATCCGTTTCAAACAGTTTGCAGTTTCGACACACGCCACCACCGCATCTCTGCTGAAATAGACATCAGGCAATCGACTCTCAGCAATCAATCAGAAAACGGTGGCAAGCATGTCTCCCTCAGCAGTACGCACCAATAGAAAACTGTTAGAAATGGAAAGGCGGTTAAATGCTTCATCGCATCGATTGCTATTGCTATCGCTGCAACAGTCTCTCTGGCGCATCAACGTACAAATCGCCTCGAACTTATATTCGGCCATAAAACGCAGCCTGGATGTCCTCATTGCACTCGTCGTGCTGCTGCTGGCCTCGCCGTTATTAGTGCTCGTAGCGGTAATTATCAAAGCGACTGATGGCGGCCCGGTGTTGTTCTGGCAGACACGCATCGGCAAATGGGGCAAGCCATTCGCGTTTCCCAAATTTCGTTCGATGGTCGTTAATGCCGAAGCATTGGTAACACAACTTGCCGCTGCCAACGACCACGGCACAGGCGTCACTTTCAAAATGAAGCGCGACCCCCGCGTCACCTGGATCGGTCGCATCATTCGCAAAACCAGCATCGATGAATTACCGCAATTGTGGTGCGTGCTCAAAGGCGAGATGTCGCTGGTAGGACCGCGCCCTGCATTGCCGCGCGAAGTGGAGCGCTACACCTTCAATGATCGCCGTCGCTTAGAGGCGACCCCCGGCCTCACCTGCACCTGGCAAGTCAGCGGTCGCTCCGACATCGCCTTTCCCGAACAAGTGCAGATGGACGCCGCATACATCGAGCAGCAAAGCTTGCGTGAAGATTTACGGTTATTAATCAAAACCATTCCCGCCGTAATCTCCGGTCGTGGAGCATACTGAAATGACAAGCACACACGCACAGGTCATACCCGCACATCTGCGCATCTGCGACATTCCACTGGTGAACATTACGCTCGACGATGCCGTGATTGCTATCGAGTCAGCACTCGTCGCACGGAGCCCCACACGCATCGGCTTCATCAATACCGACTGCGTAAATCTCGCCGCCAAAACCGCGCAATATCGCCGCTCATTGGCAACGATGGATTGGCTATTTATCGACGGCGTGGGCATGCGCATCGCTGGCAAAGTCCTGCAACAACCTGTGTGCGCCAATGTGAATGGTACCGATCTATTTCCAAAACTCTGTGCTGCTCTGGCCGCGCAACAAAAACGCCTTTATTTACTGGGCGGAAAACCCGGTGTTGCAGCTGCCGCTGCGCAATGGGCCGTCTCGAATTATCCGGGATTAATTGTCGCTGGAACGTATGACGGTTATTTTTCCGAGACAAAATCAAATGAGGTGGTCGCCGCCATTCGTGCAGCGCGCGCCGACGTATTACTCGTCGGGCTTGGTGCGCCCAGACAAGAAAACTGGATCAGCGCCCACTTCGAAACCTGCAATGCAACCGTCACCATCGGCGTTGGCGGTTTGTTCGATTATTATTCCGGGCGTATTCCGCGTGCACCGCTATGGATGCGTCGGCTTGGGCTTGAATGGTTGTTTAGGTTGTATCAGGAGCCGCGCCGACTTTGGCAACGCTATTTAGTTGGCAATCTCGTATTTCTCTTTCGGATCGCGCGCGTATGGGCCAGCAATAAAATCTCTATGTCCAGCATTGCACGCGACAGCCACCGGGGTTCACTATGACAAAAATCGAAAAAAATAGCGGCATCACCACCGCGATTTTATTGACGCAGTTTGGCGAAAACTTAGGAGACGCCAACTCGCCCATGCCGCTCGCCTTGATGCCCCTGTTAGATAAACCGATGCTATTGCGCGTCATGGAGCAATTGGCGCGCCTGCATATCAAACAGGTTCAAGTGGTCTTGGGAGACTCACCTCAAGCGATTAAAAATGCACTGGGTAACGGCGAGCGCTGGGGCTGTCAAATTGAATATCACTACTCGCATCCGCGCGAATCATTACACCAGTTGTTCCGTCGCCTACACGTTAATTCGAGCACCATGTATCTGCTTGTTAATGCACAGCAGCTACCGACGCATGCCGCACTTGCAAGCTGTCCGAATATTAATGCAACCGCCCGCGGCTGTGCGCCCTGCTGGAAACAATATCGGGAGTTACGCTGGAGCGGATGGGCCTGGTTAAGTGGCGCCTGGCTGTTGGAGCTGCACCATAGCGCAACAATCCAGGCTCTCGCCTATCAAATTCGACGCAGTACCTCGATAATAAAATACAGCGTCGAAAAGCCCTTGAGCGTCGGCACAGCAGCGGACTTCCATACCAGCACCCTACAACTGCTGGAAAACGCTAGCGAACCACTACACATTGGCCGTGGCTGCAAAATTCATCCACGCGCTCGCATCATCGAACCGGTGTTCATCGGCGCCCATGTGCAAATTGGTGCAGGTGCCTCTATCGGCCCCAATGCAATAATCTGCGCCGGCAGCAGCATCGATAGCAATGCCAACATAGAGGCAGCAATCGTGCTGCCAGAGACCTATGTGGGCCAGAATACCGAGTTAAATAACGTTGTGGTGCACGGTCAGCAGCTGATCAATATTGCACTGAATACCCGCATCGATATTTTCGACTCACAGTTACTCGCAGACCTGCACAGCTCAAACAATCACGCGCCACATCATGGAAAATGGCTCGCCGTGGTGCTGCGTGCGCTACTCGCACCATTTCACTCTATCTACGTAAACGCTGAAATAGCTCCAACCCATCAGACACTCATTCATTTTCGCGACACGTTCTACCCAGGCTTAACCGAGATTATTCTCGGCCATTTGCGCCTGATCGGCCCCAGCCCACGCAACCGCCGCAGCATCGCCGCGTTGCCAGAATACTGGCAACAACTCTATGTCGACGCACATCGTGGCCTGTTGAGCGAAGCGGTCTTGCAAACAACCACCGAGCCGGAAATCCTATTTGCTTGTGATGCCATCGCTGCGGGTAAACAGGATCAACTGGGCTGGGGATTGAAACTTCTCACGAAATATCTTGCGCTATTTTTGCTTGAGAGCCGTCGCTACCTAAGCCAAAGAGCGAGCAAGGCCAGCTCTTCTGGCCTATCCTGTTTCCACGAACCCGCGATGAGGGAATCATCAGGAGATCACCATGCAACTTAATGTTGAACAACTCGCCAACAGCAATGCGGTTATCGTAACCATCGATAACGCCACGCTGGATGCGTCTGAAACCAAACTATTCAAAGAAAAAATTCAACCGACGCTCGGCAGCCACGCCACGGTACTGCTGGATATGAGCAAGCTCAGCTTTGTCGATAGCTCCGGCCTGGGGTGCTGCTGTTTTGTTTGCGCACAATGAATAGCAAGCAGGGCGAGCTAAAACTATTTTCGCTGAGCAAACCCGTACAGGCGCTGTTTGAGCTGGTCCGCATGCACCGTATATTCTCTATCTACAATTCCCGAGAGGACGCAATCGCAGCGCTGTAATACGCTCAAGACCGCCATCCAAAGCCGACTGTAGCAATTGAAAAACGAACAGAGCCGACACATCGATGGCAGTGCAGCAAGAATCGTGAAGGCTGTTTCATCTATGCTCTTAAAAAGCCTGACGATACTCAGGCCCGATTAGCACAAGGCCAACAGGCCTGCGCAGGAGGATATTCATGTACGGCATGGTTAACAACGCATTGCAGGAGTTTGTCTCAAGTCACTTAGGTGAGGATGCCTGGTTGCAGCTGGCAGCGGATAACGATGCTGAAGACGGCATCTTCATCTCCCTAGAAAGTTACCCGGACGAGGTGACATTTGCTCTGGCAGTCGGCGCAGCCCGCGCCATGGAACTTGAGCTCGATACGTTTCTGGTGGGATTTGGCCGACATTGGATCAGTTATGCTAACCATACCGCCTATGCGCCGCTGCTGCTGGCACTTGGCGGCTTCAGCGAAACCCTTCTCGGGTTGGATGACATGCATCGGCGCATCCAACGCACCCTGCCCAAATTGAACGCCCCCAGTTTTCGCTTTCAGTCCTCCCCTCGTGGCGGCACTCTGCGCTACATCAGCACACGCAATGGTTTGGCGCCGTTCGTTGTCGGGCTACTGCAGGGTCTTGCAGAAATGCACAGCTTGGCACTGACCATCAACCACACCATTAAACGCACAGCGGATAGTCATTTCGATGAGTTCGAGCTTGAGTTCCAGCTCTGAGCTGCGCACTGCCCTCGACCGTCTGCACCCCTTTCACATGGTTCTGGATGCAGAGCTGCACATTGTGCACAGCGGCCCACTGCTCCATCAGTTTCTAGGCCGGGCTATTGAGGGATGTGGGCTGCTGGATGCTTTTTGCATTACTGAACCCAGTGATTTTTCCTCCTCGGAACCGTGGGATCAATACCACGATGTTTTTCTTCAAGCCCGCAATTCGTCGGCGCGCCTGCGCGGGCAATTTATTACGCTGGAGGAAAAGCGCCATTTTATTGGTGAGCCGTGGTTCACGCTGGAAAACGCCTCAGAAACAATACTTTTACCCGCGCAAGCCATGGCGCATGAGCGCTGGGGCGATTACCTGCTGACACTGCAACTCTTTGAACAACAGCGGCAGGATCTGGCAGCGTTTCGTAAAATAATGGTGCAACGCAATCTACATATTGAACTCTACCGCGAGCATCTCGAGGATGTGATTGGTCAATATCGCGACGCCCAGGAGGAGATCAAACAAGCGCAGGAACGCGAATTAGTCATCGGAAGTCAAATCCAACGTGCACTCTTGTTTGGCGATATACCCAATCTTGCCGGGCCATTATCCATCGCCTGTCACACAGAACCCTCTCTCGGCATCGATGGCGATTTCTACGACTTTTTTCGCTACAGCCCCTATCAAATCGACATTTCCATCGGCGATGTCATGGGCAAAGGCATACCCGCTGCACTCGTAGGTGCTGCAGTCAAACAACAGATGTATCAAACGATGGCGGAGCATCTGGCGCGCTCTTCATCCGGCTTGATGCCAGAGCCAGCAGAACTGGTCAATACACTCAATGAGCGAATTTCAGAACGTCTCATCGAAGTCGAAACATTCGTAACGCTGGCCTATCTACGCTACGACTTTGCCCTCAATCAAATCAGCATTGTCGATGCCGGCCACACCCCCTTACTACTGATTAATGCGGACGGCGTGCAAGCCATTAAAAGCGACAATTTGCCACTCGGTGTGATTACCGATGAAATCTATACGCAACGCGAAGTCGCCATGCAAGATGGCGATATGCTCTTCCTTTACTCCGATGGTTTTACGGAAGCGAGTAATGCTGAAGGTGTTGCATTTGGCGATGATCGTTTACAAGAGCAGTTGACTGAATTACATCGAACTGGCTGTCCGGGTTCGATAATCATTCAAGCCATTCGCTATCAAGTGAAAAAATTTGAAGTCGGCGACATCAACGATGACCGCACAGCTATTGCATTGCAAATAAACCCTACCACTAGAGCCGGACTGCCGCCGCGAACATTTGAGCTGCAATGGAACCTCGTCAATCTTGAAGTACTTCGCCATGAAATAACCATACACGCACGCAGCTCCAAACAAGATGAACGATTGCGCGATGCATTAATTCTGGCAGCCTACGAAACAGCCACCAATATCATTCGCCACAACAAAAACTTTCTTCCCGACGCAACATTGCACATTCGCTTGCAATGCGTAAATGATGCCATCGAAGTAGAAATATTCTATGTCGGCAATGCTTTCGCCCCAGAAGAAATAGAACCTGATTTTAGCGGTGAAAGCGAGGGCGGATTTGGTCTTTATATTATCCGCAATAGCGTGGAAAGCGCGACTTTCGACAACCCCGCGACAGATATATGCCGCATCATCCTGCGTCAACCGCTAACGAAGTCGACACGATCAACGAATGCATGTGATGCCTGAGAATAAATCACTCACCGCAAAGCTCGACCAATTACTCTCCGCAGCGCGTGCATTTACTCCTGAGGATTTTGAAAAAATTTCTGCAATTGAACGCAAAGAATTAAACCGTCTGTTAGTGTCTCTGGGGCAACCCGCACCGAGCGATGATTTCGCCAGTGCTTATTTTAATTATGCGCTGACCGGAATTCTCGAAACTGATTTGCACTGGCACATTCTGCGCGCCAATCCCGCCGCAGCCAGCATCACCGGCCATAACATAAAAACATTGTGCAGCATGCATCTTGGCGGCCTGTTATCGCTGGATATGCACTCAGATGCCGAACGTCACGGCGCATTGCTGCGCGAGCAAGGTATCAGCCAAACCACATGCCCCGTGACCCGCAACGATGGCGCCACGATACTGGTTGATATTGCCTCCATTCAAATCACTGAAAATCGTTTCGTTCATGTATTTGACGATGTCACCGCGCAACGACAGGCCGCCGCCGAAATCGAAAAAGCGCGCTTGAGTGCGGAAACCGCAAATCGCGCCAAAAGTGAGTTTTTAGCCAATATCAGTCACGAAATTCGCACGCCATTAAACGGCATTATCGGCCTGAGCCGACTCACGCTGATGACCGATCTATCATCTCAACAGCGCGAATATCTCGAAAATATTTCGCAATCGGGACGTTCACTTTTACACATCATCAACGATCTGCTCGATTACGCAAAAATCGAAGCCGGTCGCATGGAATTCGAACGCAGTGATTTCGCCTTGCATGATTTACTCGACGAAATATCGAGCGCCGCTGCGCAAGTCCCCGCCGAGCGCGAGCTGGAAATTGCTTTTCATTTGTCACCTGAGGTGCCGCGCTATCTCGTCGGCGACCGTCTGAGACTCGGACAGTGTTTATTCAATCTGCTCAGCAACGCCATCAAATTCACACCGGCCGGCAGCGTGGTTCTCGAAATCACCACCGCAACAAAAACTAAAACTCAATGCCAATTGAGTTTTGCGGTACGCGATACGGGTATCGGTATCGACGAAGCCGCGCAGGCAGATTTATTTAAACCCTTCAATCAGGCTGATTCAGCCACGGCCCGTCGTTTTGGTGGCACCGGCCTCGGACTGGCCATTGCCCGCGAACTCGCCCGCGGCATGGACGGCGATGTGAACATGGTTAGCCAGCGCAGTCGCGGCAGCTGCTTCACGCTCACACTTCCATTTGATATTGCGGACAACGAAACCCTCGCCCCCGCAGCCGGTTCAGCCGGAACCGCGCTGGTCTGCTGCACTCGCGCAGCCACGCACGCGGCCACCTGCGCGATGCTTGAGGCCGAAGGCTGGGCAGTGTCCGCCCCCACATCCGGCCAGGTTAACTTGCCCGCAGCAACACTCATCGTCGTGGATGGCATCGACAGCCTACCCAACCTGTCCACCACAGACTGGTCCGGAGAACCCCCAGCCCTGCTAGTACTGCGCGGTATTGGCGAAGGCGATTTACCGGGGCCTAAGCCTATGCGCACGGCCTATGCCACGCGCCCACTCACACCGAATGCGTTGCAACGAGCGCTGCATCGGCTAGGGCTGATCGAGACAGGGACGGATCAGGCTCTAAACGCCGATAATTTTCCGCAGGAATTTCGCGGCGCGCATGTTCTGGTCGCTGAAGATCACCTCATCAACCAAGTCGTACTGCTGCAATCGCTGGCCGGCGCCGGCATCCGCACCACGCTGGCACGCGACGGTTTCGAAGTGCTCGACAAACTCAGCGCGCTGGAGCCGCCACCCGATCTTATCCTGATGGATGTGCAAATGCCGGGTATGGATGGCCTCGAAGCCACCCGGCGTCTGCGTAAAAATCATTGCCAGCTCCCCATTATCGGCGTCTCAGCAGGTATCAGCAGCGCAGAGCAGACTGCCTGCACTGCCGCTGGCATGAATGACTTTCTCGCCAAACCGATCGACATGGATGAGCTATGGGGCTGCCTGACGCGCTGGGTGCGACCACGCAATATCGAAGAGCAGCAATCTGCGGAATCGGCCGAAGACCGCTTTCGCGGCGACACCAACACACTGGCACGCGTGCGCCATATCTTTGTCGATCTGCACAAGCACGATGCTGCGTTGTTGCGGACACTGCACGGCGAAAAAAATCTCGCCCGCATGCAACGCTTGGTACACACCCTGAAAGGTGCCGCTGCCACGGTGGGAGCAACCGCCGTCGCCAGCTGTGCGCGCACGCTGGAGAATCTTCTGGAAATGCAACAGGACGATGAAATACTCAACATGATCAGCGCCCTGGATGAGTCGCTCAGCGATTTCTGCGCCGCCCAAAACCAAGGCACAAACTAACCACCCTCAGCATTTTCAAAAAGTTCACAATCGCGCCACATCCCACCCCCGCTCATCGTCTGTAATTCACTCACCCAGTTTGGATGAGTAATGCCTTGTGACTGCCACCCTCTCAGCATCGGTTCATGCGACGGAGTCGCCGCTTAGCAACCGTGCTGACTTCAGCCAGCTGCCGGGACGCGGCATCAAACCGCTAGTCAGTTTGCGCGCGCATCCACGTCTGGCACTGATCGTTTTTGCGCTGATTTTTCTGGCTGGTATTCCGGTCGCCTTCATTAAAGGCAAACCACAGTACGCAACCACCGCCACCGTACAAGTGGCACCGAGTTACATGAAAAACCTACGCGATGACGGTGAGCTTTCCTTCCCCTCGAACACGCAATACCGCGAATTCCTCGAACAACAAGCGAAAAGCATTCTGCGCTACGACATTGTGCAGGACGCCTTACGCGGCCTCGGCCCACTGACGTCACGTTGGCAAAAAGGTAATGAAAGCG
The DNA here is from genome assembly GCA_043786385.1 of Spongiibacteraceae bacterium. GTDB lineage: Bacteria > Pseudomonadota > Gammaproteobacteria > Pseudomonadales > CAMLJR01 > CAMLJR01. The sequence continues at coordinate 1,965 of JAYVWC010000071.1, read as the reverse complement.
AACGCGCAGCGATCGATCGTCTGCGTGCGCAAATGGCGATTAGAGTTATTCCCGATACCTACATGATTGAGGTTTCACTGCAAAACGGCAGCAAAGATGCGCTGTCCGAACTCGTCAACGCGGTGGTGAACACCTACGTCGAACGGATGCGTGTGGAACGTATATTCGGTGCCGATGTGCGCGTACGCAATCTCGAATCGCGCGAAACAGAATTGGTCAAATTGATTCTACAAAAAACCCAAAAGCGTACCGCCTTGGCGCTGCAACTCGGCATTGCGGCTTTCAGTGGCAAAGAAGAAAACCCGTACGACCGCGTGCTCGCCGATTTGCGCGCCGCGCTCGCGGACGCGCGCAATAAACATTTCGATGCGCAAGCCAAACTCGATGCGTTTCAACGCCGCGGTGAAACCGATATCACCACGCGCTCGATTCAGGAAGCGGTGCTGATCGATCCGGGACTCGCCAATCTCAAATCCAACCTCTTCAAGCGCCGCGCCGATCTGCTGACACAGCTGTCCGGCTTGCGCGCCGATCACCCCGGTATCACCGACATCCAAAAAGAACTGGCGAATATCGATACCGAACTAGCGAACAAAACCACCACGTTGAGCGATTCGGTACGCGGCAGCTTGCTGGCGCGCTATCAAGCGACGGCCGATCAAACCGGTCAGGTGGAAAACGATCTGCAGAATGAATTTAGCGAACAGGAAAAACGCGGCGCGACCTTTGCCGATCTTTACAACCGCGCGATGACGCTGACCCAGGACATCGATCAGGATCGCAAAGAGCTCGAAACCATCCGCGATCGCCTCAACCAGCTGACCGCCGAGCAAAACTCGTTTGGATTTGTGCGGATGGTGAGCCCGGCCTTGCCACCCGAAATGCCGTTCGGCCCCGGCAAGAAAAAAATCCTGCTCATGGTGATTGCTGCCGCCCTGCTCGCAGCTGCGATCGCTCCGATCGGCCGCGATCTGCTCGACCGCCGCGTGCATACGCTCAACGATGCCGAGCGCATTCTCGGCGTGCCCGCGCTGGGCTGGATGGTTGAGCAAAGCGACGATGCGACGAAACTATTCGGAGAGGATCTGTTGCGGCGCATCGCTGGTGGCCTGCTGCGCGAACAGAATGCGCACGGCACCCACGTCTTTGCGTTCTCGGCGGTCAAGCCCGGCGCTGGCTCCAGCAAACTGGTTCAGGATCTGGGGCGAGTGCTGACGGCGCTTGGCTATCCGGCACTGGTGGTGGAGGCGAATGCCTTCAAGCCGGATGTGAACTTGCATAGCGAAACACCGGGGCTGGCACAAGCACTGGCGCTGACCGCCACGGCCGACGAATGCATTACCCCGGCCACGACCACCGCACCAGCCCGTGTCTGGGTGGGCAGCACCGATGGCAATCGCCACCTGGATCGCCTCGATCGCCTCACCGAACTCACAGTCGCGTGGAGCGAGCAATACCCCTTCGTCTTGGTCGATGCACCACCGCTGCTGCTCTCTGCGGATGCCGAAATTATCGCCGGCACGTTGGAGCATCTGATTCTAGTCGTTGAAGCCGGTGGTATCAGCGCAGGCGAACTGCGTCGTTGCGGCCGCCTTATCGAGAAAGTCGCGCCGACGGCGGTTGGCGTTGTCGTCAATCGCATTCGCCCCTTCGAAGGCGGCGGCTATCTGCGCGATGTGCTGATCGAATACCTGACTGGCCGCAAAAGCGCCGACTACCACACCCAACCCGCGTGGCATCTCGACGTGCTGGCGCGACTCAACACCGTGCTGAGCTGGCGTCCACGCCGACTTCGCGCCAAACACTGATCGCCGGAGCACATCATGAACCTGACTGACTTTTTTGAGCGCATCTATATCGTCAATCTGCCCGAGCGCGACGATCGCCGCAGGGAAATGCAGCAGGAACTGGCTCGGATCGACCTGCGCATTGACGGCGATCGCGTGCGCTATTTCCGCGCTGTGC
>JAYVWC010000070.1:0-13179 GCA_043786385.1 Spongiibacteraceae bacterium | reverse complement strand
CGCTCGGGCGAATAACTCTTCATCACTCACTACTTGCCGCCCCCGATCTGTGTTTTCATCGATCAGTTGACGCGACAACTATCCTGACACCGGGGGGGCTGCTTACCTACTCAATAATTTCTTCCGCTACGGCCTCCAAACTCGATGGCATTAGGTTGGCGGATTTCGTGATGCTTTGAAAAAGACGCAAATCTTTGCGCAATAGCTTCCAAGCGTCTGCCCCCTGAATAAAGGGAAATACATTTAGTGCAAAGCTGTTTCCAGAACTTGCTTTCAAAATCTCGGTGGTGGCAGCGACATCCAGCTGCAAATCCTTCGCAATCCGCAGCGCTTCTTTCGCCAAATTAATATTGGCAATGAACAATACGTTGTTCACCAGCTTGCAGGTTTGCCCGCTGCCTAATTCGCCTAAATGACTCACCGGGTTGCCATAGATTTTTAGCAGCGGCAGACATTGCTCGAATACCGCTTTTGATCCACCCACCATAATGGCCCGTTTCGTCATATCCGACATGCCACCACCGCTGACCGGCGCATCGATTAAATTCACGCCGAATTCCGCACAGCGCTGCGCCAGCTCGCGACAGGTATCCGGATGAATCGTGCTGTGAATGATCAGCGTATTGCCCGCGGACATGCCGCAGAGAATGCCATCGCCATTGCCGATAACGACCTTGCGCACATCCTCATCGTTGATGACGCAGATCGCGACGATGTCGCATTCGCGGCCCAAATCGACTAACGATTCAACTATATGGGCGCTGGTTTCCCGAAATGGCTCCAGCGTTTTGGCGCTACGAGCCCATAAATACAGCGGCCAACCCGCCCTCTCTATCATCATCGCCATGCCACGGCCCTGACTGCCTAGGCCGACGTAGCCAATCTTCAGTTTTTGCTCCATTCGCGCTCACCTTGTGTAAATTTTCATTTACCTGTTGCAAACATTGGTTTACTTGTTATAAATTGACATTAACTACATTAAATGTCAATTGTAAAATATGCCCATAATTGCTGATACACCGATAGCCGATACTCCGATAAAAGCTTCTCGACCCACTTCGAGTCGCGATCGAATTGTGGATTCCGCCGCACGCTGCTTCGCCAAACATGGCTTCAGAAAAACGCGGTTTGAAGAGATCGCTGCGGGCGCCGGTGTGTCGCGCACGCTGCTTTACAGTCACTTCGAGAATAAGCTGGAGATACTGCGAGCCGTTCGCGATCAAGCCCTACAAGAATGGGTTGAGGCTGTCGCCCAAGGTCGAACCAATAGCGATACGGCACGAGCCACATTGCATAGAACAGTGCGCGGAACTCTGTTGTTTGCGAGTTCGCGCCCCATCTTTCGCGCCTTTCTTTCGGATGATGCGCATGCCGCGCTACTCGGCGAACCGCATACCGGTGTGCACTCGCGAGCGCAGTGGCGCGATCAAACTCTCGATATTTTGCAACGCGGCGTGCAGAGCGGCGAGTTCGCTGCCGACTTGGATCTTCGCGCCACAGCCGACGTGTTATGCGCGATGCAACTCGGCATGATCGAACGAATGCACCGCGATACCGATACCACCTTCTTCGTCACCGACCCCACGCATATCGATACCGCCTGTCGCATTCTTATCGACGGTGTGGTGGGCGCGCGCACCGCTTCTTAACGCAATTTCCTTGTGAGGAATATTTTATGAGCACAATAAGTACTCAACAACGGCAGAAAGTAGATACCCGCACCCGAAATTTAAACTCGATAGTCCCGATCGATCCCACCACGTTTTGGAACACCACCTGGCTGCAGCAACTTAGCCACCATGGCGAGCGTGCATATGCCGATGCGGTGCGTCTCGGTTTACAGCCGGTAGCCCTGAAAATCGACGATAAAATTTGGACCTTGATGCTGTCGGACGAAAAAATAGCAGCCGTCGCCGGGCAACACGCGGCACTGTTAATCGAATTAGATCAGCACGCATTCAGCGATTGGATGCAGGATCAAAAATCCACAAGCGGGCTGCTCGTTGCACGACAGATTAAAGGCGAGCCAGCCGCGTGCGGAGTGTTTGACGCGTGGGAACCGGTATTGCGTTCGATTCTTGATGGGCGTGCTGTTTACCGCCCCGGTGAAATTACACTGCGTGCGCAAGATGGCTCCGAGTTGAATTTGAATCAGACTTTTCGGCTCGACGAAAATCCAGAAGCTGCTGCGTACTTTCTCGCTGAAGCCGGTTTTCTAATTCTCAAAAATATTTTCACCGAAGAAGAAATGTCAAATATCGATGCCGACTTCAAAGTCGCTATCGATAATGCACGCCCCGGCGATGGCGATTCATGGTGGGCTAGAGTCAAGGATGGCGAGCGCTATCCGTGCCGCATTTTGAATTTAACCCATCAATCGTCGCATATCCGCAAACTACTCGAAGATCCGAATTTTTTATTGATCGGACAACTGCTCGGCCTTGGGCATTTACCTGGCGATCCGTTCGGTGAACATTTCAGCGATCCGAGCGTGGAAGGATTAGTGAAACGCGCCGATTCGGTTGAAGGTATCTCTTGTTTGCCGTGGCACAAAGATTGTGCGCGCGGCGGACATTCATTATTTTGCTCAGGCCTCACCGTTGGTATTTGTTTAACGCCGATCGACGAAGAGCACGGCGGTCTCGATTTTTATGCCGGATCGCACCGTTCCAATATTGCATCGAGCCAATATTATGCAGGGCTTGATCTTCCGTTGATTACACCGCGCGCCGAACGCGGTGATGCCACCGTACATTTATCCTGCACCTTGCACCGCTCCACCCATCCACGTAGCCAAGAACGCCGCGTAATTTACACCGGCTTCGCGCTGCCGCCACGCCCCGGTGATCACGTCATTCAAAAGCAACGCGATGTGCTTGAACGCGAGCGCGCGGTGATCGGCAATGTCGATACGTTAACCGGTCTCGGTGCACCCGCTGATGGAGACGTGCAATGACCACCGTTTCCGTCATCACCGGTGCTGCGGGCGGGATGGGTTTCGCTTGCGCAAAAGCAATTGCCGCTGCTGTTGATGTTTTATTACTGACCGATCGCAACGCAGAGCGCCTGCTCAGCGCTGCGGCGCAGATTGAAAAAGCAACGAAAACTGCGGTCACTACGCTGGTAGGCGATATTGCTGATATCGATTTAATTGCCGAACTTGCGCGCAAAGCTGCAGAGATTGGACAGTTTCACTCGCTAATTCATACCGCCGGTGTGTCGCCCAATATGGCGGACTGGCACGAAGTATTTCGCGTCGATTTAGCCAGCACGCAATTACTGCTCGATGAATTTGCTAAAAATGTTGTGCCGGGAAGTGTTGCGATATGCCTCGCTTCGATCGCGGGTCAATTAGGTGCGTTCGATGCGGCAATCGACAAGGTTCTCGACGCACCGCTCGCCGCTGACTTTGAAGAACAACTGCAATCGCTACTGCATACAAAACCGAATTCGTCGATCGCTTATCGATTGGCTAAGCGCGGCGTGATACGCCTGTGTGAACGCGCAGGCGCCGCCTGGGGCAAACACGGCGGGCGCGTGCTGTCCGTTTCTCCAGGATTAATCGATACCGAGATGGGACGTCTCGAACTTAAAGAAAGCCCGGGCAAAGCACGGATGGTTGAACTCACGCCGATTCGCTCCGCGCAGCATGATGCCAACGCAATACTGCCAGGCCATACGCTAGATATCGCTGAAACCATCGCATTTTTATGTTCGAGCAAAGCCTCTTTCATTTCGGGCTGCGATATTCGCATCGATGGCGGTTTAGTCGGAGCGTTGAATCACTCCAAACAAAATTTATTTGCCCATTAAGAAGGAAAAAATCATGAGCAACACCAACGACACTACCACCATAACCAACAACAGCACCACTGAATACGAAGCATTTTTAAAGCAAGCCGCCGCGGAAAGAACCGAATTGGGCCGCCAGCGTTTTAAAGAAGTGATGGTATCGGAAGCGCCGCCGCGAATTACGCCCTATATGGGTAATGGCGTGGTGGATTCGGTATTCGCTGAACTGTGGAATCGCCCGGGTCTTTCGCGTCGCGATCGCCGCTGGATCACATTGGCCTGCGTCGGCGCAGCGGCAGTTCACGAACCGATTCGCTCGCATATTTATGCCGCACTGGCGAGTGGCGACATCACGCGCGAGGAATATCATGAATTCGAATTACACTTCGCCTATTACCATGGCTGGCCGCGCACATCGCTGTTAACGAAAGTTTTTTTCGAAGTGGTCGCCGACCTCGAAAAGAATCCTCCGAAATTCCCTTATGTCGAAGACGATCGCCTGCATCCCGATCGTAATAAAAAATAAATTAACAAGCTAGCCGCAATCAGGCATCGATTGCGGCCACGAATATCATTGCGTTTATTGAAGCGCCGATTTGATTTTTAAGGTCTGACGACCCAGCCGCCATCGACATGAATGACCTGTCCGTGAATCCACGCCCCAGCCTGCGAACACAATAATAAAAGAGCGCCGACCAGTTCATCGGGCTCACCGTGCACACGCAGCGAAATAATATTTTTCAAGAGTTGAACGTACGGACTATCTTGCGGCACCAACTGATTGCCGGCATCACTTTTGGTAAAACCTGGAGCGATTGCGTTTACATTAATACCGCGCCGACCGAGTTCGCCCGCAAGCGTCGTTGTCAGACCAACCAAGGCGAGCTTGCTAATGCCGTAAGGCGATGTTGGCGGAAACGCACCGCCCGACACCTGATTGACGATTTTGCCACCGCCTCGCTCCAGCATCATTGGTGCAATCGCCTGCGTCACATTGAGCGCACCGGTTAAATTCACTGCGAGTAATTTATTCCATTTATCGATGGGGTATTGCATCACTGGAATCATATCGAGCTCGGCCATCATTGCAGCATTGTTGACGAGAATATCGACACCACCCATTGCACTGCGTGCACTCGCCGCCATTGTCTGTACAGATTCCTGATCGGCGATATCGACTTGTAAGCCAACAGCTTTGTGACCGGCTTGCGTCAATTCATGCGCGACACTCTCCGCACCTTCCTTGCTGAGATCGGCAACAACGATTGATGCACCAGCTGCCGCCAGACCAAAAGCATAAGCACGACCCAGTGAATTACCACGCCCACCCGCACCGGTAACCAGTGCAATTTTGCCATCCACACGAAAACTATCGAGAGAAAATGTCATTGCGTGCTCCTATTAAAGTTATGTCTATTAGCGTTAGTAAATCGCGACGGTTTTGTGCTGCAGAAATTCATCGATACCGGCACGGCCGCCTTCGCGACCGATACCGCTCATACCAAAACCGCCGTAAGGCGTATTCGGCGCCACTGGAATGCCACCGTTGATATACACACCGCCGGATTGAATCTGCTCGGCGACGCGATGCGCACGACGCAGATCGGTTGTGTACAAGAAAGAAGCGAGGCCATATTTCGTGCAATTGGTGATGCGGATCGCTTCCTCTTCGGTATCGAAGGGAATGATTGCAACCACCGGACCGAATACTTCTTCCTGCGCAATTTCGCTCATTGGATCGATATCGGTGAGAATCGTCGGCTCTATGAAATAACCGTTTTCCAGCGCGCCGCCGGCACGCTTACCGCCGCTGACCAATTTGCCGCCGACAGCTTTAGCGCGATCAACCATTGCCAGAATACGATCCACAGCAGCTTGATTGATAACGGGACCCATCAGTGCATCGGGCCGCACTAGCGGATCGCCCATCGACATGTTGCTTAAAATGGCGATGGTGCGTTCAACGACTTCTTTATAAATGCTGCGGTGGACGAGCAAGCGACCCGCGCATGCGCAGGCCTGACCCGCCATCGTCACCGCGCCGACCATTGCGGCGATCAGCACCGCCTCGTCGAGAATCGCGTCTTCAAAAATAATGTAAGAGGCTTTGCCGCCGAGTTCGAGCACAACGGGTTTAATCGATTGCGCACACGCCGCGAGAATATTGCGCGCAGCAGGTATGCCGCCGGTGAAGCTGATTTTGCGAACCAGCGGATGCTCTACTAATGCTTTGCCAGCTTCCGTTCCACCGTGAATCATATTGACAACGCCAGCAGGAATTCCCGCTTCGCGCACCAACTTCAATACTTTATCGGCAACATACGGCGTTAATTCGGAAGGCTTGAACACGGCGGTATTGCCCGCTGCGAGAATTGCGCCGAGCTTCATGCCGATATTAATTAGCGGCCCGCTCCACGTGACGATGGCGCCGACTACGCCGTAAGGCTGCAGCAAGGTATAGGCGAAATTGCCTTTGCTAACGCCGGGCACTTTGATATCTGAGCCCTGCGCGAAGGTTGAGGTGACGGTGCCATCGAGCTTATCCGCCCAACCCGCGTAATACGCAGTCCAACCTTTGGCGTAAGTAATACTTTGGCTCCCGACATACATCGGCATGCCGTTATCCAGCGCTGAAAGATGTACCAATTCAGCGGCATTGGTTTCGAATAGCTGAGCGAGTTTCATCAGTACATCGCGACGATCGCACGGACGCCAAGTTTTCCATTCTTCGAATGCTTTCGCTGAGGATTCGATCGCGGCGTTCATTTCTGCCGCACCGGCTAACGGAAATTCGCTGATCACTTCGCCAGTGGCCGGATAAATATGCTGCTGCATACCGCCACTGGCCTGCTCGATGCGCTCATCGCCAATCATTAACGCGACGTCGGGAATGTTTACTGCGTCGGAACCTGTCGACTTATTCATATCGCCCCTCGAAACTATCGTTAGTTTTCAATCAATCAATAAGTAAACGATAATTTACATAACGCCAGGGCGCTTGTCAACGTCGATTGCGCCCCGTTATCCTGTCGCCATGACTCTACGCAAGCGCGATGCGCAAAATACCAAGGCGCGCATCTTGCGCGCGGCACAAGAACTGTTTTCAACGCGGGGTTATGCGGGAACCGGCGTACGAGATATTACCGATCGAGCGGGCATCAACATCTCGCTCGTCAGCCGTTACTTTGGTTCCAAGGAAAAATTGTTCGAAGCGGCGCTAGGCGCCTCGATGGATGCCGTCTCGATTCTGGAAGACATTCAACCGGAAACTTTCGGCAAGCAGATGGTTGCCGCTTTTCTCAATACGCAGGCCGACGAAATTAATCCGCTGCATATCATGGTGCTGGCTGCTGGAGACGACAGCGCAAGAGCGATTGCCGATCGCGTCCACCGAGAAAAATTCATCGCCTTGCTGACGCAGTGGTTCGATAAAGCCAACTTAAATCGATCGAATTCCGAAGCACGCGCCGCTTTATTCGCAGCGCTGGCAGCCGGTTTTCATTTGTATCGGTTGCTGTATCCGCTTGAACCGCTGACCGGAGAGATGACGACCGATAGTCGACGCTGGTTGGAACAAGCGTTTCAATCGATCGTTGATGTGCCTTAGGAAAAATAAAAAGAGGGTGGTTTGATTGCACGTTTTTTATTTGAAAAGTGCATGTTGCCGCATGATCGAGATTGAATACTGCCGGTTTATTTCGGCCCCCCCGCGCTTTATTTTCTCAGATATAAATCAACACCGGCTTTTCTAGCGGCCTTAATTAGATCGCTATCTAAGGTCGCTATCGAAATTCCTTCTCGTATCGCCAGCTCAAGGTAGGCGGCATCATAACTACTCAGTTTATACGCACGCGCCAATGTCATCGTGCGGCTAAATGAATGGGCGGATGTCGATGGATCGACCAGCAATGGTAAATTTTCCAGCTGCGATATAAATCCTTCTATTTCAGCAATGGTGGTTTCACCACGCCGCTCCGCGCCCAACAGAACATTCGCAGCCTCAAGATGCCAGAGGTTGGGGACTAATGCCGCCGCATCGGACAAACTGATTAAAACAGCTTCTGCATGTTTTTGGTCAGCGGCCTTCTCGCTTTGAAAGTGCCAACGCATTGCGACCGAATTATCGAGAACAAAATTAATCATTTACGCCCAGAGTCCTTGAGCTTTTTTAATTCTTCATCGGAAACTGTGTGTTTCGCCGCTTTAAGAATATTCGCGATCGCTGCTTGAATTTTAAGGCGGCCACTAGCGCGACTCGGAATCACATCGGCGACAGGCTTGCCTCGGTTCGTGATCGTAAAAGCCTCCCCCGCCTCTACGCGTCGGAGTATCTCCGGCAGCTTGGTTTTGGCTTCGTATGATCCGATTTTTTCTAACATGTTGATGCCCCCTGAGATCAGACCAGTATACAAGTCTATGGCATCGGGTCAATCACTCGTTCTCTAAAGTTGCGTAATGCGTCGCACGCCCCCACATTGACAAAATTTAACGTGCTCCGATCTCCGGCAGCTCATACACTGGGTTTCGATTTGCATCAACAACTCTCCGCATTCCCTGTTCATACATAATTATTTGGGAAATCAAAAATGAATTCTGCCATTCGCCAGCAACTCATTTCTAGTGATCTCAATGCTGTTTATGCACGCGCGTTCGTTTCTTATGGAGCCGAATTGACCGCGCAAACGCTGCTCGCCGAAGCCGAGCAGGCCACCGGCCTTTTGAATTGGGGTGGCAAGCGCTGGGCAGAGGAAAATTTTCGCGCGCGCTTTAACGCGTTGTGCACATCATTGGAGACCGAAGCGCAACTGACGCCGATTGGTCGCAGCCGCGCGCATGGGCGCATTCATATCATGCTGTGCTCGCGGCTGCGCTTCGTTGCTTGGCATCAAGATGCCGAGGTAAAACCTATCGTCGCACCGCTGATCGGCACCGGCCTGCCGCGTGCTGGCACCAGTTTTTTGCATGAGTTGATCGCGCAGGATCCGGATAACTTATCGCCACGCACTGCCGAGGCGATTATCCCGGTGCCGCCGCCGGGTGTGCTGGCCGACGAATCCGCTCGCTTGCAACTGATCGATCGCGTGTTTCATTTCCAGGGGCTCGATACGCCCGAGATTAATGCGGTGCATCCGTTTGCGGCGAGTGCGGCCGACGAATGCGTCGTGCTGCAAGAGGCGGCGTGCGGCGCTTTCTTTCAGGCGTTTTTCAACGTGCAGGGTTTCATCGCGAAAGTTCGCGAGAGCTATAGCGATCTGTACGACTGGCAAAAAGGCATGATGCAGATTTTGCAGGCCGGGCGCGCGACGCAGCGTTGGGTATTGAAATCGCCGGATCACATGAGCAACTGGTCGACGATGATACAAACGTTTCCAGACGCGCGTATTTTTATCAATCACCGCGACCCGGCTAAAGTGATTCCATCGATTGCTAGTTTGTTCGTAACCTTTCAGCGCTTAAATACCGCGCATACTGTCGATCCAAAATGGATCGGCGCGGCGATGCTGGCGGGGCAAATGCAGCACATGGAAACAGTGAGCGCGTGGCGTGCCGCGCATCCAGAAGTTCCTGTGGTCGATGTGCATTATCGGGATCTGATCGCCGATCCCATCGCAACCGTCGAGCGCATTTACGCCGCGTTCGACATGCACCTGAGCGTGAAAGCCCGCCAGCGCATGACGGAGTTTCTCCGCGTTAATCGACACGGCCAGGCGCAAGGCACGGACGATATAAAACATCGTTACACGCTAGCCGATTTCGGTTTGACCGAAGCGATGATCGAACAGATGTGCGGAAAATATATCGATCAGTACGGCGTTGCGCGCGAACAGCGCGTGTAATTTCACGGCGCGAAGCATGCAGGAGGAACAATGTCGCAATCGACAGAGCAAACAATCAATTCGCCGGCGCAAGACGCGTGGTCGCGTTATCAGCAAGCGCTGATTGAAGTGCGTCAGCGTTTTTTAAAAAATGTATGGGCACAGCGAGCGGAATTGCGCGCACAAGGCTTGTATTTTTTGCAGAGCCTAGAAGCGGTGGCGTTCAATTTGTATGTCGCCACGCGGCCGCAATACCCGGCGCTGTACACGCAATCTTTTTTTATGCCGCTCGAAATTTCATGGGGATTACCTAACCCTGATTTTGTCAATCGCAATGGCTTTATCGACGGCGCCCACACCTATCGAATTTACGGCAATGTGCGAAAAATTCGCTGGGCAACGCTGCAAGTCTCTAACGGATTTTGGGGCGACGACAATCAAGAGACGATCGCCAATATCGATTTCGACGATCTGCCGCGAAGCAAAGACGGCAATTTCGAAATTTTTCTTGGCCCCAATCCGCCCGCTACGCCCAATGATCAATATTGGGTTAAAACGAATCCTGATCAGCACAACACCTGGTTGGCCGTGCGCGAAACCGTTTACGACTGGGCGCGCGACACACCGATGGAATTCCATATCGAGATTCTCGATCGCGTAGCGAATGCGCCGATTTTTTTTGATGAGCAGGAACTAGCGCTACGCATCGACAAAGCCCGAAAATACTTGCTGTTTTGTTTTAACTTTACCGAAGGCCTGGCACTGCGCTGGTTAAAGCCCGCGCATACCGAACCGCTGGTTCATCAATTTCAACTGACCCAAGGCGGTCGGCAGCAAGGCGGTAACCCGCTCGGCTATTGGTTGAATATGCACTACAACATTCAACCCGACGAAGCGTTAATTATCGAAGTGCCATTTATTGAAGCGCGCTATTGGGGCTTTCAACTCGGCAGCATCTGGGGGCAGACAACCGATTACAGTTATCACCAAAGCTCACTGAACAATGAGCAAGCAAAAGTTGATGCCGACGGTAAGATCCGCGCGGTATTATCGCTGCAAGATCCCGGTGTGCCGAACTGGCTCGATCCAGCCGGCCAGAGTATTGGTTGCGCGATGCTGCGAATTTATAAATCAGAGAGCTATGCGATACCGGAAGTTACCAAAGTGAAAATAGCGGAGTTACGCCAGCACTTGCCCAACGAAACGCCCACCGTCACACTCGAACAGCGCCAGCGCGATTTGCTCGTGCGCCAACGCGCCGCGCTAGCCCGGTTTGGGCAATAGATCATCTTGGAGACAGCTAATTGGACATTCAATCAAAGTGGAAAGAAAATCCGAATTACGATCTCAAGGTTAAACCGCTAGCAAGCGAGATCGTCGTGTATTTTAACAATCTAGAACTCGCGCGCAGCACATCGGCGCAGGTGGTGCACGAGGGCGATTTACCGCCGCGCTACTACATCCCCTTCGGCGACATTCGCATGGATTTATTTGCTAACGCCGAGCTGCATACGGTTTGCAAATACAAAGGCCAAGCCGATTATTTCCATCTCACTGCGGTCAATCCAGTAGAAGAAAATATTTTGTGGAGTTATCCACGGCCGTTCGACGAAGTCGCGGCGATCAAAGGTTGCGGTGCGTTTTATAATGAGCGCGTAGTGATTAAAATCGCCGATCAAAAATAAAATTTGCGACATTGCGCTGGCGGCAATAAGCGACCAGGCAAACGAGGAATACATAGTGACCGATATAATCAAGATGCTGGAGATATTCGACGTTAAGCCAGACGCCGATAATCAATACCGATCAGGCAGCCTGCCGGACGAAATTCGAGAAGTGGTAGACGGCAGTCAGATATTGGGGCAATCGATCGTGGTTGCTTCAAAAACTTGTAAAGATAAAGTAGTGAAATCAGCCCATATTATTTTTTCGCGCGCAGCCTCGACCAAACAGCCGCTCGAATTCGATGTACAGATCGTACACAACGGACGATCGTTCGCGACGTTGCTGGTTTTTTGTCGACAAGGCGAGCGCGTATGTACAGTCTGCACACTGCTACTCGATAACAATGCGCCCGATATTATGCGCCACACACAAACGACGGATTTCACGCCGCCGGAACAAGTATCGGTATTTGCGCGCGATAGTTTTTATTTCCCCGGGCGCGAAATCCGAATCAAAGAAGGCGAATACAACCATAACGAGAAAGAAGCTGCACCAGCGGAAATCAATGCATGGCTGCGTTACAGCGCTGGCGAGTTACCGCAGCATTTGCACCAAGCGGTGCTCGCGCATTTTACCGGGCATCTCGGTATCGCGACGGCGATGCGACCGAATGCAGGCGTCTGCGAATATGAAGCGCATCGAACCGTTTCGGCTGGCAATCTAGCGATTACCATCAGCTTTCACGACCCCATCGATATCAACGATTGGAATTTGTACGCACACACCAGCCCGTTCTCCGGCAGAGGCTTAGTCTACGCACGCGCCGATATTTTTAATCAACATAAAGGTCTAGCGGCATCGTTCACACTGGAAGGCATGTGTCGCGCGTTTCAAAATGAAAACATTCACAACAAAGTGGGGGATCGCAGCGCGCTGTAATTTATTTTACGCTGCACTCCGCTGTACGCCCGCGTCGCAAACTCGGCCAGAAGAATCGGTGACTGGAATCGTGAGCAACGGCTGCAGTTCGGACTTGCCGCCGGTCGGTCATTTGAAAAGCGGACGCTCAGTCACGACTACAGGTAATTGCGCTTGACACTGCAAATCGAATCACCCTTGCTTTGCGTATAGTTGCTGTTTATATTATTTCTGGCCTACAATTCAAATAATAAACACATATTGGAGATGGACAATGTTATCAAAAAGTGAATTCCCCCCTAGTCCTTTAGGTATACCGTCGCCGTAAAAACAGGATCGAAACGCAGTAGTCGAGCTGCAGCGATTTATTATTCGCTGATGGAAAGCCGCAAACTGAACAAGATCAAACCACTATTGCCCAGCTTGGATAATGTGCTCTTTAAAAATTTGAATTATGCTCGGCGCATCATATTTTGTGGATGACTGCTAGACGTAGATCAACGTCCGACACCAGGATCAGCAACTGATTTTTCTTTGGCTATGGAGTAAGGCGTATGAACAAAAATAAATTGAATCTGGCATTAGCTGGCTTAATGATAACGCAATTAGTCGGCTGGAGCGTTAGCGTGCACGCTGTTGTGCCGCTGCCAAGAACAATCCCTAATTTGTTATTAAATTCGGGGTGGATTGCGCCGGATTGGGATCATATTCAAGGCGAGGAACACGCGCCAGCGACCCCTTGTTTCAGTCAGTTCAATTGTACGCCTGAAAATGGTTTTGGTTCAGGCTGGGTTTACTCTGCTACTGATGGTGGATGGGGACCACAGAACTCGAGTGGATCGCTGCCTGTGCGAGTGCCTTCTTTTACTGATCTTACTGGATATGCCGGCTCACTAGTGTCCGGTTAATAGTTAAACAAATTCAGCTGGTTACAACAAGCATCCTGATCGGTTGTGTCGCCCGTGTCGAGAAAGGCCTTGTTTAAAGG
>JAYVWC010000069.1:0-38666 GCA_043786385.1 Spongiibacteraceae bacterium | reverse complement strand
CTCAATGTCGTCGGCCTGGTTCCCACTTGCGAAAACATGCCCGATGGCGCGGCAACCCGTCCCGGTGACATCGTTAAAAGTATGTCCGGCCAGACCATTGAAATTCTCAACACCGATGCCGAAGGCCGCTTGGTGCTGTGCGATGCACTGACCTACGCCGCGCGTTTCAAACCGGCAGCGGTGATCGATATCGCCACGCTCACCGGCGCCTGCGTCGTCGCGTTAGGCAAACAGGCCAGTGGTTTATTCAGTAATCACGATGATTTCGCTGCGGAGTTATTAGCGGCGGGCAACGCCATCGGCGATCGCGCCTGGCAAATGCCGCTGTGGGACGACTATCAAAAACAACTCGATAGCAATTTCGCCGACATGGCCAATATCGGCGGCCCCAGCGGTGGCAGTATCACCGCCGCGTGTTTTCTCGCGCGCTTTACCAAGGAATATCGCTGGGCGCATCTCGATATCGCCGGCACCGCGTGGGACGAAGGTGCGGCGAAAGGCGCCACCGGTCGACCGGTCGGCTTATTGACACAATATTTAATCGAGCGCAGTGCCTAGTCGATGCAGCGGATCGACTTCTATATTTTGCCGGATGCAGCGCTCGAACCACGTGCATTATTCGCGTGTCGGCTGGCGGAAAAAATTTACAAATTAAAACAGCGCGTGTATTTATTCGCCGACGATAAACAGCAAGCAGAAACGCTCGATAAATTGTTGTGGAGTTTCCAGCCCGCCAGCTTTGTGCCGCATGCGTTCGATGGCGAAGAATCTACACACAGTGTACAAATCGGTTGGCGCAACGAAGATAATACTGTTGCAAATACTATGGTGGACAACAATGCCGCCACTGAGCCCGCGAACGCCGATACCGTGCTGATTAATTTGAGCGACTCGGTGCCGAATTTTTTCAGAAACTTTCAACGCATCGCCGAAATCGTCGTGCAAACGCCGGAGATATTGGCGACCACACGCCAAGCTTGGCGCTTCTATCAACAGCAGGGCTGTACGCTGGAGCGTCATGATCTGCGCCGCTAACCCATACCGCCCCGCGGTTCGCGATTGCATTTATTTTATAGACCGGCAACTGAGCACCCACCATGCGCGACTACGACTCATCCAAACATTTCGACACGCCAGCCGATCGCCTACTCGATGAACTCGAATCGATCAAGGATTTGCTCGAAGCCGAAGTCAATGCAGATGCGGAGGCGCCGACCGATGCTCCACTGCTCGATGTTCCACTGCTCGATGATCCGATCGTCGACGTAACACCGCAACCGACGCTACTCGATATCGACAGTATTTTTAAAGATGAAATCGCCACGCTATCGCAACAAACCGCTGTCGCGCAAAGCATACCGGCATTTCACTTTCCAAAGTTTACGCTCGATACTGCGCTTTCCGACGAGCCACCGAGCGCCCCAGCAGTCGCTGTAAAAACCCAAGATCGGCGCGCGCTATTGATTCGCGAATTGGTCGATGAATTATTGCCGCAGATCGCAGCGACGCTGCGCGAACGCCTTGAACATTTGGATACCGACGCGTTGCAGGCATTAAAGCGCGCCGACTAACACCCCCGCTTCTTTTGGATGACCGTGCAACTCAGGGTATACTGCGCGGCCTAACGGTACAGCTTTGATTTAATCCACTGCCAACGCCAACCCCAGTTTTCGCGGCGATTTTTACGCGCTAACCGTGTTACATGATTAGCGCGTCGGCTTGCCTGCTGTTGCCATCATCCCTTTTCGAGACTGTGTAATTAATCGCTATGGACAAATCGTTTCAGCCCGCCGACATCGAACGCAAATGGTACGAGCACTGGGAACAGGCCGGTTATTTCGCGCCGCAGGGCGAAGGCAGCCCGTACTGCATCATGATTCCGCCGCCCAACGTCACCGGCAGTCTGCACATGGGGCACGGCTTTCAAGAAGCGATCATGGATGCATTGATTCGCTATCAGCGCATGCGCGGCAGCAAAACGCTGTGGCAGGTTGGCACCGATCACGCAGGCATCGCCACACAGATGGTGGTCGAACGCCAACTCGAAGCGCAAGGCATCAAACGCGCCGAGTTGGGCCGCGAAAAATTTATCGAAAAAGTTTGGCAGTGGAAGGAGCAATCGGGCGGCACGATTACCAGTCAGCTGCGGCGCATGGGCGCGTCGACCGATTGGGCGCGCGAACGCTTTACGATGGACGCGGGCTTATCGAATGCGGTCACCGAAGTATTCGTACGCTTGCATCAAGAAGGTTTGATTTATCGCGGCAAGCGTTTAGTGAATTGGGATCCGGTGCTGCACACCGCGATCTCCGATCTCGAAGTGATCAGCGAAGAAGAAAACGGATCGATGTGGCATTTCCGTTATCCGCTCGCCGATGGCGCCACCACGCTCGATGGTAAAAATTATATCGTCATTGCCACCACGCGCCCGGAAACGATGCTTGGCGATTCCGCCGTCGCGGTCAATCCAAATGACGAGCGCTATCAAAATTTAATCGGCAAACGCGTGATGCTGCCGCTGGCAAATCGAGAAATCCCCATTATCGCAGACGACTATGTCGATGCCGAATTCGGTACCGGCTGCGTAAAAATCACACCGGCACACGATTTTAACGATTATGAAGTTGGCAAACGCCACGCGTTGCCATTACTCAATATTTTTACCGCCGATGCATTCATCAACGAAACCGCGCCCGAAACTTATCGCGGTCTCGATCGTTTTGTAGCACGCAAACAAATCGTCGCCGATCTCGATTTGCTCGGTCTGGTCGAAAAAATTGACGAGCATAAATTAAAAGTACCGCGCGGCGATCGCAGCGGCGTCGTGATCGAGCCGTGGCTGACCGATCAATGGTACGTCGATGCAAAAAAATTGGCGCAACCCGCGATTGCGGCCGTCGAAAACGGCGATATTCAATTCGTACCGCAGCAATACGAAAATATGTATTTTGCGTGGATGCGCGATATTCAGGATTGGTGTATCTCGCGGCAATTGTGGTGGGGCCATCAAATTCCGGCATGGTACGACGACAGCGGCAATGTCTATGTCGGACGCAGCGAAACCGAGGTGCGCGCGAAAAATAATTTGAGCGACATACCACTTAAACGCGACGACGATGTACTCGACACTTGGTTCTCATCGGCGCTATGGACTTTCTCGACGCTCGGCTGGCCCGAGCAAACCGACGATTTAAAAACTTTTCATCCGACCAATGTATTGGTGACCGGCTTCGATATTATTTTCTTCTGGGTCGCGCGGATGATTATGATGACGCTGCACTTTATCAAGGATGAAAACGGCAAGCCGCAGGTGCCGTTCAAGCAGGTTTACGTACACGGTCTGGTGCGCGATGCCGAAGGCCAGAAGATGTCGAAATCGAAAGGCAACGTGCTCGACCCGATCGATTTGATCGATGGCATCGATCTCGAAAGCCTGGTGAAAAAACGCACCGGCGGCATGATGCAACCACAACTCGCAGCGAAGGTCGAAAAATCGACGCGCAAACAATTTCCGGAAGGCATTGCTGCGTACGGCACCGATGCGCTGCGTTTTACTTATTATTCGCTGGCTTCGACCGGCCGCGATATTAAATTCGATATTGGCCGCATCGACGGCTTCCGCAATTTCTGCAATAAAATCTGGAATGCAACGCGCTATGTGTTGAGTAATTGCGAGGAGCACGACTGCGATGCACACGGCAGCGCAAGTACCGCCGATTACACCTTGAGCCTCGCCGATCGCTGGATTATTTCCGCGCTGCAGCGCACCGAAGCCGAAGTTGAAAAAGCCTTCGCCAATTACCGTTTCGATTTCGCTGCGCAGGCTATTTACGAATTTGTCTGGAACGAATACTGCGATTGGTACCTGGAGTTATCGAAGCCGGTATTGTGGGACGAAGCCGCTGCACCGGCGCAGAAAAAAGGCACGCGGCGCACGCTAATTCGTGTGTTAGAGAGCACGCTACGGTTATTGCATCCGCTGATGCCATTTATCACCGAAGAAATCTGGCAGCGCGTTGCACCACTCGCCGGCCGCAGCGGCGACACAATCATGCTGCAACCTTATCCGCAGGCCGATGAAGCGCGCATTGATAGCGCCGCCGAAGCCGATATCGCCTGGTTAAAAGCAATCATTCTCGGCGTACGCAATATTCGCGGCGAAAAAAACATTTCGCCGGCCATCGAGGTGCCGCTATTACTGCGCAACGGCAATGCCGAGGATCGGCGACGCAGCATCGAAAATGCCACCTTCTTGAAAAAGCTCGCCAAGCTGTCTTCGCTCGAATGGCTGGAGCCGGGCAGCGTCGCACCGTTGGCCGCCAGCCAATTAGTCGACGGTATCGAATTATTGGTGCCATTGGCCGGCTTGATCGACAAACAGACCGAGCTGGCGCGCATCAATAAGGAAATCGATAAATTAAATAACGAGCTGACTCGCTTGGAGAGCAAGCTCGGCAATCAAGATTTTATCGCCAAGGCACCGGCTGAGGTCGTAGCTAAGGAGCGCGAGCGTTGCACTGCGATCCAGGTTGCACTGGATCAATTACAGGGCCAGCAACAGGCTTTTGCCGCTTTATAATTTCGCTCTCCGTGACGCACGTTGCGGCCTGTGTTGCAGAAAACACTGGCCGCAACCGCCACATTGCGCAAATCGCACCATATTGCTCAAATCACACCATAAGCCAATATCCTGCCAACTCCGATTACGTAAAATTAATTTGTTACGCCGCTGGAATTAAGCGACGCTGCACCCATCGGTAACCAATAAAAAGCAGTTGGAATAGGTAGCGATGTTTGCGGTCGATTATTTCCTACGAAGTATTATTTTTTTACCCGCCAATAGCAACGGCGCTCGCTCGCCGCAACTAATCACCCCGATGCAACAATCTCCTTCATCCAGCACAACCTGCATATTGCCCGCACTCAACGGCCATGCCGATGGAATTCTTTGATATTTTCTGGAGTAAATGGACGCGAGACAAAAAAAATATTAATAATTATTATTAGATAGGCGGCCACTTAAACAGGTAGCGATAGCGTGGTACGAAAACTAACACCAACGTTAACAATAACAATCGTTAGGCATTAGCAAGAGGATGTAACCATGTCAGAAGCAACTCGTAATTTGGGAATCGTTAAATGGTTTAACAACGCCAAAGGTTTTGGCTTCATCACCCACACCGATGGCGATGATGTATTCGTACATTTCCGCTCGATTCGCGGCGACGGCTATCGCACATTAACGCAAGGCCAACAAGTCGAGTTCGCGTTGCAGCAAGGCCCCAAGGGTTTGCATGCGGAGGATGTGGCCAAGATCGAGGAAGAGGTAACAAATTCCATGTAGCGGGTCAGGCGTACAGGATACGGCCTCTCACGGGGAGGCGCCCTGTACGCACCAAACCTCTCCAACCATCCGCTGAGCTACTGAGCTTGCAGCTGCTGTAAAGCAATTGCATGATGCTGCATACCCACGCTTTACACTTTACGCTTTACAACAATAACCACGAAGTATTTGTCGTCAAACCCTAGGGATCATGAAGCTAAAAACCGCGCCACCTTCCTTGCCATTGCCTGCCCAAATATGCCCGCCGTGAGCGACAATAATCTCCTTGCAAATGGAAAGCCCTAAGCCAGTTCCGCCCGCCCCAGTTTTGGTTTTACTGCTTTGTATAAATCGATCAAAGATCGCTTCAAATTCGCCGTCAGGAATTCCACAACCCTCGTCAATCACATCGCACCGCAATGCCGGCCGATCACTTTGCGGAAGGTAGGCATCCGTCAAATCGAGTCGCACCAGCTTACCGTTCGGCGAAAAGCCGTGCATCAAACATAACGATGGTTTCGGATGCGTTGTTATTGATGCCAAACGTTAGATTTTTATTTTCAAGCAACTGATTAAGCTCGACCACACAATGGCCAATCACCTCGATCAAATCTCCTTTTTGAAAGGTAAACTGCATTTTACCCGACTCTATTTTTGAAAGATCGAGCAAATCGTTAATCAGCAATAATAAGCGCTTGGCCGCAGCAACACTGTTATTGAAGTATTTTTCAAGCTTGGTCGGATCACTCTTGCCCGATTTAACCATCTCCAAGCCCATCCCGGAATAGCTAAGAATGGGGTGCATGGGCGTACGCAGTTCATGCGACATATTCGATAG
Source organism: Spongiibacteraceae bacterium (assembly GCA_043786385.1). Classification (GTDB taxonomy): domain Bacteria; phylum Pseudomonadota; class Gammaproteobacteria; order Pseudomonadales; family CAMLJR01; genus CAMLJR01. The sequence continues at coordinate 32,505 of JAYVWC010000069.1, read as the reverse complement.
AAATTCGGACTTTGCACGATTAGCTGCCTCAGCCAACTCCTTTTTGGCAACAATATCCTTTGTTTGGATTTCGACAAGCTGCTCAAGATTTTCTCGATATTGCGTTAATTCTTCCTCGGTTTTTTTAAGCGCCGTAATATCCCGAACAACGCCCACCATACCGTGAGAACCATCGGCCATAATCAACGGCGATTTTGCCGTCGACGATATTATTGTGGTTCCGTCCGCCTTCGTTACGTATTCCTCATTGGTGACCGCAACACCGGATCGAATAACCGCCTTATCCTGCTCTATAAAATTAGCAACTTGGTCCACTGGAATCATTGAAAGGCTCTCCTTGCCAATAAATTGCTCCGGAGCGCCTCCCATAAGCGCCCAAAACGATTTGTTCCCGCCTCGTATCAAACGCTGGCCATCCTTAACAAAAATCGGGCCCGATATCGAATCCATAATATCCTGTGCAAATCGCAACTGCTGACTTGAAACGATGGTTCGCGCCGCAATGATAAAAAACACGATGGTGATAATAAAACCACCGATAACTGACAGCAGCAAAATTAAATGATTTATTCGCTGATGATCCAATCGATCGCTAAGAACGGCGCTTAGGTGTGCCGATATATTTCGACTGTCTAGCAAAATTCCATCGCTATACACTTTCTTTTGTGCGCGCAATTCAGCAACCGTTGCGTCATTCAATGCCTTATCGTGAGATAGCCGGATTAACTTAATGATATTTCGCGTTCGCTCCACCACCTCAAAACCGGATTCAACAAATCCAGACTTATCCACATTACTATCATTTAAGTATTTTAGAGAAAAACTGTATTTCTCTAATAGCAGATACAACTTCCCCACCACCTCATCGTCTTGACTGATTTCATACGGTGTTTTTTCGCCACCACCAACTCCATACACGCGAAACAAAGCAACGATATCGACCAAACCTGGCTCTATGCTCGATACGACATTCCCCAAAAAATACGTATCAATATTCGGATCCAAAATAAGAGAAGACTTTACATAGACATCGCCAATTAGTACTTTTATTTTGCCCACGATAGCGCCCAAGGCATAAAACGAAGAATCCAGACTGTCAAATTCAGCCCGCAACAAATCCGCTGCAACGACTCCGCTCAACTCCCTCCATTGCTAGCTCAAACCAAGATCAATATTTATTTTATCTAACTTATCGATCGCTTTAACCTTCGCTGCAATATCATCTTTTATTGAGCTTGATACGAGCGAGCCGTGGGCATTTTCGCCAGCATCCATGATTTGTTCGCGGTAATTTTGAACGGCTATCATTAGCTCCATCAGCGCCTGCGTATAGGCAACGCCGCTATACTCTGCACGCGTGAAATCAATCTCTTCATTTTTTGTTTTTTCAATAATGAACACCCCCGTCAAAAATGGCAGCAGCATCACGACACAAATCGTGATGACGCCGATCAGACCAAATCCGCTGGGCATCTTGTAATTTTTCAATAAAGCAACAACTCGCCTACCACCGAGAAATATGGCAACACTCACTGAAGCTAAGAAAATCACTGTCGCCACAGTATTGGCCGGTGCCTGGCTGCTAGCTATAAAAAAAATTTCTATCCACATACTACGTCTCAGGGATTGGCTTGCCGAAACAATCGATCGTATCCGACCGATGCAAGGCTCGTATTATTCAAATTCGCATGCCTAGCCGGAGGTTTTTTGTCGGCTTTACTCCAAATAACATTTCTATCTTTATGCCCTACGCAACGTGCAGATTTACGCTATGCCCTTCACGGCTGAAGCCGCCGGCATCGAATGCGGAAAATTTTCCACAGAGTCGGGGGCAATAGAACAATATGCAGCACATAACTAGCGCGTGAGATTCTGTACGCATTAACATGCACCTCGGCCGAGGCCGTAGTTTTAGTCAGCGTTTTTTAGCCAAGCCTACTGTGAATAAAAAGCCGGTTGTGAATAAAGGGTAGGCTATAGAGGAAAGGCGGTGTAAGGCTATTTTGTAATGAAACTATTGCGGTCACTGCCACATAGCCAAATTGTATCTATGCGTAATATTGGCGATCAAATTACGTGCTGCGCTAGAGTAATCCGATGCTGTGCTAGTAGAGCAGCAATTTAGACACGCCATCTTAGCTAATTTTCGTCTGGTTACGGCCGCCGTCTTTGGCGCGGTACAGCGCATCATCGGCGCGCTTTATCCACTCGCGGTAATTATCCGCATGGTCATCAAATTCAGCCACACCCAAGCTGACTGTGAATTGCACCACTTCTTTATTCGGACCTTCAAATGTTTGCGCGGCGATAGCCAATCGCAACCGCTCGCAAAAAACCAAGGCACCATCCGCACCGGTATTCGGCAAAAGCACCACAAATTCTTCGCCGCCGTAACGTCCGCAGATATCGATATCGCGCGAGAATTTATTCAGTATCGATGCAACCATTACAATCGCTGCGTCACCGGTTGGATGGCCGAAGTTGTCGTTGATACGTTTAAAATGATCGATATCGAACATCACCAACGATACCTGGCCGCCGGAGCGGCGCGAGCGGCGCCACTCCTCTTCAAGGCGCTCCTCCCAGTAACCGCGATTCCATAATTTAGTTAGCGCATCGGTGCGGCTGACGATTAGCAATTTGGCTTGCGCACTTTCCAGCGCTTTGTGCGTAAGCGCGCTTTCAGTCATGTCGTAAACCACGATGCCCATACGCTCAACGGAATCGTTGGCCGTACGCAATGGCACGAACATAACGTTTTGGTACATCACGTCGACTTGATGGTGAATCGGTAAGTGCATTGCGAAGCGAAATAAATACGAACGTTCTTCCCAGGTCGCGTACACCGGGATGCCGAGGTTGAACACTGTGCGTAGCCGTCGCCACACCCACGCTTCGGGAAGCTCGGGAAACAGATCGGTTAGCGTCTTGCCCATCGCTTCTTCGGGCGCAATACCACTATGGACTTGCATAAACCGATTAAATACATCGATACGCAATTCGCGATCGACCACGACGATGCCAACGTTGGAACTCTGGATAATATCCAGCAGCCAGTGCAGCTCCTTGAAATCGTGCGCATCCATTTAGGAAAGTAACAACTCTAATTTGCCGAACAGCGTAGGCAGCGAATGTTGATGGAATAATAAAACCAAATCGCAGGTCGATGCGTAGCCTTCAAAGGCGTAATTCAACTCCAGCGCCAAAGTTTTATCCCACGGAAATTTCTCATGCGCGAACAGCGCCTGCAAACTGGTACGCATCCCCAAAACGGTCGGATAACCGATCAGCACATCGACCTCCAATTGTGCGAGCACCGATTGAATACACGAACCATTCAACAGCGAAGCCATCTCCAGCATGTGCTCGATATGCTCGCGATCACCACTGGCGGGCTCGTAACCCATCAGCTGCGGCAATTCACTTACCGAGCCATCGCTAAATAATAGCAGCGCTTCGCCACTGATGCCGGCTCCATAAAAAGCTTGTGTTACCGCAGTAAGATTCGCAGTTTCATCGATCGCGGTGAGTGCCATCCGCACATCGGCCGACTCCAGCAAATGCACTTGTGGAATTGGCAATTTAACGAATGTAGAAAAACTGCGCGCGACTTTGTCGGCGGTTTGACCCACCGCCACATTGGCTATCTCTTGAAAGCCATCTCGCAATTCTTCGGAAAGTTCAATCATAAAATCCGTTATCGACCGACACTGAGTTATTGGTCAGCGATACTATTGACCAGTGGAACTATTGACCAGTGGAACTATTGACCAGTGGTCGTTATGAAGCTGCGGCAACTGTTAACTATTGGGTGATTTATCGCCGCTAGCTAAACTGCTGCTGAGTGCAAGTCTAGCAGACCGTGCCGCAACAGTATCGTCAACCATAACCGAGCACGGGTCTCCGCTCAGTAATGCGGAGGGCGCTGATTGCCTGGCGCTTCCTCGGCCCCACTGCTCAGCGTTGCGAGCTGTCGCTCTAATTGTTGATGTAGTTTGGTGAGACGCTCGATACTTTGCTGCTGACTCGTCACGACATTATCCAACGCCTGTAACGCGTCCTCCTGAAATGCTAGTTGCGTTTGCAACTCGATCAATTGCGCGCTGACTGTCTGCCATTCTTCATTCATTGCTTCCGCGCTCCCACTGCTGCGTTACTCCCGGTTCTCGGATTGCCAGCCCGGCGATTATAATAGAATGCTAATGGGAGACGACAATGAGCCTCGTATATTCAACCGATAAGGGACGTTTGTGTGCCGCGTGCGCGCAGCCGCAAACGCAATGTCGCTGCAAACAATCCGCGGCTGCGCCGCGCGGCGACGGTATCGTGCGAATTCAGCGCCAAACCCAAGGCCGCGCAGGCAAAGCGGTTAACGTCATTTCCGGCCTCGATTTAGAGCCGGACGCGCTCAAAGCGCTGGCCAAACAATTGAAACAAAGTTGCGGCTGTGGCGGCGCGGTAAAAGATCACACCATCGAAATACAGGGCGATCATCGCCCCGCATTAAAAACGGCGCTGGAGCAACTGGGCTACACCGTTAAGCTAAGCGGCGGTTAACCATCGCCGACGTTCTCGATGCGTTATTCCGTAACATGTTTTATTCTCCTGCGCTGCGCGCCTTACCAAATCGCAACTTGCTGACTTTCGCGACGCTGGCAGCATCGTCGCGAATTGAGGTATTCGCGTCGCGCTTGCGCTCAACTAATGCTTGCTCGAACGCGAGTGGAATAAACAACATGAGGTCGTACAGGTGATGCATCAATCGACCCAGCTCAAGCCATAATCGACCCAGTAATCGCAACAGCAATGCGCTTGTCGTCAACAACGCGATCAACGCGCTCGCCAATACCGGCCGCGAAGTCGCCAGTAACGATTCCAACGCTGGCGACAACACCGCGAGCAATAGCGGAATCACGATGCCAGCACTGGCCGAACCCCACACTGCCATGATCGGCAACGGTGCCGCCGCGCGCATGCCGACACCCGAGGCCAGCAATAACGCCTCGCCACCCGCCAATAGCAGCAACACCGCACTCGCCAACGTAATGAAAGCTAACCGGGTACGCCGCGGTAGGCCGCCGATCAACGGCATCAAACGACTGACCTGCGTGCTTTCGCTCAACACCAAGGCCACCGTCATCACCGCTAAAGTCAGCGCCAGCGCGGTGAGTTCGACCACCATCGCACTGGCGCCTTGCGCGCCCAGCAAGCCCGCCAGCGGTAACGCCAACAGCCGTACATTCAACACACCCAACATCAACGCCACTGCCGACAGCGCCAACGCTATCAACCAGCGCGCTAAAAATGACTCCACGCGCACATCAGCGCGATTAGCGCACAGCTCGCGGAACGCAGCCATCTGCGTGTCGACGCGATGCACGCGTGCCAATAAATCGCGACTATCGCGCCCCACCGATGCTACCTGTTTGCTAACGCGGCTCCACAGCGGACGCAAATCAGCGAGGATTTTATGGCGCGCATTAACCGCCCAGCGATATTCGCGCATCACTTCGCGCTGCTGATCCTGCACCGAGTTGTGAATATCCTGTAGCACGCGCGCAACTGGCTCGGGATTGTTCTCGCCCTGTAATTTAGCGATTGCGTCGACAGCTTCGACCCAGCCGGGCGGGGCCGGTGGCACCTGCGCGCTACGCTCAAAATCTTCGCCCATTAAGTTGATGTGTTCGTTAACCGAGCGCTCCAAATGCTGGAACTTGGTCATATCCTGTTCGACTGCGGCGGCCATGCGATCGAATTCTCGCTCCAATTGGCGACGCGTGATTTCCATCTGCAACGCCAGCATGACCTCGCGATTGCGCAACTCCATCCGCGCCGCCAATGCAGCGGCCGCACGCGCAGCAACCCGCAACCAGCGCTGTCCGGCGCGCGCCAGGCGCTCGATAAAGCGATGTGCGGGCGCGCGCGCCACGTACAACAACGCAATTAAAACGATCAACCATAACGCGAGCGCGGCGACGGGGAAGTCCGGCCAAAACAGGAGATAGTGCATCGGTGACAGACCTTTGAGCTGAGCAAAAGACAGCCCAGTCTACCGGCTTACGCGGGGGTTGCGCATCCCGGCGCTGCAATTGCTGTGCGCTGGCGCGCATTGTAAACCCGGCCAAAAGCCTAGAACGCTGAAGTAAAGACTTGCGGATCAATAGGTTGAGGCCGAGGAATAATCATTTACGGTACTCAGAATTCGATCGCCAGACCGTCCGCTTTGAATCCTGCATCGCGCATTCGCGCCAACTTATAACGCAGTGTACGTGGGCTGATACCGAGACGTTCGGCGGTCGTTTTGCGACTGCCGCCTGCCTCGCGCAGCGTATCGACGATGATTTCAAATTCGTGGCGCTGCAAATCATCGCCGAGCCCGTTTAATTCCGATGCCGACGACAGCGCTTCGTTGACGACTGCCGTGCCGAACGGATCCAAACACAAATCGGATACCATCAATAGCGAGCCCTGCTGCATGATCAATGCACGCTGCACGACGTTATCCAATTCGCGGACGTTACCTGGCCATGCAGAAGCGCGCAGCGTATGCAGCGCATCGCTATCAAAGCGCACTGCACCTCGCCCCATTTTCGCGGCATGTTGTTGCAATAATTTATTGGCGAGCGCGGCGATGTCATCGCGCCGCTGCCGCAACGGCAACCACTGCAACGGAAATACACTCAAACGATAATATAAATCCTCGCGAAAGCGGCCGCCGCTCACCTCGCTGCGCAAATCGCGATTGGTAGTGGCCAACACGCGCACATCGAGTGCGATGGTATGACGACCGCCGAGCCGATCGACTTCACGCTCCTGCAATACCCGCAACAATTTTGCTTGCAGCGCCAGCGGCATTTCCGATACTTCATCCAACAACAAGGTACCGCCATTCGCCTGTTCAAACTTGCCCGGTTGTGCTGCGTGCGCACCGGTAAACGCGCCTTTCTCGTGTCCGAATAAAATCGCCTCCAACATATTTTCGGGTATCGCTGCGCAATTGATCGCGATAAACGGCCCGTTAGCGCGCGGCGATTGACGATGGATGTAACGCGCCAACACTTCTTTACCGGTGCCACTTTCACCGCAGATCAATACCGTCGAATCGGTACTCGCGACGCGTCGCGCCAATTGCAACAGCTGTTGACTGCTTTGCTCAACCGCCACCGGTAATTCATCAACGCTATCGCTGCTGCCGACAAACCGCGCCACCGTTTCGATCAGCAATTGTGGCTTAAACGGTTTCACCAAATAATCCACCGCGCCATTGCGCATCGCCTCCACCGATTTCTCGATACTGCCATACGCGGTGATCAACAACAGCGGCAATTGCGGATACTGCCGCGTCACCGCTTTCAATAATGCAAAGCCGTCCATGCCGCCCATATTGACGTCGGATACGATCATATCGACATAATTCTCGGCGAGGATTTGCAGTGCGACTTCGCCGCTATCGGCTTGCAAAATTTCGCTGCCGGCCAGCGCCAAAGTATCGGTTAATGCTTCGCGTAAATTAGCATCGTCTTCCACCACCAACACGCGCGTGCCGATCAGAGCCTGTTGCTGTTTCATTGCGCGGTCTGCTCCTGTTGCGAGGTTAAATACGGCAACGCCTGCGGCATTAAGATGGGCGACCACAGCGGTAACCGCAATTCCGCGCGCGCGCCGTGCCCCGGCTCTGCACTAATCGAAAATTCGCCGTGATGTGCATCGGCCACCGCGCGCACTACCGCGAGACCAAGACCGGTGCCCTGCTGCTTGGTGGTAAAAAATAAATCGGTGATTTTCTGCGCGACCTGCGCATTGAAACCTGGCCCATTGTCTTGTACAACAATGCTCAAATAATGCTGTTGCGACGACAGCGCTGTGCAGCTGATTTTTAACTTCGCACCTTTACCTGTTGCTTGTAGCGAATTGTTAACCAAATTCATCAATGCACCGACAACGCTATCTTTGTTGCAACAAATTTTCGCTCGGCCATCATCATTGTCGAATTCAACTTGCGCATCGGCAGCTGCGAGCGGCGCTTCCAATGCGCGTTGCAATGCATCGAATAATTCAATCGTAGTGATCGTATCGGTTAGCTGTACGTCGCCGCGCACAAAGATCAGCATATCTTTCACTTGTTGTTCGAGGTGCTGTAAGCGATCGAGTAATTTATGCGAGAAACGCTGCGCCTGATCCGGCGATAATTCGCTATCGCACAAATGTCCGGCATATAGCATCGCGGCCGACAGTGGCGTGCGAATTTGATGCGCCAGCGACGACATCATGCGGCCCATTTCAGACAGTCGTTGATGGCGACTCAAGCGCTGTTGTAACGCGCGCGTTTCGGTGAGATCCGTCAGCAACAATAATTGACCGGGCTCGCCATCGAGCGAGCGGGTAAGAATGTTGATGCGGCGGCCATCGCGCAGCGAAACTTCGTGGCCGTCATCGCTGCGTGGCGCAAAGCAACGCTGAATTACATCGCGCCACAGTTGGCCTGTTAGAGAAGAGTGTGCTGGCAACGATGCTGCGAGCAACTCGAACGCCGCCGGATTGTATTGACTGATGCGACCAAATTGATCGAGCACGATTACGCCCGCCGGCAGCAAGCTTAATAAGCTTTGCAGCCGCGCCGCGAGGCGCTCTTTTTCCTGCAATTCGCGTAGGCGCTGTTCGGCGGCGGCGTGCAACTCGGCATTGAGCTCGCCGACCCGCTCCTCCATCTCCCGATAAGTATCCGCCAGCTGCGTGGACAGCTCGTTGAATAGCTCGAAAGCCGACGCCAGTTGTGTCGCACCCCCGGCGCGCTCGGCGCGATGGGAGTATTCCAACGCAGTGATAGACATAACTTCCCCTCAAGCAGCGACGAAAAACCGTCGCCAGCAGCTAGCAAGAGGAAGTTAGCAAGGCCTATGCCGTAATTATTTTTTATTTAAAATCAACTGGTTGGATATTTAACTGGCGCAGAGAGTCAATCGGTCGTCATGCCGGGTCGCAACATGCCGTATTTGCGCATCTTCTCAACCAAAGTCGTGCGCCGCGTTTTTAACTTCTCAGCGGCACGTGCAACGACGCCGCCGCTATCATCCAACGCCTGCTGAATTAGACTGCGCTCGAGATTGGTCAAATACTCTTTCAGATCGATACCGTTCACCGGCAGCAGCGCGGTGCTATCGACGCTGACCATCGTTGGCCGACCGGCACCGGACTCCATTTCAGGCAACGCAAAATCTTCATCACTTTCTTCGACGTGACGAAATTTTTTCGGTAAATCCTGCACGCCAACCACGCCGTACGGATGCAAAATCGCCATGCGTTCAACCAGGTTCGCCAGCTCGCGCACATTGCCCGCCCACTCGTGGCGACACAGCGACATAATCGATGCAGAGTTGAAACGAATCGAACCGCGCTTTTCGGTTTCGAGCCGCGTAATTAATTCGTTGAGCAGTAGCGGAATATCCTCCGCGCGTTCACGTAGCGGTGGCATTTCGATCGGAAATACATTGAGCCGGTAATACAAATCCTCGCGAAAGCGGCCTTCGCTGATCATGCCTTCCAATTCTTTGTGGGTAGCCGCCAGAATGCGTACGTCCGCCTGAATCGTTTTATTGCTGCCGACGCGTTCAAAACTACGCTCTTGCAACACGCGCAAAATTTTCACCTGCATGTCGAGCGGCATATCGCCGATTTCATCGAGAAATAACGTACCGCCCTGCGCCATTTCGAAACGCCCGGCGCGGCTAGTGACGGCGCCGGTGAACGCGCCTTTTTCATGACCGAATAATTCGCTCTCCAACAATTCGCGCGGAATAGCGCCGCAATTCACCGGCACGAATGGTTTGTGTCGACGATGCGAGTTGTAATGCAGGTTGCGCGCAACAACTTCTTTGCCGGTACCCGACTCGCCGGTGATCAGCACCGTAACTTCTTTATCGGCGACCTGCGCCATCATCTCGCGCACTTTATGCACCTGCCGACTGGTGCCAACCAAGCTGCGAAATAATTGTAAATCGCGCTGCTGCGAACGACCGGCATGCGTATCGAATTGCTCGCGATAAACGCGTGCGCGGTGCAAGGTATCGAGCAATTTGTTGTAGCTGGGCGGGAAATCGAGATGCGCGATTATTTTGCGACGCAACTCGGGATCTTCAACAGTGTCGGGGTCTTGATCGCCAAATACGATCACCGGCACCGTAGGTTCCCAATCGTGTATTTCGCGCAGGCGTTTTATTAGCGGTAGATGGTCGCATGCGCCCAATAGCACGGCACCAATGGCGCGAGTTCCGTTTTTCGCAGCAGGCGCCTGCAATGTTGCGCCCCATTGCGCGCAGTCGAAGCGACTGGGGTTCTCCCCCAAAAACTCCAAAATAACGCCAAAGTCGTGGCGGCGCTGGTTGTCGTCGTCGACAACTACAACTTGCTTTTCTTCCCACATGGATTTTTGATCCTTTCGTGCCGACGCCGTACCGCAGAGCGTATCGGACAACGGGTATTAGCCGCGTCGAAGCTTTGACTTATTGTTTGCACCATATTAGCGATTATTTCTGACAAGTCAAACTTATGGCGCAGTCAGGGTCAATGGCACCACAGAAGCCGTCAGAATACAGATCGCGTGGCGCTCAACTGAAAAGGGCTTAGCTGCAACCATTGCTCAATTTCCGGCGCCGACAGCGGCTTGCAGACGATATAACCCTGCACTTCGTCGCACGATAAATCGCTGACCACTTGCCACTCCGCCTCAGTCTCGACCCCTTCGGCGATGACTTTTAGATTGAGCCTATGCGACAAGCTAGTCACTGCGGTAACAATCGCAGCCTGCTCCGATTCGTAAGCAATATCCTTGATAAAACACCGATCGATTTTCAGCGTATCAATGGGAAACTGAGTCAAATAACTCAGCGATGAATAGCCGGTCCCGAAATCATCGAGCGCAATCGAAATGCCGTGGTCGCGCAACTCGGCGATGATCGCACTCGCGCGCGGATCGGACATTAAAATGCCCTCAGTAATTTCCAGCTCTAAATAACGCGCCGCCAAACCCGCCTGCTGCAAAGCCGTCAACACCGTTGCCCTGAGATTCGGCTCGCGAAACTGACGCGCCGACAGATTGACTGCGATGCGGCCATCGACCAGACCGCGCTCCATCCACAATCGAAATTGATAGCACGCTGCTTGCAGCACCCAGCGACCTATTTCAACGATTTGCCCGGTCTCTTCGGCGACATTGATAAACTCGATCGGCGAAACACAGCCGCGCGTAGGATGCTGCCAACGAATCAATGCTTCAAAACCAGTGACCGCGCCGGTGCGCATCGCCACCTTGGGCTGGTAATACACCATGAACTCACCGCGCCGCAACGCTTTGCGCAAATCGCTCTGCACCGACATTTGCTGCGACACGCGCGCCACCAAGCCGCGGTGATAGGCGCGCACATCGTTGCGCCCTTCCGACTTGGCTTCGCGCAGCGCCATATCAGCCTGTTGCAACAACATCTCAGCCGGACAATTCGCCGAATCTGAACAGCTGGTACCAAGGCTGGCGGTAACAAATACCTCCTGCCCACGGTACACAAATGGTTGCAGAAATAGCTGTCGAGCCGCACTGGCCCACTGGCCAGCATGCCCCTCCTCCGCGTCGTGCGAAGTCGCCACCACTGCGAAGGTATCCGCACCCAACCGCACCACCAAACCACCGCACCAATCGGCGCTTAGCGCTATCGTTAACGACAAACGTTCCAGTAAATCCTGCGGCGTCGGCGCTACCACCAAGCGCCCCAATCGCGAAGCCACCTGCCTTAGCACCGCATCACCAGCACTGTGACCCATCGCATTGTTGACGCGGCTAAATAAATCGAGATCGATGTAAATCAATGCCACACTTTGGCCGTTAAGGTGCGCGCGAGGGATTTCTTGATCCAGAATCAACTCTAATAACGAGCGGTTCGGTAAGCCCGTCAAACGATCGAAGTACGCCAACCGTAACATTTCACGCTCGGTCTCTTTGCGCACCGTAACGTCCATGCTGATACCTAACAATCGGCTACTGCCGTCTTCGTCTGGCACAACCGCGAGATGCATTTCCAACACGCGCTCGGTGCCATCGGAATACTCAACTCGATGTTCGACGCGACTGCCCGCATGATCTTGGATGGCGACCGTGATCGCATGCGTCAAAGCAGCGCGATCGCCTGGGTGACACACATCGAGAAGCGACTGAAAGCCGTTGCTATTCGCTCGACTCAAATCTAGCCGATACAGCTGCAACATTTCTTCGGAAAATACGGCGCGCTGCTTTTCGATGTGATATTCCCAATGCCCCAACTTGGCAACTTTTTGGGCGCTCGCCAACGATTGACGGCTACGTCGCAATTGATTTATCACATTGCGCGCGCGCAATAAATAGCGAATGCGATGCACCAGCAACGAGTGATTAATAGGCTTGGTGATGAAATCGGTGGCGCCCACTTCATAAGCCCGATCGATCGATGTTACATCGTCGAGCCCCGTCAGCATTACGACCGGAATAAAGCGCGCCTTGGGGTGGCGACTCAGCTCTAGGCATACTTGGAAGCCATCGATATCAGGCAGCAACGCATCGAGCAAAATTATATCCGGCTCGTCTTCGATAGCGCGCTTAATCGCCGCCTCACCGCATTCAGCCACAATGACGCCGAAACCTGCGCTGCGCAGGATACGGTCGACCACAGCCCGCTCTACTGGATTATCTTCGACAACCAGAATAACGGGGAAATCTATAGTCGGCACCTCGCCCTGTACTGACGACAACATCTCCGCGCACCACTGTTGGTTATATATTGTTATGCCAATGCTGCGGTCAGAAATGGTTTAACTAGAATCGATCGCCCGACAGAAGAATATCTACTGTAACAGTAGAATTACCGCAGCGCGGCGGTCGGCTCCACTCCATCCCAGCCATCTTTGACGGTACGCATCAGGCCTGCAACTTCGTCTAGCATTGCCACATCGTTTTTCAAGTTGGCTTCCAGCAAACGCTGCTGCATGTATTCGTACAGCGAGTCCAACTGCTGCGGCAAAGAACTACCAGCAACCTCTTTATTCAGGCTGGACTGTAGTCCGCCGATAATATCAATCGCCTTGCCAATAGCAAGCCCTTTGACAGAGACATCCTTGCGCTGCAATGCACCTTTTGCCTCAGCAATGCGCTGCAAACAACCCTGCATCAACATCTGAACCAACCGGTGCGGAGAAGCATTTTCCACCAGAGCGGCAGTGTTGACCTGCTGATATTGCGATACGGCGTGCTGGCTAACCATGATGAAATTATCTCCGATGATTACAGTAACACTATAGATGAATTAAACAGTAGGCAACTGGAGCGCACATACTGGTCACACGCGAGAAAAATCGTGCCTGATTGATTTAGCGACCGCAACACCGATAACTTTACCCCCGCACAAAATAATTCCCTTACTGGGCCAGCAAAACGATGATGGATGAAAAGAAAAATTAAAGCTCTTGGAAAAGGTGCCGATACCCTTTAGCGAAGAGGTCTTTTATTGGGTGTGTCCCACACCTTCATTCCCAACCCGCTCCCTTCAAACCAAGACGCGAAGGGGCAGAGGAGCAAGAAAATGCCGCAAATTATCAATAGTAACGTTCCTTCACTGTCGACTCAGAACAACTTGAATCGATCACAAACCTCGTTAAATACTTCATTGGAGCGTCTATCCTCTGGCTTGCGCATCAACAGCGCTAAAGACGACGCCGCCGGTTTATCGATCTCCGATCGCGCGACCACCCAAATCAACGGCTTTAACGTCGCCGCGCGTAACGCTAACGACGCGATCTCGCTGTCGCAAACGGCGGAAGGCGCACTCAGCACCGTCGGCGGCAACCTGCAACGGATTCGCGAGCTGGCTTTGCAATCGGCGAACTCGACCAACTCCGCCTCGGATCGCCAAGCGCTGAACCAAGAAGCATTGCAGCTGGTGGCGGAAGTACAACGTATCGGTAGTACCTCGCAATTCAACGGCCTGAATCTGCTGGACGGCTCGTTTTCCGGCGCGCAATTCCAGGTCGGCGCCAACGCCAACCAAACCATCAGCGTCTCGATCGCTGGTGCCACCAGTAGCATTTTAGGCGCTTACCAAGCCAGCAGCGCGGCGGTCACAGCCACCGCACTGACTGGTGCGGCCACCGCATTCACCATCAATAGCGTCGTTATCGGCGCTTCAGCCGCCACCTCGGCTGCAGGCTTCACCGCCGGCAGCGCCGCGGCTAAAGCCACCGCGATCAACGCCGCCAGTTCCAACACCGGTGTCACCGCTACTGCGTCCACTGCAGTGGTCGGTATCGCACCGATCGCCGGCGCCACGTTGACCAACGGCGCGTTACTAATCAATGGTGTGTCGATCGGCTCAGTAGCCGGCAATGGCTCCGCCGTTGTGCAAGGTCAGAACCTAGCAACAGCAATCAATTTGGTATCGAATACCTCCGGCGTAACCGCTGCCACCAACTTGTCGACCGGCGCGGTCACTTTGACTTCGACCGAAGGTCGCGATATTGCACTGACTTCGGCTACCACCACACCAGCTGGCGCCGATGTTATCTATAACGCCACTGGCTTCGATGTCAGCACCGGTACTAATCCAACCGGCAATGACGTCACCACCGTGACTGTCGGCGGCGCATTTGACCTCAGCTCTCCCGGCGCCGGCTCACTAACCGAAGCTGACACGTTCACAATCGATGGCAAGACCTATGAGTTCACCACCGACGCCACCATCACCTCTGGCAACGTGGCGGTGACTGTGGCCGACGGCAACTCCGTCACCCTCGTCGGCGACGCCATCGCGCTGGCAGTCAATGCACAACGTGCGCTGGGAACCACCACGCTTGCCGCCGTCAACACCGCTGGCGCTGTAGCCTTCACCAACCAAAAACTGGGTGCGGCTGGCACCTTTGCCAGCTACAGCGAATCCGTCACAGGCGGTGGTGGTGCTGGCGCACTAGTACAGGTTGCGACAACGGCAGGTACTGTAGGCGGCGCTTATGTCGCGCAAACTACACGCGGCACGCTGACACTCAGCTCCGCTGCCAACTTTACCTTAGGCGGCACTCAATTAGCCGAAGTCGGTTTAAGCAGTGCGAACCCGGCGCTCAGCCAATTATCAGCAGTAGATATCGGTACAGTAGCTGGCTCGAACGCGGCGATCGCAGTGCTCGACGGCGCGTTGGCACAGGTCAACTCCCAACGTGCATCGCTCGGTGCGTATCAAAACCGTTTCGCATCGACCATCGACAACCTGCAGATATCGGCGCAGAACTTAACCGCTGCCCGTAGCCGTACTCGCGATGCCGACTTCGCGGCGGAAACCGCCAACCTGTCGCGCAGCCAAGTGTTGCAACAAGCGGGTATCGCGATTCTGTCGCAGGCCAACTCGCTGCCACAACAGGTGTTGTCATTACTTCGATAAGTGATGCAAGCGGTGTGGGTGGAACCCACACCGCTTTAACTTTTAACCAAAGGTGAATGACCATGATTAACTCAGTGGTTAATACTGGTTCCTTAGCGAAGCCACCGCCTCAGACTTCTGTGGCGGTGGCTTCCAGCGTTAGCGCAACTAGTGTGACTCCGGCAACCACCGAAGCCAAGCCAACTGCACCCGCCGCAAACACTTTTGAAGCCAACTCGGAGCAACTGAAGACCGCCGTCAGCAAACTGAACGACTATGTGCAAAATGTGCAACGCACTTTATCGTTCAGTATCGACAAAGGCTCTGGTGATACCGTAGTCAAAGTATTTGATACCGAGACCAAAGAGTTGGTTCGACAAATTCCGGCCGAAGCAACCCTCAAAATGGCTGCTGCAATCGACGAGCAGTTAACGAGCCTGTCTATTCAGGATCGCGCTTAACGAAAGGCAAAGTGCGCGCTAGCAATGCCGCGCACTTTGCAGTTTTTGTCTATCTGGCATAGCCTATGCTGTACTACAGACAAGCGGGGCAATTGCACTCATCATTGCCAACTATTTGACTGACAGTATCTAGCAGCTGGCAACAATATCTGGCAGCTAGCAGCAGTATCTGACGGCTAGTAAAGGCGGACTTTGTATGGCAAGCAGCAGCTCTACCGGAGCAACCGGCTTAATCTCAGCACTCGGTACCGGCTCGGGTATCGATCTCAGCGGCTTGCTCACCAAAATTCTCGATGCGGAAAAAGCGCCGCGCCAAAATGTCATCACCCAGCGTCAAACCCAAACCAAAACCACGATCTCAGCTTGGGGCACATTAAAGTCTTCGGTGTCCTCGCTAAAAGATGCAGCCAGCGCTTTAAAAGACCCCACTTTGTTTACTAAGCGCGCGGCCACATCGAGCAATAACACGGCTTTCACCGTCAGCGCAGACGCAACGGCCGAAGCCGCCAATTACACCATCGGCGTATTAAATCTCGCCTCCACCAACAAAATCGCATCTGGCAATTTTGCATCACCCGGCACAGTCGTCGGTAACGGCACACTGACCATCACTTCTGGAACGACCAGCTTCGATGTCACCATCGACGGCACCAACAATTCGCTAGCCGGCATTCGCGATGCGATTAACAAAGCCACCGGCAACACCAGCGTCAAAGCCAGTGTGTTAACGGTTGGTGACGGTTTAGGCGGCACCGTTTCGAAGCTGACCTTAACAGCGAATAATTCCGGCAGTAGCGCACAGATTGGAATTAGCGTTGCCGATGGCAGCGATGTTAGCAATACCGATAACTTAGGTTTATCGCAGCTGTATTACTCGAAAGCCGATCTCGTTAACACCCAAGTAAAAGAAGTCAACGCCGCTAAAAATGCGCTGATTACCATCGATGGCTTTCAAGCAAGCAGCGCCAGCAATGTGTTTAAGGATTCGATCACCGGTGTCACTATCACCGCCGTCAAAGGCGATCCGCTGATTCCACCCACCGGCACGCTCGCGGTCGCGGTCGATACCGCCAGTATCAAAACGGCCGTGCAAAAATTTGTTTCGGCGTACAACGCCTATGCGTTTACCTACAATCAACTGACCAGCTACGACAGCAAAACCAATGTCGGTGGCCCGCTGCTCGGCAATGCGTCGGTCGGTTTATTGTCGAGCAGTATTCGGCAAGGATTAACCAATGCGGTGGCCGGTAGCGCCAGCGATTTAAATGCCCTCTCCAACCTCGGCATCACCACCACCGCCGATGGCGCGCTAACCATCAACGACACTAAACTCAGTAGCGCACTGAATACCAAACTGAGCGATGTCAGCAAATTATTTTCTGGCGACTTAGGCATTGCAGGACGACTGAACACCAAACTGACCGATGCGTTAAGCGACAAAGGCATTTTTAAAAACAGCCAAACGACGCTCGATGCCAAACTGAAAGATCTCGACAAACAACAGGTCGCGCTGAATAAACGCATCGCCGGACTGGAAGTCAGTTATCGCGCGCAATTCAGCGCACTCGATACCATTGTTGCGCAACTGAAACAAACGCAAACTTACTTAACCCAACAACTCGCTAGTACCAACAGCAGTAAATAACGATGACGACATCGACGATCGAATCGAGCTGGCACAATATTCAAACGGCAACTACCGCACTGCGCAGCGCCGCCGATGTCGGCGAATGGATCAACGTGATGGAAATGGCCGCTGTGCGCCATCAACAAGTGCTCGATCATTTCGCAGCATTCCCGGTTGGCCCGAATACGTCGAATTTTTATCGCGAACGCCTCAACACCATGTTGAACAGCGAACAGGAATTGCAGGATCTCACCCTTGCCGCGCGCAAACAATTAATGCGCAGCGCACTCACCACCAATAAAAATCATCGCGCCGTCGATGCGTATTTAAATACCGCCACGCGTTAATTTTCGCAAGTGATAACCCCGCTTAAGAGATGACCCCTCTGTCACGCAAGCGTGACATCTCCCCTATTGCATAGGGGAGACAAGTCAGCGCTAATAGTTGAACCGGAGTGATAGCTTGCCTCCTCTATAAAATAGGGGAGGTGCCGCAAAGCGGCGGAGGGGTCATTTCTTAAGGAGTAAACCTAGCGCAAAAAATCAAACAGCGACAAGCTGCTGACTTTCACAAAACTTTGTTGCGCCGCTTTCAAAACCAAATCCTCCTGCGCTAATTGCGACAGCGCGGCAGCGTAATCCAGATCGCGCACTTCGGATAATATTTTCTGATTGACCAAACCCACACCATCCTGCAAATCGCCGCTACTTTGCAGAGTATTTAAGCGTGCGCCGATTTTTGCGCGCACCGTGCTGACCGTGGTTTGCGCAGCGTCAAGATTATCCAGACTCTCGGAAATTAAATCGGCAATGCGAAAATTATTATCGCTGGCTGGCGTAATTGGCGACAGTAAACCCTGCGTTAATTTTTGCAGCGTGGTAAATACATCCTGGGTCGACGGCGCAGCGACGGTAAAGCTATCGCCATTGGCCGGGGTGCCGACGATATCGATTTGCGCGCCGTTAAAAGTTATCGGCGTGCCCGAAACAAAATTACCGCTCGCCACCGGCGCGCTAACCGGCACCGTATCGATTTGATAGGTCGGCGGCAACGCCAACATATTCAGCGACACGGTATACGTGTTAGAGGCATTAGCGCCGGTGGCATCGAGCACCAAGGTCGGCGCGGCGCCGCCAAAGTTACTCGCCCCGGCTCCCTGCGCGGTGCTAATCGTACGCCCTACCGTCGCCGCCAACCCGGTTCGAGTATCAGTGAGTGTTACCGTGGCAGCGCCGGAGGCAGTCAGTGGTGCCAGCGCGGCCGCAGTGGCCGGTGCAGCTTTCGCTGCGGCGAATGAGGCGACCAATGCGGCACCGGCTGAAGCAGCACTCGGCGCCGTGGTCAGATCGGTGGTCACGGTGACGTTGGTGGCATTGACCACGGTGGTGGCATTCGGATTACCGGCACCGGCATCGGCAAACGTAAACGTTACGCCGTCGACAATCACCCGATTACCTGCCACCGGCACCGAACCGGTCAAATTTATGGTCGAGCTGCCAGCGATTGCCGCAGCACCAAAACTGGCGTTGAATTGCGTTTGATCGATTACTCGTCCCATTGCCATTGATGCGGTACCGATATTGCCCACGGCCGCGGTAGCCGGTAATCGAATCGACGACACTGCGACAAAAATTGAATTGCCGCTGTCGTTAATCGGCACAAAGGTACTGGTACCGACTTGCACATTGCGCTGGCCTTCATCGCCACGGTAGGTGTACGTCGAGGAGTTATTAACGAACGGTGCCTGCTGCCCTTGAAAGCCCCCAAAAATATATTCGCCGTTGCTATTGCGGGTATTAGCCAGCGCGGCTAATTCATCGATTCGCGTAGACAGTTCAGTCGCGATGGCAACGCGATCCGATTGCACCAGCGCGCCGCTACCCGCTTGAATGGTTAATTCACGCACGCGAGTCAATAACGTGGTTACTGAACCAAGCTGGGTATCCTCCAATTCCAAACTGCTGGTTGCACCGTTAATATTTTTTTTATATTGCTCGATATCGCTTTGGGTTTGATCCAATTGTAAAATTTGCGCGGCCGCGATCGGATCGTCGGCCGGCGTCTGCACGCGCAAACCCGAAGACAATTGCCCCTGCGTTTTATACAGCTGGCTCTGCGAATTCAAAATGCCGCGCAAGCCCTGCGAAAACACCTGCACCAACGATATGCGACTCATACTTAAACCTCTACAAACAATATCTACGAGCCATCTTTACCGAAAACATTGACTAAAACGCGGCCAACAACGATTGAAACAGCGTGCGGGCGGTGCTGATGATCTGCGCCGACGCCTGATAATTTTGCTGAAAGCGAATTAAATTGGCCGCCTCTTCATCGAGGTTGACCGCCGATACCGCATCGCGACTGGCTTGCGATTGATTCAATAGGGTATCGGCAGCCGCGCGATTATTTTGAGCCGATTGGGTATCGGCGCCGATCGCCGATACCAACTGCCCATATGCATCGGAAAAATTTTGCACACCGACAGTTTGCACTAGATTTAAACCCGCCAACGCCAATGCATTGCGGTTATCAGAACTACCGCCCGAGTTAACAGCCACACTAAATTGATCACCGCTCGCCGGATTACCCGCCAGGGTAATTTGATACGATGGCAGGCCGGCAGCATCGTTGATTTGTACAATATTGTTTTGACCTGGTGTGATGCTACCGGTGAGCGGCGGAGCAAATGCAGCAGGTGCCGCAGCATTGGTATTATCGAGAATCTGATAGGTCGTCGCCGAAGTGAAACGCACCAACAGCGGCCGCGTCAACGGCGTCGCGACATTAAACGCAGCGCTCGCCGTGGCGGCTTGATACTCTGGCACCATCAGCCCCTGCGATACGGTACCGCCACCACGATTCGTCGCGCTGGCAGCAGTGCGAATCGGTTGTGCAAACGCCAGTTCCTCGGGCTTTTGCAAGGCGACGTCCATCGCCCGCGCACCAAGCCGAGTCGGTTGAATCGAAAAATTATCACCCGCTACAAAAGTCGGTGTCGCCGACACTTGAATTTGAAAACCATCGAGATTGCCCACCGCAGGAATCGTGGTTTGTCCCACCCCCAACACGCCGATCGCAACGGCGGTGTTATCGCTGAGCCGAGTTAATGTGTATGCGGTGGCGCTACTAAAACGTAGCTGATAATCGCTGGTAGTTAACGCCGACGGATCAGCAATAGTGACCTGCGGTTGATCGAGACCGCTATTGGTGGAGGCGCGAATCGCGCGCGAAATTTGCGCGGTTGCGGTATTGATATCGGTAAAGATATTGGTGCCGGTATTACCGTTGCGATCGAGGCCAAGTTTTTGCTGGTGATTCATCGCATCGGCGATCGAAATAGCGATTCGCCCTAATGAATTAAATGAATTGTCGAGCGTGCCATTTTGAAAGTTCGCCAAGCCACCGAGCTTACCGCCGCTAATGTACTGAGTGATATCGATACTGACCGCGCCGACATTTAAGGACAGCGCTTGCCGACTCGGATCGGTAGTTGATGGCACACTCGACAAACTGTTCGCCTGACTACCAATCACCAGCGGCTGACCGCTACCGATAAACACATTGACCGAACCGTTATCGATCGGCACCACTTTAACGCCGACAGTTTCGGACAACTGCCGCAATAACTCTTCGCGTTGATCGAGTAACGCATTGGGTTGCTCGGTGGTACCACCGCCCTGCTCGACAATTTTCTGATTCAATGCGGCAATATTTTTAGCGAAACTGCTGACTACACTCGCGCTCGATACAAATTGTGCATTAACAGTTTGCGCCTGCGTTTGCAGTTGTTGGAACAGCGCGTTAAAACGCTGCGCCAAATTGCCAACATCACTCAGCACCACTTGGCGTACGGGAATCGAAGTGGGATCCTGCGAAGCCTGTTGCAAACCGGCGAATAACGACTGCAACGATGGCGACAAACCAGTGCTTTGATCGGCCAGCAAAGAATCGAGTTTATTCAGCTGAGTCGCACTGGTATCTAATTCATGAAACGTGGAAGTATCTGCACGCAACTGACCAACCAATATTTGATCAACCATGCGCTCTATATTTTGCACTTGCACGCCGGAGCCGACATAACCGACACCGATAAATTGTTCGGTTTGCGGCGTTAAATTAACCCGCTGCCGCGAGAAGCCCGGTGTATTGGCATTGGTGATGTTATTACCGGTAGTCGAAAGCGATTTCTGGCTGACCGATAATCCGGAGATACCAATATTCAGTAAGTCAGCCATAACGTATTACTCTGCTCAGAAAGCCTAATTATGCGGCTCTACAATCGTTCGGAATCGGCAGCTGCGGCTTGCAGCGGTGCGCCATTAATTTCTTTACCATTAAAGACCGCCAACACTTTATCGGCGTAACGCGGATCGGTGGCGTAGCCCGCCGCCGCAATTGCTTTCACATAGGCAGCGGAATTTTCACCGTGTTGTAATGCTTGCTGATAGCGTGGATTATTCGCGATTAAATCCGCGTAATCGCTAAAGCTTTCCTCCGCCGAGCGATAGGCACGGAAACTTGCGACTTCGCGCACCGCCACCCCATTTTGATATTCGAGTGTCGGCACCGTTAGCGTTGGGCCCTGCCAATCGGCACCGGCTTTAATATTGAAAAAATTAAAACTCGAAGCACCACCGCTGCGCTGCAATACTTTTTGACCCCAGCCGGTTTCCAAGGCTGCCTGCGATAACAGTACACGGCTATCGATACCGAGTTTTTTAGCAATCCGTTCCGCGGCTGGCAGCAATGCTTTCACAAAATTCTCTGGCGTACCGTCGAGTGAGGGAGTATCACTCGGTTGCGCCGACACTGTGGGTTTCGCGACCGCGCCAGTATTACTCTGAAACAATTGATAGACCGCCTCGCTAAATGCCGCGTCCGAATCGGCAACCGCATTTGCTGGCAGCTCGGCGGCGGCTTGCACGAACAATGCTTGTTGGCGAGTGCTACTAACCGCGTTATTGGGTAGCGCATGCTCGGCTTCCGCGGTATTTTTCGCGGCGTTCGGATCGGCATATTTGCCGCGAAATTGGCGCAGCAGCGCCTCGGCGATACCAAAACCGCGCCCCTGACTCAAACTCAGCGACAGTTGGTTATCGAACATATCCTGATAGAATTTTTGTTCGCCGCTCGATGTTATATCGCCTTCGGAAAATGCTTCGTTGGCCTTACGCATACTTTGCATCATTTGCTGCACCATCATCGATTCGAATTGATGCGCGATCGATTTTAAGGCTTCACTTTTATTCGCATGCCCCTGAGCATTAATTTTTTGTAGGCTCGACAAGTCGGTATAAACTTGCGGCTGGGTGCTAACGATGCCTGCATTTTTTTCGATCACGCAAAACTCCTCAGCTATATCTTGCTCCCCCTATGTAATAGGGGGAGTACCCCGAAGGGGGGAGGGGGTCATCTTTGCGGCAACAAACCCCTCCGCCTCGCTACGCTCAGCACCTCCCCTACTTCGCAGGGGAGGCAAAATTTAAATCACAATCAGTTCGGCGTTTAATGCGCCAGCTTCCTTCAGCGCCTCAATAATCGCCATCAAATCGCCCGGCGCCGCGCCCACTTGATTAACTGCGCGCACGATATCCTCCAACGTGGTGACTTTAGGCAGCCGCCACATATGCGAACTCTCCTCGGTGGCACTGACTTGTGATGCCGGTGTCGTCACCGTGCGGCCACCGGCAAATGCATTCGGCTGGCTGGTATTTAAACTTTCCGAAACCGTAACCACCAGATTGCCATGCGTCACCGCTACCGGACTGACCGTCACATGATTGCCTACCACGATGGTGCCGCTGCGCGAATTAATCACCACCCGCGCCGGCGCATCGCCAGTGCTCACTAGCAGGTTTTCCAGTGCCGATACATAGGCAACCCGCTGATTGATATCGCTCGGTGCGCTGACCCGAATCGACATCGCATCGATCGCTTCTGCCTTATCCGCCCCCATTAGCTTGTTGATACTTTCCGCGACATGTTTGGCAGTGGTGAAATCGGCGCGGTTTAAGTTGAACAGCAGCCCGGCGCTATCGGCAAAACCATTCGGCACTTCGCGCTCGACGATTGCACCGTTCGGTATCCGACCAGAACTCGGCACGTTGACCGTCACCGACGAGCCATCGGCACCTTCTGCGCCGAAACCACTGACCACCAATTCGCCTTGCGCCACCGCGTAGGTTTGTCCATCGGCACCTTTTAACGCGGTCATTAACAAACTGCCACCACGTAAACTTTTCGCATTACCCACCGACGCGACGGTGACATCGATGGTCTGACCCGGCTTTATAAAGCCGGGCAAATTGGCGTGGATACTGACCGCCGCGACATTTTTTAACTGAAAGGTCTTACCTTCCGGAATAACGATACCGAATTGTTTCAACATATTGCTGAATGACTGTGTGGTAAACGGCGTCTGTGTAGTCTGATCGCCGCTGCCATCCAAGCCGACGATCAAGCCATAACCAATCAACGGATTGGAACGTACCCCCGCCAACCTCGAAATATCTTTTAGGCGCTCTGCATGTACATCAAAGACCGTAGCGAATAGCGCTAACGCCACCAGCAGTCGTCCAGCTAATTTTTTAACTCGTTGCTTTAACACCGCATTCATACCTCGTTAACCAACGACTCTTGACTTAAAACGGCCACCATTGAGAACTGAAAAATTGCGATGCCCAGCCCTGCTTGTTCGCTTCCGCCAATTCGCCAGTACCGCTGTAGGAGATGCGCACGTCGGCAATTTTCGCAGACAGTATCGTGTTGTCTGGCAATACGTCCTCGGGACGCACATAACCGCGGATGCGAATAAACTCCTCGCCGCGATTCAATGTCATCCATTTTTCGCCGCGCACCTCGAGCAAACCGTTAGGCAACACATCGGAAACCATCACCGTGATGGTGCCCAGCAATTTATTACTCTGATCGGCACTAGCGGCACCGTCGAACTGACGCTTCCCATCCAGCGTGGTCGTCATATTGACGCCACCAATTTTCGGTTGCGCCCCGAGCGCGATGCCGGGGCCGATCGCAATCGAGTCGTCCTTTTTAATCGCGGTATCAGATTTTTTACTCGATGTTGTACTTTCCGATAATAAAATCGTAATCACATCGCCGATACGGTGCGCTCGCTTATCTTCGAACAACGAGAGACCGCCGCCGGCCTGATAGATACCGCCTTGATTCGGCGGCGGCGGCAACATCGAGGGTGCCGATACCGGCGCATAGGCAGGATCGCCGGGCTTGGGATCGGGGGCGACCACGCAACCGCTGGTCGCAACCAAAGCCCAACCTAATAATCCGTATCTGCACCGCTTCATTTGCTTGGTCATTGCCGTCACTCGTTAAAGCGTCTGCGTGATGAATTGCAACATTTCGTCGGCGGTTTTAATCACTTTGGAATTCATTTCGTAAGTGCGCTGCGTGGTGATCATATTGACCATCTCTTCGACCACATCGACGTTGGAGCTTTCCAGCGAGTTCTGTTGCACCGTGCCAAAACCAGTACTACCTGGCTGGCCTTGTTGCGGCGAACCGCTGGAGCCAGTTTCGATATATAAATTAGAACCAATCGCCTGTAGGCCGGTTGGGTTAATAAAGTCTGCCAACTGAATTTGACCGAGTTGCTGCGGCGCGGCCTGACCGGCAAGTTGCACTTCGACAATGCCGTCTTTACTTATCGTCACCGACTGCGCATCCGCTGGAATAGTGATCGAAGGATTCATTTTCAGGCCGCCGGGCGTCACAATTTCGCCATCGGTATTTAATTGGAATTGACCATTACGGCTATACGCGGTAGTACCATCAGCTTGCTGTACTTGAAAAAACCCGCGTCCACTGATCGCCATATCGAGCGGTTTTTCAGTAACTGAGACGCTGCCCTGGGTAAATTGTTTGGTGGTACCGACCACCCGCACACCGGTACCGAGCTGGATACCCGAAGGGATTTTCGAATCCTGCGACGACGCCGCACCCGGTTGCGAACGCACTTGATAGAGCAGATCTTCAAACTGCGCATCATCGCGTTTGTAACCGACCGTCGCGGCATTCGCCAGGTTGTTCGAAATCGTCGTCAACCGCATGGTCTGTGCGCTGAGACCGGTTTTACTGACCCACAGTGCTGGCATCATTTTGTGTAGCCCTCTCGATTTTCAATTCCGACTTTTAAATTTGAATACTTTTAAATTTGAAACTGTTTTTTAAAAAATAATTACGACACTTGCAACAATTTGGTGGCCGAAGCGCTGTTATCTTCGGCAGCGCGCATCAGTTTCATCTGTACATCAAACTGCTGCGACAGCGCCATGATGCTGGTAAATTCATCGACCACATTGACGTTCGAGCTTTCCAGCACGCCGGATTTTAATTGCACGGTGGCATCGGCTTTGGGCGCGGCATTGCCGGCGCGAAGGCGCATCAGGCCATCCTCACCTTTCTGCAGATTGGCGCTATCCAGTTTGACCAATTTGATTCGCGCGACCTCCGACAAAGCACTCGCTGCCTGCCCCTCTTCGCGCAGCGTGATGGTACCGTCCGCACCAATTTGCAATTTTTCGAAGCGCGGCAGGGTAATCGCACTACCAGCGCCCATGACCGCGCGCCCATCCGCAGTTTGTAACTGCCCTAGCGCGCTGACATGCAATGAGCCGGCGCGGGTATAGGCTTCACCCGAGCCCGTTTGCACGGCTATCCAACCATCGCCATCGATGGCGATATCTAAATCGCGACCGGTTTCATTCAGTGTGCCATGGGCAAAATTGCTGCTCGGGCTTTCGGTCAGCGCGTAGGCACGGGTCGGTAACCCGTCGCCGTAATACACGCCCATGGCGCGCGATTGTTCGAGATCGGCGTGAAAACCGGTGGTGCTGGCATTGGCCATGTTGTTGGCGTGGATGGCCTGCGCGCGGGCAATGTGTTTGCCACCGGTCATCGCGATATATACGGCTTTGTCCATTACTGCTCTCCAGCCCGGTCGCTACGCATCGCTGCGATCGCCACCATAGCGTCAATAAAATCTTGTCAAATAGAGAGAAAGCAATATCGATGCCAAAGCGATAAGACCACTTAAGTCGTTGATTTAACAAATTATGGAAAATAAAAAAACCGCACGAAAGGCGGCCGGAGGAAAGTCTCTGCCGGTTAGACGGCAAGCATTGCCGCCCCGGTAGAGATCGCAAAAAATTAGCGTAGGTTGATGATGGTTTGCGTCACAGCGCTATTGGTTTCAATGGTTTTGGCATTCGCTTGGAAGTTGCGTTGGGCGAGAATCAAATTCACCAGCTGCGAGGAGATATCGACGTTGGAATCCTCCAGTGCACCAGCCTGAATCGAGCCACGCGCCCCCGACCGCGGTGCACCCACGGTCGGCTGGCCCGAATCGAACGACTCCGCCCACGCGGTGTCACCCACCGGTGCCAGACCTTGCGGGTTGGTAAAGTTAGCCAATGCCACCTGCCCCAGGGTCAGCGCCTTACCGTTCGAGTAGCGCGCAAACACCACGCCTGAGTCATCGATATTAATACCCGCCAAACGACCGGTCGCGAAGCCATCTTGATCGAGCGAGTTGATCGTAAACGTGGTGCCGTATTGCGTTGAGCCACCGTAATTCAGCGTAAAGGCCAGTGCTGCGGCACCGCTCGGAGCAGGCCACGCATCGGCTAGGAAAGTCGGTGGAAGTATCACCGTCGGCGCTGCTACCGTCGAGGTACCGGTCAATGCGCCACCGGTATTGAACGTCACATTACCCAAATTATTCGCGGTACCACCGCTATCTAAATCACTGCGGACATTCCACGCCGTACCACCACCCGCAGGCACTGCAGCGAGCTTGGTATAGTACGTGGTCAGCAAGTGCGGATTGCCAAGACTATCGTAAATATTCGCAGCGGTTGACCAATTGAAACTGGTCGGGTCAGCGGTATTAAACACTGCGGTCACCGGAACCGCTCGGGTCGAATCCAATTGCAACTGCAGGTTCACGTTGGTGGTGGCTTGCGGATTGATATTGGCGGTCTGAATTTTTAAATCGGTTTGCGCGCCGAACAAAATCGTGCCGCCGCTATTGGCCGGGTAACCCTGCAATGTACCGCCATTCGCCGAAGTAATAAAACCCAAGTTATCCAAACCGAAATTGCCCGCGCGGGTATAACTCGGCGAGCCTTGGTTGTTAACGATAAAAAATCCGTTACCGTTAATCGCTAAATCGAGGCTGTTATTGGTGATATTGATATTACCCTGACTAAACTGCTGGGCAATCGAGTTCACCAACACGCCGCTACCCGGCGTGCGGGCACCGGTACCTAAAATGGAATTCGCATACACATCGCCAAATTGCGTGCGCGATTCTTTAAAGCCAGTGGTACTGGCGTTGGCGATGTTGTTGCCGGTCACCGCCAAATCGGTATTGGCGGCGCGCAAACCACTGAGTGCGGTATTAAATGACATGATCGCTTACTCCCACTGCTGACATAATGTTTCGAATTAAAAATTAACCGCCTAACACTTCAACTAAATTTCGAAAATTTATTACCCACCTAAAATTAATTACTCACCTATAAAATATTTTTCACATCAGCCAATGCCACCGACCCGACACCATTCACATTCAACATTACCGCTTGATTGGCGCCGATCGTGACGCTATTAACATTTGCGCCAAGATAGGTCTGCACTTTTGCCGATTTTCCGCTGTCCTTCGCCGTTACTTCGAAGCGATAGGTGCCAGCCGCTACTTTAGTGCCATCGGTGGCAGTGCCATCCCAGGCAAATGGCAAATCGCCGGCTTGCTGCGCACCGAGATTTTTTTGCACGATTACTTTGTCCTTGCTGTCGAAAACTTTGAGTTGCAAATCAGCGGTGCTATTGGCCAGCGCCATAGTCCCTCGCACAGCGCCATTGACCGGCAAATACGCGCTTGCGGTCGGTACCTCGACGGTACGCCCAACCAACGACGAAGCCTGCAGCGCCTGACTCGATTGCATATTGTTGGATAGGCTAGAGACAGTCGTATTTAAATTGGTGATACCTTCCAGCGAACTAAATTGCGCCAATTGCGCGACGAACGCGGTGTTGTCCTGCGGATTGAGCGGGCTTTGATTTTTTAATTGCGTAACCAGCAATTTCAAAAAGGAATCCTGCCCCATCCCTTTCTTGGTTTTTTCAGTCGCGCTGGCGTCAGTACTGGTCGGCGTTTTCTTATTGAGCGCCGCTAATATCCCGGCGGAGGTTCCGCTACTGGTATCGGTAATGGTGGCCATGTTAAATACTCTCCCAAACTACTTACCTAGTGATAACCGCTGACTTGCTCCCCCTATAAAATAGGGGGAGTGCCCGAAGGGCGAGGGGGTCATGGCTTACAAGAACTGACCCCTCCGCCTCACTGCGTTCGGCACCTCCCCTACTTTGCAGGGGAGGCAAGATCCAGATGTTGCTATTGCCCCAACGCTAACAAACGTTGCGCCATCGTTTTTGCCGACTGCAGCATTTCGACATTGATTTGAAACGAGCGCGATGCAGAAATCATGTCGGCCATTTCTTCGACCACGTTGACATTCGGATACAGCACGTAGCCATCTTTATCGGCAAGCGGATGGCTCGGCTCGTAGCGGCGCTCCAGCGGCGCTTGGCTTTCGACCACACCGAGCACCTGCACACCGGCACCCTCTTCGCCGCTGCTGGGCGCTTCGGGCCAGCCCGCAGCCACATCCAGCGCACTTTTTTGTACGGCGGCAAACACCGGATGGCGCGCGCGATACACCTGATTGACGCTGCTGGAAGCCGACTGCGCGTTGGCCAAATTACTGGCCACGGTATTTAGGCGAATGCTTTGCGCATTCATGCCCATCCCGGCGATATCGAATACATTGGCGTATGACATAACGCTGATCCCCTACTAAATCTATTGCCCTTGAATGGCGGACTGTAAGCCTTTGAAGCGAGCATTCAAAAACGACAAGCTGGCTTCGTAATTCATCGCATTTTTCGCAAAACGCGCCATTTCCTGATGCTCTTCGACGGTATTGCCATCGATCGATGGTTGGCTCGGCACTGCGTACAACAAATCGCCGCCGCCATCATCTGATGACAAACTCATATGGCGCGCGTTGGTACGCAGCGGCTGGGTAGCTGATTGCACTACGCCACCGGCGCGCTGTGATGCGTTGGCGCTGTCGAGAAGTTTGGAAAAATCGACATCGCGCGCTTTGAAATTCGGCGTATCGACGTTGGCTAAATTGTTGGCCAGCACTTCGGCGCGATGCGCGCGCAGGTACAGCGCCTGCTCGTGAATGCCGAGTGCCTGATTGAAACTGATGGCCATGTCGATTGCTCCCAGTGCTTTGCTGCCAGCCTGCAATGCTGCGCTTGAGGGTTATAGAGCAATGCGCATACCAAAGTTTTATATCACTGTTTTTAAATGATTTTTATTTTTTAAAGAGGACTTTCGGCAAGCGTCGGCGGCAAGCACTTGCCGCCTCTCGCCGCCAAGCGGCAAGGCTTTTAATGCAATGGAACGAAGGGGTGGATCAAATTGCGCGGTAGATAATGCCGGGGCTGCACTGAACCATTTGATAGTAGTCGCCGACATCGGTCAGCCCTTCGGAGGCGCCCAAAATTAGATGGCCGCCTGGCCGCAGATTGGCGTGCAGCCGCCACAGGATATCGAGCTTACGCTCGCCGGAGAAATAAATTAGCACGTTGCGACAAAAAATAATGTCGAATTTACCGAGCGTCAGATAGCTATCGAGCAGGTTGAGCGATTGAAAACGCACGCGCTGTCGCACCTCCTTCTTCAGGCGCCAGCGATCGGCAATCACCGGCTCAAAGAAACGCTGCAAGCGCTCCGGCGACAACCCGCGCGATAACGATAGCTGGTCGTATTCGGCACTTTTACACGCTTCCAGCATCGATCGCGACAGATCCGTCGCGACGATCTCAACCGGTTGTTTAGCCGCGCCGAAACCGGACGCGCGCGTCTCTTCGACAACCATGCTGATCGAGTACGGCTCCTGACCTGAGGAGCACGCTGCGGACCAAATACGAATCGGCGCGCTCGCGGTACGCTGCAATTCCGGCAATAGTTTTTCACGTAAAATCGCGTACGGATGCGCATCGCGAAACCACAGCGTTTCGTTGGTGGTCATCGCATCGACGACCGCCTCGCGCAAACCGCGCTGCGAGTTGTTGCGCATCAGTTCGATCAGCGCGTGTAAATTGTCGACTTTATATTCGCCTAACAATCTCGCTAAGCGGCTGGTCACTAAATATTGTTTGTTGTCACCCAACACAATGCCGCATGCTTTTTCAAGAAATGCACGGAACTCTTCGTAGTGCTCGCGCGCCAACGGCACCACGGGACGACCGCTACTGCTCGGAGATTGTTGCTTCATCGTAATCCTGTTCTAAATGGCTACAACTGATGACTATAAACTTATAACTACAAACTGATGAATACAAACTTATGACTACAAGTTAAGGTGCCCGCAGATCGTTACGAAACTGATCTGCGGCAATCACTCGCCGTGATCGCCGCTGACCGAACGAATACGCTGCGCCACCACCGATGCCAACAGATCGGGATTAAATTTCGCGAGAAACTCATTGGCGCCAACTTTTTTAACCATCGCTTGATTAAACACACCGCTCAGCGAGGTATGCAGCAATACAAAAAGATCGGAGAGCCGCGGATCGGCGCGCACCTCGGCCGTCAACGTATAACCATCCATCTCCGGCATTTCGATATCCGAGATCATCATCATGATTTTATCGGAAGCTTTTTCGCCCGAATCAGCAATTGCGCGCAAGTAATTGAGCGCCTGTCGGCCATCGTTCAACAGAGTTGTCTCGACGCCGACCGATTCGACACAGCGTTTGATCTGCTTGCGCGCGATCGCGGAGTCGTCGACGATTAATACATGCTTCGAAACCGCCGCGCGAGTCACCGCTTCGTCGATAACGCCGGCGGAAATCTCCTCGACCGGCGGCGAAATTTCGGCGAGTACTTTTTCGACATCGATAATTTCAACCAACTTGCCATCGATTTCGGTCACTGCGGTCAAATAATTATCGCGGCCTGCGCCTTTGGGCGGCGGGTGAATTGCCTCCCAATTCATATTGACGATGCGCTCCACCGAGCGCACCAAAAAACCTTGGGTTGCAGTGTTGTATTCGGTGATGATCACAAAGCTTTGTTCGATATCGCTGAGCGGTGCCTTGCCGATCGCCAGCCCCAGATCCATCACCGAAATCGTACCGCCGCGAATATGAGCGATACCACGCACGACCGGCTTACTTCTTGGTATCGAGGTCAATGCCGGGCACGGCAATACCTCGCGTACTTTGAATACGTTGATGCCGTACATTTGCTTGCCATCGAGTTTAAACAGCAGCAACTCGAGCCGGTTCTGCCCGACCAATTGGGTCCGCTTGTTGACGGAATCTAACACCCCGGCCATAAAACGATCTCCCGATGACGATGGCGCCGCAGCCCATCGTTAAAGCTCGCCCGCCACGAATCGGTGACCGGCATAGATATTGCTGTCGTACTGGTTAACCAGCCACAGCGTCAAGATTTTTTTGGGAATCAAAACTCACTGTCGGCACGCTATCGCCAGCAGTGGTAGCGCACCCCTTAGAGCATAGGCCAAGATCATGATGTCTCGTAACTTTTTACGTGCCTGTAGCATTTCACTCGCCGTCTTGGGCACCACCTCGACGCAAGCGCTTGATAATCCCCAGCTGCGGCCAGCAGTCGATGAATTTATGGCCGGGTATACCGCCAAACTAAAAGCGCAGCTCGGCCCTAAAACGCGCGTCGAATACAAAGCCGGCGCGCTCGATGCACGGTCGGCGCCGAGCGTTTGTGCCGCGCCGTTAGCCATCGAAACACGCGAGCCGCTCCAACCCAGTGCGCGCCTGAATCTGCGTGTTAGTTGCGACGAAGGCAGCAGCTGGTCGATTTATCTACCGATCGACCTGACGATTTATCGCCCCG